>DATJMM010000024.1:0-4028 GCA_035508735.1 Solirubrobacteraceae bacterium | reverse complement strand
CGACGATGATCACCGCTCTCCGGGCGTCTTGACCGGATATGGCGAGAGCGGCACGTCGAGGTCGAGCGCGGTCCGCGCGATGCGGCTCTGCTCGCCGGCGTGGGCCGCGGGGTAGCCCTCGCCGGGGCTCGCCCGCTCGGGGCGTCCGACGTAGCCGTAGCGCAGGTCGGCCGCCATGATCTGCTGCAGGCGCGGCCCCATGAACGCGCGCGCACCCATGTTGCGCGGCTCCTCCTGCACCCACAGCACCTCGGTCAGGTTCGGGTAGCGGGCCATCAGCTCGAGGATCTGCCGTTCGGGGAACGGGTACAGGAGCTCGACGCGCGCGACCGCGAGACCCGTGTGTGACGCGCGCTCGGGATGCCCGACGAGGTCGTAGTAGATCTTCCCCGTGCACAGCACCAGGCGCGTCACCTGGTCGTCCTGCACGCCCGGCTCCGCGAGCACCGGCTGGAAGCTCGTGCCCTCTGCCATGTCGGCGATCGCGCTGGCCGCCTGCGGCAGGCGCAGCAGCGACTTCGGCGTCATCACCACGAGCGGACGCTGCTTGGCGATACGCGCCTGACGGCGGAGCAGGTGGAAGTACTGAGCGGGCGTCGTCGGGCTCGCGACGCGGATGTTGCCCTCGGCGGCGGAGCGCAGGAAGCGCTCGAGCCGAGCCGAGGAGTGCTCGGGTCCCGAGCCCTCGTAGCCGTGCGGAAGCAGCAGCGTCAGGCGCGAGGTCTGGCCCCACTTGGCGAGGCCGGAGACGATGAACTGGTCGATGATCACCTGCGCCGAGTTGACGAAGTCGCCGAACTGCGCCTCCCACAGCACGAGCGTCTCGGGCGCCTCCTGGCTGTAGCCGTACTCGAAGCCCAGGCACGCGAGCTCCGACAGCGGGCTGTTGTGGAGCTCGAGCGGCGCCAGCGCGTCAGGCAGGCTCTGGATCGGGCACACCGTCTGGCCGGTCTTGGCGTCGTGCAGGACCATGTGGCGCTGGCTGAAGGTGCCGCGCTCGGTGTCCTGCCCGGTGAGTCGCAGCGGCGTGCCCTCGGTCAGCAGCGAGGCGAACGCGAGCGCCTCGGCGTGCGCCCAGTCGATCTCGTGGCCGCCGGAGTTCAGCGCCTCGCGGCGCCGTTCGAGCTGTTTGACGAGCTTCGGATGTACGGTGAAGCCCTCGGGCACGCGCAGCAGCTGCTCGCCCAGCTCGCGCAGGCGCGCGGCCGGGACCGCCGTGTCGACCTCGGGACTCGGCGAGCGGTCGAGCTGGTACTCGCCGGTGCTCGCCTCGCCGCCTTGATCGGCGACCTCGGCGATCTTCGCCTTCAGGCGCTGGTGCAGGAGGGTCATGTTGTCCCAGACCTCCTGCCCCTCTTGCTCGACCTCCTCGGGCGAGACGACGCCCTCGGCCACCAGCCGGTCGGCCCACAGTTCGTAGACCCGCTTCTTGTTCTTGATCGTGGCGTACATCTCGGGCTGGGTGTAGGCCGGCTCGTCGGACTCGTTGTGGCCGAAGCGGCGGTAGCCGATCAGGTCGATCAGCACGTCGTGGCCGAACTCCTCGCGGAAGGCGAAGGCCAGGCGCACCGCGCTGATGCAGGCCGGCACGTCATCGGCGTTGACGTGGATGATCGGCACGTCGAAGCCCTTCGCCAGGTCCGAGGCCCAGCGCGTGGAGCGCGCGTCGTCGGGGTCGGTGGTGAAGCCGATCTGGTTGTTCATGATGATGTGCACGGTGCCGCCGACCTTGTAGCCGTCGAGGCCCTGCAGGTTGAACGTCTCCGCCACCACGCCCTGGCCGGGGAAGGACGCGTCGCCGTGGATCACGATCGGCACCGCCGCGTCGGTGTCCTGGTGCGCGTGCGGGCCCTTGCGCGAGGTCTGCGCGGCGCGCGTGGCGCCCTCCACCACCGGCGATACGTACTCCAGGTGGCTGGGGTTCGACTCCAGGTTCACCCGGATCGTGCCGCCCTCGGGCAGCTTGTAGGCGCCCTGCGTGCCGTGGTGGTACTTGACGTCGCCGGTGCCGCCCTGCGGGATCGTGGTCACCGCCTCCATCGTCGCGGCGCCCTCGAACTCCGCGAAGATCGTGTCGTAGGTGCGGCCGAGGTTGTGCGCCAGCACGTTCAGGCGGCCGCGGTGCGCCATGCCGATCACCACCTCCTGGCCGCCGTGCGCCGCCGACAGCTGGATCAGCTCGTCCAGCATCGGCACCGTCATGTCGAGGCCCTCGATCGAGAACTGGTGCTGGCCGAGATAGGCCTTGTGCATGAAGCGCTCCAGCGCGTCAACCTTCACCAGCCGCCGCAGCAGCCGCCGGCGCTCGTCGTTGGTGAGCTCGTGGCGGAACGCGCCGGACTCGATGTGCTCGCGCAGCCACACGCGCTGGCGGTGCGAGGCGATGTGCTCCACCTCGTAGGCGATTGTGCCGCAGTAGGTCTCGCGCAGGTGCGGCAGAGCGTCCGCCAGCGTCGCCCCCGGCACGTACACCTGGAAGATCTTCGCCGGCAGCCGCCGCTGGATCTCGGGCGTGAGGCCGAGCGCCTCCGGGTCGAGGCCGGGGTCGCCCTCGGGCTCCGAGCCCAGCGGGTCCAGGCGCGCCGCCAAGTGCCCGTGGCTGCGCACGCGGCTCACGAACGTGCTCGCAGTCTGCACCGCCTGCAGCAGCTCTCCGCCGCCGGCGTCCTGCGCGGCCGTGGCCGCGGCCGCCGCGGCGGGGGCCGGCGGCGCGGGTGCCTGCGGCAGCGGCGCCAGCTCCACTCCCAGCGCGCCGAACACGCTCTCGTAGAAGCCGTCCTCGCCCTGCAGGCAGCCCTCCACCAGCGCCAGGAAGCGCCCCGACTCGGCGCCCTGGATCACGCGGTGGTCGTAGGTGGAGGTCATCGTCATGACCTTCTCCGCGCCCACGCTCGCGCCGATCGCCTCGAGCCCCACCGGGTAGGAGATCGAGCCCGTCGCCACGATCGTCCCCTGGCCGCTCATCAGCCGCGGCACCGAGGCGATCGTGCCGATGCCGCCGGGGTTGGTCAGCGTCAGGTTGGCGCCCACCAGGTCGTCCGCGGTCAGCGTGTTGGTGCGCGCCTTGCCGACGAGCTCGTCGTAGGCGCGCAGGAACTCGTCGAAGGGTAGGCCTCCCGCGTTGCGGATCACCGGCACCATCAGCGTGCGCGAGCCGTCCTTCTTCTCCACGTCCACCGCCAGGCCCAGGTTCACCTGGCCGTCGCGCACGCGGTTGGGCTTGCCGTCGATCTCCGCGAAGTGGTCGGCCATCACCGGCATGTCCGTGGCCGCGCGCGCGATCGCGTATGCGATCAGGTGCGTGAACGACACCTTCAGCCCCGCCTGCTTGAGCTCGCGCCGGCGCGCGTCGAGCACCGTCACCGTCAGCGTCCTGAAGCTGGTCGCGGTGGGGATCGAGCGCGACTCCTCCATGTAGCGCGCCAGCGCCGCCGCGCCGCCGCGCAGGGGCTGGACGCCGGCCTCGGCCGTCTTGGCGGTGCCCGCCGCGGCGCCGTTGGTCGTGGGCGTTCCGTTGCCCGAGGGCGTCGAGGGCGGTCGCGGCTTGGCCGACAACACGTCGGCCTTGGTGATCCTGCCGGACGGCCCGCTGCCCTCGACCGCGGCCAGGTCCACGCCCTCGACCGCGGCCGCGCGGGCGGCCACCGGAGTGGCGTTGGCGGGCGTGCCGGGTGCGCTCGGCGCCGGCGCGAGCTGCTCGGCCTCCCTCGGATCCTGTGCGCCGCTCCGGGCGTCGGTCACGGGCGCCGCCGGCGGCGTGGCGTGGTCCGCGCTGACGGCGATGCGCGCGATCACCTGTCCCACGGTGACGGTGTCGCCCTCGGCCACCAGCAGCTCGGCGACGGTGCCGGTCGCCGGGGAGGGCAGCTCGAGGTCGACCTTGTCCGTGGAGATCTCCACGATCGTGTCGTCGAGCGCGATCGGATCGCCCACCTTCACTCGCCATTCGAGGATCGTCCCCTCGCTCACCGACTCCCCCGCCGCGGGGGTCGTCACGTCGACCAGCCCGCCGGCGGCCTCGGCGGCGG
>DATJMM010000023.1:0-3816 GCA_035508735.1 Solirubrobacteraceae bacterium | reverse complement strand
ACATGTAGGCCCAGGACTTGGGGACGGCGCATCGACGAGGCGTGTGGGAGTACGCGAACTCCGTGCCGGACGAGGCGAAAGCGGATGCACGACATAGCCGGTGGGCGGGCGAGGTCGGCTTGCACCGCCCTTCAACACCATCCTGTGCGCGTTGGGCGCGGACGTCTGATTTGGCCCCAGTGCGGACGTCTGATTTGGCCCCACCTCCGTCCGATCGCGGTTGGAGCTTCGACGCTTTGTCGAGCGTTGAAGGGAGACCGCGGAAAGGATGCGATCGAGAGTGGAGCTGTTCGAGCAGATCCGCAGAGACCATGATCGGGAGGGGCTGTCGATTCATGCGTTGGCGCGCCGCCATGGCGTGCACCGGCGCACCGTGCGTCTGGCGCTGGCCTCGCCGTTGCCGCCGCCGCGAAAGCGTCCGGAGCGCCGGCCGGCACCGAGGCTCGGGGCGTATCGGGCGCTGATCGATTCTTGGCTGGTCGCCGACCGCGACGCGCCGCGCAAGCAGCGTCATACGGCGAAGCGGGTCTGGCAGCGGTTGCGGGCCGAGCACGGCGTGGAGGTGTCTGAGCGGCAGGTGCGTCGTTATGTGCGTGCGCGCCGGCGCGAGCTCGGGGAGACGGTGGATGAGGTGTTCGTGCCGCTTTGCCACGAGCCGGGCGCGGAGGCGGAGGTCGACTGGGGCGAGGCGATGGTGCGTATCGCCGGCGAGCCGAGCAAGGTCTACCTGTTCTTGATGCGTGCCTGCTTCTCGGGCGCGTGCTTCGTGCAGGCATACGCGCGCTGCACGCAGCAGGCGTTCCTGGAGGCCCACGTCGAGGCGTTCGAGTTCTTCGGCGGCGTGTTCGCTGAGCTCATCCGTTACGACAACTTGAACGCCGCTGTCGTGAAAGTGCTGAAGGGCCGCCGTCGTGTGGAGTCTGACCGTTTCGTGGCGCTGCGCTCGCACTACTTGTTCTCGTCGGAGTTCACGCGCGTGGGCAAGCAAGGAGCCCACGAAAAGGGTGGTGTTGAGGGCGAGGTGGGCCGCTTCCGCCGATCGCACTTGGTGCCGGTGCCCGACGTCGCATCGCTGTCGGAGCTGAACGAGCTGTTGGCCGTGGCGTGCGTGGCGGATCTGGAGCGCACGATCCGCGGGCGCCCGCAGACGGTCGGGGAGGCGCTCGCGCGGGAGATCGATCTGTTGCGGGCGCTGCCGGCCGAGCGCCTGGACACCGCCGAGCACGCGCGCCCGAGGGTCGACTGCAAGGCGCTGGCGACGGTGCGCCAGAACCAGTACTCGCTGCCGGTCTCGCTCGCCGGGCTCAGGGTCGCCGCTTCCATCGGCGCGCGCGAGATCGTCTTTGCCCACGACGGGCGGGAGGTCGCGCGCCACGAGCGTCTGGGAGAGCGCTTTGGCACCTCGGCCAAGCTGGATCACTATCTGGAGCTGCTCAAGCGCAAGCCGGGCGCGCTCGAGCGCTCGCTGGCGCTGCGCCAGGAGCGCGAACGCGGTGCCTGGCCGGAGTGCTTCGATCAGCTGTGGCAGGCGATCAAGGCGCGCGTGGGCTCAAGCGAGGCGGCGCGCCAGATGGTCGATGTGCTGCTGCTCTGCCGCGAGCTGCCCGCCGCGACGGTCGAGCTGGCAGTGCGTGGCGCGCTCACGGCCGGCGCGCACGACGGGCGCGCGGTCGCCCTGCTCGCGCGGCGCACCGGGCGTCAGGTGCCCGCACCTCTAACCGACCTGGAGGAGCGCCTGGCCGCTACCGCGCGCCCAGAGCCCACGCTCACCGACTACGACCAGCTGCTCGAGCGAGGAGCCGCACGATGACCGCGAAGAGCGAGGCGCTCGAGGCGCTGATCGAGGCGCACGCCAGAGAGCTGCATCTACCCGCGATCCGCACACGCTTCCGCGCGCTCGCGGCCGAGGCCACCCGCGAGCAGCAAACCCCGCTGGCCTACCTGGCCGCGCTGCTGGAGGCCGAGGTCTCAGAGCGCTCGCAGCGACGCGAGCGCCGCCGCATGCTCGACGCGCGCTTCCCGCTCGTCAAGCGCCTGGAGGAGTTCCGCTTCGCTGATAACCCCAACGTGCCACAGGCCACGATCGCCGCGCTGGCCGAGTGCTCCTGGATCGATGACCGCGAGAGCATCATCTTCATCGGCGAGTCCGGCAGCGGCAAGACGATGCTCGCCACAGCCCTGGCCGTGTGCGCCTGCCAGCAAGGCCGGCGCGTGCGCTTCACCACACTGGCCGCGCTCGCCAACGAGCTCCAAGAAGCACAGTCACGCCGCGAACTCGCCCGCGTCGTCGCCCGCTACGCCCGCACCGAGCTCATCTGCCTTGACGAGCTCGGCTACCTGGCGCTGCCCGACGGCGCCGCCGAGCTCGTCTTCCAGGTCATCTCCGAGCGCAACGAGCGTGCCAGCATGATCGTCACGACCAACCTCCCCTTCGGCGAGTGGACCAAGGTGTTCCCCGACGCCAGGCTCGCCAAGGCCGTCGTCGACCGCATCACCCACAAGGCCCACATCATCGAGACCGGCAGCGAGTCCTGGCGCTTTCACCACGGACTCTCACGCCGCAAAGCAGGACGCAAAGCATGAGACAAGCGCTTCACGAGCCCGCTGAACACGCCACACCCAACCGGCAAAACGCCCTCGCGGCCGCGATCAGCGCCGATCCGGCCGGTTCCCGGCGAGCATCGCCGAAAAACAGCCCCACACGGGCGATCTACGGCCCTGCGACGAGCCGCCGCGAGCAATCCCCTTCACCAAAAACAGCCGACCGGCTCCCTCCAGCAGCCGCGCCGGCCACGCATTCCGCTACGGCCTACGGCCTCCGCTCCATGCGCGGCCGAAGCCCATACGTCATCATCACCAACAACCCAACAACCGACGCGAGGTGGGGCCACTTCAAGCGTCCGTTCTGGGGCCAGTGCAAACGGCCGCTCCGACTCCCGTCGCTGCGCGGCGGACTGCCGGGCTTGCTGCTCGGCCTCGCCGGCAGCGCGGACCGCCTGATCGCGCTCGTGGCCGCGAGCTGCCCGTGCGAGCTTGAGATCACGAGCACCAGCTCGACCGGGCTGCTCGGCCAAGGCGGCAGCGAGCCGGCGCTCAGAAGCCGCCATGCTCGAGGCCGGCAATCAGCGTGCGCCACCCCAGCGCGTCTGTGATCGTGCGGACGGCGCGGATATCCGGGAACGGTTCGACGCAGAAGACCGGCCCGGGATCGAGCCGGCCCTGCTGATCGAGCGCCGGACGCGCGCACGGCTGGCATTCGCGCCACCGCGTCCAGCTCGTAGCGGCAACCCGGACGGCACGGTCAGCAGCGACCCGGACGCGAGCATCCAGGAAGAGCGCTGGCGCACGGAGAGCATCGAGAGCACCGCGGGTGCGATGTCCTCGGGAACGTGGATCATGCTGGGAGGATCCCCGATCCACGACGCAGACAGGGGGATATCTCGCTCGTCAGGGGGAGAGCCACGGAACCTGGACACCCGCCGGACGAGGCCTGGCATGCGCCGAGCCCGGTGTTTTGGCCACTTCGTGGGGTGCTGGGGAACACAGATTGGGAACACAGCGCTGGATGGTCAGATCGGCTCCCGCATGTCGGCAAGGAAATCCCTGCAAATACGGCTATGCGCGCGGAGGGACTTGAACCCCCATGGGCTTTCGCCCACCGGCTCCTAAGGCCGGCGTGTCTACCGATTCCACCACGCGCGCCTGGCGCCCCGGGACGGGCGCACGGCCCCTTGCCTGGAGCCCCGCTCGCCCCCACGGACCGTCTGAGATTGTATGGTCATCTTGACGATGTCTACCGCCGCGTCACACGCAGCG
>DATJMM010000022.1:0-29880 GCA_035508735.1 Solirubrobacteraceae bacterium | reverse complement strand
GCTCGTGTCGGTCGGCGTCGAGCTGCTGCTGCACGCCGACGGCGTCTTTCATTGGTACTACTGGTGGTGGAACGTCGCGAGCTTCCCGGTGATCGTCGTGTTCGGCTACCTCACGTTCTACGTCGTCTCGTTCACCGTCTACTACGCGCCGCGCGCGCGCCAGATCCAGATCGTCGGCGCGCTGGCCGGCGTCGATCTGCTGGCCGGGCTGGTGTTCGGACCGTTGCTCGGCTGGATCTAGGCAGGCTCCCCGCGCGAGGCCGCGAACCCGGTCGCCACCCGAGTCAGCTCGTGTGAGGAGATCACGCGGTCGATCAGGCCGTAGTCGCGCGCCTGCGCGGCCGTGAAGTACCGGTCGCGGTCCATGTCGTCGTGGACGCGCTCGAGCGACTGGCCGGTGTGCTCGGCATAGATCTCGTCGATGTGGCGGCGCAGCTCGAGCGTCTCGCGCGCGTGGATCTCGATGTCCGCCGCCTGTCCCTCGAAGCCGCCCGACGGCTGGTGGATGAGGATCCGGCTGTTGGGCAGCGCCATGCGCTTGCCCGGCGCTCCGCCGGCGAGCAGCAGCGAGCCCATGCTCATCGCCACGCCGAAGCAGATCGTCTGCACGTCGGGCTTGATGAACTGCATCGTGTCGTAGATCGCGAGGCCGGCGTACACGCCTCCGCCGGGGGAGTTGACGTACAGCGAGATGTCCTTGCCGGGGTCCTCGCTCTCGAGGTGCAGCAGCTGCGCCACCACCAGGTTCGCCACCTGGTCGTCCACGGGGGTGCCGACGAATACGATGCGCTCGTTCAACAGGCGCGAGTAGATGTCGAACGAGCGCTCGCCGCGGGCGCTCTGCTCGACGACCATCGGAATCAGGGGCATCTGGAGCTATCCTTTCGACAACTGACAGGTTGTCAAACACAATAGCAACCAAATGGTTGTCAACGGAGGTCGCGATGTCGGTGTGCAGAGAGGTGCAGGTGCAGGCCTCGCCAGAGGAGGTGTGGGAGGCGCTCGCAACCGAGGAGGGGCGCGAGCGCTGGCTGCAGGAGCCCGAGCGGGAGATCCAAGTCGAGCTGGCCGAGCCGCCGCGACGGCTGGTGTGGTGGTGGGCCTCGGCCGATCAGCCCGCGACCCGCGTGGAGTTCCTGATCGTGGCGTGCCCGCAGGCGCCCGCGAGCACGCGCGTGGTGGTGATCGAGAGCGCCCCGACGCTGCCGATCGCGATGCTGGTCGCGAGCTTCCGGCTGGTGCCCGCTTGAGCGACGCGGTGGGCAGCGTGTTCGCGGCGCTCGCCGACCCCACGCGGCGGCTGATGGTGGAGGAGCTGATGCGCGACGGCTCCACCAGCGTGCCGGCGCTGAGCGCGATGCTCCCGATCAGCCGCCAGGCGGTGGCCAAGCACATGGCGGCGCTCGACCACGCGGGGCTGGTCGAGCGCTCGCCGGCGCGCGGGCGCGAGGTGCGCTACCGCCTGCGCCCGCACGCGCTCAGCTCGGCCGCGGCCTGGATGCGCGAGGCGGAGGGCGCCTGGGACGGACGCCTGTCGCGCCTGAAGCGCGCCGTCGAGGCGGGCCGGCCTCGGTGAGGCGCGCTCGCCGCGCCCGCCGCGCGCTCGCCGCGGCGGCGCTCGCCGCGCCCGCGCTGGCGGCGCTGGCCGGCTGTGGCCTGGCGGTCGGCCCGGCGCCCAGCGTGGGGCAGCTGCTGATCACGCGCGACTTCGGCGCGCGCGTGGTGCACCGCAGCGGCGACGTGCGCGCGCGCGCCGGCGAGAGCGTGCTGGCGCTGCTGCGCGCCGGCTACAGCGTGCGCGGCGGCACCCGTCACAGCAACGTGACCAGCATCGGCGGCCTGTCGGGGGCGCCGGGCGCCGGCGGGAGCGGCGAAGCCACCAAGTGGCTCTACTACGTCAACGGCGTGCAGGTGCGCAAGGCGCCCGCGCTGAGGGCGCTGCACCTCGGCGATCACGTGTGGTGGGACCTGCACGACGCCAGCCACTCCGACGACCAGGCGGCGGTCGTCGGCGCCTACCCCGAGCCTTTCCTCAACGGCACCGAAGGCAAGCGCCTGCCGGTACGGGTGGAATGCGCCGCCGACGCGCGCGCCGCCTGCGCGCTCGTCACGCGGCGGCTGCGCGCCGCCGGCGTGCCCGCGGCGCTCGCCGCGATCGGCAGCGGCGGCGCGCCGGAAACGCTGCGGGTGATGGTGGGCCCGTGGGTGTACCTGGAGGGCGACATCGAGGCCTCCAGCATCGGCCGCGGCCCGCTCGCCAGCGGCGTGTACGCGCGCATCCCCGCGGCGGGGCGCGAGCTCGAGCTGCTCGACGAAGGCGGTGAGCGCGCGCGCACGCTGCGCGGCAGCGCCGGCCTGGTGGCGGCCACCAGGGGCGAGAACGAAGCGCCGGTGTGGGTGATCACCGGCACCGACGTCGCCGGCGTGGACCTCGCCGCGCACGCGCTCGCGCGCTCCGCGCTGGAGGATCGCTTCGCCGTGGCGCTGCAGGGCGCGGCCACGATCCCGCTGCCGCTGCCGGGCCCGCGTTGACGGCCGCTTAAGGCGGCGTCATACCCTTGTGAAGATGCAGGAGCACGCCTACGCCGCGCCCGCCGGGACGATCGTGTCACGAGACGCGGCGCGCCGCGATGGCCGCCCGGCGCCGCTGGCGCCGCTGGCGCTCGCCGGCGCGTGCCTGCTGGCGCTGGCGCTGCTGTGGGCGCTCTCCAACCTGGTGCCGGCGCTGTGGTGGCGGGACGCGGTGCTGCTGCGCGACTTCACCACGCTCAACGGCCCGCGCGTGGACAAAGTGGCCAGCTTCCTGCTGCACCTGCTGAGCCCGCTCCCGTTCGTGCTCTGGGGGGTGGCGCTGATGGCGATCGCGATCGCGCGCGAGCGCGTGCGCACGGCCGTGGCGGTGGCGGTGGTGATGGCGCTCGCGCCCTACACCACCGAGCAGCTCAAGCCGCTGGTGGCCCACCAGCACGCGCACGTGGGCGGCGTGTTCGTCGGCGCGGCATCGTGGCCGAGCGGGCACTCCACCGCGGCGGCCGCGCTGGTGCTGTGCGCGCTGCTGGTCAGCCCGCCGCGGCTGCGCGCGCCGGTGGGCGCGCTCGGCGCCCTGTACCTGGCGGCCGTGTGCTGCTCGCTGCTGATTCTCGCCTGGCACATGCCCAGCGACGTGCTGGGTGGGCTGCTCGTGTCCTCGTGCTGGACGGCGCTCGCGGTCGCCGTGCTGCGCGTGCTCGAGCGTCGCTGGCCGAGCTCTCAGCCGCCCGCCGGCGGCTCCGACTCCCCGGCGGCGTGGGCGCCCGGCTCCCACAGCGGCTCCCCGCGTGCCGGGGACGCGGCGTCCCCCGAGCCTGCCTGCGCCTCCCTCTCCCGCGACGCCCCGTCGTCGTCCTCCGACGACCAGGCGGAGACGGATGCGGCGTTGGCGGCGCGGCTGAGGATGAACAGCAGGTCGGAGAGCCTGTTGAGGTAGCGCACGACCTCCGGGCTGACCTCGTCGCCGACTGCGATCGCGCGCCGCTCGGCGCGGCGGCAGACGGTGCGGCAGACGTGCAGCTGCGCCGCCGCGGGCGTGCCGCCGGGGATCACGAACGAGCGCAGCGGCGCCAGCGTGGCGTTGACCTCGTCGCAGGCGTGCTCGAGCCAGCTCGTGTACTCGCCGCTGACGCGCAGGCGCACCCGTGCGGGCGCTGGCGGGCGCTGCTCCTCGCCGGCTTGCTCGGCGGGGGATGGCACCGACAGGTCGGCGCCCAGGTCCAGCAGGTCGTTCTGCACCCGCCGCAGCCAGGCGGCGAAGCGCTCCGGCATGTCCGCCGCCAGCAGCGCCACGCCGATGCAGGCGTTGAGCTCGTCGACGGTGCCGTATGCCTCCACGCGCGGGTGCAGCTTGGAGACGCGGCTCATGTCGCCCAGGTGGGTCTCGCCGCCGTCGCCGAGCTTGGTGTAGATGCGCGTGAGATTGACCGTCATGGCTGCCCTGAAGGGTCGAGTCTCGCATACGCGCCCGCCGCCCTGGGGCGCGTGCCCGTGCGCCCGGCGCGGGCACCGGCCCGCCGCTGATCGGTGCGATCGGGTACGTTCTCGCCCCTGGTGATGCGGATCGGAGTTCCGAAGGAGGCCGCGGCGGGCGAGCACAGGGTGGCGCTCGTGCCGGAGGTCGTGAGCAAGCTGGTCGCGAAGGGCCTCGAGGTGCTCGTGCAGAGCGGCGCCGGCGCGGACGCGCTGCTGAGCGACGAGGCCTTCGCCGAGGCCGGCGCGAGCATCGCGGCGGACGCCGCCGCGGTGTGGCGCTCGGACGTGGTGGTGACGATCGCGCCGCCCGACCCCGAGGCGATCCGCTCGCTCGGCTCGGGCTCGATCCTGATCGGCTTCCTCGCCCCGCTCACGAGCCCGCAGACGATCCGCGCGCTGGCCGAGGCGAAGGCGACCGCGTTCGCGATGGAGGCGATCCCGCGCATCTCGCGCGCGCAGGCGATGGACGCGCTGTCCTCGCAGAGCAACGTCGCCGGCTACCGCGCGGCGCTGCTGGGCGCCGAGGAGATGGGGCGCTTCTACCCGATGCTGATGACCGCCGCCGGCACGATCCCCCCGGCGAAGGTGCTGGTTCTGGGGGTCGGCGTGGCGGGGCTGCAGGCGCTCGCCACCGCCAAGCGGCTGGGGGCACGCACTACCGGCTACGACGTGCGCCCGGAGGTGGCCGAGCAGGTCCAGTCGCTCGGCGCGCAGTGGCTCGATCTGGGCGTCGAGGCCAGCGGCGAGGGAGGCTATGCGCGCGAGCTCACCGCCGAGGAGCGCGCGCGCCAGCAGCAGGCGCTGACCGACGCGATCAAGGGCTTCGACGTGGTGATCACGACCGCGCTGGTGCCGGGGCGCCCCGCCCCCAGGCTGGTGACCGCGGAGGCGGTCGAGGGGATGAAGGCGGGCTCGGTGATCGTCGACCTGGCCGGCGAGGCCGGCGGCAACTGCGAGCTGACCGAGCCGGGCGAGACGGTGGTGCGCCACGACGTCAAGATCGTCTCGCCGCTGAACCTGCCGGCCACCATGGCCGAGCACTCCTCGCAGCTGTTCGCGCGCAACGTGCAGGCGCTGCTGGAGCTGTTCGTGGACGAGGAGGGCAAGCTGAAGCTCGACTTCGAGGACGAGATCGTGAAGGGCGCGTGCGTGGTGCGCGACGGGGAGATCGTCAACGACGGGGCCAGGAAGGCGGTGGAGGCCACCGTGGGGGCGGCGCCCGCGCCGTCCGCCCCGGAGCGCTCGGCGCCGGCCGGGGGCGGCGCGTGATGCCGCTGGCGAGCGTGCTCACCACCAACCTCGCGATCCTCGTGCTCGCGGGCTTCATCGGCTTCGTGGTGATCTCGAAGGTCCCGAACACGCTGCACACGCCGCTGATGAGCGGCACCAACGCGATCCACGGGATCGTGCTGCTGGGCGGCCTCGTGCTGCTGGGGCTGGCCGGGCTCAACGCGTTCAGCAAGGCGCTGCTGGTGATCGCGGTGGCCTTCGGCACGATCAACATCGTCGGCGGCTTCCTCGTCACCGACCGCATGCTCGAGATGTTCAAGTCGCGCCCCAAGCCCAAGGACGAGCCCACCGCCGGCGTCGCGGAGGAGCACAAGGGGGAGGGTCAGTGAGCGCCGCGCCGATCGCCACCACCTTCCTGCAGAGCCAGAGCTTCATCTACGTGCTCTACATCGTCGCCTTCGCGCTGTTCATCCAGGGGCTGCGCGGCCTGGCGGGGCCGACCACCGCGGTGCGCGGCAACCGCACCGCCGCGGTGGGCATGGCGATCGCGGTGGTGGCGACGCTGCTGCAGCGCAGCGAGGGCAACTGGGGGCTGATCGCGCTGGGCGTGGCGCTCGGCACCGCCGTCGGCGTGCCGGCGGCGCGCCAGGTGAAGATGACCGCGATGCCGCAGATGGTGGCGCTGTTCAACGGCGTCGGCGGCGGCGCGGTGGCGCTGATCTCGTGGGTGGAGTTCCGCCACTACGGCTCCTCCTACGGCGGGCACACTTATCGCGTAGTGAGCCCGTTCGGCCCCGCCGGGGGCCTCGTCCACACCGTCACCTACGGCGCCGTGCCGACGTACGTGGCGATCTTCTCCGTGTTCGCGGCGATCGTCGGCTCGATCTCCTTCTGGGGCTCCAACATCGCCTTCGGCAAGCTCCAGGAAGTGATCCCCGGACGCCCGATCACGCTGGGCGCGGGCCAGCAGGCGGTCAACCTGGTGCTGCTGGTGCTGGCGCTGGCCGCGGGCGTGGACCTGATCGCGGGGGCGCACTCGCAGCTGCTGTTCATCGGCATGCTGGTGGTGGCGGCGCTGCTCGGCAACGCGGTGGTGCTGCCGATCGGGGGAGCCGACATGCCGGTGGTGATCTCGATGCTGAACGCCTTCACGGGGCTGTCCGCGGCCGCCACCGGCGTCGCGCTCGACAACCCCGCGCTGATCGTGGCCGGCATGATCGTCGGCGCCTCAGGCTCGATCCTCACGAACCTGATGGCGGTGGCGATGAACCGCTCGATCCCGGCGATCGTGGCGGGCGGCTTCGGCGGCGGCGGCGCGGTCGCCGGCGCGGAAGGCGCGGGCGAGCACGCGGGCACGGTGCGCGCCACCAGCGCCGCCGACGCCGCCATCCAGCTCGCCTACGCCAACCGCGTGATGATCGTGCCCGGCTACGGCATGGCGGTGGCGCAGGCCCAGCACGCGGTGCGCGAGCTCACCAAGGAGCTCGAAAAACGCGGCGTGGAGATCGGCTACGCGATCCACCCGGTGGCGGGGCGCATGCCGGGGCACATGAACGTGCTGCTGGCCGAGGCGGACGTCCCCTACGACCAGCTCGAGGAGATGGAGGAGGCCAACCAGGAGTTCGCCCGCACCGACGTCTCGCTGGTGATCGGCGCCAACGACGTCACCAACCCGGCCGCCAAGAACACCCCCTCCTCGCCGATCTACGGCATGCCGATCCTGGAAGTCAACGAGAGCCGCTCGGTGATCGTGATCAAGCGCTCCATGAACCCCGGCTTCGCGGGCATCGAAAACGAGCTCTACTACGAGCCGGAGACCTCGATGTTGTTCGGGGACGCGAAGTCCGCGGTCTCGGAAATCACCGCCGAGCTGGCGCAGCTGTAGCTGCGAGACTGCTTGGGGTGATCGACCGCAAGCAGGCCCTGGCGGCGCTGGCGCAGGAGGAGTTCGACGTGGCGGTGGTGGGCGGCGGCATCACCGGCGCCGGGGTGGCGCTGGACGCCGCCGCCCGCGGCTACAGCGTGGCGCTGCTGGAGCGCGCGGACTACGCCTCCGGCACCTCCTCGCGCTCCAGCAAGCTCGTGCACGGGGGCCTGCGCTACCTGCAGAACTTCGACCTCGGGCTGGTGCGCGAGGCGCTGCTCGAGCGCCAGCTGATGGTGGCGCTCGCCCCCCACCTGGTGCGCCCGCTGCCGCTGGTGGTGCCGGCCTTCGAGGGCGCCCACCCCGACCGCCTGGTGGGGGTGGGGTTGAACCTGTACGACGTGATGTCGCGCGAGCGCTCGCGCAAGGGCGCGGGCGGCCGTCGCGGCAGGGGCGAGTCCTGGAGCCCTGAGCGCCACCGCGTGATCTCCGGCGAGGAGGTGGTGGAGCTGCTGCCGGCGCTGGCGGCGCGCGCGCCCACCAGCGGCTACCTGTTCTACGACTGCCAGACCGACGACGCCCGGCTGGTGCTCACCGTGCTCGGCGAGGCCGAGCGCTTCGGCGCGGTGTGCGCCAACCGCGTGGCGGTCACCGGCCTGCTCGAGCGCGGCGGCAGCGCCTGCGGCGTGAGCGCGCTCGACGTGGAGAGCGGCGAGCGCTTCGAGCTGCGCGCCGCCAACGTGATCAACGCCACCGGCGTGTGGGCCGACGAGCTGCGCCCGCAGGAGCTGCACGACGAGGCCGAGCTGCCGCGCATCCGCCCCAGCCGCGGCACGCACGTGACGCTCACGCACGAGGACCTGCCGCTGGTGGGCGGCGCGATCGTGCCCGCCGGCGGCGGGCGCACGATCTTCGCGCTGCCCTGGCTGGGGCACGCGCTGGTGGGCACCACCGACAACGACTACGAGGGGCCGCTCGAGCACATCCGCCCCTCGGGCGAGGACGTCGAGTACCTGCTCGACGCCGTCAACGCCTTCTTCGGCACCGCCCTCACGTCGGCCTCGCTCACCGGCGCGTTCGCAGGGGTGCGCCCGCTGATCTCCACCGGCGACTCCAAGAAGTCGGTCGACATCTCGCGCAAGGCGGAGCTGTACGAGACCTCCTCGGGCATGATCACGATCACCGGCGGCAAGCTCACCACCTGGCGGCGCATGGCCAAGATGACCGTCGACCGCCTGGTCGAGCGCGACGCCCGCGACGCGCCCTGCCGCACCCACGAGATCCCGCTGGGGCAGGCGATCGACGCCGACGAGCTGCCCCGCGTGGAGGGCGTCGGCGCGACCGCGGGCGCGGACCCCTATCGGGCGCTCGCCGCCCGCTACGGCTACGCCGCGCACCAGGTGCTGGCGCTCGCCGCCGAGCGCGCCGAGCTGGCGCAGCCGATCGTGCCCGGCCTGCCCGACCTGCTCGCCGAGGTCGCGCTGGCGGCGCGCCGCGAGCAGGCCCGCAGCCTCGGCGACGTGCTGCTGCGGCGCACCCGCCTCGGCCTGCTGGCCGCCCGCGCCCTGACGGGGGCGGGCGAGCTCGGCTCGCAGACGCTGCGCAGGGTCGCGGAGACGATGGCGCGCGAGCTCGCCTGGGATGGCGCGCGCGCGGAGCGCGAGCTGGCGGTCTTCGCGCGCGAGGCGGCCGCCGAGGGGCTCGTGGGGGCGTCCATCCGCGATCACGACGCCCCCCCGCGGCGCGAGCCCGCGGCGGCGCCGTGAGCGCGCCGGCGCTGACGCTGCGGGCGCGCGCGCGCACGCTCGAGCTGGGCGGCGGCGGCGAGGGCGAGCGGCCGGCCGGCGCCGGCGGGCCGCTGCTGATGGGCATCGTCAACGCCTCCGCCGACTCCTTCAGCGACGGCGGGCGCTATCCGCGCCTCGAGGACCAGGTGCGCCTGGCCGAAGAGCTGCTGCGGGCGGGCGCGGACATGCTCGACGTGGGCGGCGAGTCAGCCTCGACCGGGAGCCCCCCGACCCCGGTCGGGCGCGAGATCGAGCTCGTGGCGCCGCTGGTGGAGCGCCTCGCGGGCGAGCTGGGGGCGCTGGTCTCGGTGGACACCTACAAGCCGGCTGTGGCGCGCGCCGCGATCGCCGCCGGCGCCAGCATCGTCAACGACGTCAGCGGCCTGCGCGACCCCGAGCTGGCGCGCGTGTGCGCGCAGAGCGGCGCGGCGCTGGTGCTGATGCACACGCGCGCGGCGCCGCGCGAGCGCCTGCAGGATCCGGGCCTCTACGCGGACGTCACCGCCGAGGTGCTCGCCTTCCTGGGCGAGCGGATCGCGCTCGCGCGGGCGCAGGGAGTGGCGAGCGAGCAGCTGATCGTGGATCCGGGGCCCGACTTCGCGAAGACGCCGGCGCAGACGATCGAGCTGCTGCGCGGGCTGGGCGCGCTGCACGAGCTCGGCCGCCCGCTGCTGATGGCGATCTCGCGCAAGGACTTCATCGGCGCGCTCACCGGGCGCTCGCCGCGGGCGCGGGGGGCCGGCACGCTCGCTGCGCTGGCTCACGGCGTGCGGCACGGCGCGCACATCTTCCGCGTCCACGACGTCGCCGGCGCGCGCGACTTCCTCACCGTCTCCGCAGCGCTCGAGGGACGCCTGCGGCCGCCGCGCGAGCTCGGTCTGAGCGAGGAGATCCGCTACGAGCGGGCCTCGCGGCCCGCCCCTGCGCCGAGCCGTTGAGCGGCGTGCAGCGCGCCGGGGCGCGCTCGTGCGGGCGCCGGGCCGGGGCATGGCGAGGGCGGCGGCCGCGGGGCCCGCTCGGGGCGGCCGGGCCGGCAACGGCCGGCGGCGCCGCTAGGCTGTGGGCGCGGGTGCCCGGCGCTGGTCAACGCGCGGGGACGCCAACCGCCCATCCACGACGAAAGAGGACCGACAATGACAGTACTCGAGCGCTCCGAGCTTGAGGCGAGCCCGCTGGCCGACCTGCACGCGATCGCCGACCAGGTGGGGCTGGAGAGCTTCCGGCGCCTGCGCAAGGAAGATCTGATCGCCGCCATCCTCGAGCACGCGGGCTCCGCTGCGCCGGCGCGCGACGACGACGGCGAGGCGAGCGAGCCCGAAACGCCTACGCGCACACGGACCTCGAGGGGCGCCCCCGCGGCGCGGGGACAGGCAGGCAGGCGACGCCCCTCACGCTCGCGGCGCGCGCGCGAGAGCGCCGAGGACGGCGAGCGCGGGCGCGCGGCGGACGCCGAGCAGGAGGGCTCGCAAGGCGAGCCCGCGCGCATCGCGGCCGGCGTGGTCGAGGTGCTGGGCAACGGCTCCGGCTTCCTGCGCGTGGACCCGCCCGAGCCATCCGACGAGGACGTGTACATCTCCGCCGCGCAGGTGCGGCGCTGCGAGCTGGTCTCCGGCGATCGCGTGACCGGCCCGGTGCGCACGCCGCGCCGCTCGGAGCGCTACCCCTCGCTCCTGCGCATCGACACCATCAACGGCGCCTCCGCCGACAGCGTGTCCGACGGCGCCCGCTACGACGAGCTGCCGGTGCGCTGGCCGAGCGAGCGGCTGGCGCTCGACGCGAAGGACGCCACCCTGGAGGCGATCGAGTGGCTCACGCCGCTGGGCCTGGGTTCGCGTGCGACGATCGTGGGCGCACGCGGCGCCGGCAAGACCGAGACGCTCAGGCGCATGCTCGAGGCGCTGAAGGCGCGCGCCGGCCTGGAGCTGAGCCTGGTGCTGGTGGGCGTGAGGCCGGAGGAGATCGCGCAGTGGCGGGAGGGCGAGCCGGCGCCGATCGCGGCGCTCGACTTCGCCACCTCGGCCGACGCCGCCGATCAGGCGGTCGAGCGCGCGCTGGACGCCGCCAGGCGTCTGGCCTCGCGCGGCGGCGACGCGCTGGTGGCGATCGACAGCCTCGACGCGCTGCACCCGCACGCGGCCCGCAAGGCGCTGGCGGCGGCCCGCAACCTGAGCGAGGGCGGCTCGCTGACCGTGATCGCCACCGCCGAGCAGCCGTTGGGCGGCGAGACGAGCGTGATCGCGCTCGACCGCGCGCTCGCCTCCACCGGCCGCGAGCCGATCCTCGACCTGATCGCCTCCGCCACCCTGCGCCCCGAGCTGCTCGTCGGCGAGGACGGCGCCGCCGCCATCCGCAAGGCCCGCCTAGCGGCGATCGAGGCGGCGTCCTAGCGGCGGTACGCGACCCTGTTCCAGGAGGGCTCTGGCGCCAGCTCGATCGGGTCGCCCGCGCGCGCCGAGCCGGCCTCGGCGGGCTGCACGTAGCGGAAGCCGCCGGAGCGCTCGTCGAAGCTGACCGCGAGCTCTCCCTCCTTGACCCGCTGGTCGAGCCAGGCGCCGCGGAACACGAGCCTGCGCAGCCAGTGCACGAGCGAGCGCTCGGCCGGCCCCACGAGCTCCGGCCAGCAGTCGTTGACGTGCTCCCCGAGCGCCGACGCCGGGTCCAGGATCTCGCCGTTGACGGCCAGGTTGACGAGGTCTTCGAGCTCGTCCTCGCCGAGCCTGCCGCCGACGAAGCCGAGCTTCAGCGCGGCCTGCTCGCAGCGCTCGGAGAAGTCCGCCTCGTTGAAGGTGAAGCGGAGCTCGCCGTATTCGAGGACGAAGTCCTCGCCCGAGTCGTAGTTTTCGCGTCGCGCCGTTTCCATAGCGTGTGCCGGGAGACCGCCGTGGCCGGCTGGCCCGCGCCCGGTCGTCGGGATCATACGGCCCAATCCTGCTTTGGCGACTGGGGTGCACGGGATGTTGCACTCGGCCCCCCGCGCGGGACGGGCCGCCTGCTTTCCCTCTAGCCTGCTCGATCGATGGCACGGCTCACAGAGCACGGACTGCGCCGCTCGGTGGGCGTCTCGGGCCTGTTCGCCACCGCCTACGGCAACGTGGGCTCCTCCGTCTACTACGCGCTGGGCCTGGTCGCCTACTACGCGCTCGGGCTGACGCCGCTGGTGTTCATGTTCGCCGGCGGCCTGTTCGTGCTGACCGCCAAGACCTACGCGGAGGGGGCGGCGATGTTCCCCGAAGCGGGCGGCTCCTCCTCCTTCGCGCGCCATGCCTTCAACGACGTCGTCTCCTTCTTCGCCGGCTGGGCGCTGAGCCTCGACTACATCATCACGATCGCCATCTCCGCCTTCTTCGTGCCGCACTACCTAGGCGCGTTCTTCCCGGCGCTGACGCACAACCCCGGCGACATCTTCGGCGGGATCATCACGATCGTGCTGCTGGCCGCACTGAACATCCGCGGCCTGGGCGAGTCGGCGAAGCTCAACCTGGTGCTGGCGGTCACCGACCTGTGCACGCAGTGCCTGCTCGTGGGCCTCGGCTTCGTGCTGGTGCTGAACCCCAAGCTGCTCGTCGACCAGGTGCACCTCGGCGTGGCGCCCACGTGGACGCGGCTGATCTTCGCGCTGTCGGTGGCGATGGTCGCCTACACCGGCATCGAGACGGTCTCCAACATGGCCGAGGAGGCTAAAGACCCCGGCGAGGACGTGCCCAGGGCGGTCAACCGCGTGGTCATCGCGGTGCTCGGGGTCTACGCCGGCATCTCCGTGGTGGCGCTGTCGGCGCTTCCGGTCGTCAAGCACGCCGGCCACTACGCCACCCAGCTCGGCACCACCTACGAAAACGACCCCGTGCTCGGGATCGTTACCCGCCTGGGCCTGCACGGCGTGGTCCTGACCGCCGCCAAAGACTACGTCGGCGTGCTCGCCGCCACGATCCTGTTCATCGCCACCAACGCCGGGCTGATCGGCATCTCGCGGCTGTCGTGGTCGCTGGCCGAGCACCGCCAGCTGCCGAGCCTGTTCTCGCAACTGCACGCGCGCTACCGCACGCCGTGGTTCACGATCGTGTTCTTCTCGGTGCTCGCCGCGCTGCTGATCATCCCCGGCGAGACGAAACTGCTCGGGAACCTCTACTCGTTCGGGGCGATGCTGTCGTTCACCACCGCGCACGTGTCGATCGTGGCGTTGCGCGTGCGCGACCCCGACCGCGAGCGCCCCTACCGGCTGCCGTGGAACCTCAGCATCGGCGGCAGCTCGATCCCGCTGACCGCGGTGCTGGGCGCAATGGGCACGTTCGCCGCCTGGTGTGCGGTGGTGGCCCTGCACGGCGAGGCGCGCACGATCGGCATCCCCTGGATGCTGGTGGGGATGGCCGGCTACTTCGTCTACCGCCGTCGTCAGGGTCTCGACGCGCGCGCCTCCTACCGCATCGAGCGCGCCGAGCGCCCGCCGGACTTCGAGGAGCTGGAGTACAAGACGGCGCTGGTGCCGATCTTCGGCGACGACGTGAGCGCGTCGGCGTTGCGCAGCGCGGCCAAGCTGATCGGCGAGGACGGGGTGGTGTACGCGATCTACGTGCTGCCGGTGCCGAGCCAGCTCTCGCTGGAGGCGGGGCTCGAGGAGGAGGAGGCGCATGGGCGTTCGGTGCTGGAGAGCGCTCGCATCCAGGCGCGGCGGGCGGGCATCAAGATCCACACCGGCCTGATCCGCACGCGCAACCCCGGCGCGGCTCTGGTCGAGGAAGCCGAACGCGTGGGCTGCGACGTGATCTACTGGTCGACGATCCACGCGCCCGCCGGCGAGCAGCGCATCGGGCCGACCGCCGCCTACCTGCTCAGCAAGCGGCCCTGCCGGGTGATCATCGAGACCGACAACCGCCCGCGCGAGCGCCCGGAGGCGCTGCCGGCGCACGCGTGAGGGCGCCCAGCATTCCCACATGCTGAGGCGGGGACCCGGACGCGAGCTCGTTTGTCCTGCCACCGCCGTACTTTGTGCCTCGTGGCCAACTCCCCCGAGGAACTTGCCCTGGAACTGTCGCGCGCCGCGCTGGAAGCCCAGGATGGCAGCGAGAACCAGCTGCGCGAAAAGGCGACCGCGATCCTCTCGGCGGCATCGATCGTCGTGCCGGTGGCGGCAGTTGCCCTTGGCGGCGCGTCCTCCCGCGCGGCGATCCCGTTCGGGGTCGCTGCTCTGGCGTACTTCTGGTGTGCGCGGTGTTGCGGCGCGGCGCTGTTCCCGAAGGACCGGCGCGCGGGGCTGCTTGGTGGTGAGCTGCTAAAGGTGGCGGCGGAAAGCAACGCGGAACTGCGCCAGATGCAAGCCTCCGCGGCCGGCTACCTCGACGATTTCTACCGACACAACCAAGCGATACTCGAGAATGCAGCCGAGAAGGTGCGGGAAGCGATCGTCGCGCTCGGGTTCGAGATCCTCGCCTTGGTGGCAGCGCTGATCGTTACACTCGTGCAGTAGAGATGCCCAACCCGCCGTCATCGCCACCGCCGGCACCGCCTAGCCCGATGCCGTCCGCTCCGCCGCCGAACGTGATCGCGACGGAGATCAGGTCAGGCAAACAGGGCAACTAGCGGCGTCGACAGCCGCTGCTTGCGATGGACGCTAGCCCGCCAGCGCCGCCCGCAGCGCCGGCTCGAGCTGCGGGTAGGCGAACTGGTACCCCAGCACCAGCGCCCTGGCGGGCAGCACGCGGGCGCCGCCGGTGACGATCTCCGCCATCTCCCCGTAGAGCGCGCGCAGCGCCAGCGCCGGCACCGGCAGCAGGGCGGGGCGTCCCAGCACACGTCCGAGCGCGCGCGCGAGCTCGCGGTTGGTGGCCGGTTGCGGGGCGGTGGCGTTGACCGGGCCGCTCCAGCGCTCGTCGGCGAGCGCCGCCAGCACCATCCCCACGACGTCGTCGGCATGGATCCAGGAGACGTACTGGCGTCCCCCGGCGACCGGGCCTCCGAGCCCGAGCCTGAACGGCGGCAGCATCTTCGCGAGCGCCCCGCCGGCCCGGTCGAGCACCACGCCCGTGCGCACCGTCGCCACGCGCGTGCCGAGCGCCCGCGCCGCCGCCGCGGCGGCCTCCCACTCCACGCACACGCCCGCCAGGAAGTCCGTGCCCGGCGGCGCGTCCTCGTCGAGCGGCTCTTCGCCGTGGACGCCGTAGTAGCCGATCGCCGAGGAGCTCACGAGCGCTCGCGGGCCGGGGCGTGCGGCCGCCAGCCCCGCCACCAGGTGGCGGGTGCCCAGCGTGCGCGACTGCGCGATCGCCTCGCGGGCCCGCGCCGTCCAGCGCTGCGCCACGGGCTCGCCCGCCATGTGGACGACCGCGTCGCGCCCCCGCAGCGCCGCCACGGGGGCGGGCTCGCGCGTGGGGTCCCAGGCGACCGCCTCGACCTCGCCGAGCCGCGCACGTGCGCGCTCCGGCGCGCGCGTGAGCACCGTCACCTCCGCGCCGCGCTCGCGCAGGGCCGCGAGCAGCCGGAGGCCGATCAGCCCGGTGGCGCCGGTGAGCGTCACGCGCAGCGCGCCCACCCCCTCGACGCGCCGGCCCCTCTCACGCGCGGCCGTCGACGAGCGCGGCGGCCGCGTCGCCGGGGATGGCGGCCGGCGCGAGCCCGTCCTGCGTCGTCGGCGCGGCGCCCGAGGCGCGCGCCTGCGCGGCCACAGCCTCCGCCACGGCCGGGGCCACGTCGCGGTTGAAGACGGACGGGATGATGTAGTCCTCGCGCAGCTCGCCGTCCTGCACGATCGCCGCGATCGCGTGCGCGGCTGCCATCTTCATCTCCTCCGTGATTGCGCCCGCGCGCACGTCGAGCGCGCCGCGGAAGATGCCGGGGAAGCACAGCACGTTGTTGATCTGGTTGGGGTAGTCCGAGCGCCCGGTGGCCATCACCCGCACGTGCGGCGCGGCCTCCTCGGGCAGCACCTCGGGGTTCGGGTTGGCCATCGCGAACACCATCGCGTCGGCGTTCATGCGCGCCAGCGCCTCGGCGGGCAGCACGCGCGCCCCGGACAGGCCGACCAGCAGGTCGGCGCCGTCGATCACGTCCGCCGGCGCGCCCGCGCGGCACTCGGGGTTGGTGACCTCGGCGAACCAGCGCTTGACCGCGTTCATCGAGCCGTCGAGGTAGTCCTCGCGCTGCACGTGCAGGGCGCCGCGCGAGTCGGCGCCGACGATGCGCCGCACGCCGGCGGCGAGCAGGATCCTGGTGACGGCGATGCCGGCGGCGCCGAGGCCGATGATCAGCACCTCGAGCTCCTCCAGGCGCCGGCCGGTCAGCTTCACGGCGTTCAGCAGCGCCGCCATCACCACCACGGCCGTGCCGTGCTGGTCGTCGTGGAAGACGGGCACGTCGAGCTCGCGGATCAGCCGCTCCTCGATCTCGAAGCAGCGCGGCGCGGAGATGTCCTCGAGGTTGACGCCGCCGAAGGCCGGCGCGATCAGCTTGACGGTGCGCACGATCTCGTCGGGGTCGGTGGTGTCGAGGCAGATCGGGAAGGCGTCGACGCCGGCGAACTCCTTGAACAGGCAGCACTTGCCCTCCATCACCGGCATCGCGGCCCGCGGCCCGATGTCGCCCAGCCCGAGCACGGCGGTGCCGTCGGAGACCACCGCCACGGTGTTGGCCTTGATCGTGTAGCGGAAGGCGCGGCGCTCGTCGTCGGCGATCGACAGGCACACGCGGGCCACGCCGGGGGTGTAGACCATCGACAGGTCCTCGCGCGTCTTCAGCGGGTACTTGTTGGCCTGTTCGAGCTTGCCGCCCTCGTGCAGCTGGAAGGTGCGGTCGGTCGTCTCCAGCACCTCGGCGCCCTCGATCGCGTCGATCGCCTCGAGGATGCGCCGCCAGTGCTCGTGGCCGGAGGCGTCGACCACGATGTCGCGCAGGCTGGTGTTGCCGTCGACCTCGACCAGGTCGACCGCGCCGACGATGCCGCCGGCGTCGCCGACGGCGCTCTCCAGCCTGCCCAGGATGCCCTGGGCGTCGTCGAGCCTGACGCGGATCGTGAGGCGATATTGGGCGCTCGGCGTGGCGCTCACCTGAAAGAACCAGCTCCCTCGGTCGTGTGGCCGGGTGATCTTAGGAGTTATGACACGCGAGCCACGTGCCGCGGAGGCCGGGCGCCGCGCGTGCGCGCCCCGCCCGGCGGGCTCGTAGAGTGCTCACACGTGAACGCGCAGACCCCCACCGCGCAGGGCGCGCGCGCCCGCGGCCGCTCCAGCCCCGCGGGCGCCGCCCCGGCTGCGGCGGCAGGCGCATCGCGGCGGCTGTTCCTGCTCGACGGGCCCAGCCTCGTCTACCGGGCCTTCTTCGCGCTGCCGGAGTCGATCGCCACCTCCACCGGCGAGCCCACCAACGCGATCTTCGGCTTCGCCTCGATGCTCGTGAAGATCGTCTCCGAGTACGGCGTGGCGCCCACCGTGGTGGCCTGGGACGCCGGCACCTCCGGGCGCAGCGAGCTGTTCTCCGAGTACAAGGCGCAGCGCCGCTCGAGGCCCGACCTGCTCAAGCAGCAGTGGCCGGCGATGGAACCGCTGGTGGAGGCATTCGGCTACCGCAACGTGAAGGTGGAGGGCTACGAGGCCGACGACGTGATCGCCTCCCTGGCCGAGCAGGCGCGCTGCGCCGAGGAGCCGCTGGAGGTGATGATCGTCACCGGCGACCGCGACGTCTTCCAGCTGATCGACGAGGCCGGCGTGGTGAAGGTGATGGCGACCGCACGCGGCATCACCGAGACCAAGATCTACGACCGCCAGGCGGTGATCGACCGCTACGGCATACCGCCGGAGCTGATCCCCGACTTCTACGGCCTGAAGGGCGACACCTCCGACAACATCCCCGGCATCCCCGGCGTCGGCGAGAAGACCGCCAGCGAGCTGTTGCAGAGCTTCGGCTCGCTGGAGCAGGTGCTGGCGCACGTGGACGAGGTGAAAGGAGCGAAGCGCAAACAGAACCTGGTCGAGCACGCCGAGGACGCGCGCGTGTCGATGCGGCTGGCGACCGTGCAGCGCGACGTGCCGGTGGAGCTGGACCTGGCCGCCGAGGCCGCCCGCGAGCCGGACCGCTCGCGCCTGCGCGAGACCTTCCGCCGCTACGAGCTGCGCGACCCGCTCCGCCGCCTGGAGGAGGCGCTCGGGGACGCCGATGCGGCGGCGCCGGCCCCCGCCGCGGAGGTGCGCCTGACCGCGCGCGTGCGCGAGGGCGCCGTGGCCGATCTGGCGGGCTTCGGCGACCCCCAGCAGGAGCTGGTGCTGCTGGCGCGCGCCAGCGAGCCCGCCGAGGGCGAGCTGTTCGCCGAAGGGGCGCCCTGGCGCTTCGCGGCGGTGGCCGCCGGCGAGGCGCTGGTGGGGGACTGCGCCGGCGGCGAGCAGGTGGCGGCGGCCTGCGGCGAGCGCCCGCTCGTGACCCACGACGCCAAGTCGCTGGGGCTGGTGCCGGCGAACCTGGCGCACGACACGCTGCTCGGCGCCTACCTGCTCGAGCCCGCGCGGCGCGGCTACCCGCTGGCGGAGCTGTGCGAGGAGCGCGGGCTGGCGAGCGACCTGGAGGACCCGCTCGCCGCCGACGCGGTGATGCTCGGCGTGCTGGCCGACTGGCAGCGCGAGCAGATCTCAGAGCGCGATCTCGACGGCGTGATGCGCGACATCGAGCTGCCGCTGGTGGCGGTGCTGCGCGAGATGGAGCTGCTGGGGGTGAGGCTCGACCTCGAGCGCCTGGCCGGCATCACCGCGCGCGTGCGCGAGGAGATCGCGGGGCTGGAAGAGGACATCTTCCTGCTGGCCGAAGAGGAGTTCCTGATCGCCTCCCCCCAGCAGCTCGGCGAGATCCTGTTCGAGAAGCTCGGGCTCTCGCGCAAGCGGCGCGGCAAGACCGGCTACTCCACCGACGCGCGCGTGCTGCAGGCGATCCGCTCCGAGCACGCGATCGTGCCCAAGATCGAGCGCTGGCGCGAGCTCTCCACGCTGATCAAGACCTATCTCGACGTGCTGCCGGAGCTGGTGGACGAGCGCTCGCGCATCCACACCACCTTCCTGCAGGCCGTCGCCACCACCGGGCGCCTCTCGAGCACCAACCCCAACATGCAGAACGTCCCCATCCGCACCCCCCTCGGGCGCGAGATCCGCGGCTGCTTCGAGGCCGAGGACGGCAGCGTGCTGATCTCCGCCGACTACTCCCAGATCGAGCTGCGGGTGCTGGCCCACGTCGCCGGCGAGGACGCGCTGAAGGAGATCTTCGCGCGCGGGGAGGACGTGCACACCGCCACCGCCTCGCGCGTGTTCGCCGTCCAGGCCGACGCGATCGACCCCGGCATGCGCTCGAAGGCGAAGATGATCAACTACGGCATCGTCTACGGCCTGTCGGACTTCGGGCTGGCCGACCGCCTCAACATCCCGCGCGAGGAGGCGCGGGAGTTCATCGACGCCTACCTCGGGCGCTTCCCGTGCGTGGCCGAGCTGATGCAGAGCACGATCGAGCGAGCCAAGGAGCAGGGCTACGTGACCACGCTGTGGGGCCGGCGCCGGCAGATCCCGGAGCTGCGCGCGCGCAACTACCAGGTGCGCACGCTCGGCGAGCGCCTGGCGGTGAACACCGTGATCCAGGGCACCGCCGCCGACATCATCAAGCTGGCGATGGTGCGCTGCCACCACGCGCTGGCGAGCGAGGGCATGCAGACGCGCCTGCTGCTGACGATCCACGACGAGCTGCTGTTTGAAGGCCCGCCGCGGGAGCTGTCCGGCGCCCGCGAGCTGATCGAGCGCGAGATGGTGGGCGTGTGGGAGCCGCGCGAGCCGCCGCTCGCGGTCGACGTGGGCGCCGGTCGCACCTGGCTGGAGGCCAAGTGAGGCGAGCAGGGATCATGCGGAGGCGACCTCGGCGAGCGCCTCGGCGATCAGCCGCACCCCCTGCTCGATCGCGGGCTCGGGCAGGCTGGCGTAGCCCAGCAGCACGCCCGGCTTGCCGCTCGCGGCGAAGCGGTGCCAGCTGAGCCCCTCCATGCCCACGCCACGCGCCGCCGCCGCGCGCAGCAGCAGCGGCTCCTCGAGCTCCTCCGGCAGATCCAGCAGCTCGAACAGGCCGGCTGCGCCTGGGCTCGCGATCCGGCACTGCGGCAGCCAGCGGGCGACCGCCTCCAGCAGCGCCTCGCGGCGGCGCTGGTAGCGCAGGCGCATGCGGCGCACGTGACGGTCGAGCTCGCCGCGGGCGATGAAGTCGCACAGCGCGAGCTGCCCCACCGTCTCGGAGCCGCCGTCCTCCACGGCCTTCAGCGCGGTCAGCTCCCACGCCAGCCACGACGGCGCCAGCAGCCAGCCCTGGCGCAGGCCGGGGGCCAGGCGCTTGCTGGCCGAGCCGATGTAGGCGACGTGCTCGGGCGCGAGCCCCTGCAGCGCGCCCACCGCCACGCGGTCGTAGCGGTACTCCGCGTCGAAGTCGTCCTCGATGATCAGCCGCTCCTCGCCCGCCCACTCGATCAGCGCCGCGCGCCGCTCGGGCGCGAGCACCACGCCGGTTGGGAACTGGTGGGCGGCGGTCACCAGCACGGCCGCCGCGTCCGTGCGCGCCAGCTCCTGCACGCGCAGGCCACGCGCGTCGACCGCCACCGGCACGATCTCCATGCCGGCGCTCTCCACGATCAGCCTGTGCACGTGCCAGCCGGGGTCCTCCAGCGCGATGCTCTGGACGCCGCGCGCCCTCAGCGCGCGGCACACCAGCGAGAAGGCCTGCATGAAGCCGGTGCACACCAGCGTGTACTCGGGGTCGGCCTCGACGCCGCGCACGCGACCGAGGTACTCGCTGAGGGCTTCGCGCAATGCCGGCACGCCGCGCGGGTCGCCGTAGCCGACGGAGTCCAGCGGGAACTCGCGCAGCGCCGCGCGCAGCGATCGCAGCCACGCGTCGCGCGGGAAGCCGGCGAGGTCGGGCAGGCCGCTGTGGAAGTGGTAGGGATAGCTCTGCAGCAGCGAGCGCGCCTGCGGCCTCGGCGCGAGCGTGCGCACCGCGCGCGCGACCCGCGCCGGCGCTCCCTGCGTGATCGTCAGGTACCCCTCGGCCGCCAGCTGGCCGTACGCCTCGCTGACGACGCCGCGGGAGACGCCGAGCTCCCGCGCGAGCGAGCGGGTCGACGGCAGGCGGGCGTCGCTTGCGAGCACGCCCGAGCGGATGCGCCGGCGCAGCGTCAGCTCGATCTGCTCGTGCAACGGCAGCTCGCCGCGGCGGTCGAGCTCGATCAGCAGGGCGGGCCCCCGCACATCGGCAACTGGTCCTCTCTCCACGCCCATCACTGGCACTGTAAAGCAGGCCAGTATCGGTCTAGCTTGTGCTCACTGTCCATACGAGCGACGCCGGCTCCGATGGGGCGGGCCCGAAAATGGAGGCTTCGACGATGAGCCAGAGCAACGGCAGCACCAGCGCGCACAGGCATGTGACGATCGTCGGCGGCGGCATCGCGGGGCTGACGGCGGCGATCCAGTGCGCCGAAGAGGGCGCAGCCGTGACGCTGCTCGAGGCCCACGAGCGCCTCGGCGGTCGCGCCCGCAGCACCGACGGCCCCTATCGGGCGAACCTCGGCCCGCACGCCCTCTACGAAGGGCCCTTCTGGCAGTGGATGCGCGAGCGCGAGATCCTGCCCGCCTACTGCAAGCCGCGGCTGACGGCGGCGCGCCTGCGCGTCGACGGCGCGCTGCGGCGCACGCCGCCGCTGGGCGTGCTGCCGAGCGTGCTGCGCCTGCGCGGGCGCGAAGCGCCGGTCGACGTGGACTTCCGCACCTGGGCTGCCAGCCACAGCGACGAGCGCACCGCCGCGCTGCTGTCCTCGGCCTGCGGGGTGTTCACCTACCACCACGACCCCGGCGAGCTCTCCGCGGCGTTCACGTGGCCGCGCGCGGTCAGGCTGCTGCTGTCGACCCCCACGCCGGTGCGCTACCCGGTGGGCGGCTGGAGCGCGCTGGTCGACTCGCTCGAGCGGCGCGTGCGCCGGCTCGGCGTGGACGTGCAGACCGGCGCGCGCGTCCAGGAGCTGCCGCCGCCCCCCGTGATCGTCACCGCCGAGCTCGAGCAGGCGCGCGAGCTGCTCGGCGAGCGCGAGCTGAGCTGGCCCAGCGGCAAGACCGTCTGCATCGACCTCGGCCTGCGCCACCGCCGCGGCGACCCCGCGCTCGTCTCCGACATGGACGAGTCGGGCTGGATCGGGCGCTACTCCACCACCAACCCGTCGATCGCCCCCGACGGTGAGGAGCTGGTCCAGGCACAGATGCCGATCCGCCCGCAGGAGAGCGCCGACCAGGCCACGCTGCGCCTGGAGCGCCTGCTCGACGTGGGGCTGGAGGACTGGCGCGGGCGCGAGACGTGGCGTCGGCGCCAGGTGATGGACGCGCGCAGCGGCGCGATCGACATGCCGGGCAGCACGTGGCGCGAGCGCCCGGCGGTCGACCGCGGCGACGGGGTGTTCCTGGCCGGCGACAGGGTCGCCGCCGACGGGCTGCTCGCCGAGGTCTCCTGGGCCAGCGCCATGCACGCCAGCCGGCTCGCGCTCGCCGCCCTCGACACGCTCAGGCCGCGCCTGCGCGAGGTCGCCTGAGCGCGGACCCGCGGCGGCTGGCGCCGCGGTGGCTGGCGCGCCGCCGGCCGCCGGCCGGCGCAGCCGCTCCTCAGGCCGCGCCCGCGGCCGCCTCGCCCACCGCGGCCAGGCGTCCGCGCGGCGCCCGCGGGGTCGGCGCGGCCGCCACGAACGACGGCGGCGCGATCTCCAGGTAGCGCTCGAACACCCAGCGGCACAGCCGGCGGCTCTCGAACGCCCGCGCGATCTCCGTCATCGCGCGGCTCGGCGTGATCTGCCCGACCGCGCGCTGCACGTTCAGCATCCAGCGGTACTTGCGCTCGTGCGCGTCCGAGAAGGCGCCGTAGCGCGCGAGCGCCTGCTCGCGTCCTCGGCGCCGCTCCACCACCGCGCGCAGCTCGCGCCCGCAGGCGAGGCCGAAGTAGAGCGCGGTGCGGATGCCCTCGGCGGTGAGCGGGAGACAATGACCGGCGGAGTCGCCGGCGAAGAACACGCCGTCCTCCACCGCGCTGCGCAGCTGGTGCGGGATCCAGTTGCCCTGATAGCCCTCCGGCGGCAGGCCGAGGTCGCGCGCCAGGCGCACGGTGGGCTCCTTGACGTGGTGCGCGGGCCAGAACGAGCCGATGCCAACGCGCAGCTCCTCCCCCGCGGGGAAGCTCCAGCCGTAGCCCGCGCGCACGTAGCCGGCGTCGATCCACAGCTCCATCGCCTCGCCGCTGCCGTGCGGATGGACCTCCAGGCCGCGCGACAGGCGCGCATTCGGCGGCTGGATCGTGGGGCCGTCCGAGAGCACCCGCCGCCAGCCGAGCGCGTCGACGACCAGCGGCGCGCGCAGCTCACCGCGGTCGGTATGGACCACGGTGCCGGCGCGGCCGGTGACGGTGGCGGTCTCGAGCTCCAGCTCGGGGCAGGCGGCCTGCTCCCACATGAGCGCACACAGCTCGCGGTAGTCGAACGTCGAGAACGACCACGGCAGCGACCAGCGCGCGCTGCGGTACGGGGTGTGCACCACGATCTCGTCGAAGCTCTGGCGGTGCGATGCCATCAGCTCCAGCGCCCGCATCCACGCCGTGGGCATGGCGCACGCCGAGGTCTGCCGCTCGCCGAGCTCGTAGCGGTCGAGCACCAGCACCCGCGCGCCCGATCCGGCCAGTTCGCGCGCGACGGCGAGGCCGGCGAAGCTGGCGCCGCACACGAGCACGTCGCAGTCGCGCTCCAGACGGGTGCGCTCGGCTCCCCGCTTGGTCGCTCGCACGGGCATATGGCCGCAATGATACGGCTGCGCTACGCTTCGCCGGGTGCAAACTGTGACAGAGAATCCTCAAGCCCGCGTGGTGGACGGGTCCAACGGCCTGCTGTTGGAACTCGACGGGCAGATCGTGCCCAACTACGACGCGACCTTCCGTCCGATCGAGGAGGGCGAGGTCGTCACCGGCCACGTGGTGCGCATCGACAAGGACGAGGTGCTGGTCGACATCGGCTACAAGTCCGAGGGCGTGATCCCGGCCAACGAGCTGTCGATCCGCAAGGCGGTCGACCCCGCCGAGGAGGTGCACCTGGGCGAGGAGGTCGACGCCATCGTCCTCACCAAGGAGGACCAGGACGGCCGCCTGATCATGTCCAAGAAGCGCGCCCGCTTCGAGAAAGCGTGGCGGCGCATAGAAACCGCGGCCGAGTCCGGCGAGCCGGTCGAGGGCACGGTCATCGAGGTGGTCAAGGGCGGCCTCATCATCGACCTGGGGGTGCGCGGCTTCCTGCCCGCCTCGCTCGTGGACATCCGTCGCGTGCCCAATCTCGACGAGTACATGGGCACCAAGATCGAGACCAAGGTGATCGAGCTCAACCGCTCGCGCAACAACGTGGTGCTCTCGCGCCGCGCGGTGCTCGAGGAGGAGCGCAAGGAGGTGCGCCAGCAGATCCTCGACCGCCTGCAGCCGGGCCTGGTGGTCGAAGGGCAGATCTCCAACATCGTGGACTTCGGCGCGTTCGTGGACCTCGACGGCATCGACGGGCTGATCCACATCTCCGAGCTGTCCTGGTCGCACGTCAACCACCCCAGCGAGATCCTCTCGATCGGCGACACCGTCCAGGTCAAGGTGCTCGACATCGACCGCGACCGCCAGCGCATCTCGCTCGGCCTCAAGCAGACCCAGGAAGACCCGTGGCAGCGGATCGTCGACACCTACAGCGTCGGCGACGAGCTCGAAGGCAAGGTCACCAAGGTGGTCACCTTCGGCGCCTTCGTCGAGATCCTCGACGGCGTGGAGGGGCTCGTGCACATCTCCGAGCTCGCCGCGCACCACGTCGAGAGCCCGCGCGAGATCGTCCATCCCGGCGATGAGATCCGCGTGAAGATCCTGGAGATCGACTCCGAGCGCCGCCGGCTGTCGCTGTCGGCCAAGCGCGTCGAGGACCAGATCCTGCCGGTGTCGCGTGCGGGCGAGGCGCAGGACGCCGGGGCGGAGGGGCCGCAGGACGTCGCCGAGGAGCAGGGCGCCGAGGCGCCCGCGGCGCGCGCCGGCGAGACCGCCGCCACGGAGCCCGCCGCCGAGGCGCCAGCCGGCGGCGACACGAGCGCCGGGCAGGCTGCCACGGAGCCCGCCGCCGAGGCGGACACGGCCGAGGCGCCGGCCGGCGGCGACGCCAGCGCCGAGCAGGCCGCCCCGGAGGCTGCCGCCGAGGTGGACACGGCCGAGGCGCCGGCCGGCGGCGACGCGAGCGCCGGGCAGGCCCAGGCGAGCGTGGGCGCCCACAACGGCGACGGCGAGCACGCCGAGCACGACGCGGCCGAGCAGGCCGCCGCCGAGGCGGACGCGGCCGAGGCGGTCGTGGCCGACGCTGCGCCCGAGGCCGCGCCGGCGCAGCAGGACTGACGCGAGCTGAGCCTCGGCGAGGACCCGATGCGGCCGGTGCCGTTCGTGGGGCTGACCGGCGGCATGGGGGCGGGCAAGTCGACCGCGCTGGCGGCGCTGTCGCGGCTCGGGGCCGAGGTGCTCTCCAGCGACGCGGTGGTGCACGAGCTCTACGAAGGGGCGCAGCTGCGCGACGCGGTGGTGGCGCGCTTCGGCGCGGAGGTGGCGCCGGGCGGCGTGGTCGACCGCGCCGCGGTGGCGCGCCGCGCCTTCGCCACGCCCGAGGACCGCGCGTGGCTCGAGTCGCTGGTGTGGCCGATGGTGGGCGCGCGCGTGGCCGCGTGGCTGCAGCGCGCGCGCGAGCGCACGCCGCGGCCGCGCGCGGCGGTGGTGGAGGTGCCGCTGCTGTTCGAGGCCGGGCTCGAGCGGGCCTACGACGCGACGATCGCGGTGATCGCATCGGAGCCGGTGCGTCGCGCCCGCGCCGGCGCGCGCGGCCACGAGCTCGCCGACGAGCGCGCGGCCCGGCAGCTCTCCCAGCGCGAGAAGGCCGAGCGCGCGACCTTCGTGGTGCACAACGACGGCAGCGAGCAGCAGCTCGAGCGCGCGTTGTCGGGCGTTCTTGACAAGCTGTCCGGATGAGCCGCAGGGTGTTCGCCACGGTCGCCGCGATCGCGCTCAGCGTGCTGTTCGTGGGGATCGTGACCTCGCTGCTGCACCAGGCCACGCGCGAGCTCACGCTGCCGCTCAGCGACGCCGGCATCATCCGCGAACAGGCCGCGCAGAAGCGCCTGGAACCGGCGCTGATCGCGGCGGTGATCTACGCGGAGACGAAGTTCGACCCGCGTCCCTCCTCCGCCGGCGCCCAGGGGCTGATGCAGATCCTGCCGTCCACCGCCTACTACCTCGCCCATCTCTCCGGAGGCGTTCGCTTCACCGCCTCCGACCTCGCCAAGCCGAGCGTGAACGTGGCCTACGGCAGCTACTACCTGCGCTACCTGCTCGACCACTACCGCGGCGACGAGATGCTGGCGGTGGCGGCCTACAACGGCGGCATCGGCAACGTCGACAGCTGGGTGGCGCGCGCCCGCGCGGCCGGCAGGCGACTCAGCGTCGAAGAAATCCCGTTCGCGCAGACGCGCGAATACGTGCAGCGCGTGCTGTCGGCCCAGCGCGCCTACCGGGCGACCTACCCCCGCCAGCTCGGCATCAGCTGAGCGCCGGGCGCTCCTGCGCAGCGCGCCTGGGGACGCGCCGCGCCGGCGCCCTCCCGCCGGCCGGCGGCGAGCGCGGAGCCGGGCCGGCCGGTGCACTACCGTAGACGCCCAGGCCCATGCCCGACTTCAAGCTCGACGCAGCCTTCACGCCCACCGCCGACCAGCCCAAGGCGATCGCGGCGCTGGCCGAGGGCATCGAGCGCGGCGAGCGCTTCCAGACGCTGCTGGGCGCGACGGGCACGGGCAAGACGATGACGATGGCGGGCGTGATCGAGGCGGTGCAGCGCCCGACGCTGGTGATCGCGCACAACAAGACGCTGGCGGCGCAGCTGTGCAACGAGTTCCGCACGTTCTTCCCGGACAACGCGGTGGAGTACTTCGTGAGCTACTACGACTACTACCAGCCCGAGGCCTACGTGCCGAGCCGGGACCTGTACATCGAGAAGGACTCGGCGATCAACCAGGAGGTGGACCGCCTGCGGCACGCGGCGACGGCGGCGGTGTTCGCGCGCCGCGACGTGATCGTGGTGGCGTCGGTGTCGTGCATCTACGGCCTCGGCTCCCCGGAGACGTATGAGATGAACATGCAGATCCTCAAGCGCGGCGAGGAGATCGACCGCGACGCGCTGCTGCGGAAACTGGTGTCGATCCAGTACACGCGCAACGACAGCGTGCTCTCGCGCGGCAGCTTCCGCGTGCGCGGCGAGACGCTGGAGGTGTTCCCGGCGTACGCCGAGACGGCCTTCCGCGCGCTGATGTTCGGCGACGAGGTGGAACGCCTGCAGCACTTCGACCCGCTCACCGGCGAGCTGCTGGCGGACGACCTCGAGCACGTGGCGATCTGGCCGGCGACCCACTACACCGTCAAGGAGGGCACGATCGAGGCGGCGGTGGAGGAGATCGGCCGCGAGCTGAACGCGCGCTGCGAGGAGCTGGAGTCCGAAGGCAAGCAGCTCGAGGCCCACCGCCTGCGCCAGCGCACGCAGTACGACATGGAGATGCTCAGGGAGGTGGGCTTCTGCTCCGGCATCGAGAACTACTCGCGCATCCTCGACGGCCGCGCGCCGGGCTCGCGCCCGTACTGCCTGCTGGACTACTTCCCGAAGGACTTCGTGTGCTTCATCGACGAGTCCCACCAGACGGTGCCGCAGATCGGCGGCATGCACGAGGGCGACCGCTCGCGCAAGCAGACGCTGGTGGACTACGGCTTCCGCCTGCCGAGCGCGCTCGACAACCGCCCGCAGACCTTCCAGGAGTTCCTCTCGATCACGCCGCAGCTGTCGTTCGTGTCGGCCACGCCGGGCGAGTACGAGCGCGCGCGCTCGACGCGCGTGGTCGAGCAGATCGTGCGCCCAACGGGGATCGTGGACCCGCTGGTGGAGGTGCGCGAGACCCGCAACCAGATCGACGATCTCATGAACGAGGTCAGAAGGCGCGTGGACCGCGACGAGCGGGTGCTGGTGACCACGCTCACCAAGAAGATGTCCGAGGACCTCTCCCAGTACCTGCTGGAGATGGGCTTCAAGACTCGCTACCTGCACTCCGAGATCGACACGCTGGAGCGCATCCAGATCATCCGCGACCTGCGCCTGGGCGAGTACGACGTGCTGGTGGGCGTGAACCTGCTGCGCGAGGGGCTCGACCTGCCGGAGGTCTCGCTGGTGGCGATCCTCGACGCCGACAAGGAGGGCTTCCTGCGCGGCGAGACCTCGCTGATCCAGACGATCGGGCGCGCGGCGCGCAACGTGGGCGGCACCGTGCTGATGTACGCCGACAAGGAGACCAAGGCGATGCGCGCGGCGATCGAGGAGACCGACCGCCGCCGCGAGATCCAGCTCGCCTACAACCAGGAGCACGGCATCACCGCCGCCACGATCGTCAAGGGCATCTCCGACATCGCCGAGTTCCTGCAGGCCGAGTCGAAGGTGCCGCGCTCGCGCAAACGCCGCAGCCGCCGCGCCGGCTCCGCGTCGCCGCAGGAGATGCCGGCGCACGAGCTCCAGCGCCTGGCGGTGGAGGTGGAGGAGGAGATGCTGGCCGCCGCCGAGGACCTGCGCTTCGAGTACGCGGCGCAGCTGCGCGACGAGCTGCGCGAGCTGCGCCGCGACCTCGCCGAGATCGGCCGCAACGACGCGCTCCCGTCCGGACAGCCGGCGCCGGCGCGCTGAGCGGCGCGCGCGCACGTGCGCGCCCGTGCGTGTGAATGTCTCGACCGCGCAGGGCGCTAGGATGCCCGCCGTGGAGTTCGACCGCCAGGCAATCGAGCGCAGGGACTTCCCGATCGGCCGGCGCGGGTACGACCCGGCGACGGTGGACGCCCACCTGCGGGCGGTGGCCGAGGAGTTCGACCAGCTGCAGCGAGCGGCGGTGACCGGCGGCGAGGCCTCGGTGGCGACGGCGGCCGGCACCCAGGTGCAGAGCATCCTGCAGGCGGCGGAGACGGCGGCCGCGGAAATCGAGCGCCACGCGCTCGACAGCGCGCGCCAGGTGCGCGAAGAGGCCGACCGCGACGCCGACCGCACGCGCGAGGAGGCGATCGACCGTGCCCGCCAGCACGTGGCGGCGGTCTCGCAGGTGACGGCCAAGCTGCTGGAGCTGGTGGGCTCGATGGACGGCGAGGTGGGCGCGCTGATCGAGAGCCTGCGCGCCGGCGCCGGGCGCCTCGCGGCCGACCTTTCTGCCGTGGAGGGGGGGATGAGCGAGCTCTACGACGCGGCCTCCGGGCGCGCGAGCGTGGACGCCGAGCCCGCGGCGCAGGGCGAGGCGCCGCCGCCACCGGCGCCCGAGCCGCAGGGCGCGTTCGAGGCGGAGCTGGGCAGCGCGCTGGCGAACCCGCTGCCGCACGCCACGCCACCGGCGCAGGCGGACGCGGCCGGCGGCGACGCGGGCGACCTCGACGGCGCGCGCCTGATCGCGCTGAACATGGCGCTCAACGGCGAGTCGCGCGCCAACACCGAGCGCTACCTGGCGGAGAACTTCGAGCTGCCGGACCGCCTCAAGCTGATAGACGAGGTGTACTCGGCGATCGAGGGCTAGGACGCCGCTGGCCGGCGGCGCGCGAGCCCGCAAACTGCGCCCACGGCGGCGGGCGAACGTCTGTTCGCCCAAGTATCATGGTCGGTAGATGGCGCAGAGCAACCAGATCGTCGTCTCGGGGGCCCGAGAGCACAACCTCAAAGACATCTCACTGACGCTCCCGCGCGACGCGCTGGTGGTGATGACGGGCCTGTCGGGCTCGGGCAAGTCGAGCCTGGCGTTCGACACGATCTACGCGGAGGGGCAGCGCCGCTACGTGGAGTCGCTGTCGGCGTACGCGCGCCAGTTCCTGGGGCAGATGGACAAGCCGGACGTGGACTCGATCGAGGGCCTGTCGCCG
>DATJMM010000021.1:0-161670 GCA_035508735.1 Solirubrobacteraceae bacterium | reverse complement strand
ACGCTTACCGCTCATCGGGCGGACAGAAACTCGGGCAGCTTCTGGCGCAATGACTGGGCGATGATCCGCCGGCTGCCGGGGTCGCCACGCAGGATCGCCGATGCGAACGAGCGCGCCTGCTCGACCGTGATGTGTGGCGGCAACGGCGGCACCTCTGGGTCGCAGACGACCTCCAGCACCGTCGGCTTGTCGCTTGCGAGCGCACGATCCCAGCACGCCCCGATCGCCTCGGGATCGTCGGTGCGGATGCCGTTCAGGCCGATCATCTCGGCCCACCGCGCGTATGGCACGTCGGGCAGTTCCTGGGACTCCACGAACTTGGGGTCCCCGGACATCGCGCGCTGCTCCCATGTCACCTGGTTGAGATCGCGGTTGTTGAGCACCAGCACGATCAGCCGCTGGTCGGGCCACCGGTCGCGATACTTGGCGATCGTGATCAACTCCGCCAGCCCGTTCATCTGCATCGCGCCGTCACCCACGAGCGCGATCACAGGTCGGTCGGGGTACGCGAACTTCGCGGCGATCGCATATGGCACGCCGGGTCCCATCGTCGCGAGGGTGCCCGAGAGTGTCGCCATCATGCCGGCGCGCAGCCGCACGTCGCGCGCGTACCAGTTGGCGGCGGATCCAGAATCGGATGTGAGGATCGCGCCGTCGGGCAGTCGCTTTGACAGCTCGTGGAAGATCAGCTGCGGGTTCACCGGCTCGGCCGGCTCGTGGGCACGCTGCTCGATCAGTCGCCACCACTCGTCGACGTTCTTTTCGATTTTCTCCCTCCAGCCGCGGTTCTCCTTACGCTCCAACAGCGGCAGCAGCGCTTTGAGGGTCAGCGCGCTGTCGCCGACGAGGTTGACCTCCATCGGGTAGCGGATACCGAGCATCCGCCCGTCGAGGTCGATCTGGACCCCGCGCGCGTCGCCCTCTTCCGGCAGGAACTCCGAGTAGGGGAAGCTCGAGCCGACCATCAGCAGCGTGTCGCAGTCCTGCATCAGATCCCAGCTCGGGCGCGTGCCCAACAGCCCGATCGAGCCGGTCACGAACGGCAGCTCGTCGGGGACCGCGGCCTTGCCCAGCAGCGCCTTGGCCACGCCCGCGCCGAGCGTGTCGGCCACCTCGATCACCTGCCGCGTCGCTCCCAGCGCACCGGCGCCCACCAGCATCGCCACCCGCTCGCCGGCGTTCAGCACCTCGGCCGCGCGCTCGAGCTCGTGCTGCTCCGGCACCACCCGCGGACGCTCGTAGCCCGGCCCCGAGTGCACCGTGCCGTGCGCGTGCGGCGGCGTCGGCACCGCGTCTTCCATCTGCAGGTCGTTGGGCACGATCACGCACGTGACCGTCCGCTCCGACAGGGCGATGCGCATCGCGCGGTCGATCAGGTGGCGGATCTGGCCGGCCTCGGTGGCCATCTGCACGTACTCGTGCGCCACGTCCTTGAATAGCGTGACCAGGTCGACCTCCTGCTGGTAGTTGCCGCCGAGCCCGAGCCGCGCCTGCTGTCCCACGATCGCCACCACCGGCTGGTGGTCGAGCTTGGCGTCGTACAGGCCGTTGAGCAGGTGGATCGCGCCGGGCCCTGAGGTGGCCAGGCACACGCCCGCCTCGCCCGTGAACTTGGCATGCGCGCAGGCCATGAAGGCCGCCATCTCCTCGTGGCGGACCTGCACGAACTCCGGCTTCTCGCCGGCGCGGCCGAAGGCGCCGATGATGCCGTTGATGCCATCGCCGGGATAGCCGTAGACGCGCTTCACGCCCCACGCCACCGCCAGGCGCTCAAGCAGGTGATCGGCCACGCTCTCGCTCATGCTGCTCCCTTCACGCTCGAGGTTCACGCCGCCGCCTGAGCGCCCGGCGCTGGTGGGCTCATACCCCGCTGCCGGGGGCCCAAACGGCAGGCGGCGGTCAGATCACCGGCTCGCGCCGGCGCATCAGCTCGGCCTCCTGGCGGGCGGCCTCCTGCTCGGCCAGCTCGCGCTCGTGCTCGACGCGATCGGCGTGCTGGAGCTCGCGGCACAGGCGCCGCACGATCAGGAACGCCAGCGCGGGCACCGCCCAGATCGCCACGCGGAACACCGTGAGCAGCGTTTCGTAGCTGACGCCGAACAGCACGTACAGGCGATCGGCGGCGCCGAACACGAACACCAGGAAGATCCAGCTGAGGAAGGCGACGCCGAAGGCGGTGCGGTTGGGCGCCTCGCGAGGCCGGTCGGCGAGGTTGTGGACCGTGCGGTCTCCGGTCAGCCTGCGTTCGGCCCAGGGGAAGGCGGCGAGCACGGCGAGCACCACCAGCGGGAACGCGATCCCGCCCCAGAAGGGGTTGGGGATGACGGTGTAGTGGCCGATCACCACGTCGAAGCTGGGCATCAGCCGCAGCGCTCCGATCAGCCAGCCGAGATACCAGTCGGGCTGCGCGCCGTTGGTGCCGAGCCACGGCTCGAACGGGCCCCACTGCCAGATCGGGTTGATCTGCACGAGCCCGCCCAGCAGGAACAGCACGGCCGCGACCGCCAGCATCAGCGCCAGCGAGCGCGGCGCCTGGCCGGGGAACATCGGCACCCCCACCAGGCGCCGCTGGGTGTGGCGCGCGTCGCGCTTGAACTGGGTGTGATGGCGGGCCATCACGAGCGCCAGGTGCGCCCCGATCAGCGTCGCCAGCAGCGCCGGGATGATGAACACGTGGGCGATGTACATGCGCGACTCGAACACGCCCTTGCCGGGGAAGGCAGCGCCGAACAGCAGCACGCCGAGCGGGCCGCCGACGAGCGGCACCGACAGCAGCACGCCGTAGCCGATCGCCAGGCCGATGCCGGACAGCAGATCGTCGACGAGCGAGTACCCGAGGTAGCCCTCGAGCAGGGAGGTGAACAGCAGCGCCAGGCCGATCAGCCAGGTCAGCTCGCGCGGTTTGCGATAGGCGCCGGTGAAGAACACGCGCATCAGGTGCGCCACGATCGAGGCCATGAACACGTCCGCCGCCCAGTGGTGGGTCTGGCGCATCAGCAGCCCCGCCTTGTAGGTGAGCGACATTTCCACCACCGATTTGTAGGCGTCGCTCATCTCGCGCCCGCGCAACGGCGCGTAGGGGCCGTGGTAGACGGTCTTGGCGAGGCTCGGCTCGAAGGACAGCGCGAGGTACACGCCGGTGGCGATCAGGACGATGAACGAGTACAGCGCGATCTCGCCCAGCAGGAACGACCAGTGGTCGGGGAACAGATAGCGCAGCGCCTTTTTCAGCAGCGGCGCGGCGGCGGTGCGTTCGTCGATGAATTGGATCGGATCCCGGACCGGCTCGCTCATGTGGGAGGCCCCTCTCGCACCCCCCACCAGGCGGGGCCGACGCGCCCGGAGAAGTCGCCGGCGGCGCGCAGGTGCCCGCTGGGGTCGATCATCAGCGGCAGCTGCGGCAGCGGCCGCCCGGCCGGTCCGAAGATCACGCTGGCGCCGGTGGCGGGGTTGAAGGTGGAGTAGTGGCACGGGCACACCAGCGCCGGTTTGGCCTCCACCACGGGGAAGCGCGGCTTGCGGTACAGCGCCACCGCGCAGCCGGCGTGCGTGCAGATCTTCGAGTAGGCCAGGATCCCGTATGGCGCCCAGCCTTCGCGCCCCTTGGGCAGCCGCAGTTCGCTCGGGTGCAGGCGCACCACCACCAGCACGGAGGCGATGTCCTCGCGGTCGGCCCCCTCGGCGAAGGCCGTGTAGAAGGTTTCTTCTTCGACCTCGGAGGCCAGCATCGGGTAGCCGTGCGGGTCCACCAGCCGCCGCCCGCGGCGCCATGGGCTGTAGTCGAGCGGCGCCGTGTCCCACAGCGGGCCGAGCGAGAGCACCGGCGTGAGACCGGCCAGGCCGAGCACGCCGCCGGTGGCGGCGCCGGCCCCGAGCAGCAGGCGCCTGCGCGTGATCCTGCTGGCGCTCTCGTGCACCAGCTGGGCGATCTCGCTCTGCTCCCGCGGGTTCTCCTGCGGGTAGTCGTCCTCGAGCTCCTCGGTCACGACCAGCCGCCTGGCGAGCACCGCCAGCGCGAGCGCCGCGAAGCCGAGCGCCCCGCCGATGCACACGCCGAGCAGCTGGTTGGGCACTTCCGCGGGGCTGTACTCCGCGTACACCACGATGAAGCCCACGGCGAACAGCATCGCCAGCGCCAGCAGCGCCAGCACCACGTACTCGGCGCCGCGGTCGGGGAGGCCGGGCGGCACGATGCGCGCGGGCGCCTCGACGCCGTCTCCGCCGCCATCGCCGCCGCTCCCGCCGCTCTGCGCGTCGCCAGCGCCGGCGCCGCCGTGTGCCTCCGCCGAGCCGGCCTCGCCGGGAGCGCCCTGCTGCGCTTCGGGACGATCCTTCGCGCGCTCGCTCATGCGCGCAGCCTCCGCCCGAGGCCCAGGCACAGCACCGCCAGCGCGATCGCCGCCAGCCAGGCGACCAGGCCCTCGGGGATCGGCCCGAGGTTGCCGATCGACCAGCCGCCGCGGTTGTCGGGACGGTTGGTGGAGAGCACGTAGCGGATGATCGAGTTCAGCTGCGCGTCGCTGATGCGCTTGGTGGAAAAGCGCGGCATCAGGTACGGCCCGATGCGCACCGCCTCCGCGATCTCGGTGGCGTCGACCCCCTGCAGCGGCGGCACGCGCGCGCCGGTGACGAAGCCACCGCGGGCGAGGCTCTGGTGGCAGCCGGCGCAGTCTTCGGTGAACAGTTCAAAGCCGCTGTTGAGCGCGCCGGCGCGCGGCTTGGGGTGCGGGATGGCGGGCCCGGCGCCGAGCGAGGCGACGAAGTCGGTGATCGCCTCGACCTGCTTGTTGGTGAACGGCACGCGCCGGTTGGAGGGCTCGGCGTGGATGTTGGACAGCGGCATGAAGCCGGTGCGCAGGTAGAAGTCGGCGGCCTCGGCGCCCACGCCGTGCAACGACGGCGCCGCCCCGCTGATGTCACCCGCGCCGGGGCGCGGGTGGCTGATGCCCTGCCCGAGGCCGCCGTGGCAGCTCGCGCAGTTGGCCTCGAACAGTTCGTGGCCGAGCTGCACGGTGGGCTTGGCGGGCTGCGAGGGGGGCGTGAGCACGCCGCCCCGTGGCTGCGCCAGCGCGACGCCCTCGCAGGCCGCCAGCAGCAGCGCGGCAGCGCTCAGCGCGCCCCAGCGCGCGCGGGCGCCCGCCGCGCCGCGCAGCCTCGTTGCGATCGTGCGTGCCAGCCGGCTCATGACTGGTGGCAGATGCTCAGCAGCGGCACGCCGACGGCGGTCATCGCGCAGATCGTCAGCGTGAGCGGGTTCACGGTCAGCCCAACCGCGCCGAGGAAGCGCAGCCGGCCGGCGCTCACGACGGGCGGGTCGTGCGCGACGCCGCCCTTCAAGCCTTCCGGACGGGGCAGCTGCAGGGCGTCGTCGTTGCGGGTCTCGCGCGTGGCGTGGAACACCCGCCAGGCGGCGAGCTCGGCCAGCGCGCCCACCATCACCCCCGCCGCGCCCAGTCCGATCGAGAACGCGTGGACCGGGAGCGGGAAGCGCGCGTCCGGGGATTCGCAGCGCGCGAGGCCGAACTGCAAGCTGAGCAGGAACTGCAGGGCCCACGCTGTCGCGCCGCCGAAGACGCCGAACCACGCGAGCCCGTTCAGCCGCGCGAGCCTCGCGCGGCTGAGATGCGGCCCATCGCTGCGCTGGGTTGCCTGCGCGCTCACAGCGACGGCGATATCTCCGTGATCAGCACCGCCACCGCGATCACGTTGATCACGTGCCAGTACAGCGCGACCGCGCGCACGCCGGTGATGCGGTAGTCCGACAGCCCCGTGCGCAGCCAGAACAGCAGCCCGAGATCGAACAGGATGCCGAGCAGCACGTGCGCGTGGTGCAGGCCCAGCAGCGTGAAGTAGGCCGAGGCGTAGGCGCTCGCCTGAGGGTGCAGCGTGTGCGCTTCGGCGACGAACTGGTGCAGCTGGAAGGCCAGGTAGCCGCACTGCACGAAGGCGGCCAGCGCGATCAGCCAGACGGTCGCGCGCAGCGCGCCGGCGCGGGCGCGGCGCGCGGCCAGCGCCATCGGCACGCTGGTCAGCACGAGCACCGCGGTCAGCACCGACGGGTCGAGCACTTCGGGCAGCTTCACGCCCACCGGCGGCCAATGCTCGACGCGGAAGTCGAGGTAGAAGTAGCTGCCGATCACCCCCACGAACAGCATCGTCTCGGCGCACAGGAACAGCGCCATGCCCCAGATGCCGCTCGGCTGGGCCTTGCGCTCGGCGGCCATGCGCGCGGCCGCCTCGCCGCTGCGCGCGAGGGCGCTGCGCGCTGGCTGCAGCGCGAGTCCCTCGCCCGCCAGCAGCGGCGCCGGCTCGCCCGCGGGCCCTCCGGGGAGCGCGCCGCTCACGACGCCGCCTCGCGGGCCAGCGGCGGCGGGGCGGCGCCGGTGGAGTCGAGCGGCGCCTGGTGGGGCTCGCGCGCGTGCCAGGCGAGCAGCACCGCCGCCAGCGCTCCGGCCACGCCCGCGGCGATCAGGTAGTGGGCCAGCAGCAGCATCACGAAGCCGACGAACAGCACCAGCGCGAACAGCGGCGGCCACATCGAGTAGGGCGGCATCCCCAGCACCTCGTCGAGCTCGGCGTCCTGCACCGTGCTCGCGGGCGTCTCGTGTCCCCGCGCCAGCACCCCCCGGCCGCCCTCCAGGCGCTCCTGGTCGCGCCGGCGGTCGCGCTCGTCCCACATCGGGTAGGCGCTGGTGACCGTGGGGATGACCGCGTAGTTGTAGGCCGGCGGCGGCGAGGAGGTGGACCACTCGAGCGTGTCGCCCTCCCACGGGTCCGCGCCCACGCGCTCGCCCTTGAACAGGCTCACCGCCAGGTTGACGATCACCAGCAGCAGCCCCGAGGCGAGCACGTAGGCGCCGATCGACTCGAGCGCGTTGAGCGCGCCCCAGCCGGTGCTGGCGACGTAGGTGTAGATGCGCCGCGGCATGCCGTCGATGCCGACGATGTGCATCGGGAAGAACGTCACCCAGGTGCCGACGAAGCTCAGCCAGAAGCTGAGCTGGCCGACGCGTTCGTGGTACATGCGCCCGGTGACCTTCGGGAACCAGTAGTACATGCCGCCCAGGATCGGGAACACGGCGCCGCCGAAGATCACGAAGTGGAAGTGCGCGACCACGTAGTAGCTGGCGTTCACCTGCTGGTCGAAGGGGATCGCCGCCAGCGTGATGCCCGACAGCCCGCCCGCGATGAAGAAGACGATGAACCCGATGATCCACAAGAGCGGCGTCGTGAATTCGGGCGTGCCGGTGAGGATCGTGGTGATCCAGGAGAAGATCTGGATCGCCGAGGGGATCACGATGATCATGCTGGCGGCGGCGAAGTAGATCGTCACCTCCGTGGCGAGCCCCACCGCGAACATGTGGTGGACCCACACGCCGAAGCCGAGGAAGGCGACCAGCAGCTCGGCCAGCGCGACCAGCGGGAACAGCACCATGCGCCGGTGCACGAACGTGGGGATGATCGAGGTGGCGATCCCGAACGCGGGCAGGATGATGATGTACACCTCGGGGTGCCCGAAGATCCAGAACAGGTTCTGCCACAGCAGCGGGTCGCCGCCGAAGGCCACGTCGTAGAAGTGGAAGCCGAGCTGGCGGTCGAGCTCGAGGAACAGGCAGGCCAGCGTCAGCGACGGCAGCGCGAAGATCAGGGAGAAGGCGGCGGCGAGGAAGGCGAAGCAGAACAGCGGCATGCGGTTCAGCGACATGCCGGGCGCGCGCAGCTTGAAGATCGTGACGACTATGTTGATCGCGGCGGCGGTGCTGGAGATGCCGTTGAAGATCAGCCCGTAGCCGTAGAAGTCGATGTTGAGCCCTGGGTCGTACTGCTTGGAGGCCAGCGGCACGTAGTCGAACCAGCCCGCGTTGGGCGCCTGCCCGGTGGCGAGCGCGATGTACAGGAAGATCCCGGACCCGAGGAAGACCCAGAAGGAGACGGCGTTCATGCGCGGGAAGGCCATGTCGCGCGCGCCGATCATCAGCGGTATCAGGTAGTTCCCGAACGCGCCCGTGGTCATCGGGATCACGACCAGGAAGATCATCGTGATGCCGTGCATCGTGAACAGCTGGTCGTAGGCCTCGGGCGTGAGCAGCTTCTGGTTGGGCCCGATCAGCTGCGTTCGCATCAGCAGCGCCTCGGTGCCGCCGGCCGCGAAGAACGCCAGCGTGGTGAAGAAGTACATGAGCCCGATGCGCTTGTGGTCGGTGGTGGTCAGCCACCCGAGCAGGCCGGTGCGCTCCTTCCACACGCGGTCCAGGCGCGCCACCTGTTCGCGGGCCGGGGGTGCGAGCGCGGCGCCCATCGCTAGTGCAGCGCCTCCAGGAAGCTCGCGATCTTCTCCACTTCGACGCCGGACAGGCCGAGGTCCGGCATGTGGTTGCCGGGCTTGATCGCCTGCGGGTCGCGGACCCAGGCCGACAGCTCTGCGGGCGTGTTGGGGATCGTCAGCGCGGCGAGCGTCTTGCGCGTAGCCAGGTGGGTGAGGTCGGGGCCGATCTCGCCGTGCGCTTCGGTGCCGCGCAGCTGGTGGCAGCCCGCGCAGCCGCGGCTCATGAACAGGCGCTCGCCTTCGCGCTCGCGCGCCGTGGTGGGCGCCGGCGCCGGCCTGGCCATGTTGGTGAGCCACGCGTGGAAGGCGCGCGGCGCTTCGGCGATCACCGTCATGCGCATGTGCGCGTGCTGCAGGCCGCAGAATTCCGAGCACTGGCCCACGTAGGTGCCGGGATCGGGCGTGTCGAGGAGGATGCGGTTCTGGCGGCCGGGGATCATGTCGATCTTGCGCGCCAGGCGTGGCACCCACAGGCTGTGGATCACGTCCGCGGTGCTCGCGACCACGTTCACCCGCGTGTCGATCGGGATGTGCACTTCGTTGGCGGTGACCGCTTCAGTGCCCGGGTAGCGCACTTCCCACCACCACTGGTGTCCGATGATGTCCACGGTGAGGCGGGTCGAGCTCGCCGCCGGCGCCTCGCTGAAGCGGATCACGTACAGGTCGCTGGCGGCGAACAGCGCCACCAGCACCACCAGCGGGATCACGATGCCGAAGCCGATCACCATGCCGCCCGCGACCTCCTCGCGCCGCCCGAACAACGGCAGGCCCGGCGTGCGGCGCCTGAACCAGGCGATCGTCAGCAGCCCCACCGCGCCCGCGAACACCACCACCGAGGCGCCCAGCATCCACCACCACAGCAGCGCGATCAGGCTCGTCTGGTGGCTGCGCGGGGCCACGATCGACTGGCCGCCGCCGCAGCCGCCGAGGCAGATCGTGGCGAGCGCGAGCGCCGCGGTCGCGGGCCTGCGTCTGGCCGGTCCCCCGTTGCGCGCTCGCGGCGGCCTCATCGCCCCGCATACCCGCGCTCCGCGTGCCTGCGCTCCGCGTGCCCGCGCCCGTCCGGCTGCGAGGTCTCCCCTACGGCCTGCAGCAGCCGCTCCCGCAGACGTGGGGCGGCATCGGCGTCGGCGGCCCGCGCCGCGCGCTCCTCGCTCAGCTCCACGCCGCCGCCGGCGGCGAGGTCGAGCAGCCCCTGGCGCTGCTCCTCGCGGTTGACGAAGCGCAGGAACAGCCACGCCAGCAGCACCGTGGTGAGCACCACCTCCTCGACCATCATCACGGCCCCGGCCGCGTTCTGGTCCAGCACCGGGTTGATGCCGCGGGCGGCGTCGCTGAAGCGGTAGATCGGATAGAAGGCGACCTCCGTCCAGATCAGGGCGTTGGCGAGCACCGCGCCCACGAACCGCACCGCGACCACGTAGCCGATGCTGGCCCAGCCCCTGAACCAGGCCGGCTTGGGCAGCGGCCCGATCAGCGCCAGCCACAGCAGCGAGCCGAACCAGAGCAGGCAGGCGTGCTCGCACGCGTGCACCAGGTCGTGGCGGATCGCGAGCTCATAGAGGATGGGCAGATGCCAGGCGTAGAGGTCGACGGCCCACAGCACCAGCGCCGTCATCGGGTGGGAGAGCGTGCGCAGCGGCCTGGTCGCCCGCAGGCGCAGCAGCGGCGCGAGCACCGGCCCGCTCAGCCCCAGCACGATCAGCAGCGAGGCCAGGTCGCCGATCAGCAGGTGCTGGACCATGTGCACGACCAGCACTTCGTCGGCGAGGCCGTCGAACGGCGGCACCTGCACGATCGCCACCAGCAGCACGCCGGCGAGGAACGAGCGCCGCCGCCAGCGCACGACCGGCCGGCCCTCGCGGGCGAGCGTGCGCACACGGCGCATGTACAGGGCGAGATAGACGACGCCCGCCGCCACCGGCGGGATGAACTCGCCGAGGTGGAGCGAGTGCACCGAGGGGTCGGCGGCGGCGATCATGGTCGGCGCGAGCATCGGATCACCTCCCAAGCGCGTAGCGCTCCACGTCGGCTTCGAGCGCCGCCCGGTCGGGGTACTGGCCCGGATGCGCGTACACGACGCGGCCCTGGGGATCGATGAACAGCGTGGTGGGCGTCCCCTCCACCGCGGCGAGCTGCTCGAGCGAACCGAGCGAGACCCGATAGCTCGGGTAGTCGATCCTGTGCGCGGACAGGAACTCCCTGGCGGCGGCGGCGGTGTCGTCGGTGTCGGCTCCCAGGAACGCCACCTCTCCGCCGGTCACGGCCGCGACGGAGGCGAACAGCGGGAGCTCGGCGCGGCAGGGCGGGCACCACGACGCCCAGGCGTTGAGCACCACCGGATGGCCTCGGAGCGAGCGCAGCCGTGCTCGCAGCGCGCCATAGCCCCCGAGCAGACGGCCCGCCTGCTCGCGCAGACCGGCCAGCGCGGTGGGCGAGCCCTCGAGCACGACGCCGCCGCGAGCGGGCTTGGGACCGCCCGCGCCCGCGCCCAAGCCCGCACCCGCGTCCCCATCGGCGCCCCGCGCGTCCCCCGCGTCTGCGTCCGCGCCGGCGGAGGCGGCGAGGCCCCGTGCTCCCATCAGCCGGGAGAGGTCCTCGAGGACCTCCGACGCGGTCCAGGGGAACTGCGGGTGGGCGAGGTTGCGCAGGCCTTCGGCGTCCAGCAGACCGCGCAGGCGGGCCGGCATCGGGCCGGCCACCTGCGGCATGCCTTCATCCTCGATCCGCTCGCGCCCGCGCGGATCGAGGATGAAGACGCCGTCGGTGTGCTGCACATCGAAGGTCTCGGGTCTGTGCGTCATCCAGTCGAGGGCGGGCGGATCGCCCTGGGGCACGCGCTGGTAGTAGACGCCGAAGAACCTCCAGATCGCACGGATCTCCGCCTGCGTGCCGGTGAGCAGGTCGAAGTCGGCGCCGGACAGGCGCCTGTAAGCGCGCAACCGCTTGGGGCTGTCGCGCCACGGATCGACCGTGACCTCGGCCACTGCGACCCTGCGAGCGAGGCCGTCGCGGCGAAGCTCGTGCTCGAGTTCGGTGAGCACGGCGGTGGTCATCGGGCACACCTCGCGGCACAGCGTCATCGCGGGCGCGAGCACGAGCCAGCGCCCGCGGAAGGACCCGAGCGAGGTCGGCGAACCGCGTTCGCCGACCAGCCGCAGCGCCGGCGCCTGCCGCGGCGGTAGCACGGCGGTGCCCATCGCGAACGACGCGACGGTGCCGGCGGACGCCGTCCCCAGCCCCGGCCGCGGGGCGAGCGCCAGCAGCGCCGCGATCGCTGCCGCGCTTGCCGCCGACGCGGTGAGAGCTGCGGTGCGCCAGGCCCGCCCGAGGACTTCCACGGGCGCGACGTACCCCCTGGCGAACCGGCTGAAACCGATCCGTCAGGCTGATGACCGGCGCGGGTGTGGAGCCCGCGAGCCTGCCCCGCTGGGACGCCGCGCACACCCCGCGCGTCAGGATTCTGACGCGGCGCTTTGCCGGCCGCGCGAGGCGATGTCACATTGTCGGACTCCCACAACTTCGTGGGAAGTGCTGTGAGGAGGCACAGCGATGGCCGCCGGTCGTGTCCTGGATACGACCGGCGGCCATATGCGCTGCGTTTCGTGCGCTCCGGCGCCTGTGCTAGCCGCGTTCGACTGCGCGCGCGATCGCTCGGCGCCGCCGGCTCTCAGGCGGCGCTCGGCTCCCGCAGCCGGCTCGACTGGTGCTCGTCGGGAAGGTCGTAGTCGGCCCTCGCGGCCCTGTGCGGGGCCAGCGAGTGCACCACCCGCTCGGTGGTCAGCTCGTGTGCGATCAGGGCGAGGAGCGACGCGCCGAGGACGCCGAGCGCGTCGGCGAACGTCAGGTTCTGCACCGTGCCGAGCGAGAACACCTGGCTCGCCACGATCATCCAGGCGCTGATCGCCGCCGCAGCGACGCCGCACAGGAGCGAGGGCACGTGACGGCGGAAGCGGACGGCCGCGCCGAACGCCACCACCAGCATGCCGATGCCCACGCCGAGCGCCAGGTTGGCGATGTCGACGGCCGTGAACGCCTGGCTGACGACGACCAGGAACCCTGCTGCGATCGCCAGCGAGAGAAAGGAGAAGTAGCGGATGCGCATCTTGCACCTCCATGCGTTGCGGTTTCCTTGACCCCCTCTCGAGGGTTAACCGCGGACGCGCCGGCCGCCACCGCGACCGTCCGATCTCTTACGGCCGCGCCGGCGGGCGCTAGCGCGACTTGGTGATGACCTTGCCTGCCGGCGAGATCACGTACCAGAGCCCGCCGTCGGTTTCCAGTCCCTGCCCGTTGGCCTGGCCCGGTTCGGTGTCAGACACATAGGTGTAGAGCGGCCAGCCGCCGTAGGTGATGACGCTGCCGCCTTCGGGGTCGGGGTCGCTGCCGAGCAGCGAGGCCTGCACCTGGCCTGAGGCGCTCGGCTTGCCCGATCCGGTGAGCTTGGCCGGCGGCCACAGCTCGGCGCAGCTGCCCGTGCACGTCACCTTCGAGTGCTTGTCGGGCTCGAACATATAGAGCGTGCGTCCCTGCGCGTCGACGAGCACCGGCCCGAGCCCGGAGATCGTCCTGGTGGCGACGCTGGTCGACGGCGCCGTCGTGCCGGTGGTCGCGGAGGAGCCGGGCGAGCTCGAGGACGATGGCGAGGAGGAGCCTCCGCACGCCGCCAGCGAGACCGCGCAGGCGATCACGATCGTCGCTGAGCGCACCTGTGGACGTCGACGTGATCGCACCGATCAGCTCCTGGGTCGGGATGGCATGGGCGAGGCTCTCGCCGATTAAACAGCATCGCCGGACACCGGCCCGCCGATCGCGCCGGCCCGCTCGTGGCTTGCGCCGGCGAGTTCCTCGGGCACCTCCACCAGCTCGAGCAGCTCGCCCGGCGGACGTCCGAGCAGCTCCCAGCCGTCTTCGACGGCGTGCACGAGGCCGCGCCGCGAGAGCGCCGACAGCGCGCTCGTGACGGTCGGCCGGCGTGCCGCGGTGAGGTCCGCGAGCACGCTGTGCGTGAGCCGCAGCGGCAGGATCACGCAGTCGCTTCGCACCCTCCCCCAGCGCGCGGCGAGCTGCCACAGGAGCATGTGCAGGCGCACGTCCACGCGCGCCTGGTGCACGATCGCCATGTTCACCGCGAGGTTGCGCGAGCGTTCGACCGCGCGCCCGACCAGCCGGCCGGTGACCTCGGGATAGCGGGCGAGGCGGCGCGCGAACTGCTCGTCGAGCACGGCCAGCTGGGTAGGCTCGATCACGCGCCAGCCGGTCACCACCCTGAGCGTGGGCTGCGCGTCCTCTCCCTGCCACGGCCGCAACACGTCGCCCGCCCCCAGCAGCTCCGCCCCGAAGCGTCCGTCGACGCCGACACGACGGATCAGCAGGCCGTCGATCACGAGCAGCCCGATGCCCTCGCGCGGCACCGCGGTGTGCGAGGCCAGCCAGCGCCCCGCCGGCAGCCCCAGCACGCGCGAGAGGCACTCGCGCACCGCCTGCGCCCGCTTCGCGGACGGGATCGCCTCGGCGAGCTCGGGGTCCTCATCGAGCACTCGGCACAGCTCCGGCGACGCATGCGCAGCGGCATCCATACCTTGAATGTGGCAGATCTCGGCGAACGCGCTCACGTCGCCCGCGAGGTGGCGGGCGTTCATGCGGCCAGCATGGCAGCGGACCAGCGGCGCGGGCGAGGCCTCAGTCAGCCATCTGACCGGCGCCCTCGGGGGAGACGGCGGCGGCGGTCGCGACGTCCACGGGGTAGTCCCGGCGCGCACGCAGCATGAAGATCCCGGCCGCTGCCAGCGTCGAGAGCATGATCAGGAAGCTGACCTCGAGGCCGGTCGCCGCGGAGGAGGAGATGCCGTGGGGGTGGGTGCCGATCGGCGCCTGGGCGGGCACGATCCCCGCGACCAGGTCGGCGAGCGCGCCGAACGCCAGCGGTGCGAGCGCCTGCGCCAGCGAGCGCAGGAAGCTGCGCGTGGCCTCCGCGCGTCCCCACAGCCCGGACGGGATGATGTCGAGCCGGGCCGCGTCGAGCGGCGGATTGGCGGCCGAGATCAAGGCCGTGCCGCCGAGGTCGAACCACAGCGCCGGGGTGAGGCTCGAGCCGAGCAGCCCCGGTATCAGCAGCGCGGCCGCGCCGAGGTAGCACACGCCGGGCACGACGATGCGCGCGCTCAGCACGCCGCGCCGCAGCAGCGCGTCGGTCAGGCGGCCGCTGACGAGCGTGCCCAGCAGCGCGCCGACCACCAGCAGCGCGACAACCAGCTCGGCGGTCGCCTGGCCCACGTCGTAGTGGCCGCGCATGAACAGCACCACGAACGTCTGCAGGCCGGAGAAGAAGAAGTAGCCGAGCGAGGAGCTGATCACCAGCAGCAGGTAGCTGGGGATCGACAGCACGTAGCGCACCGCCGCCACGATCCCGAGCTCGCGGGGGTCCTCGCGCAGCACGCGCTCGGGGTCCGGTTCGATCCTGCGGCGGCGCACCGCCTCGACCGCGGGCTCGTCCTCCGCCTGCGGCTGTGCCGCCCGGCCCGGTTGCTCCCACCCCTCCTCCACCGTCCACTCGTCCCGGCCGTCCTCCTGCTCGCGTTCGGGCAGGCTGACGGTCCCCGGCTGCAGGTGGCTCTGCCCGCCGCGCGCCGGCTCGGGGATCGTTCGCCACAGCGCGCGCGCCAGCCACAGCCCAGGCAGGGCGAGCACGATGAACGAGGCGCGCCACGAGATCGCGCTGGCGAGCGAGCCGCCGACGATGAAGCCGCCAGCCGAGCCGGCGATCTCCCCGCCGAGGATGTAGGCGTACACGCGTCCGCGTTCGTGCGCGGGGAAGTAGTCGCCGGTGAGCGAGGCCACCGCGGGGCCGGCGGTGGCGGTCACGGCGCCGAGCGCGAGGCGCGTGAGCAGCAGCGTGCCGTAGCTGCCGGCGAAGCCGCTGGCGAGCGAGGCCACGCTCCACAGCGCGATGCTGGCGGCCAGCACGGGGATGCGCTTGATGTGGTCGACGAGCACGCCGACCGGTACCACGAACACGGCGCCCACCAGCAGCGCGACGGAGCTGAGCAGGCCGATCTCGGCGTTGCCGATGTGCAGCGCGCGCTCCAGCTGCGGAGCGGCGGCGCCGATCGTGGCGGTGTCGGCGCCGCTCAGCCCGAGCACCGCGCCGAAGGCCAGGATCACACGTGCGCGCGCCGGCCCGCCCACGACCTCCACCACCTGGCCGCGAACCGCGCGCGCGCCGCGGCCGCCGGCGCGCGCCAGCGCCGCACCGACGCCCGCCGCGAGGTCTCTGGCCGTCATCTAGCTCTCATCGCCGCCGCATCGCCCCGTGTACTACCCGGCCAGTATGGCCGCGCGGCGAGGCAAATTAGTTGCCTAATGCAATAATGGGTATATGCCATCAATCGCGCCACCGCGACGCGCCACCCGCGACGCGGCCGACCGCGAGGAGCTGATCGACGCCGTGCTCGCCGCCAGCCGCGCGCTGGTGGCGGTGGCCGCGCGCTCGCTCGCGGACCTCGCCGAGGACGTCACGCTGGCGCAGTACAGGGTGCTGGTGGAGCTCGCCGCGCGCGGGCCGCTGCGCGCGGCGGACCTCGCCGCGGCGCTGTCGGTGGACCGCTCCACCGCCACGCGCATGTGCGAGCGGCTGGTGCGCAAGCGGCTCGTGCACCGCCGGCGCGAGAGCGCCGACCGCCGCGCGGTGCGGCTCACGCTCACGGCCGCCGGCAGGGAGCTGGTGCAACAGGTCACGCGCCGGCGCCGCGCGGAGATCGCGAAGATCGTGCGGCGCATGCCGGGCGACGGCCATGCGCAGGTGCTGGCGGCGCTGCACGCGTTCGCCGCCGCGGCCGGCGAGGTGCCGGCGCAGGACTGGGCGATGGGTTGGGACCTGCACCCGTGAGCGTGCCGGTCGCCGTTCCGGCAGAGGACCCGCCGCCCTCGCTGCTGCGCTCCAGCTCGGCCTGGCTCGGCGGCACGCGCCTGGGGCTGGTGGTGATGGCGCTGGTCGTGGGCGGCCTGGCCGGGCTCGGCGCGGCGGGCTTCCGCTGGCTGATCTTCGGCTTCACCTGGCTGGCCACAGGGCACCAGCAGTTCGGCCAGCAGGGTCGCGTGGGCAGCCTGCACCTGCCCTTTCTCGGCTTTTGGTTCCTGCTCGTGATCCCCGTGGTGGGCGGCCTGCTGTACGGACCGCTGATCCAGCGCTTCGCGCGCGAGGCGCGCGGGCACGGCGTGCCTGAGGTGATGGTGGCGGTGGCCGAGAACGGCGGGCGCATCCGCCCGCCGGTGACGATCGTGAAGGCGCTCGCCTCGGCCATCTGCATCGGCGCGGGCGGTTCGGTGGGGCGCGAGGGGCCGATCGTGCAGGTCGGCTCGGCGCTGGCGTCCACGCTCGGGCAGCTGGTACGCATGTCCGAGGGGCGCCTGCGCATCATCGTCGCCTGCGGCGCCGCCGGCGGCATCGCCGCCACCTTCAACGCGCCCATCACTGGCCTGTTCTTCGGCTTCGAGATCGTGCTGCGCGAGTTCTCGCTGGACGCGCTGTTCGGCACGATCCTCGCCGCGGTCAGCGCCGACGTGGTCAGCCGCGCCTTCTTCGGCTCGGGCCCCTTCTTCACCGCGGTGCCGCACGACCTGGTGGCGCCGCACGACTACGCCTACCTGCTGGTCGCGCTGCTCGGGCTCGCCGCCGGACTCGTGGGCATCGGCTTCAAGACCGTGCTGTACGGGCTCGAGGACTACGTCGACGAGCTCTGGCACGGACGCCCGGAGTGGGCGCGCCCGGCCGTCGGCGGCGTGGCGCTCGGGCTGGTGCTGCTGGCGCTGCCGCAGATGTACGGCGTGGGCTACCCGGTGATGGACAAGGTGTTCGCCGGCCACGAAGCGCTGTGGTTCGTGGTGGTGCTGATGCTCGGCAAGGTCCTCGCCGCCAGCCTGACGCTGTCGATCGGCGGCTCGGGCGGCGTGTTCGCGCCGTCGCTGTTCACCGGCGCGGCCGGCGGCACCGCCTTCGGCGTCGTCGCCCAGCACATCTTCGGGCCTGCGATCGGGCCGCCGGCGCTGTACGGCGTGGTGGCCATGGGCGGCGTGTTCGCGGCCGCTGCGCAGGCGCCGCTGACGGCGATCGCGAGCGTGGTGGAGATGACCGGCAACTTCGGCATCACGGTCGCGATCATGCTCGCCGCCGGCATCGCCGCGGCTGTCTCCAAGCGCCTCAGCTACGGCTCGATCTACACCACCAAGCTGCTGCGGCGGGGCATCGACATCGAACGTCCGCGCGCCACCAGCGCGCTGGAGAAGCTGACGGTGGCGGACGTGATGCAGCCCCTCCCGGAGGAGACCTCGCGCGCCTCGCTGCCCGCGGGCGCCGCCTCGCAGGCGCCGGCTGCGGCCTGGGAGCGGCTGGTGGGCCCGGTCACCGGCACGCGCGAGCCGCAGGCGCTGTTCGCCGAGGAGGACCTCGAGCACGCGCTGCGCCAGCTGGTGCTGTTCGGCCGCGACGGGCTGCCGGTGCTCTCCCACGACGGCCAGCACCTGCGCGGCTGGATCACGCGCAAAGACGTGCTGAGCGTGCTCGAGCAGCGCATCACCGAGACCACGCGCGAAATCAGGCGCGGCGCGCTGGCGGCGGAGTTCGCGCTCGAGGACCCGGCCGCGGGCCTGCACGACCCGCCCACGCCGCTGCGCGGCTACGAGCTAGTCGAGCTCGCCGTGGGCGCCAGCTCGCCGGCGCTGGGGCGCCGGCTCGGCGAGATCCACTGGCCGCCGGGGTGCCGCGTGGTGGCGATCACCGAGGGGCGCGAGATTCGCGCCGCCAGCGACGAGATGCAGCTGCGCCCCGGCGAGCGCGTGATCCTGCTGGCGCCGCAGCGCGCGCGGGAGCCGGCGGCGTCGCAGCCGCCGGCCCTGGCCGAGTAGCGCAGCCCACGGTCACCGCTGTGACGGCCGCGCTTGCGCCGCGGCGGCGAGCCGCTGGCGCGGGGGCTTCGCGGTGATGCGCTCCATGTTCTCGTCGGAGGCCATTGCGGTGGCCACGTCGCGGGTGTAGCGGCGGGCGCCGCGCAGCAGGATCAGCCCGCCGAGCGCCATCGGCGCCAGCATCGCCAGGAAGCTGTAGCGCAGTCCGGGGGTGCTGGCGCGATATCCGAGTCCTTTGGTGGCACTGGCGGGAGCGCTCGCGAGGTTGTCGGAGAGGAGCCCGAACAGCAGCGGCGCCGCCGCCACCGCGAGCGTGCGCAGCACGTTGCGGATCGCCTCCGCCCTGCCCCACAGGCGGCCGGGCACGATGTCCAGGCGAGCGGCGTCTACGGGCGCGTTGGGCGCGCCGAGGGCGGCTGCGGCGAGAACGTACACGGGCAGCGCGAGCGCGAGCTCACGGGTCAGCAGGCCGGGCACGAACAGCAGCGCCGACAGCACGAACGCGCCGCCCCCCACGAGCATGCGCGCGGAGGCGCGGCCGCGCGCGAGCAGCTTGTCGGCGATGCGTCCGCCGAGCACCGTGCCGGCCAGTGCGCCGGCGGCGATCAGCGCCAGCAACCAGGTGGCCACCGGTTGCGAGACCCTGAAGTTGGCGATCACGAACACCACCCCGAAGGTGTTGACGCCGGCCTGGAAGAAGTACCCGAGCGAGGAGGCGACCACGAGGGCGACGTTGGTGCGGATGCGGAGCACGTAGCGCGCGGCGCTCCACACCGACATCTGCAGAGGATCGTGCTCGAGCACCAGCTCGCGCCGCGGCTTGGCGCCGGCCTGCTCGACGGCGCGCTCCACCTCGGCGCCGCGCGCGGCCGGCGCCTGCTCCTCGCCGTCCTGCCGGCCGCCCGCGCCCGGCCGCCCGTCGGCCTCCCCACCGCCGGCCTCCCCACCGCCGCCCTCACCACCGCCGCCCTCACCACCATCGGCCTCCCCACCGCCGCCGGCCTCCCCGCCGCCGCCGGCGATCTCGCTGGCGCCGCGCGGCACGCGGCTGGCGCCGCCGCGGGCTGGCTCGGGAATCGCCTTCCACAGGCCCGCGGCTACGGCCAGGCTGGGAAGCGCGAGCACCCACAGCGCGACGCGCCAGGAAAGGCTGGCGAGGTTGCCGCAGACGATCAGGCCGAAGCCCGCGCCGAGCAGCTCGCCGGCGAGGATGTAGCCCCAGATGCGCCCGCGCTCGTTGGGCCAGAACAGGTCCCCCACCAGCGAGGCCACCAGCGGAGCGGCGGCGGCGGTGACGGCGCCGAGCGCCAGCCTCACCACCAGCAGCTGCTCGAAGTCGGCGCAGGCGCCCGCGAGCAGCATGCCGGCGGCCCATGCGGCCACCGCGACGGTCAGCCAGCGCACGCGGCGGGCGTGGTCGGCCAGCGCGCCCATCGGCAGCGTCGTCAGCGCGCCCACCAGCGAGGGCGCGGCGGCGAGCAGGCCGAGCTGGGTGTCGTCGAGGTGCAGCGCGGGCTTGAGCTTGCTGGCGACCGCGCCGAGCGAGGAGAGGTCGGCGGTGTTGAGGCCGAGCACGCAGGCGAACAGCACGATCACGTGCAGCCGCGCCGGACCGCCGAGCTGGCGGCGCAGGTGCGCGAGCAGCGAACGCGCTGCCGGCGCGGGGCTGAGAGGCAGGCCCGCCGCCGGTTGCCGCCACTGCGCTCGCTGCTCCACGCCCTCCTCGTGACACTGTGCTGGGGTCTCCTACGCGCCCGCTGCGCAGCGGCCGACGGCCGGCAGCTACCCGCTGCGCGCCCGCCGGCAAACCGCCGCCGGCGCAGGCGGACAGCTCCTGCATCGAGCGGCCCGCGCGCGGGTAGCAGCCCTGGGTGAGCGCAGACCGATCGAGCCGCCCGCTGCGTGCGGCGGAGCGACGGGTGCTGCTGGTGCTGGGGCTGCCGACGCTGACGATGGCCTTCTCGAGCACGGTGGTGTCGACCTACCTGCCGGTGGTGGCGCGCAGGTTCACCGCCTCGGAGATAGCGATCGGGCTGATCCTCGCGGGCGAGGGCCTGACGGCGCTGGTGGTGCCGCTGCTGGCCGGCACCTGGTCAGACGCCCTGCGCGCGCGTGGCGGCTCGCGCCTGACGTTCATGCTGGCGGGCATGCCGGTGGCGGTGTGCGCGCTGGCGCCGCTGGGGCTGGTGCACGCGCTGCCGGCGATGGGGGCGCTGGTGGCGACCTTCTTCGCCGGCAACTTCTTCAGCTACGAGCCCTACCGCGCGCTCTACCCCGACCTGCTGGCCAACGAGGTGGTGGGCCGCGCGCAGGGCACGCAGGCGGTGTGGCGCGGCTGCGGCACGATCCTGGCGCTGGCCGGCGGCGGCGTGATGCTGAGCGCGTGGAGCGGCCTGCCGTTCGTGGCGGGGGCGGCGCTCGAGGCGGCCGGCGCAGCCACCCTGGCGACGCTGCTGCCGCGCGTGAGCGAGAGCTCGCGCGGGCACCGGCTGTGGCCGGCCAGAGCACAGCTGCGTCGAGACACGCGCGACGTGCTGGCCAAAGCGCACGAGCTGCTGCGCGAGCACGGCGAGCTGCGCCTGTACCTGCTGGCGAACGTGCTGTGGGAGCTGTCGCTGGGCGCGCTGAAGACGTTCATCGTGCTGTACGTGACGAAGGGCCTGGGGCGCAGCCTGTCGGCGGCGTCGCTGATCATCGGCGCGGTCGCGGTGGTGATCCTGACGGGCGCGGTGGCCAGCGGCAGGCTGGGCGACCGCTACGGCGAGATCCGCGTGATGCGCTGGGGGCTGTGGCTGTACGGCTGCGCACTGGCGGTGTTGATCTTCACGCGCGCGGAAGCGGCGCTGATCGCGGCGGCGCCGGTGGTGGCCTTCGGCGGCGGGCTGACGATGACGCTGCCGTACGCGATCCTGGTGCCGCTGATGCCGGACGACAGCCACGGCATGCTGACCGGCTTCTACAGCCTCAGCCGCGGCCTCGGCGTGATGCTCGGCCCGCTGCTGGCGGGGGTCGCGATCGAGCTGCTGCGCGGGCCGTTCGCCTCCACGCACGGGTATGGCGCGATGTGGATCGTGAGCGCGGGCGCGATCCTCGCGAGCATCCCCGTGCTCACGCAGCTGGGCTCGCAACTGCGTGGGCGCGGCGGCGCCGGGCGAGCACAGCGGCGGCCACGCACCCGGGCGGATGAGCGGCCGGCGCGCTGACAGGCACGCGTTTCACGCCCCGGACAGCGGGCAGTGGCTGTGGTGTCACGGCGGCGGCGCAGACGCCGCAGGCACAGCGACAGCGACGAGAGGCGAGATGATATTTCCGTTGCACATCGCCAGCGAGCAGGGGCGCGCGCAGCGGCGGGGCGACCCCGCGGCGGGCCCCGTCGCCGCCCGTGCGGGAGGCTGCGAGCGGTGAGCGAGACGTCGAGCGCGTCTGGCAACGGTTCGCCGCCGGCGCAGGTGCGGGTGATGCTGCGCCCGATCGGCTCGCCCCTGACGGTGGGGCTGTCGGGGCTGGGCATCGCCTCGCTGGTGGAGAGCGGGCTGGCGCTCGGCTGGGTGCCGGCGACGCAGACGCGCGATGTGGGCGTGATCCTGATCTGCGTGCCGTTCGTGCTGCAGCTGCTGGCGTGCGTGTTCTCCTACCTCGCGCGCGATGGCGCGGCCGGAGCGGCCGTGGGGGTGCTGTCCACGACCTGGCTGGGCGCGGGCGTGCTGCACGTGATCTCGGGCGGCGGCGGGCGCACCGACGCGCTCGGGCTGCTGCTGCTCGCCGCCGCGTTCGCGCTGGCGGTGTCGGCCACCTCGATCTCGCGCGCCAACCGCCTGGCCGCGCTGATCTTCTTCCTGGCGGCGCTGCGCTTCGGCCTGGCCGGCGTGTACGAGGTCGGCGCGCCGGACGCCTGGGACCACGCGGCGGCGATCGTGGGGCTGGCCGTGTGCGGCGCGGTGGCGTACGCCACGCTGGCGTTCGAGCTCGAGGGCCAGCAGCGCCGTTCGGTGCTGCCGACCTTCCGCCACGGCCGCGGGCGGGTGCGCCCCGGCGGCGAGCAGGGCGAGCAGCCGCAGGTGCTGGCGGGCGAGCCCGGCGTGCGCCAGACGAGCTAACCGGCGACGACGGCGAGCGGGCGCTGCCGCTTCCTATGCTGCTGCGATGAGCGTGCCCGAGGAGGATCGCGGCGGCTGGTGCGAGCTGGTGTGGGAGCTCGCCGCGTTCGCCCGCCCCTCCGCCTCGGAGGGCGAGCGGCGCGCGGCCGAGCTGATCGCGGCGCGGCTGCGGGAGCGCGGCTGCGAGGCGACGGTGGAGCGCGAGCTGGCGCACGGCGGCTACTGGCATCCGATCGCGCTGGCGAACGCGATCGCGCTGGGCGCCTCGGCGCCGGCGGCGCGCGGCGGGCGGGTGCGCCGCGGACTGGCGGCGCTGGCGGCGGGCACGGCGGCGGCGGCGCTGTGGGACGACCTCGGCCACGGCCGCCGCTGGTTTCGCCGCGCGCTGCTGCCGCGACGCGCCACCTGGAACGTGCTGGCGCGGGCCGGCGACCCGGCCGGCGCGCGCACGGTGGCGTTCGTGGCACACCACGACGCGGCCCACTCGGGCCTCGTGTTCCACCCCGCGCTGGGCCGCATCGGCCCGCGCCTCTCGCGCGAGCGCCACGAGCGCTCCTCGCACACGCCGCCGATCCTGCGTGCGGTGCTGGTGGGGCCGGCGGCGATCTGCGCGGGCTCGCTGCTCGGCGGCCGCGCCCCGCTGCCCGCCGGCCGCGCCACGCTGCCCGCCGGCGGTGCCCTGCTGCGTGCGGGCGGCCGCGCCGCGCTGGCGCTCGGGCGCGCGTTCGCGCTCGGCACGATCGCGGCGATGCTCGACATCGGGCTGCGCGAGGCGGTGCCGGGCGCGAACGACAACCTCGCGGCGGTGGGGGCGCTGGCGGCACTGGCCGAGCGCCTGGAGGAGCGCGGCGCGGTCGGGGTGCGCGTGCTGCTGATCTCGACCGGCTCGGAGGAGTCCTTCAGCGAGGGCATGCAGGGGCTGATCGAGCGCCACCGCGACGAGCTCGACCCTGCGAGCACGGAGTTCGTGTGCCTGGAGTGCCTGGGCGGCTCCACGCTGATCGTGCTGGAGGGCGAGGGCATGCTGCGTATGCGCGACTACCCGCGCGAGCAGCGCGAGTCGCTGGCGCGGGCGGCCGAGCGCGCGGGCGTGGCGATCGCGCGGGGGCTGCGCACGGTGGGCGCGACCGACGGCCTGATCGCGCTGCGCGCCGGCTATCCCACCGTCACGCTCGCCTCCGTGGAGTCCAACAAACTGCCGCTCAACTACCACTGGCCGAGCGACGTGCCCGAGCGCCTGCACTGGGACACGGTGGAGCGCGCGATCGCCGTGTGCGAGGCCTACGTGCGCAACCGCGCGGCGGCGCCGGCCGCCACGGCGGCGCCGGCGAGCACGCTGCCGGCCAGCTGACGTCGGCGCTTGGAGGCCCACAGCACGGCGCTGCGCGGGTGCGCGCGCTGGTCGAAGTCGCCGTGCGCGTCGCGCCGCTCGTCGACGGGCGCGAACAGGTTGCCCTCGCGCGGCGGCTCGATCGGCTGTTCGGTGAGCTGCGAGCCGACGCCGGTCCTCGCCATGTACCAGTCGCCCAGCCACGGCGCGATGCGCTCGCCGAGGATCGTGTAGACGGTGGGCGCGCCCACGTAGATCTGGCGGCGGCGGTGGTGCGCGGCGAAGTGCACGGCGTCGGCGGCCACCTCGGGCTGGTAGATGGGGGGCACCGGCATCGGCTTGTAGCGCATCTTCGAGCGGCAGTGGTCGAACTGGGGCGTGTTCAGGCCCGGCAGCTGCACCATCGACACGTGCACGCCCGAGCGCTGGTGGCGCAGCTCGCTGCGCAGCGACTCGAAGAAGCCCTTCATGGCGTGCTTGGCGCCGCAGTATGGGGACTGCAGGGGGATGCCGCGGTAGGCCATCGCCGAGCCGACCTGCACGATCGCGCCGCGGTCGCGCGGGCGCATGCGCTCGAGCGCCGCCTTGGTGCCCCACACCGAGCCGAGGTAGGTGACCTCGGTGGCGCGCCTGAACTCCTCGGGCTCGATCTCCTCGAAGAACGCGAACACGGTGGTCATGGCGTCGTTGACCCACACGTCGATCGGCCCCAGCGCCTCCTCGGTGGCCGCGGCGGCGGCGTCGACGGCGTCGTAGTCGGCCACGTCGGTGGGCAGCGGCAGCGCGACCCCGCCGAGGCGCTCGACCTCGCGCGCGGTGCGCTCGAGCCCCTGCCGCCCGCGCGCGAGCAGCGCCAGGCGCGCGCCGTCGCGCGCGAAGCGCTCGGCCACGGCTCGTCCCACGCCCTTGCTGGCGCCCGTCACCACCACCACCTCGTGTCCGCTCATGCCAATCGCTCTCCTTGTCGGTGTGTTACAGCCGCCGGGCGGCCCTGGTTCTCGCTCGCCACGCGGCGCTCATTCGCCTTCAGCGGCCACGCAGGCGCTGGCGGCGTTGACCAGCGAGAGGTGCGTGAGCGCCTGCGGGAAGTTGCCGAGCATCTCGCCGCTGGCCGGGTCCATCTCCTCGGCGAACAGGCCCACGTCGTTTGCCAGCGCGACCAGCTCGTCCATCGTCTCGCGCGCCTCCTGCGCCCTGCCCATGCGCGCAAGCGCCTCCACCAGCCAGAACGAGCAGGCCAGGAAGGCCCCCTCCTCGCCTTGCTGGCCGCTGTAGCGGTAGAGCAGGGGGCCGTCCGCGCCGAGCTCGTCGCGCACCGCCTCCACGGTGCTGTGCAGGCGCGGGTCCTCGCCGTCGAGGAAGCCCACGCGGGCGGCCAGCAGCACGGCCGCGTCGAGCTCCTCGCCGCCGGCGTAGAAGGTGTAGCTGCGCCGCGCAGGCGAGAAGCAGTTGGCCTGCACCCACGCGCGGATCTCCTCCGCGCCCCGGCGCCAGCCCGGCACGCCCTCGCTCGGCGCCTCGCCGCGCTCGGCCAGGCGGATGGCGCGGTCGAGCGCCACCCAGCAGTTGATCTTGGAGGTGGTGTAGTGGCGTTTGCGCGGCAGCTCCCAGATGCCGGAGTCGACGTTGCCCCAGATGCGGCAGACGTGGTCGGCGACCTCGCCCACGCGCACGCGCGTGTGCGGGTCGAGCGCGTTGCCGTGGCTCACGTACAGCTCGATCGTTTCGAGCAGGTTGCCGTAGCAGCCGAGCTGCAGCTGGCCGGAGGCGCTGTTGCCCTTGACCACCGGGCGCGAGCCGCGGTAGCCGGCCAGCGGCAGCTGCGTGCGCGTGCGCGGCACGCCTCCGGCGAGCGTGTAGAAGGGCTCCATGCGCGGGTGCGTGGGCTCGCTGGCGGCGAGCATCCACGACAGCGACGCGTGCACCTGCTCGCGATAGCCGGCTGCCCCCAGCGCGTCTAGCGCGAAGGCGGAGTCGCGCAGCCAGGCGTAGCGGTAGTCGTAGTTGCGCTCGCCGCCGACGCGCTCGGGCAGCGAGCTGGTGGCCGCCGCGGCCATCGCCCCGGTGTCTGCCGTGATCAGCAGCTTCAACGCCAGCAGGCTGCGGTCGACGGCCTCGCGCCAGGGTCCGCGGTAGGAGTGGAAGCCGAGCCAGCGCCGCCACGCGTCGGCGGTGCGCTGCAGGCGGCGCTCGATCTCCTCGCGGGGCGCCAGCGGGATCGGCTCGCCGTCCACGAACGCGCACGTGAGCAGCGCCTCCTGCCCGTCTGAGAGCTCGAACTCGCCCTCGATGCGATCGCTGCTGTGCAGCGGCTCGCCGGCGTGCCAGCAGCGAAAGGCCATGGTGGAGGAGCCGCAGCGCGCCACGATCGCCTCGCCGTGGCGCTCGAGCGCGGTCTCGCGCTGCGCGAAGTCGAAGCGCGGCGCGAGCAGGTAGCGCATCCTCACGCGGCCCTCCTGCGCGCACACGCGCCGCACCAGCTCCGCCCACGACAGCTGCCCGCCGTCCTGGAGGCTGAGCGCGTCGCTCACGGTGACGACGCCCTCGGCGGTCTCGAAGCGCGTCTCCAGCACGTTGGTGCCCTCCAGGTAGCGGCGGCTGACGCGGTGCTCCTGCACCGGCGCCAGCTCGAAGCGCCCGCAGCGCTCGGGGTCGAGCAGCGCGGCGAACACGGCCGGGCTGTCCATCGCCGGCACCGGCAGCCAGTCGACCGAGCCGTCGCGCGCGACCAGCGCGATCGTGCGCCCGTCGCCGATCGCGGCGTAGTCGCCGATCGGCGCATAGCCGCCGGCCCGCCCCAGGCGCTCGCTGGTCGCCGCCGCGCTCTCGCTCGCGCCCATCCGCTAGCGCTTCTTGTTCTCGACGGCGCGCTGCAGCTGTGCCTTGTTCATCTTCGAGCGCCCGTCCACGCCCAGCTTGCGCGCCTCCTCGTAGAGCTGTTCGCGCGTGCGTCCGCGCGGGCCGGGGCGCCCGGAGCGCAGGCCGCCGCGCCGCCCGGAGGAGATGTCGCGCGTGGACGTGCGCGAGCGCGTGCGCGATTCGCCGCTGCGCGCGCGCTCCTTGTTGACGGTGCGCGCCGCGATCTCCTCGGCGCGCCGCTCGGAGGCGCCCTGGCCGCGCTCGGACTCCTTCACGTGCTCGTACTGCCGCGCCCGCTTGGTTCCCTGCTTCACTCCTCTTGGGGGCATCGTCGCCGCTCCTCCTCTGTACTCGCTGTGCTCGCTTGCTCTGCGAGCTACCCGGCCGGCGCGAGCGCTAAAAGGGCGCCGTCAGGCGCCGGCGCGGTGGCGCTCGCGCGCCGTCGCGATCTCCGCGAACGCGTCCTCGCGCGCGTGCCCCAGCCGCCGACCGTGACCTGCTTGCCCGACTCGAGGTCCTTGTAGATCTTGAGTCCTAGGCGTGCCCGGCGGTGGCGCCGGCGCCGGCCACCTCGTGCTCGCCCTCGGCGAGCTCCTCGACGACCTTCGCGCAGAAGGCGTCGAGGTCGTCGGGCTTGCGGCTCGAGACGAGGCCCCGGTCCACGACCACTTCCTCGTCGACCCACTCGCCGCCGGCGTTGCGGATGTCGGTCTGCAACGACGGCCACGAGGTGAGCGTGCGCCCGCGCACCAGGTCGGCCTCGACCAGCGTCCAGGGACCGTGGCAGATCACGCCGACGGGCTTGCCGGCGGCGAAGATCTCGCGCACGAACTCGAGCGCGCGGCGGTGGGTGCGCAGCTGGTCGGGGTTGGCGACGCCACCGGGCAGCACGAGGCCGTCGTAGTCGCCCGCATCGGCCTGGTCGAGTCTCTTGTGGGCCTCGTAGGTGGAGCCCTTGTCGAGGTGGTTGAAGGCCTGCACCTGACCGCGCTCGGGCGCGATCAGCTCGGGGGTGCCGCCGGCCTGCTCCACCGCCTGCCAGGGCCTGGTGAGCTCGATCTCCTCGACGCCGTCCTGGGCGATGAGGAAGGCGATCTTCTTTCCCTTCAGCTCGGAAGCCATTCGTGGCGCTCCTTTCGGGTCGTTCTCAGCGTGTACCGGTGCGAGAGGACGCCTACCCGCGCGCCCGTCGCCCCAACCGCGGCGCGGGCCGGCCCGTCCACGGCGCCGGCGGCCTTGATTAGCCTCATGCGGGCCGGGGAAACAGAGCTTGCGATGATCGAGGAACTGCTCCCCCAGCTGGTGCAGTGGAGCGCCTACCACGAGGGCATCGGCCACGACGTGTACAGCGCCTTCGAGCTGCGCTCGGGCACGCTGATCGACCCGATGGAGCCGCCGGAGGGCCTGGAGGCGGTGGCGCGGCTGCGCACGCCGGAGCGGATCGTGCTGACCAACCGCCACCACTACCGCCACGCGGACCGCTTCGCGGAACGCTTCGGCTGCCCGGTGCTCTGCCACGAAGCGGGCCTCGAGCACTCCGACGAGGAGGAGGTGAGCGGCTTCTTCTTCGACGAGCAGCTGGCCGAGCACGTGCGCGCGCTCGAGCTGGCCTCGATCTGCGCCGAGGAGACGACGCTGCTGCTGGAAGTGGCCGACGGGGTGCTGTGCTTCGGCGACGGCGTGACGCGCGCGGCGGACGGCTCGCTCGCGTTCATGCCCGACCGGCTGCTTGGCGAGGACCCGGACGCGGTCAGGCAGGGCCTCGGCAAGAACCTGCGGCGCATGTTCGAAGAGGACTTCGACGCGCTGCTGTTCGCGCACGCCGAGCCGGTCCTGGGCGGCGGGCGGGAGATGCTGCGCTCGCTGCTGTCGGGGCGCACCGTGCACCAGCTCGGTTAGGACCGGCTCGAGCGGGTAACCCTCAGCCATGACGACCGGAGGATCGATCTTCCTGATCGCGGTGGGCGCGATCTTGCGCTACGCGGTGAGCGCGACGGTGTCGGGCGTGTCGATCCAGACGATCGGGCTGATCTTGATGATCGCGGGGATCGCCGGCCTGGTGCTGTCGCTGCTGTACATGCTCGTGTGGGGGCCGCGGCGCGTGACGCGCGACCGCGTGATCGAACGCGAGCCCTACGAAGACCCGCTGCCGCGCTGAGCGTCCGCGGCGGGGGCGCGATCGCGGGCGGCGCTCACGGCGCTCAGTCGGTGGTGCGCCGGCGGTAGAGGTGGGTGGCGAGCGGCGCGAACACGGCGATCAGCAGCGCCGACCACAGCAGCGCGGCGAGCATCGCATGCTGCATCGGCCACGAGTGGATGCTGGCCGAGGGGTTGGGGTTGGCGAACAGTTCGCGCGAGGCCGAGGTGACGGCGCTCACCGGGTTCCAGTCGGCGATCGCTTTGAGCGCGGCGGGCATGTGCTCGGTGGGCACCAGCGCATTGGAGACGATGGCGAGCGGGAAGAACACCACCAGCCCCATGCTCTGCGCGGACTCGGGGCTCTTGCTGATCATCCCCAGGCACGCGCAACTCCAGGAGAGCCCGTAGCTGAACAGCAGGAACACGCCGAAGCCGCCGAGCGTGGCGAGCACGCTGCCGTCGGGGCGCCAGCCGACGAGCAGCCCGGTGGCGGCGACGAACGCGGAGCAGATGGCAGCGGTCAGCAGGTCGGCGAACGTCCGCCCGACGAGCATCGCGGGGCGCCACACGGCGAGCGTCCTGAAACGGTCGATGACGCCGCTGCCGAGGTCGCTGCTGAGCCCCACCGCGGTGCCCATCGCGGAGGTGGTGAGGTTCATCGCCAGCAGGCCGGCGATCGCGAAGCTCTTGTAGCTGCCGCCGCCGGGCAGCACCACGCCGGAGCCGAACACGTACACGAACAGCAGCGTGAACAGCACCGGCTGCACGGTGACGTCGGAGAGCTGCAGCGGCTCGCGCGCGATGTGCACGAGGTTGCGCCTGGTGAGGACGGCGAGGTCGCGGAGCCGCTTCATGCGACCGCCTGCTGGGGGTCGGCGGCGACCTCTCCGTCCGGTGACGGTGCGGTGGGGTGGCCGGTGAGGGCGAAGAACACGTCGTCGAGCGAGGGCTGGCGGACCTCCACGTCGTCGACGGTGATGGCCGCCGCGTCGAGCGCGCGCACGATCGTGGTGGCGAGGCCGGCGGCGCTGCGCACCGGCGCGCGCAGGCGGCGGCCGTCGTGGCTGACGTGCACGGGGCCGGCGACGAACGCCTCGAGCGCGGCGGCAGCCTCGGCGCGGGGCTCGCTGAGCGTCACCTCGAGGCGCGCGCCGCCGGTCTGCGCCTTCAGCTCGGCGGCGCTGCCGCCTGCGATCACGTGGCCGCGGTCGATCACGACGATGCGGTCGGCGAGCTCGTCGGCCTCGTCGAGGTACTGGGTGGTGAGCAGCAGCGTGACCCCGTCGGCGACGAGGCCGCGGATCACCTCCCACATGCGCACCCGGCTGTTGGGGTCGAGGCCGGTGGTGGGCTCGTCGAGGAACAGCACCGGCGGGCGCGTGACGAGCCCGGCGGCGAGATCGAGGCGCCGGCGCATGCCGCCGGAGTAGGTCTTCAGCAGCCTGCCGGCTGCGTCGGTGAGCTCGAACTGCGCGAGCAGCTCCTCGGCGCGGGCGTCGGCCTGCGCGCGGCGCAGCCCGCCGAGGCGGCCGATCATCACGAGGTTTTCGCGACCGGTGAGGACTTCGTCGAGGGTGGCGTCCTGCGCGGTGACGCCGATCTTGCGCCGCACCGCGCCGGCTTCGCGGACGACGTCGTGGCCGGCCACGCGCGCGCTGCCGGCGTCGGGCAGCGACAGCGTGGTGAGGATGCGCACGGCGGTGGTCTTGCCGGCGCCGTTGGGCCCCAGGACGCCGAGGATCGCGCCGGCGGGCACCTCCAGGTCGACGCCGTCGAGCGCGACGGTGGGCCCGAACCGCTTTCTGAGCCCGTGGGCTTCGATCATCGAACCGCTCATCCGCGCCACTCTACAGTAACTGAAAAAAGTGTGCAACTGAAGTTTTGCTAGGATGGATGCATGGTGGACGAGGGGTCCGAGCCGCCCGGCGCGCGCCCCGGCGCCGGCGGCGGGACGCAAGGCGAGCGGGACTTCGCCGAGGAGCTCTCCGACGACGCGCGCATCAGGAGCGTGCTGGAGCGCGAGCTGGGCGAGCAGCTGGCGCACGCGTTCGTGGTGGCGCGCGCGACGCAGGAGCGCTGGGAGCGCCGGCGCCGCCCCGGAGACGGCCTGCGCGAGCGCAAGAAGCGGCGCACGCGCCAGCAGATCTCGGACGTGGCGACCACGCTGTTCGTGGTGCGCGGCTTCGACCGGGTGAAGGTGTCGGAGATCGCGGAGATCGTGGGCGTTTCGGAGAAGACGGTGTACAACTACTTCCCCACCAAGGAGTCGCTCGTGTTCGACCGCGCGGACGAGACGATCGAACGGCTGGCGAGGGCGCTGCGGGGCCGCGGCGCGGGCGAGTCGCCGACGAGGGCGGTGCTGCGCGCGCTGGCCGACGACATGGACGACCTCGAGGACCTGCCGGAGGAGCTGTACGTGTTCTTCCCGCTGTTCAGCGAGATGATCGCCACCACCCCGGCGTTGCGCGCCGCCTGGCTCGATTTGCTGGGCCGGCTGGTGGAGGTCGCCACGGAGGAGCTCGCGCGGCTCGCCGACGTGGACCCGCGCGAGCCCGAGCCGACGGTGGCGGCGCGCGCGATCGTGGCGCTCGCCGAGCTCTCCTTCGCCTCGCGCATGCGCCACATCGAAGCGGGCCTGCGCGGCGGCGAGCTGCGCGCGGCGGTGGTGGAGGACCTCGAGCGGGGCGCGCGGCTGCTCGACGCGGGCCTGTGGTCGTTCAACCTGCTGGCCCAGGGGGCGCGCACGCGCCAGCAGGTGCGCGAGGCGGCGTGGGCGGCCGAGGAGGCGCGCCGCCAGGTGCAGGAGGCGCTCAGACGGGCGCGCTCGGCCTGGCGCGAGCTGATACGCGACGAGCACGGGGCCGACGAGGCCTTCCGCACGAAGCTCAGGGAGCGCCACGAGGCGATCCGCGCGCGCGAGGCGCCGCGCGGGCCGGCGTCAGACACCTGACAACGCGCCCCCCGGCCAGCAACCCTGCGCAGGCGGCCGTGTCGGAGACGTAGTGGGAAAAGCAGACGACGAGGAGGCCCTCATGTCCAGGAGAACAGCCCTCACGACGATCGCGGCGCCGGCGGCGGCGCTGGCCGCGGCTGCGGCCCTCGCGGCGGGCGCCTTCGCGTCTGCGGCGCCGGGCGTGTCGGCGCAGGCGGCGAGCGCGGTGACCGACAACGGCGCGACGCTGTCGGCGACGGTCGACCCGGCGGGGCAGGCGACGACGTACGCCTTCGAATACGGCACCAGCGACCACTACTCGGTGCAGACGGCGGTTCAGAGCGCGGGCGCGGGCACGCAGCCGGCGCAGGTGAGCGCGCAGCTGAGCGGGCTGCAGGCGGGGACCACCTACCACTACCGGGTGATCGCGACCAACGCCGGGGGCACCGCGACCGGGAGCGACGCCACCTTCAAGACGGCCGGCATCGCTCCGCCGCAGGCGACGCTGCCGCAGCCGGCGACCGGCGCGGCCACCGGCCTCGGCGTGGACAGCGCGACCCTCGACGGCACCGTCAACACGACGGGGCTTCCCGCGGGCGAAACCGAGACCTACTACTTCCAGCTCGGGCCGTCGCAGCCATATGCGCTGCAGACGCCGGCGCAGACCGTCAAGGCGACCGGCGGCTTGATCGCGGTGAAGGCGCTGGCGAGCGGCCTGGCGAGCATGCAGACCTTCCACTACCGCCTGGTGGTGCTCGACGAAGACGGCGAGTCGAGCGCGGGCCCCGATGAGACCTTCTCGACGCTTCCGCGCGAACGCCTGCACCCGGCCAGGGTCGAAATGTCGGCCTCGCCGCGCTTCCACCGCGGCCTGCCGGACCGTGTGACGGTGTCCGGCCGGATGGTGCCGCCGGCGGGCATGAGCGAGGCGATCGCCTGCCGCGGTTACTTCGACATCACCTTCCGCGTGGGCCACGAGATCGCGGTGCAGTCGCTGCGCGCGGGCATCCACAAGGACTGCACGTTCTCGTTGCCGGTGGTGTTCCACGAGCGCGGCAGGCTGATGGGCGGCCGTGTGACCGTGCACGTGCTGTTCGCGGGCAACCGCTTCCTGCACCGCCTGGAAGCTCCGCCGCAGACGATCCAGGTGGGTTGACGGGCGCCCCGCTCCCCGCCGGGCCGCTGCGCCCCGCTCCCCGCCGGGCCGCTGCGCCGGCCCGCGGGGAGTTGGCCCGGCGAGCGCGAGCGGCGCTTTCAGCGGAAGGCGTCGATCCCCGTGAGGGCACCGCCGACGACGAGCGCGTGCACGTCGGCGGTGCCCTCGTAGGTGACGATGGACTCGAGGTTGTTCATGTGGCGGATGACGGGGTACTCGAGCGTGATGCCGTTGGCGCCGAGCACCTGGCGGGCGCTGCGCGCGACCTCGAGGGCGGCGTTGACGTTGCCGAGCTTGCCCATGGAGACGTGCTCGGGGGCGAGCCGGCCGTCGTCCTTGAGGCGCCCGAGGTGCAGCGCGAGCAGCGTGGCGCGGTTGACCTCGAGCGCCATCTGGGCGAGCTTTGACTGCTGGATCTGGGTGGCGGCGATGGGCCGGCCGAAGGCGATGCGCTCCTTGGCGTAGTCGAGCGCGGCCTCCAGGCAGGCGCGGGCGGCGCCGGCGGCTCCCCAGACGATGCCGTAGCGGGCCTCGTTCAGGCAGGAGAGCGGCCCGCGCAGCGAGCTGGCCTCGGGCAGCATGGCCTCGGCGGGCAGGCGCACGTCGTCGAGCAGCAGCTCGGAGGTGACGGAGGCGCGCAGCGAGAGCTTGCGGTGGATGTCCTGGGTGGTGAAGCCGGGCGTGCCGGCGGGTACGAGGAAGCCGCGCACGCCCTCCTCGGTGGCGGCCCACACGACGGCGACGTCGGCGACGGAGCCGTTGGTGATCCACATCTTCTGCCCGTGCAGGATCCAGTCCGAGCCGTGGCGCCGCGCGCGGGTGCGCATGGAGCCGGGGTCAGAGCCGGCGTCGGGCTCCGTCAGCCCGAAGCAGCCGATGGCCTCGCCGGCGGCCATGCGCGGCAGCCACTCGCTCTTCTGCTCCTCAGAGCCCCAGCGCCAGATGGCGTACATGGCGAGCGAGCCCTGCACGGAGACGAGCGAGCGCAGGCCGCTGTCGCCGGCCTCGAGCTCGAGGCAGGTGAGCCCGTAGGCGGTGGCGGAGGCGCCGGCGCAGCCGTAGCCGCTGAGGTGCATGCCGAGCACGCCGAGCCTGCCGAGCGCGGGCGCGAGCTCCCTGGTGGGGAGCTCGGCGCGCTCGAACCAGTCGCCGACGTGCGCCAGCACGCGATCGGCGACGAACGCGCGCACGGTGTGGCGGATGTCGCGCTCCTCGTCGGAGAGCAGGTGATCGACGTCTAGGAAGTCCCGTGGGTTGACCTTCGCGGGCGCTGCGGCCGTGCTCGCCATTGCTGTCGCTCCTTGCCTTTAGATTTTCCGAGGATGTCATATATGGATGCGTGCACGGCGATCTGGTCCACCCCCGCTGTGCTCCGGCGTGCGTTCGCGTCGATGCGGGCCGGGCGTGGCTGACGGGTTGGCGCTGCGCATCCGCGACGCCGACGCGCGGGGCGACGCGGCGGCGTGCGCGGAGGTGTACGCGTCCTATGTGCGCGAGACGGCGATCTCCTTCGAGGAGCAGCCGCCGCCGGCGCGGGAGATGGCGCGGCGGATCGAGCGGGCGTACGTGTGGCTGATCGCGGAGCTCGACGGAGGCGTGGCGGGCTACGCCTACGGCGCGCGCTTCGCGCAGCGCCCGGCCTACCGCTGGTCGGCGGAGGTCACGGTGTACGTGGACGCCGCCCACCACCGCGCGGGCGTTGGCCGGGCGCTGTACGGCGAGCTATTCGAGCGCCTGCGCGCGCTGGGGCTGTGGACGCTGTGCGCGGGCGTGACGCAGCCGAACGCGGCCAGCGACGGCCTGCACCGGGCGATGGGCTTCGTGGAGGTGGGCACCTACCGGCGCATCGGCTTCAAGCTGGGCGCCTGGCAGGACGTGCGCTGGTGGCAGCTGGACCTGCGCCCCGGCGAGGCGGGACCGCCCGGCGAGGGGCTGGAGATCTTCTCGCGTTAGCCCGTGCGCGGCGCCCGCCGCCCGCAGCCCCGCCAGCGGGCCGGCCCGCCGGCGGGCCGGCGGCTAAGGCGCCGCGGGAGCGCCCGCGCAGGCGGCCCAGTGCGCGGCGATGCGGTCGAACAGCGCGAGCGCGCGCTCGCGCGCGCCCTCGGCGCCGGCCTCGATGCGGCGCGTGAGCTCCTCGGCGTCGAGCTCGGGCTGGCGCGGCCGGCTGCGCGCGCTGGCCACCCACCGGCGCGCGATCTCGAGGTCGGCCTCGGGATGGAACTGCAGCGCGACGCTGGCGCCGTGCACGAACGCGAGTGGCCCGGCGGGCGAGCTGGCGAGCTGGCGCGCGCCGGGCGGCGTGGCGAACACGTCCTCGTGCCAGCACAGCCAGGGCCCCGGGCCGATCAGCGCGGGCGGCGAGCCGGGCGCGGGCGCCGCCGGCGCCTCCTCGCGGTGCGCGATCCAGCCGATCTCGAGGAAGGGCGCGCGCCGCACGCTGCCGCCGAGCGCGGCGGCGAGCGCCTGCGCGCCGAAGCAGATGCCGAGCAGCGGCACGCCGGCGCGGTGCGCGGCGCGCAGCAGCTCCAGCTCGCGCGCGATCCACGGCTCGCGCGAGGCGTGCACCGAGCGCTCAGAGCCGAGGCTCACGACCGCGTCGGCGGCCTGCGGGTGGGGCCATGCGCGCAGCTGCGGCGCCGAGAGCACCTCGAGCGCGTGCCCGCGCTCGACGGCCCACTCCGCCAGCAGCCCGGCGGGCGCGTCCGCTTCGTGCTCCAGGACGAGGATGCGCATACGCGGCGTATCGTGCATGACGCGGGCGTCGGTTACGCTCCGCCGACTGGCACGACCAGTGGATGGGGAGATGGAACGCGAGGAGCGCCAACGGGCGGTCGCGGGCACCGAGTCCGTGTTCCGTGACGTCAACGAGGCGATCGAGCGGGGCCAGTGGCCCGGCGAGCAGGGCGCGCAGGCCTTCCGCTGCGAGTGCGCGCGCGGCGGCTGCACCGCGATGCTCGAGCTGACCGCGGCGGAGTACGAGCGGGTGCGCGCGCACCCGCGCCGCTTCGTGCTCGCCCCCGGCCACGAGGACCCCGCCGTGGAGGACGTGATCGAGCGCCACGCGCACTACGTGCTGGTGCACAAGCGCGGTCAGGCGGGCGAGCTGGCGCAGGCCAGCGACCCGCGCGCCTGAGCTCCCCGGCTCCCGTCGCGCAGCGCGAAGCGCATCTCGAGCTGGGTGCCGCCGCCGGCGCGGGCGAGGACCGTGAGCGCGTCGCAGCCGAGCGAGATCACGCCCAGGCCCAGGCCCAGCCCCGGACTGGGCTTCGCCGCGCCCAGCCCGCAACCGTCGTCGGCCACCACCACCGTGAGCTCGCCGTCGATCACCGCCGCGGTGACCTGCACGGCGCGCGACTGGTCGCCGCCGTAGGCGTGCATCAGCGCGTTGGTGACGGCCTCGGACACGGCCAGCCGCACGCGTTCGAGCTCGTCCTCGCCGGCGCCGTGCTGCGCCGCCAGCGCCGCCACCTCCGCGCGCGCCTGCGCGATCGCGCACGGGCGCGCCCCGTAGCAGGCGTCCAGCGTGGTAGCGCACTCCAGCCGTTCGTTCAAGACGCTTTTAAATACCTCTTCACCGCGATGTCTAAACCGTCCTGGCTCAGGGTCGGGCCATCGTGGGCGGCGGGCGGTACGGTGGGCGGGTGAGCGCACAGTCGCTGTACCTGCGCGACGCGAGCCAGATGCAGGCGCTGTCGTTCACGGTGCACATCCCGCTGGTGTGCTTCGGGATCGCGCTGCCGAGCATGATCGCCTACCTCGAGTGGCGCCACCTGCGCAGCGGCGATCCGCTGTACCGCACGATCGCGCGGCGCTGGACGCGGGTGATGGCCGCGCTGTTCGCCGTCGGCGTGATCACCGGCACGATCCTCAGCTTCGAGATGGGGATGCTGTGGCCGGGCTTCATGTCGACGTTCGGCGGCGTGTTCGGCCTGGGCTTCGCGATCGAGGGCTTCTCCTTCTTCATGGAGGCGATCTTCATCGGCATCTACGTGTACGGCTGGCCGCGGCTGGGCCCGCGCGCGCACCTGCTGAGCATCGCGCCGGTGGTGCTGGCCGGCTTCACCGGCTCGCTGATGGTGATCTCGGTGAACGCCTGGATGCAGCACCCCTCGGGCTTCAGGCTCGTGCACGCCCCGAAGGGCGCAGGCGGGCGCGCCGTCGACGTGCACCCGCTGGCGGCGCTGTTCGGCAACAGCTTCCTGTGGAACGAGCTCGTCCATATGTACGTGGCGGCGTTCATCGTGACCGGCTTCCTGCTGGCGATGCCCTACGCGGTCCAGCGCCTGCGCGGGCGCTGGGGGCGCTACGAGCGCACCGCGCTGGCGGTGCCGCTGACGATCGCAGCCGTCGCCTCGCCCGTGCAGATCCTGATCGGCGACTGGTCCGCGCGCGACGTGGCCAGCGAGCAGCCCACCAAGCTGGCGGCGATCGAGGGGCTCGCGCACACCACGCGCGGCGCCGCCGAGCACCTGCTGGGCTGGTACGCGCACGGCCACGTCGAGTTCGGCATCGCCATCCCCAGGCTGCTGTCGCTGCTGGCCTTCCACGACCCCGACGCCACCGTGCAGGGCCTCGACGCGGTGCCGCTGTGGCAGCGCCCGCCGGTCAACATCGAGCGCATCTCCTTCCAGCTGATGGTCGCCGTGGGCACGGCGCTGGCGCTGCTCGGCGTGTGGTTCCTGGGTGTGCGCCTGCGGCGCGGGCGGCTGCCGGCGCAGCGCGCCTTCTACGCCGCCGTGGCCGCCGCCGGGCCGCTGTCCGTGCTCGCGCTGGTGGCCGGCTGGGTGGTGACGGAGGTGGGGCGCCAGCCGTGGGTGGTGTACCGCGTGATGACCACCACCGAAGCGGTGACGCGCGCCCGCGGCGTGCCGGTCGGCTACGGCGTGCTCGCCGCCGCCTACGTGCTCGTGGCCTGCGGCGTGGCGTGGGTGCTGCGGCGACTCGCGCTGGCGCCGCTGGACGGGCCCGAGGACCCGCTCGGAGCCGGCGCCCGCACCGGCGAGGGCTCGCACGCCGGCGGCGCCGGCGCGGGCGGGCCGCGCGCGAGCGGGGCGACGGGGGCCTAGCGCGGTGCACCTGTACGCGCTGCCGATGATCTGCGTGCTGGCCGGCGTGGCGCTTTACGCGGTGCTGGGCGGAGCCGACTTCGGCGCGGGGCTGTGGCAGCTGGCCACGATCCTCGCGCCGCACCGCGGCGAGGCCCGGCGCGCCCGCGCCGAGCGCATCCGCGAGCACGCGCACCACTCCATGGGTCCGGTGTGGGAGGCCAACCACGTGTGGCTGATCTTCGTGCTGACCGTCACCTGGACCGCCTACCCCGCAGCCTTCGGGGCGATCGCCTCCACGCTCGCCGCGCCGCTGCTGCTGGCCGGGGTGGGCGTGGTCTTCCGCGGCGCCGCCTACGCGCTGCGCTCGGGCACCGCCGAGGCCTCCGAGCTGGGCCTGATCGACACCGTGTTCTCGCTCTCCTCGATCCTCACCCCGTTCGCGCTGGGCACGGTGGTGGGCGCGATCGCCTCCGGGCGCGTGCCGCTCGGTAACGCCGCCGGGCCGCTGCTCTCGAGCTGGCTGCACCCCACCTCGATCGCGGTCGGCGTGCTGGCGGTGGCGGTGTGCGCGTACATGGGCGCCGTGTACCTCGCCGCCGACGCCGCCCGTGGCGACGAGCGCGAGCTGGTGGACGCGTTCCGTGCGCGCGCGCTGGCAGCCGGCGTGCTCGCGGGCGCGGTCGCGATCGCGGCGCTGCCGATCGTGCACGCCGACGCGCACCGCCTCTACCACCGCCTGCTCGACGGCCCCGGCCTGGCCGGCTTCGCGGTGTCGGTGCTCGGCGGCGCGAGCACGCTCGCGCTGGTGGCGGCGCGCCGCTTCGAGCTCGCGCGCGCCTCCGCGGCGCTGGCCGTGGCGGGCGTGATCGCCGGCTGGGCGCTGGCCCAGCAGCCGCTGCTGCTGGCGCGCCTGACGCTCGCGCAGGCCGCCGCGCCGCACGACGTGCTGATCGCGCTGCTCGTCGCGATCGCCGCCGGCGGCGCGATCCTGTTCCCCTCCCTGGCGCTGCTGTTCGGCCTGCTGCTGCGGGGCCGCTTCGACCCCGGCGGCGCGCGGGCGCAGCAGGGCGAGCGCGCCCGGTGCAGCGGAGAAGGCGCGGCGCTCGCGCAGGCCGCCGGCAGCCAGGCCGCGGACGCCCAGGCCGACGGCAGGCAGGCCGCGGACGCGCAGACCGACGGCAGGCAGGCCGCTGGCGCGCAGGCCGCGGACGCGCAGGCCGGCGCCGGCGCCGGGCGGCTGCTGGCGGCGTCCTCGTCCGGCCTGTGCGCGCGCCTGTCGCTGGCGGGGCTGATCGGCGGGCTCGGGCTGCTGAGCGCCGCCGAAGCGCCATGGGCTCACGGCCTCGGCGTAGCCTGCCTTTTCGCCTGCATGGTCTTCGCCTTCGCAGCGGTAGACCCGACCGAGCTGGCGCGCCGGGAGGACGCGGAGTAGCCGGCGCGTCGATCCGCGCTCGCCTGCGCCGGGAGCAGCGCGCTCACAGCCGGCGCCCGCGCGCTCGCAGCCGGCGCCTCGCGCTCACAGCACGCGCCGCCCCCAGGTGAAGCTTTCGGCGAGCCAGCCGGAGGTGAGCGGCAGCACGTACACGCCCTGCCCGGATGAGTGAATCGCCCACTGCGGGCTGAGCGCGATCGCCTCGTGGATCACGTTGGCCTCGGTGGCAGTCGCGTCGAAGCTCGCCGAGCCGAAGAACAGCAGGTCGCCGCCCTGCACTTCGGCGATGCGCAGGCGCTCGCGCTTGGGCGTTTCGCCGGCCTGCTGGGCGGCGGTGCGACCGAGGATCTGCCGTCCCCACGGCAGCCGCGAGCGCTTGTAGACGCGCCATACGAAGCCGGAGCAGTCATAGCCGCCGTGTTCGAGCCCGTCGGCGCGGCCGTCGGTGGTGCCGCCCCACACGTATGGCATGCCGATCTTGGACACGGCGATGCGCAGCACCTGCAGCTGCGCGGCGTCGTAGCCCGGCAGCGCGAAGGCGGACAGCGCTTCGCGCGCCGCCGCCAGCATCCACGGCGAGGCTTCGAGCGTGGCCGCGAACGAGTAGGCCGCTTCGGCGCGCGTGATCGCGTTCCACGGGTACAGGTCGAGCGCCTGTTCGCCGACGGGGTGCTCGTAGCGCAGGCCCAGGTAGCGCGCCACCACCTCGCTGCCGAAGTAGGCCGGCGGCTGCAGGCCGGCAGCGGCCGCGACCTGCTGCACGTGTTCGGCCACTTCGCCGAGGCCGAGCTGCGCCACCAGCAGCGCGTCGAAGCGCACCACGCTGAGCGGGCCGGTCGCCGCGACCTGCACCGGCGCGGCTTCCAGCCGCGCCGCCAGCGCGGCCAGCGCCGCCGCGTCCTCACCGCCGCTGAGCGCTTCCGCCCCGCCGAAGCCGCCGCCGGCCTGTTCGCCCATGACGCCGGCGCCGAGCACGCTCTGCTGCGCGGCGGCGTCCCAGTCTGCGGCCGTGAGCCTGTGCGCCGGCGCCGGCCGCGCCGGTGCGGCGGGCGCGAGCGCCGGCCACGGCAGGCCGAGCGCGAGCGCGCAGGCAAGCGCGCACGCGCACCGTCTACGCGGGCTCGGGCACCTCACCCTCCCCCATCGGCCCGAGCCCGCGCGGCGCTTTAGCGCTGCACGCGCCGCGCTGGACGGATGCGGCGCGCGCTGCGGCGACTCAAGCTGGGGCGGGGGCGGGCGCGGCGCTCGTCGCGGCGCCGGGCGCGGGCGGCTCGCCGCACAGCTCGCCGGCGAGCGCGCGCAGCAGCGCGGCGACCTCCGGGCGGCGCGGCGCGCCCTCGTCGGACAGCGCCTCGCCGAGCAGCTCCCTGCGCGCGCTCAGCAGCCGCTCGCCGTGCTCGTGCCCGGCGGCGGTGAGGCGCGGCGCCCGCTGCTCGCCCTGCACCAGGCCGCGCGCGCGCAGCTCCTGCGCGACCTCGCGCACACGCTCCTCGGGCACGCCGTCGCGCGCGGCCAGCTCGCGCGCGCCCTCGAAGCCGTGCTCGTGGATGCGCACCAGCGCCCAGATCGCGCCGGGGCTGAGCTCCACGCCCGCGCGCGCGGCTACGCGCCGGCGGAACTCGGTGCGCTCCTCGAGCGTGGTGACGCGCGTGAGCGCGCGCTCGATCTCGGCCAGCGAGTCGGGCGAGCGCGGCGCCGCGAGGCTGTCATCGAGGCCGGTGGCGGTGGCCGCCGCGCTGCGCAGCGGGCGCTCCTGCATCAGCAGGCTGAGCACGAAGCCGACCGCGGTGACCGCGGCGGCCACCAGGAACACCGGCGCCAGCGAGTGCACGTAGGCGTGCTGGTAGGCGCTGCGCGCGGCCGGCGGCAGGCGCCCCACCTGCGCGCCGGTGAGCCGCGCGCCCTTGCTGGCCTGCGCCGCCAGCTGGCCGCTCAGCGCGCCGCGCAGCTGGCCCGCCAGCCGCGTGGAGAAGATCGTGCCGAAGATCGCCGTGCCGAGCGAGCCGCCGATGCCGCGCAGCATCGTCACGCTGGAGGTGGCGGCGCCCAGCACCGAGTAGTCGACCGCGTTCTGCACCGCCAGCACCAGCACCTGCATGACCGAGCCCAGGCCGAGGCCCAGCACCAGCAGGAACAGCGCGGCGGTGAGCGTGCTGGTGCCGACGTCCAGGCGCGAGAGCAGCACCAGCCCGGCGCTCATCAGGAGCGTGCCCACGATCGGGAACACGCGGTAGCGGCCGAAGCGCGAGATCAGCTGGCCGGAGAGGATCGAGGTCACGAGCAGGCCGGCCATCATCGGCACCAGGCGCAGGCCGGCGGCGGTCGGCGAGGCGAGGTCGACGGTCTGGAAGTACAGCGGCAGGAACGTGACCGATCCGAACAGGGCGAAGCCCACCACCAGCGACAGCGATCCGCCCACCGCGAACACGCGGTCGCGCAGCAGCGCCAGCGGCAGCACCGGCTCGCGCGCGCGCCGCTCGGCCACGCAGAACAGCGCTATCAGCGCCACCCCGAGCGCGCCCACCAGCGCCACCTGCGGCGAGCCCCACGCCCAGCTGGTGCCGCCCAGGCTCGTCACCAGCACGATCGCGCTGAGCCCGCAGGCGAGCAGCGCCGCGCCGACGTAGTCGATCGACGGCCGCCCGCGCGGGGCGGCGCTCGGCAGCGTGGCGCCGATCATCGCCAGCGCGCCCAGCCCCACCGGCAGGTTCACGTAGAAGATCCAGCGCCAGGAGATGGCCTGCACGATCACGCCGCCGAGCAGCGGCCCGGCGACGCTGGCCACGCCGAACACGGCGCCGAACAGGCCCTGGTAGCGCCCGCGCTCGCGCGGCGGCACGACGTCGCCGATGACCGCCTGCGTGAGCACGATCAGGCCGCCGGCGCCGAGGCCCTGCACCGCGCGGAAGGCGATCAGCTCGGTCATGCTGTGCGCCTGCCCGCACAGCGCCGAGCCGGCGAGGAACAGCAGCACCGCGCTCTGCAGGATGCGCTTGCGCCCGTACAGGTCGCCGAGCTTGCCGTACAGCGGCGTGACCGCGGTCTGGGCCAGCAGGAAGGCGCTGGTGACCCACGACAGCCGCGTCAGGCCGCCGAGGTCGCCCACGATCGTGGGCAGCGCGGTGGCCACGATCGTCTGGTCGAGCGCGGCCAGCAGCACCACCAGCATCAGCCCGGCGAAGATCACCCCCACGCGCGGCCGGGCTGCCGGCACGGACGTCGCGGCTGCGGCTGCCACGTGCAGATCCTAACCGGGCGGCGCGCCCCCGGAGCGCTCGCGCGCGAGCCACATCAGCGTGGCGAAGGCGCCGAGCGCCAGCGCGTTGAGCGCCAGCTTGTAGTCGGGCGAGACGCTCCCGAACACCGCCGCGCGGGTGGGTCGCGGCCCGCCGGGCACGAGCCCCAGCGCACCGAACAGGGCGCCCACGATCAGCGCCGCCAGCGCCATCGCTGCGAACATCAGCGCCACGATCCGCGCCGCGAAGCGACTGCCGTAGTAGGAGCGGTAGGCGACCACGATCGGCAGCACGATCAGGTCGGCGAACAGGAACGCCAGCACGCCGGCGAAGCTGATCCCGCCGGACCACAGCACGGCGGCCAGCGGCACGTTGCCCACCGAGCACACGAACGACAGCACCGCGATCGCCGGCCCCACCAGCACGTTCTCCAGCGCCGTGGCGGCGCCGCCGGCGTGGCGCACGAACAGCGCCGTGAAGAAGCCGTCGCCGAGCTGCGCCACGAAGCCGGCGAGCAGGAAGCCGATCGTGATCTCGCGGTAGAGCATCAGCCAGTCCGCGCGAAAGCGCCGCGCCACCTGCGACCAGCTCGCGCGCGAGCGCAGGCGCGCGCGCCAGCCGCCGGCGCCGGCGCCCGCCGGCCCGTGCCGGTGCCCGTCGCCGCCCCGCGCCGCCCGGCGCGCGTGCTCGCGGGCGGCGCGCTCCAGCTGGGGCGAGACGAACAGGCGCAGCATGGCGCTCATCAGCGCGATCATGAGGAGCCCGCCGAGGTACTCGGCAAGCGTGAACTGCCAGCCGATCAGCGCCCACAGCACGAGCCCCAACTCCCACACCAGGTTGGTGGAGGCGAGCTGGAAGGCGAGCGCGCTGGCCGCCGAGGCGCCCATCGCGAACAGCGAGCGCGCGATCGCGATGGCGGCATAGGAGCAGGAGCTGGAGGCGGCGCCGAGCGCGGTGGCGAGCGCCACCGGCCGCGCCCCCGAGCCCGACAGCGCGCCCTCGATCCGCTCCCGCGGCGCCCACGCCTGCACCACCGCGGAGATGGCGAACCCGAGCACCAGCGCCCACCACACCTCCCAGGCCATCAGCAGCGAGTCCCTGAGACCGTGCCAGAGGACTTCGAGCACGCCGGGCACCGGCCGCGGGCGGCGCGCTCAGCGCCGCACGCGGTACTCGAGGAAGGTGGCGAACCGGGACTGGCGCGCGCCGAGCTGCTCGAGCTCGAGCGAGCGGGTGAAGCCCTCGAACAGGCGCTTGCCGGCCCCGAGCAGCAGCGGCGCCACGATCAGCGTGAGCTGCTCGACCACGTCCGCAGCCAGCGCCTGGCGGATCGTGTCGGCGCCGCCCATGATGTGCACGTCGTCGCCGCCGGCAGCCTCCCGCGCGCGCGCCAGCGCCTCCTCCAGCCCGCACACGAAGTTGAACTCGCCGCCGTGCGGCTGCTCGGCGGGCCGGTGCGTGAGCACGAAGAAGGGCTTGCCGGCGGGGTTGCGCCCGCCCCAGTGCCGCGCCGCCTCATACGTCCAGCGCCCGCAGATGACGGCGCCGGTGCGTGCCCCGGCCTGCGCCAGCCAGCGCGCGTCCTCGCCGTGGGGCTCGCCGCGGACGGCGTCCTCGTAGCGCCAGGGCCCCCCGAAGACCCAGCTGTGCAGGCGCTCGCCGCCCTCCCCCAGCCCCCTGCCGGGCGCGTCGCCGGGGGCGGCGACGTAGCCGTCGAGCGACACCGTGATGGCCGCGCTGACCGCGCCCATCAGGCGCCGTCCGCCACCAGCGCGTCGGTGAGGCCATCGATGGCGGCCAGCCTCGCGGCGAGCTGCTCGTCGAGGCCGTAGCGCGCGGCCAGCGCCTGCGGGGCGGTGTAGAGAACGAGCGTCTGGCGCTCCTGCGCGTACACCAGCACCTTCAGCGGCAGCTCCAGCGCGACCTCCGGCACGGCCTCCATCACCGGCGTGCCGGCCTGCGGGCTGCCGAAGATCACCACCTTGGTGTCGCGCAGCTCCAGACCGGCCGCGCGCGCCTCGCCGCTGTGGTCGATCACCGCGAACAGCTTCAGGCCCTTCTGCTCGATCAGCGAGCACAGCCGCGAGACGGTGTCCTCGACCGATCGCGGGCTGAGCTTGGTGGTCAACTCCGGGCTGCTCATCGTCGCTCCCTTCGCGCGTGTGTTGGGCGACAGCTTGCCAGCTCGCCGGGCGGCGCGGCCGGCGCTCCGGGCGGGCGCGCCCTCCCCTCCCGCGCCCTCCCTCCCGCGCGCCGCGCGCGCCCCGCCGGCGGCGCCGTCTCAGCGGGGCGCGCGGGCGAGCGCGCGGCCGGCGGCGCGGCCGGAGAAGATGCAGCCGCCGAGGAAGGTGCCCTCGAGCGCGTTGTAGCCGTGCACGCCGCCGCCGCCGAAGCCCGCCGCCTCGCCCGCGGCGTAGAGGCCGGCGAAGGGCGTGCCGTCGGGACGGATCGCCTGCGCGTCCAGGTTGGTCTCGAGGCCGCCCAGCGTCTTGCGCGTGAGGATGTTCAGGCGCACCGCGATCAGCGGCCCGTGCGCCGGGTCGAGCAGCCGGTGCGGCTTGGCCACGCGCAGCTTGTCGCCGCGGTAGCGGCGCGCGTTGTCGATCACCATCAGCTGCGCGTCCTTGGAGTAGGCGTTGGCCACCTCGCGGTCGCGCGCCAGCACCTGCCGCTCCACCGCCTCGTAGTCCAGCTGCGGGCCGCGCGCGAGGCCGTTCATCGCCGCCACCAGCTCGCGCAGGCTCTCGCGCACGACGAAGTCCACGCCCCGGCGCTTGAACGCCTCCACCGGCCCCGGCGCGCCCGCGGCGATGCGGCTGCGCGCCAGCAGCTTGAGGTCCTTGCCGGTGATGTCGGGGTTCTGCTCGGAGCCCGACAGCGCGAACTCCTTCGCGATGATCGACTCCGTCAGGATGAACCAGGAGTAGTCGTAGCCGGTGGAGAGGATGCGCGCGAGCGTGCGCAGCGTGTCGCAGCCCGGGAAGTTGGGCGCCTCCAGGCGCCGTCCCTCGGCGTCCAGCCACAGCGACGAGGGCCCCGGGATGATGCGGATGGCGTGCTCCGGCCAGATCGGGTCCCAGTTGTGGATGCCCTCCACGTAGTGCCACATGCGGTCGCGGTTGACCACGTTCGCGCCGGCGCGCTCGGCGATGGCGATCGCGCGCCCGTCGACGTGCGCGGGCACGCCGGAGATCATGTGCTGCGGCGCTTTGCCGAGGCGCTCGGGCCAGTTGGCGCGAATCAGCTCGAAGTTGTGACCGATGCCGCCGCTGGCCACGATCACCGCGGGCGCGCGGTGCTCGAACTCGCCCACCTCCTCACGCGGCGAGGCGACGCCGCGCGCGAGCTCCTCGCAGGGCGCCAGCACGCTGCCGCGCACGCCCGCCGCCGCGCCGTCCTCCACGATCAGCTCGTCCACCCGGTGGCGGTGGGCGAAGCGCACAAGCCCGCGGCGCTCGCCCTCCAGCACCGGCTCGAGGAACACGCGCACCACCTCCGGGCCGGTGCCCCAGGTGAGGTGAAAGCGCGGCACCGAGTTGCCGTGGCCGAGCGGGTCGCCGTCGCCGCGCTCGGCCCAGCCGACCAGCGGCACGACGCGCAGCCCCAGCGCGCGCAGGTAGGCGCGCTTCTCGGTGGCGGCGAAGCGCACGTACGCCTGCGCCCACTGCCGCGGCCAGTGGTCCTCGCGCTCGCGGTCGAACTGCGCCGAGCCCATCCAGTCCTGCAGCGCCAGCTCGTAGGAGTCCTTGATGCCCATCCGCCGCTGCTCCGGGCTGTCCACGAAGAACAGGCCGCCGAGCGACCAGAAGGCCTGCCCGCCGAGGTTGTTGCGGTTCTCCTGGTCGAGCACCAGCACGCTGCGCCCCGCCTTGACCAGCTCGTGCGTGGCCACCAGGCCGGCCAGGCCCGCCCCCACCACGATCGCATCGGGCGTGTGCGTCACGGGCGGAACCGTACGCGCTCGCGTGCGCGCGCGCCCTACGACCGTCTCGAGCGCGCGTTCCCCCTAGGAGGAGTGCCCGAAGCGCACGTCGGGGAGGAAGCGTCGTGCCCACGCCGGCAGGTACCAGGCGCGCGCGCCCATCGCCCGCAGCAGCACCGGCAGCAGCAGCAGGCGGATGAGGGAGGCGTCGAGCAGCACCGCCACGCCCAGGATTACCCCCATCTCCTTCGGCGGCAACGGGCCGGACAGCGCGAAGGTGAAGAACACCGCGACCATCACGGCGGCGGCTGCGAAGATCACCCGCCCGGAGTGGGCGACGCCGCCGATCATCGCCTCGCGCGCGTCGCGGGTTCTGTCCCAGTGCTCCTTGGCGCTGGAGAGCAGGAACACGGTGTAGTCCATCGAGATCGCGAAGACCATCGCGAAGAAGAACACCGGCCCCCAGGCGTCGAGGAAGCCCTGTGGCTGGAAGCCGAGCAGCGAGTGCAGATCGCCGTCCTGGAAGATCCACTTGGCCACGCCGAAGGCGGCGCCGGTGGCGAGCAGGTTGGTGAGCACGCCGGCGGCGGCGATCAGCGGCGCCTGCAGCGCGAACAGCAGCAGCAGGAAGCCGAGCGCGATCACCACGCCGATCACGAGCCACGTCTTGCCGCTCAGCAGCTCCTGCAGGTCGTGGTCTTCCGCGGCCGCGCCGCCGATCAGGCTGCCCGCCGGCAGCGTGGCGCGCAGGCGGTCGATGGTGCGCCCGACGGCTGGGTTGGAGGGGTCCTGGCGGGGGATCGCGGTGACGACCGCGAGGCCGTTCGCGCCAGGCTCGGCGGGCATGACGGCGGCCACGCCCGGGTCGGCGGCGGCGAGACGCGCGACCGCCGGCGCCTGCGCGGCGCTCGTGACGATCTGCAGCGGCCCGGTGGCGCCTGGGCCCATCGCGGCCTGCACCCGCTCGTAGCCAGCGCGCGAGGAGTCGCTCGCCGGCACGACCTTGATCGACGGCATCGCGGTCTTCAGCTGCGTCACCGGGAAGGCGAGCAGGAGCAGCGCTGCGAGCGCGGGCAGGCCGTAGAGCACGGGCCTGCGCCACAGCCGCTCACCCCAGGCGGCGAACCGCGCGGAGCGGTGCTCGCCGGAGTGCGCCCAGGGCAGCGAGAGCTTGTCCACCTTCGGGCCGATGCGGCCGAGCACGGCGGGCAGCAGCGTGAGCGTGGCGGCCAGCACGAAGATGACGGCGAGCATGATCCCGAGGCTCATGCTGCGGAAGGCCGGGCTGGGCACCAGCATCACCGCTGTCAGCGAGATCAGCACGGTGACGCCGCTGAACAGCACGGCCTTGCCGGCGGTGTCCATCGTCGCCGCGGCGGCCTCCGCCGGGTCCAGCCGGGAGCCGAACAGGGCGCCGCGGAAGCGGTAGACGATGAACAGCGCGTAGTCGATGCCGAGCGCGAGCGCGAACATCAGCGCGAAGTTCATCGCCCAGATCGAGATCGGCGTGACCAGCGTGCCGAGGTACAGCAGCCCGGCCGCGCACAGCAACCCCACCATCGTCAGCATCAGCGGCAGCCCGGCGGCGATGAGAGAGCCGAACGCGAGCAGCATGATGCCGAGCGTGACCGGCCAGGAGATGACCTCGGATCTGAGCATCGCGGAGCGGTTGGCGGCGTTGAAGTCGGACCACATGCCGGGCGCGCCGGTGAGCTCGACGACCGCGCCGCGCGTGGAGAGCGCGTGCAGCTTGCCCTTCAGCTCGTCCGCCGCGGCGACCATCTCGTTGGGGCCCCCGGCGGCACCGCCCTGCACGATCGCGGTGTGCCCGTCGCGCGAGATCGAGCTGCCCGGCGTGGGAGCGAGCACGGTGCGCACCGCGGGGTTGGAGCGCAGCAGGGCCTCCACGCGGGCGAGGACGGCCGTGAAGCCGGGGTCGCCAGCGGTTTCCCCCGGCGCGTAGACGACCGTCTCGAGAGCGTAGCTGCCGAGCCCCTGGAAGTCGCGTTGGACGAGCTTGCGCGCCTGCGCGGACTGCGAGCCGCTCGCTTCCCAACCCGCGCCGGAGAGCGCGGTCTCGACTTTCGGCGCGAACAGGCCGAGCACGACAGCGACCAGCAGCCAGGCGCCGAGCACCGCCCGGAAATGAGTCGCGGTGAAGCGCCCGAGGCGGCCGATCGGCCCAACGGCGACGCGGCTGGCGGCCGGCGGCGAGGGCCGCCGGTGGATCGGCGCGGCGATCGTGCTCATGCCGTCCAGAGTATCACAACTACTCCGTTGTATGCAAGAGCAGTTGTATATCTGCCGGTGCTAGCCGGCGCCGCCGTGGGCGCGCCCGCCGTCCACGAGCGCGGTGAGCTCGGCGAGCTGCAGCTGCAGCCCCCCGCAGACCTGCTCGCACAGCTCGTACACGCCCCGGTCGGCGATCGAGTAGATGGAGCTGTTGCCGCGCTTGCGGCGGGTGAGGATGCCGGCTTGCAGCAGGATGCCGAGGTGCTTGGAGGCGTTCTGCTGGCTGGTGCCGAGGCGCTCGGTGATCTCGCTGACGCTCAGCTCCTCCTCGCGCAGCAGGTCGAGGATGCGGATGCGGGTGGGGTCGCCGATCACGCGCAGTCGCGCGGCGATCATCTCGGCGAGCTCGGCGGGTATCGGGCTGGGGAGTGTCATGGCCTGTATTTCAGCGCGTCGAGCAGCTGTTGCCGCCGCTCTCGAGCTCGGGGTCGAAGGGGTGGGCGCCGGCGTTGACGGCGATGATCGTCTCGTAGTTGGCCGGACGCGGCGGCATGTCGGCCAGCAGGGCCGTCGCGAACTCGTCGGGATCCTCGATCGCGAGCTCGGGGACGTTCCTCGCCACCTCTGCGAGGGGCGCGGCGACCGCGCCGGCGTGCACGCCGGGGTGCGTGTGTCCCGGCAGCAGCAGCACCTGCGCTCCGAGCGCGAGCACCCGCTCGCGCAGCGTGCGCTGCAGGACGCGCGCCATCGCGCGCGCCCCCTCCCGGTCGCCGCGCTGCAGGTCCGGCCGCGCGATGCCGTCGAGGAACAGCGAGTCGCCGGAGATCAGCGCGCGCCCCGCGAGGTGCAGGCCCGTCATGTCGGTCGTGTGACCTGGCAGCGCGAGCACGTGCAGGGCGATCTCGCCGAGCGCGATCGTCTCGCCGTCGTGCGCGGGCGTCAGCCGATCGGCGTCGGCCACGCCGCGCTCGATCGCGGCGGCCGGCAGCCGCAGCCGCGCCCCCGTGCGCTCGCCGAGCGCGCGCGCGCCGGAGAGATGGTCGGCGTGCAGGTGGGTGTCGAACACGTCGGTGACCTGCGCCTCGAGCTCGCCGGCGAGCTCTACGTAGAAGCCGGCGTCGGGCGCGGGGTCGACGACGAGCGCCCGCCCGCCGGCGGCGAGCAGGTACGACAGGCAGCCGCGACCGGGGCGCTGCACCTGCAGCACGGTCAGGCCCGGCACCCCCAGCTCGACCGGCCGCGACTGCAGCGCCCCGATCCAGCCGCGCATGCCGCCCTCGAGCACCATCGCCTCGACCCCGAGATCGCGCAGCGCCTCGGCGACCGGCCGCGCGCTCAGCCCGCGGTTGCAGACCACCGCGACAGGCCCGCTCAGCTCGCGCGCGAGGGCGGCCGCGTCCGCGAGCGCATCGGCGGCGCCGACGCGACGAGACCTCAGCCCGGGCGCCTCGATTCCCCACTCTGCCTCCTCGCGCACGTCGAGCACCGTCACCGGCTCGCCCCGTGCGAGCAGGCCGGCGAGCCTGTTCGCGGCGATCGTGTGCTGAGAGCGTGTGGTGGGCGTCATGGCGAGATGCTCCTTCGCGTGTTGTGCGGCGCCGGCCCGCGAGATCTCCATTCCAGCGCACAGGCTTGCAGTTGTTCGTTACCAGGCATCGTCATACGCTCGCCCCCGCGACGGTGGCCCCGGCGACGCCGAGCGCCACGAGCACCACCAGCAGCGCGAAGCCGCGGGCGAGCGCTTCGGTGGATACGCCGGCGGCGAGCGCGGGACCCGCGCAGGCGCCGGCCATCGCCGCGCCGCCCATGGCGAGCGTGACGGGAACGTCGAGGCGGCCTCCGGCTGCGAGGTGCGCCGCCAGCCCGCACAGCGACACGACGGCGACGACCACGATCGACGTCGCCATCGCCTCGCGCATCCCGAAGCTGAGGCCGATCGCGAGCGTGGGCACCACCACGAACCCGCCGCCCACGCCGACCAGGCCGGTCAGCGCCCCCACGCCGAGGCCGATCGGGACGAGCACGCGGGCGCGCGCCCGCGGGCAGCCGCGCCCCTTCGCCATCGCCGAGCCGGCGCGCGTCCACGTGCTGCGCGCGGCGGCCAGCATCACGCCGCTGAACGCGAGCAGCAGCAGCTCGCCCCCGAGGGCGCGGTTGGCGAGCGTGCCGGCGACGCTGCCCGCCGCGGCCGCCAGCGCGAACCACGCGGCCGAGGACCAGCAGACGGCGCCGCGACGCGCCTGGCCCACGGCGCCGGTGGCTGCGCCCAGCGAGACCACCGCGAGGCTCGCGGTGGTGGCCTCGTGCACGCCCAGGCCGACGGCGTACACCAGCGCCGGCACGGCCAGCACGGCGCCGCCGCCGCCGACCATCCCCACCGCCAGTCCGATCGCCAGGCCGAACGCGAGCGCGGCGATCATCGCCGAGACCGTCCGCCGGGGATGCCCACGCCGCGCGGTGGCACGCCGAGCGGTGTCACGCCGAGCGGGGCCACGCCGAGCGGTCCAGCGCCGTGACGAGGTGGCAGCTCGATCCGAGGACCGCGACGCGATTTGACGAGCGCGACATCTCTCCTCCTGCAAAGGATGCACTGTTGCACAACGGTTTAGTTGTGAGCTACTGTAGCGCTCCTCGCACAACTAGTCAACTCCACGTGCGTGCAGATGTTCTCGTGGCGAGTTCTACGGCCTCGCAGCGGGCGGGCAGATCATCTTCACCTAGCCGGTCGAGCGCCCGGCCACCACGGCGCTCGCGCCGGTGCGCCACGGCTGCTTGACATAGAGCCAGGCGGCAGCGGCCAGCAGCAGGCTCGCCACGAGCGTCCAGCCGAGTTCGCTGGTGCCGAGGCCCGCGTACTTGAGGCCGGAGGCGAAGATCACGAACGTGATCACGGGACGGATGTAGCGGTCGGGCGCGCTCGAGGAGAGCAGCGAGCCGACCAGCACGGCCGGCACCGAGCCCAGGATCAGCGAGCCCGTGACGCCGAACTCGACGTGCCCGAAGATGAGCGCGCCGACGGCGGCCGCGAGCGTCAGCGGCACCGCCTGGGAGAGGTCGGTGCCGACGAGCTGCTTGGCCCCGATCGCGGGATACAGGAACAGCAGCAGGATGATCATCAGCGAGCCGGAGCCGACCGACGTGAGCCCGACGATCACGCCGCCGAGCATCCCGATCGCGAGCGTCGGCAGCGGTTTGACCACCAGCTCGTGGATGCGCGCGACGCGCGCGTGCCCGGCGCGGCTGTCGAGGTAGTAGCGCAGCACCATCGCGGCGGCGCCGAGCAGCAGCGCCGCGCCCAACACGCGCTCGATGTTGGCCTGCGCGGACTTGCCGCCTCCCATCTCGTGCAGCAGGAAGGCGCCGACGAACGCCATCGGCACGGACCCGAGCACCATCCAACGCACGAGGCCCTTGTGGACGGTGCCCTTGCGGAAGTGCACAGCGGCGCCGACGGGCCGCATCAGCACGGCCGCGACGAGGTCGCTGGAGATCGCAGAGGAGGGTTTGACGCCGAACAGCAGGATCAGCATCGGCGTCATCAGCGCGCCGCCGCCCGCCCCGGTCATGCCCACGAGCAGGCCGACGACGGCGCTTCCCAAGACGATGTACGGGTCGATGTGCATCCGTTCTTCTCCTCGCGATCTGCTTCGCTCGCCCCTTCCACGGGGCCAAGGGTCCGCAGCCTGCCGGCAGCCTGTCGGCAGCGTACCAGATTCCTCATCTTTCTTGTTGAACTAACTCTACTTACGGAGAAAATGCGGATAGCCGCGCTCCAGGAGGGCGTCGCGCGGCTGCGCGGAGCCGATCGAGCGCGATCGACACGGCTCGCCGCGATCTGTCAGGGTCCGAGGCGATGGAGTCGGAGCGTGTCCACCGGGCCGTGGGCGGCGGCGAGCTGCTCGCCCCGGCGGGGCTTGGCGACAGCGGCGCGCCGCGCTAGCTCGCGCGGGGTGGGCGCTGGGTAGCCTGGTGCTGGAGGTCCTGGATCTTCATCATCGCTTCGGCGAGCTCGTGGCGCTCGACGGCGTGACGCTGACGGTCGGCGAGGGCGAGCTCGTCGGCCTCGTGGGGCGCAACGGCGCGGGCAAGACGACGACGATGCGCGCGATCATGGGCATCCTGCGGCCCGACGCGGGCGAGGTGCGCTGGCAGGGACATCCGCTCGGCGAGGACCAGCGCCTGCGCTTCGGCTACATGCCCGAGGAGCGGGGGCTGTATGCGCAGATGCGGATCGGCGAGCAGGTGACCTACTTCGCGCGCCTGCACGGCGTGGACAGGCACGCTGCCGCCCTGGCGGCGGAGAGCTGGCTGGCGCGACTGGGCTTGGGCGAGAGGACGCAGGACCAGCTGATGATGCTCTCGCACGGAAACCAGCAGCGGGTGCAGCTGGCGGTGGCGCTTGCCCACGACCCCCGCCTGCTCGTGCTCGACGAGCCCTTCGCGGGCCTCGACCCCGAGGCCGTGGACTCGCTCTCGGCGGTGCTCCGCGAGCAGGCCGCCGAAGGGCGCTCGATCCTGTTCTCGAGCCATCAGCTCGAGCTCGTCGAGCAGATCTGCCGGCAGGTGGTGGTGCTCGATGCCGGCCGGGTGATCGCGGCGGGCACGCTCGCGCAGCTGCGGGAACGCTTCCCCGCGCAGCTGCGCGTGCGGGTGGACGGCCCGAGCGAGTGGGCATCGGGACTCGACGGGGTGAGCGTGCTGCGCAGCGACGAGGACGGCGTGCTGCTGCGCCTGGACCCCGGCGTGAACTCGCAGGCGATCCTGCGGGCCGCGCTGCGGGCGGGGCCGGTGGAACGCTTTGCCTTCGAGTCGGCGGGCCTGCTCGACCTCTACCGCCAGATGATCTCCGCGTGAGCCGCATGCGAACCGTCCGCCTCGTCGCGGCGCGCGAGATCGCCGAGCGCGTGCGAAGCCGCACGACACGCCTGGTGACGGTGATCACGGCGCTGCTCGTAGCCGGCGCGGTGACGATCCCAGGGCTGATCAAGGAATCGAGCAGGCCGACGCGGATCGGCCTGGTCGGACCGGCGGCCCGTTCGCTCGCGCCGACGCTGGCGCGGGGCGCACGCGCTGCGAAGGTTGGGGTCTCGCTCAGCGAGCCTTCCCGCGAAGCGGCGGCCCGCGCGGAGCTTCGCAGCGGCGAGCTCGACGTCCTGCTCACCCGCCCGGCGCACTCGCGCACAGCCAAGGTGGAGGTCGAGCAGACGCTGTCCGCGACGATCGGGGCGGTGATCTCGGCGGCCGTCGAGCAGGCGCGCCTGGACGCGGTGCTCGCCCAAGCCGGCGTGCCGGCCTCGAAGGTGCTGCCGGCGCTCGCGCCGGCGCCGGTGGCGGTCACCGTCCTGAAGCCGGCGGCCGCGCACGAAACGGCGCGCATCCTCGCCGCCATCGCGGCGGGCCTGCTGATGTACATGAGCCTGATGCTGTACGGCACCGCGGTGGCCACCGGCGTCGCCCAGGAGAAGACCTCGCGGACCGCGGAGGTGCTGCTGGCGACGGTCCGCCCGGCGCAGCTGCTCGCCGGCAAGGTGGCGGGGATCGGCATGACCGGGCTGGGCCAGCTGGCGATCGCCGCCGGCGCCGGCCTGATCGCCAACGCGATCCTGCAGAGCGCGAAGATCCCCGCGAGCGTGTGGGCGCTGCTGCCCTCCTTCCTCGCGTTCTTTCTCGCCGGCTTCGTGCTCTACGCCTTCGCGCTCGCCGCCGCGGGCGCGCTCGTCTCCCGCCAGGAGGAAGTCCAGGCGGTGACGATCCCCGTGGCGATGCCGCTGGTGCTCGGCTACCTGCTGGTGTTCGCGGCGGTGGGCTCGCCGAACGCCACCTGGCTGCGGGTCGCCTCGCTGCTGCCGCCGCTCAGCGCGACGCTGATGCCGGCGCGGATCGCTCTCGGCCATATCGCCTGGTGGGAACTGCCGCTGGACGCGCTGTTGATGCTCGCCTCGATCCTCGCGGTCGCCACGATCGCCTCGCGGATCTACGCGCGCGCGCTGCTGCACGGCGGCGCGCGGCTCGGCTGGCGGGCGGCGCTGCGCCTGCCGGGGCGCTGAGCAGGCGAGCGGTGCGGGTGGGGCTCAGGCGCCTGCTGCGATCGACTGTGACGGCGCGTCGGCCTGGGCGCCGGGGCTGCGCTGGAGGCTGCCGTCGACCTGCTCGACGATCAGCCTCGCCACGAGCTCGGCGTCGTCCCAAACCGGCACGTGCCCGCAGCCGGCGAGCGTGATCGCCTCCACGCCCGGTATCTCGCGACGGTAACGGGGGGCGTGGCGGGGCCCCGGCAGCACGCGGTCGAACTGCGGCGTGGCCAGCAGCACCGGACAGGCGATCCGGTCGAGATCGCCGATCGTGAGCCCGGCCTCGTCGGCGAACAGCGCCTGGATCGCCCGCTGGCTGATCTGGCAGTGCAGCGCCGCCCGCGATATCGCGGCCGCATCCGCCGGCGGCACCAGCTCCCCATGGCGCATGATCTCCCTGAACGCCAAGCGGCGAGTCCCGGGGCGTCTCATGATCCGCTCGCTCCACGCGCGGGTACGCTCGAGCATCTTGATCTGCTTGGCGAAGAAGCTCCCGATGCGCGGGCCCTCGCCGTCGCCCCGGCTCCAGCCGCCGGCCGGCGCCAACGCTGTGACCGACCGCGCACGGCCGCGCTTGGCCAGCTCGAGGGCGATGCCGCCGCCCATCGAGTTGCCGACGAAGTGCGCCGTGCCGACGCCCAACTCGTCCAGCAGCGCTTCGACCACGTCCGTGGAGCACTCGAAGGTGATCGGCCTGTCGGCGGGATAGGATGGACCGCCGTGGTGGCCCGGCATCGTCGGCGCGATCACCTCGTAGCGAGCGACCAGCTCGGCCAGGATCGGGCGCCAGATCGCCCACGCGGCGGTGAAGCCGTGCATCAACACCACCGGCTCGCCAGATCCGGCTCTGTAGATCGCGGGCGAGACCTCGGACATCGAGCACGAGTCTAGACCGATGCGGCGGTGTGGCCTCTGGCCCGCCGATGGCCGCAGCGGGCGTCACGCGCGTCCCTGCCAGATGACGCTGGACCAATTGAATTGACATGCATCACTTCAATAGGTATATGTAGATCGATGAACGTCGATTTGCCGGCCCTCGAGCTGACCCCCAAGACCAAGCGCCCTGCCGGCCAGCCGTGCTGCGATCCCGTCGTCTATCCCGACGTGGACCGTGCGCAGGCGATCCGCATGGCGGAGGTGGCCAAGGCGCTCGGCGACCCGATCCGCCTGCAGCTCGTGGACGTGCTGCGCAAGCACGCCGGGAAGGTCTGCGTGTGCGAGCTGGTACCGCTGTTCGACATAGCCCAGCCCACGCTCTCCCATCACCTGAAGAAGCTGCGGGACGCCGGGGTGGTGGCGTCCGAGCGCCGTGGCCTGTGGGCCTACTACTACGTGCTCCCCGACGCCCTGCAAGAGCTGTGCGCATGGCTGAGCTGACCCCCGCACCGGCTTCCGCGTGCTGCTCGGTCGAGCAGCAGGCGAGCTGCTGCGAGCCGAGCGAGAAGGCCGGATGCTGCGCGCCCGAGTCAAGCTCGTGCGGCTGCTCGACCGCGAGATCTCCCGCGACACGCTGTGCGCGCCCCTTGCAGCTTGAGCGCCCAGGGGCGCGGGAGTAATGTTGTTCTCGTGCCCGGTTGACGTTGACCGCTTGCCTACGCCGCCTATCCTCGTCCGCCTCCCTGGCGGTGCATCGCGTTCTGCGCGCAATGCAGCACCGATGACAGGGAGGGCGTCCGGCACGCAGTGCGGCGAGGAGGCCTTCCGATGCGCAGCGTGACCTGTTCGATGGGCGTCTCACTCGACGGCTACATCGTGGGGCCGGACGGCGACTTCGACTGGACGCGGCCCGACGAGGAGCTGTTTCGCTTCGTCACCGACGAGATAGGAGAGGTCGGCGTCTACCTGTTGGGACGACGGCTGTACGAGACGATGCTCTACTGGGAGACCGCCGACCAGGATCCGTCGCTCGAGCACTCGAGGCTCGAGTTTGCGGCGATCTGGAAGCGGCTCCCAAAGGTGGTGTTCTCCACCACGTTGTCGGCGGTGCAGGGCAATGCCCGCCTGGCCTGCGGCGGCCTGGCGCAGGAGATCGAGCGGCTGCGAGCCGAGCCGGGCGAGGGCGACATCGCGATCGGCGGCGCGACGCTCGCCGCCGAGGCGGGCGCGTTGGGTCTGATCGACGAGTACCGGGCCAGGGTGTGCCCGGTGCTGGTTGGCGGCGGCATCCCGTTCTTTCCCCGGCAGGGGCGCCGCTTGGACCTCGAGCTCGTCGAGACCCGCACCTTCGGCTCGAGCGTGGTCTACCTCCGCCACCGCGTGGCGCGCTCGCCGGCCTAGACGGCGACCCGCCCCGCCGTCGACGGGGACGATGGCGGCGTTGATGAAGCTGGCGTCATCGGAGGCGAGGAAGACGATCGCGCCGGCGATCTCGCCGGCCTCGGCGGCCCGTCCCGATGGCAGCGTCGCCGCCAACCGCTCGATGCCCTCCTCGCCCATCGCGGCCGTCCCCGGAGTACGGGTCGGCCCAGGCGAGACTCGTTGACCCGCATGCCCGCCGGTCCGTGCTCGGCTGCCCAGGCCTTGGTCAGGAGCTCCAGGAGCCAGCTCTACCTGTACTTCGCCGACCGCGACGGGCTCCTGCGCGCTGGGAGCTCTCCCTCCGCGCAGGGCTCGAGGCTATGGCCGCCCGCGACGAACTCCGGCCCGGCGCAGCACGCCTCGCCGCGCCAAGCGTGGCGCCCCTCCTCGAGCGCAACGGCTGCGATCCCGAGCGCCGTCATCGGGTCGGCCCACCACCACCCGAGCAGCGCGTTCAGACCGAGCCCGAGGAGCAGCCCGGCGGACAGGTAGGCGCAGAGCATTGCCTGTCGGCTCTCGCTCTTGGTCGCGGACGATCCAAGCTCCTCGGCGACTCGTGCCTTCGCGTTGGCGAGCGCAGGCATCGTGGCCAGCGTCAGGGCGGACAGGCCGATGCCGGCCCAGCTGACGGCGGCGCGATCCCCGGCGAGCAGCGAGCGCGTGGCCTCGACCGCGACATAGGCGCCGAGCAGATAGAAGGACACGGCGACCATCTGCTGCGCGCGGCGCTCGGTGATTGCGCGAGCGCTCGCCAACCGCCAGAGCACCACAAGGCCGGCCGCCAGCTCGATCACCGAGTCGGCGCCGAACCCGACGAGCGCGACCGAGCCGGCGAGCACGCCGGCAGCGATGGCGGCGGCTGCCTCGATGCCGTGCCAGCCAAGCCCGATCCACGCGAGGAGCCTCGCGCGGTGAACGAGCCACGCTCGGGAGCCCGCGCCGCGCGGCGGTCGAACTCGGAGGAGCGGCGACAGGCTCGTGCCGGCGCTCACACCGTCACCTGATCGGCAAGCACCACGTCGACCAATGCCCGGCCCCGGCCGGTGAGCTCGCACATGACCATCTTGCCGTGGCGGTGGGAGCGCACGAGCCCGGCTGTGCGCAGCGCTCGAACGTGATGGGAGACAAGGTTCTCCGCGCGCCCGGCTATCCAGCTCAGGTCGCACACGCACAGCTCTCCGCCGTCGCGCAGCGCCGCCGCGAGCGTCAGTCGCGTCGGGTCCGCCAGCGCCTTTGCAGCGGCCGCTAGGCGTTCGGCGCGTTGCGCCTCCAGCCGGGTCCGGCGCAGCTTCTCCGCGCGGGGCAGGTCCAGACAGAGGAGGTCACAGCGATCATCTGCCATCGCTTCATCCTAACGCTCATTGATTTGTATGCTGGGTGCTGTGGACTTGCCGATGGCTCCGAGTTGCGCGCTCGACGAGTCCGGGCTGCGCTCCCAGCTGGAGCGCTACCGGCAGGTGGGCCGGAACGCTCGCCTGATCGAGCGGACACCCCGCAGCCTGGTGGCGGACCTCGATGAGGGCGTGGACGCCGAGCTGGTGATGGCAGCCGTCGCGGTCGAGCGGGAGTGCTGTCCGTTCTTCGCCGTGACCTGGGAGCCGGACCGACGGCGGCTGACCATCTCGGTGTCCCAAGCCGCGCATGAGCCGGCCCTGGATGCAATCGCGTTCGCCCTGGACCTCCGAGCGTCAGGCTGACCCTATGCTCACAGCCTTCGGCGCAGCGGCCGTGACCTTCATGGTGTGCATGTATGCCTTGGAGCGGCGACACCGCCGCTACATCTTCGCCTTCGCCTGCGGGTGTGCCCTGTCGAGCACCTACGGATTCCTCGCCGGAACCTGGCCCTTCGGCGTGGTCGAGGCCATCTGGACCGCCGTAGCGCTCAACCGCTACCGCCGCTCAGACCCCGACTAGACGCGAGGGCGGCACAGCCTTGGGCGCCGGCCGTTCGGCTGCCCTCGCGGATGCCTCACGTCACGTTCGACGTCGCAGCCAAGAGGACGAGAGAGGCCCTTCGGGGTGCCTGCGCTTCGAGCGCGTCGTCGGCATCGACGTTCCCCTAAATTTCTCTCTCACACACACGTCCTGTGGCTGCGGCCGATCTTCAGGAGGCCGTGGCCGGCGAGATCCTGCAACACGGGCGAAACGGCTAAACGTCGGTGCCTGCGCCTTCGTGGTTTTCGCCCATGTTTGCGGCCTGCCCATAGGCGCACTTAGCGGACATCTGTATACAGGACCATCGGCTTGCGAGCACAGACATCGGCCGTTTGAGAGTGAGCTATGCCGCGGCTAGGCGGCACGGTCTACGTACTCGCGCAGGGCGGTGCGGGCGATCTCGCTGACGGAGCGGTGCTCGCTGCGGGCGCGGGCATGCAGGGCCTCGGCGAGGTCGGGGTCGACGCGCACTTGAACGCGCGGCGAGACCCCCTTCGCACCGAGGGACGGCCGTCCGGCCGTGACCTTTGTCGCCTTGTCCAGGTCGTAGCCCCGCTCGGCCTCATCGGCGAGCGCCTCGATGTCCTTGTCAGTCAGAACCTCGCCGCTTGCTGTCGTGAACTTGGTCATTTCTGGTCCTCATAACGCTTTCGGTACTTGTCGCGCAACTCCATCGCGTGGATCACGAGCAACTCGCCATGCTTGCCCTCGACCGCCATGACCTCGAGCGCCCGGCGACGATTATCATCGCCGAGGTAGACGACGCGCGTCGAGCGAGCCCTCGCGCTGTCAGCATCCGGCGGAGGCTCCTCGAAGCGGACCCGGTAGTTGGCGATGACATGGCGGATGCGGTCCTTGGAGATGCGGTGACGGGTCGCGGAGCGCGCGAACCGCATACTTGAGTCATCGAGCTTACCAATTTTGTCAGACATAATCAAGAGCCCGGCGATACCTAGAACAGACTCTCCTGATACGAGGCGCTCGGGGCAGCCGATGATCCCGATCACTTGGGACGGTTCTTTCGCAGGCGCGGTCGCGGCATCCGCGCAGGTTGACGACAAGGTAGAGTGCGCGGTCCTCGTCGCGGTGGGTGCGCGTACGCAGGTCAGGTGCGCGTGCCGGTCGGAGGGGCCGGTGGATCGCGGCGGGTCACCGGCGGTCGCTGCGGCTCTGCGCCGGGGATCAACGCGCCTTCGCGGAACAGGCAGAGCGTCTTGTGGTCTGGTCGTGCGGCACTCGGGTAGAGAATCCCGCGGAAGCCGTCACCGTGTAGCCGCTCGCCGGCCGCTTGGAAAGGTGCCCACGTTCGTCGGCCCGGCCTCGAGACCTGTAGCTCAAGTCGGGCGAGCTTCTCCGGAGTCGAGAGATCGGCGATCTCCCCCACCGCGATCGTCCAGCGCCATAGGTCGCGGGGCATGCCGCGGGTCGCATCGCGATCTCCGCGAGCGCGCGATACCACTCGGCCCATGCGGTTTGCTCATCGTCAGCGAGATAGATCGCCGCGACCGTCCCACCGTGCTGCCAGCGCCCACTCGAAGGCGGCGAAGCGAGCCACAGCGGATCGGACCCATGTGGTGTTTGACGCCACCACGAACCGGCGACCGACACGCGCTCGACCGCGGCGACCACGATCGCTAGCTGAAGGGGGCCTCTTCGAGCGCCGAGACGAGCTCGGCGACCTGCAAGTAGTTGCCGCTCGCGATCACGTCGATCGGCTTTCGCTCCTGCAGCGCAGGCACCGGCCTTCGCAACCACACAGCGATGTACGACGGCTCCATCACCCGCGCCAGCCGCTCCACCAGCGCCGAGAGCTCAATCAGACGCTCCGCCCGCTCTCCCGTGGGAGAGCGGGTATGAGCCAGCCACGCGCGCGCGGTGCTGCGAGCAACCCCAGTCGCCCGCGCGATATCCGCATCAGACAGCCTCGCGATCTCGTGCAGATAGACCGCCTCGCGGATCAGCGGATGCGTGGGGGCACTAGCCGACATGGATCAAGCGTAGCTTGATTGCATCAACTTTGTAGAGGCGATCGACCCGCGCCATGCTGGCTTATCGGTTCGGGGCGTCGGGATCGTCGTGAGCGAGAAGTTCCAGCGCCTCGCCATGCTCTGCCATCAGGCATCCCCCGATGTCGCGCATGCGCCGGCGGACCTTCTCCGTGGACATGACCCGCGGATCGCCGCACGAAACTCCTCCACGCCAAGATCGTGGACGCTGTTGGCCGTAAGCTTCTGTTCAGAAGCATCCGGCTGACGACCTCGCAACGGTGATCTCCGGCCGTCCATCAAGCCTCAACAAGGCTGCTCGCTGTCCCATTCAGACCCAAGCAGAACGGAGCTTCGCCGGCGATTTACCTATGTCGACGACTCCAGACTGGCGATAGCCGAGAAAATCGACCGATTAATAGATAGCGCCCTCGCCGCATCTCTAAGCGCGGCGACGATCATACCTCGGTGCTCCCGGGCATCTTCCGCGACCCGAATTAAGTCATACATAGGCGCGACTAGTCGTGCGATGAAAGCGACCGCCTCATCTAGCATCTCCGTCTCGTCTTCCGCGACTGGGACCGCGACGCCCTCCATCGCATACCGTCGAATGAAGCGTTCGACGATGTAGTTCTCACTTCCGAGCACGGCCGCTACGACAGCAGACTCCTCCACTCTTCCAAGATGGAACAACGCCTGTAGCCAAACGCCACACACATGCTGTGTTTGATTGTCGTTCGCTGCATCGAGACCCATCAAAGCTAGAAAGCACGCCCGCAAGAGGCGCGAATCCTTTACTGAACGCTTGCGCCTCGGCTCCCCTAGTGCCACTCCAGTATGGCTCCGCAACGTCGGTCATGGCTCTGGACTCACCCCGCACTTGATCGCCGAAGAGGTCGCCCTAATGCTCGCCTTCAGGTCGGCTGTCGCAATCATGGGCGAGCACTTCGAGCCCAAAGCGTCCCACTAGCATCGCCGACCCTACCCAGGCGCAGGAGCTTTGGGGCGGCAGCAGCGATCATCGGACGCCGACATCCCGCACCGAACGCCCCTGCCCCGCGAGACTCCTCGGCACGCATCACTGCGGTCCGACCTCCTAGACCCGGCTGCTCCCGCTTTGCTACCGATTCGGCGCCCGCTGCTCCCGCTTCGCTACCAAGAGGCCGGCGAAAGCCCGCAAAAACAGGCGAAACGGCTGACGCCTATCCCCGTGCTTTCGGCAGTTTTCGCCCGCCATTGCTGGCCTTCGCCAAACACTAACCAATCGGGGCGAACGGTTCAGATCGGCTTTACTATGCGGTTTTTGGGGGTGCTGCGGTCTTTGTGCGGTCCCAAATCAAGGGTCGTCCCGGCGCTCGGCGCCGGCTTCGGTTGCGGTCCTCGGCGTCGGGACCGCAGATGGCCGCAGCGGGCATCATGCGCTGCCCTGCTGGTGGGCCTGCATAAGCGCGATCTCGTGCTGCTCGGCTCGCGCGCTCGCCGCGCGCCAGTCGTCGTCGGCCCATCCCATGAAGACGAACCGCGCATCAGCAGCCTTGCGGAGCGCACGGAGCACGCACACGGCCTGCGCTCGCACGGACGACGAGGTTGTCCCATACGACGCGAGGCCTGCGCTCGGAGCCGGCGACGGCGCGGCGCTCGTGATGGCCTGCCGCAGGCCGTACCAAGTGACGTGCGAGACGGACGAGAGATAGCTCCATTGCGCCCGGCCGATCCGGGCCTCGGCGTCGCCAACAAGAAGCTCGGAGAGCCCCTTCGGGACCGATGGGCGGCTCGTGCCGTCGATCACCGGCTTGTTGTTGGCGACCTTGACGGTCCAGCCGAGAGCTGCGGCGCGCGCCTTCCAGAAGTCGCGGCGCTCGGCGGCGTCGTCCTCAAGGCGAAGTCGCACAAGCTCCATCGCGCTATATAGCTGCTCGCAGAGCCCGCGCTTGATCCGCTCCGTCGCGTCGGCCTTCGGATCGTTCAGCCACGCGGCGACGACGCAGGCGTCGAACACGCTGCGCGCCACGACAAGATGCCCGTAGACGGGCGTGGAGTCGGCGTCGAGCAAGACGGCGAAGCTCCGCGCGAAGTCGGTCGCGGCCGTGAGCGTCATGCCGCCGAAGGTGTGCGTGTCCCTGATCGGCTCCTGCCAGCCATCCGACCGGGCAGCGAACTGCGCTTCGACGGCGATCTCCTCCATCGCCCGCGAGCTGGCGCTTGGTTGGTGCCCGTGCCGCCCTGCGCCCTCGCCGACGGCATCCGCGAAGTCATGCACCGCGCCGATCGTCGGAGCGAGTGCCTGTCGAAACTCCTCTGAGCCAGCGGCTTGCACCGCGAGCATGTTGCTCCTCGGAACGGATGCCGCTGCTGCTGGCACATTCACTCGGCTTCGAGGCGTTCTGCGCGGAGCATGATCTCGGCCGGTTCGACGCCGAGCACGCGCGCCAGACGCATGATCTCGGCGTAGTTGAATCTCGGGCGCTCGCCGGCCTCGATCGCGCGCACACCAGCAAGCGATATGCCGCGCACTGCGTCGGCAACCTCCTGCTCGCTGAGGCCGCTCCGTTCGCGCGCCTCGCGGAACGCACGTCCGAGGTTCGCCAAACTCCTGCTTGTCGTCGTCCATCGTGGGCTCCTCGCTCTTGGGGGTCGGCGATCAGAGCAGAGCCCAAGCGCGATCTCAAGAGACGATCTCGGAGCAGCAGCGCCGAGCGCTTCGGCTTATCGGGGGCAAGTCCCTTCACGACCAACGAAGGTCGTTTGCGACGCCGTTCCGGTACGCGCCTACCCGGCGCCGACCTGCACGCCGGCGTCGTGCGCTCGCTGCTCGTGCGGCAGGACGACCTCGGCGGCGTCGGCTGGCGTCACGTCGGGGTAGAGCGCGCGGATCGCGAGCACGGCGCCGACGCCGCCGACGAGCTGCGCGAGGATGAACGCCGGCACCGACGCGGGCGCGATGCCGGCGAACGTGTCGGAGAACATGCGCCCGACGCTGATCGCGGGGTTCGCGAAGCTGGACGAGCTGGTGAAGAAGTAGGCGGCGCCGATGTACGCGCCGACCGCTGCCGGCGCCGTCGAGGTTCGCCGGGTGCGGGCGAGCGAGAAGATCACGAGCAGCAGTCCGGCCGTGGCGATGGCCTCGGCGAACAGGTGCGCAGGCGAGGCGCGATGGTGAGTCGAGATGCTGACGGCCGCCAGCGAGAACGTGCCGTTGGCGACGACGGCGCCGAGCACGCAGCCGACGACCTGGGCGGGAATGTAGGCGAGCGCGTCGCGCCAGCTCAGACCCCCGAACGTCGCGTCGACGAGCGAGACGACGGGGTTGAAGTGCCCGCCCGATACCGGGCCGAACATTAGGATGATCGCGAACAGCCCCGCCGCGGTCGCGGCGGCGTTCTCGAACAACTGGAGGCCCACGTCGCCGGGCGAGAGCGTCTGCGCGGCGATGCCCGAGCCGATCACGAGCGCAGCGAGGAACGCCGAGCCCATCAGCTCGGCCAGCAGCCGGCGCGGCAGCGGCGGCGCGCTCACGATCCGATGTGCTCGGCGATCAGCTCGCGGACCTGCCGCTCGATTTGGTCGCGGACCTTGCGGACCTCATCCAGCGACTTGCCGGCAGGGTCGGGCAGGTTCCAGTCCATCACGGTGCTCGGCACGTATGGGCACGCATCGCCGCAGCCCATCGTCACCGCCCAGTTGGCGCGCTGCTGCATCTCGACGGTGAGCCGCTTCGGCGTGCGCCCGGCGAGGTCGAGCCCGATCTCGCGCATGACCTCGACCACGGGCGGCCAAATCTCTGCGGCCGGTTCGGTGCCGGCCGACTCGGCGCGCACGTCCTCGGGTCCGTCGCGCTCGAAGAACGCCTGCGCCATCTGCGAGCGGCCGGCGTTGTGGTTGCAGACGAACAGCACATAGCGGGTCGGATCGCTCGTCACGCCGCCGATCATATTGCATTGACATTCATCACTTCAATAGATATATGTAGATAGATGAGCGTCGATTTGCCCGTCCTCGAGCTAACTCCAAAGACGAAGCGTCCAGCCGGCGAGCGCTGCTGCGATCCCGTCGTCTACCCCGACGTGCAGCGCGAGCAGGCGATCCGTATGGCCGAGGTCGCAAAGGCGCTCGGCGACCCGATCCGGCTGCAGCTCGTCGACGTGCTGCGCAAGCACGCCGGGAAGGTCTGCGTCTGCGAGCTCGTGCCGCTGTTCGACATCGCTCAGCCCACGCTCTCCCATCACCTGAAGAAGCTCAGGGACGCCGGGATCGTCGCCTCCGAACGCCGCGGCTTGTGGGCCTACTACTACGTGATCCCCAACGCCCTGGAGGAGCTATCCGCATGGCTGAACTGACCCCCGCCACCCCGCCGGCTTCGGCGTGCTGTACGAGCGAGCAGCAACCAGCTGCTGCGAGCCGACCGAGAAGGCCGGATGCTGCACGCCCGAGTCAAGCTCGTGCGGCTGCTCAGCCGGGCAGGACGACGTGCGCGAGCAGGTCCGCGAGCGCTACGCCGCCGCCGCCCGCGCCGCGGACGGCTGCGGCGTCGGCCTCACCGACGAGCACGGCCAAGAGGTCTTCGGCGGCACGCTCTACGACGAGCAGGACACGGGCGAGGCACAAGACGCGCTCGCCGGCTCGCTCGGCTGCGGCGTGCCCACCGCCGTCGCCGACCTGCACGAGGGCGAGACGGTGCTCGACCTCGGCTCCGGTGCCGGCGCCGACGTGCTGATCTCCGCCCAGCGTGTCGGGCCGAGCGGAAAGGCGATCGGCCTCGACATGACCGACGAGATGCTCGACCTCGCGCGACGCAACGCCAAGCAGGCCGGCGTCGCCAACGTCGAGTTCTGCAAGGGCTACATCGAGCAGCTACCGCTACCGGACGCGAGCGTAGACGTGGTGATCTCAAACTGCGTGCTGAACCTCTCCGGCGACAAGCCGCAAGTGCTCAGGGAGGCCGCGCGCGTGCTGCGCCCCGGCGGGCGCTTCGCGATCTCCGACGTGATCGCCGACCCCGACATGGACGACGCCACCCGCGCAGACATGCAGCAATGGACCGGCTGCATCGCCGGAGCGCTCACGCAACGCGAGTTCGAAGACGCGCTCGCCGCCGCCGGCCTCGGCGAGGTCGAGATACGCGAGACGCACCGTGTTCACGAGCACGCTGCCGCCGCGATCGTCCGCGCACGCAAGCCAGCCGTGGCGTGAGCGCGTAGGCGTTCGATCCTTCGCTCGAACGCCCGTTGCCAAGGCGCCACGAACGCACGCGAAAAGTCCGCCGCCGGCTCTGCTCTGATCGGGAGCGACCCAAAATCAAGCGGCCGAGACGGGTGCTGAAGACACCCGCCCCGGCCTCACAGCACCGAAGACGACTCCTTCGATGCCGCCGGCTAACCGTAGCTCCTACGGCTAGTTCGCCATGCATGGATCGGGGCGCCTTCTTCGGTGTCAAACCGAAAGGAAGTGTCCCAAATGGGCATGACGATCAATCGCAGGTATCGAGATGCGCTGTACGACGGCCTGATGACCGACCTCACCGCACACGACGACATATTCACGCATCTGCGCAACGACGAAACCGCGGATGCCAAGCGGCTGCACAATCGTTTCAAGGGCGAGCTGCGGCTGCTCGATGACCTCGGCTGGGAGCGCGCGCCCGAGACCGAGCAATTCGAGTTGACGGTGCCACCGCGGGAGCTGCGGCCGATCATCGAACGTGTCTACTGGTCGGCCGTTGCCTCGCTCAATAACGACCCGGGCGAGCTGACCGACGAGGCCCGCGACAACCTCGGCGAAGCCGTCGTTGCGTGCCCGGAGATGCTTGCCCGGCTCGCCGACGAGTTCATGGACGAGCAGGAGAGCGCGGGCGCAGAGGCGGCGGCGGCGTAAGCGCGACTACGACCCGAATCCAGAGCAGCTTGGTCGGGCGATTCCGCGCAAGGCGCCGCGAGCTACGGCTCACGCAGCAGCTCGTGGCGGACCTCACCGGAGTCAATCGGGCCGTAGTCATCTAGCTAGAGCACGGCAAGAGCACGGTCCAGCTTCGGATCGTGCTCTTGATCGTGCGAGTGCTCGGCGTGGATATCGAGCTACGGACACGCGGATGACTTGCGGCTAGCGTCGATAGGTAAGACAGTGCTCGACCCGCATCCGCTTGTCGAGCGTGTTGCTTCCGTCGGTGGGAGGCGGCAGGTATCGGCTCGCCGTAGCTATCGGACGTTCGATCCGATCTATGCAGCTCATCCGATATGTTTTCATCAGCTCATCAACGATGCCGCTCACGAGAATGGGGACTCCTCGCACCGTCGCATCAGCAACGACAAAGGTCGCCTGCCCACCCTGGCGTAGGACCCGTTGAATCTCACGAATCACCCCGCCGCAATCGTTGACATAGCGCGCCACGATCTGTCGTCCGCGCTTATCCAAGTCAGGTGGCAGGACCTTGCTAAGCACCGCCGAGTAATGATCCTCGACTTCGGCGCCCCGCTCACTGCCGATTGAGCCGGCTCGTATATTGCGAAGCTCGCCAACGGAATATCCCATCCACACAAGGCTGAGACGATGCCCCCTCATATAGTCGATCGCCTGTAGGTACGGCGGAGAAGTAATTACGGCATCGACGGCGCTAGTAGCCATTCTCAGCTTCCGGGCGTCCCCTCGCCGCAACTGCAATGCAGTTGCAGGCGCACGAACGTCACCGAGAAGACGGTGACGATGCGCAATCGCTTCTGCCGCACCAACAAACTGCTCGATCGGATCGAAACTCGCCCGGTCACGTACGCGATGTGGTCGGCTATGAGATACGTCGCGCGCCCGCGACGCGCCTGCATCCTTCGTGATAATCAGCCGACTAAACGCACACCATAGCGCGGCCCGCCAGCGGGTCGGCGATTGTTTGATATTTGTCGCCAACGCGCCAAGGTGCCTTTGAGTGTCACTATCAAACCAGTAGTCAATGAACTCATGCGTCTCAGCGTCGGGGTGGCGAAACGACTTGTGGCGATGCGCTCGCGCCCACTCCGCCACATTCTCAGCCGCATGAAGGAACGACGATGTACGCAATGCCCGGCCAGTGGTGCGTGCAATGAGGATCGCCAATGGGTCCACATCGAAACCAATCGCATCGTAGCCGTTAACTGACGCCAAAATCGGGATCGTACCTGATCCCATCATAGGATCAAGCACCACCAGACGACGACGCTTCATCTTTGGTAGCTGACGCAGAGCGAGTTCCGGCGCCATACGAGCGGGGAACGGATGCACAGGCAAGTTAGTTGCAGTCGTCATCCCGCGCTACTTCTCTTCGTCTTTCAAGACAGCGCGAAACGCACCCACTACATCGTCGTCAAGCGGACCCACCGTTGATCGCATCTCCGCAATCACGCCGTCCACTGAAGCGTTGAGAGCAAATCGTTCTTCAGCCTCGAACCAGAGGCCGTCCGGCGCTAGCGCACTGAGCCCACGAAGTATCGCCGTAAGGGGTCTGTTCGCAATCTTGATGCCATATCTTAGGTTAAGCGCAGTACTCAGCGCAGACACGTCTACAGCGTCCTGCTGATCGCTAAGCTCGCGTGTGAGTTCCAGAATCTGCTGTACCGGCGGCTGTGATGGCGCACTTGCCGCAATCACGTTATCAACGTATTCTTTTGTTTCAGCGGGGGTCCTTAGCGTGAAAAGGTCGCGCATTGTTTCAGGCGTGACACTGCGAAACGGGAAGACCTCCACAAGCCGCGCCAAATCCTCAATCGTGATCGGCGTAATGCTGTTGTTCTTACAGTACGTCTCGATCGAGCTATTCTCCTTGGCATCGCCCTCAAACCCAGGCGCTACTAGCAACGTGTAGTTAGCTTTGTGTTTTTCTCGGTGCTTGCGTAGTGCGTCAGTCTTTGCAGTAGCAGCCTGAATCGCATCGTGCTTCGACGACTTTGAGTCGTAGGTAAGAGAGTAATCTGTCGTGCCTCCGTCGACCTCGCGCGCGCCAAGTCGCGCGCGAGCGATTCCATCTGGCTCATCACTACCGCTGATCCGGGTGATCTCAAAGCCTACGATCTCTAGCGCATCGCCAACCGCGTCCTCAAGCTCCTTCTTTAGACCCCTGGCATCCCTTAGCTGGCGAGCTACAACGGGCGCGGAGCGCGGGTGGATGCTTACGAGCGCACGTAGGAACTCGTCGCGTCGGTTGAGGATCTTAAGTACCAGGCGTGGATCAAGGTCCTCATCGAGCATATAAATCTGCGTCAACAACTCGGTGACGCCCACCAAGCGCAACGGCTCAGTGGCGCCATGAACGTTCAGATAGTTGCTAACAAATGGGTGATTTGCGTTAATGACGGCTGCCCGCCTCTTAACGTCGTAACGGACAAGCGGCTTTTCATGTCCAAGCGGTTCGATGATGACTTGCTTTAGCAGGGTGTCATGCTCGTCAAGCGCCGTGCGCGCCTCTGCTAGTGCGGCTTCCCCGTCCAGAGCGAGTAGCTCACTCAAATTAGTATCGCCCTCTACAGCGCGCTTCAATACGCGCCGAAGCGGCATTGTCGAAAGCGCTGGCGGGGGTGCTGAGATTCGGTCCTGGGCTGCGAGCAGGTCCTTGTCAGACTCCTCTTCTAGCTTAGTGCGTACACTCCGCGCGCGATTAAATACGTTCAGAAGATAGGCACGTACCTCCTTGAGTGCCGGCGAGTCTTGAATACTCTCGCGTGGTGATGCGAGATGGGAGTCGAGTCCATCCGCCGAGAGGTCCATACGGAAGCGCGTAAGTACACCGTGGTGTAGCTCAACATCTATACCAAATGTCTCGTCGTCAAGGTTGACTAGCCGCTCTCGTACCTTGACAAAAAAGCCGTGGCTTCGACCAAGTTCCTCAGACTTGCCTTTCTTGAGAGAGTCCGTAAAGAGCTGCGCCGTGCCACGGATTATGCCTGCCGTATCAAGCTCAATTCCCGGTCCCTGCTCGTCTTTGATTACCTTATCCTTGTAGGGCCAGTTATCGAGTTTGGCGTCGTCCTCGCCGACAGTAAAGTCCCAATCGACCGCCCCCGAAGCCTTACTGGATTCCAATCTCTCTTTGTTGAACCAGAGCACGAACTGATCGCTAAGCGGTAGAGCGGAGCGAAGAATCCATCGGAGGCGTCCGCGTTCGATTTCCTTCCCACGCTCCTTCAATCCACTCAGGATTGCCGCGGTCCATGTCGGTCGTGCGACATCTCCGAATAGAGCCGCGACTGCCACGTCATCAGCTCCCAACACCTGCTCAAGCGAACTTTTGGCCTCCTCCTCTGTGAGATCGACAACTTGCAGACCCATCGGCGTCGGATCGCTCATCGCGCCCTTTGCTTGGCTGTAATCCATAGTCACAGCAAGATGTTTGCCGTCCTTCTTACACACGTAAGTAAGTTGCTCGGCAAGGACGTATGTAGCCAGCTTGCCGATTCCGAACTTGCCGATAGGCGCGCGGTCGAGATTAACTACCTCATCCCCGTTGCCGTTCCCGTTGCGCTTTGGCGAGACACCGATTTCCCAGAGCTCTTCAAGTCCAGCAAAGTCCATCGACACCCCGTCGTCAACGACAGCCAGAAACGCGCCTGAGACATCTAGGTCGTCAGGCACATGGACCCAAACCTCCCTTGCTCCTGCGTCATAAGAGTTGGAGACAAGCTCCTCGAACGCCTTGTTCGAGGAGCTGTACAGACCCTCTGAGAAACGGTCGATAATCCCGTAAGAAATGCGAACGTCGATCTGTCCTGCCGACGTACCACCGTCGATGAAGTCTGCGGGCTCGACGCGTGGAGTCTCGCTGACGACGCCCCCCTCGTCAGCAGTCAATGCGTCGCCCTCCCTGGCGGGGCAGATGGACGCGACCGCGACTTGGTAGGCATCGACGAAAGGCTAGCGGTCTAGGCCTTATACCGCCTAGACGGTGTGTCCGTCGCGTGCTCATCTCATGTTTGCCCCAACAACTGCCGGTAGACGAGCCGTGTCTCGCGGGCGGGCTCAAGGCCTAGCTGCTCGTCCAGCGAGCGCGTCAGTTCGTCGTATCGGCGGCGGACCGACTCGCGCAGGCCGAGGGCGTGTTCGGCTTGCAGCGCCAGCCGCCAGCTCGGCTCGTGCAGGTCCTCTAGGCCGATGGCTTGCTCTGCGAGTTGAAGCGCGGCGCGGGCGTCGCCGTGTGCGAGGCGTGCCCGGCCGACGCGCTCAAGTAGGTCGACGAGCGTGGCGTGCAGGTTGCGCCGCTCGCCGTCGGCCCAGAGGAAGTCGCTGCCCTCAAGCGGTTCGCCGCGCCACAGCGCGAGCGCGTTTTCGAGCGCTGCCGGCTCCTCGCCGTCCTCGCGTGCGGCGGCGAGTAGCCGGTCGAGGTCGTCGAGGTCGACGCGGACCTTCGCGCGGTCGAGCTGGTAGCGCTCGCCGTGGTGAAGCCATGCCTCGCCGAGTGCCCGCTTGGCCTCGCTGACGGATTGCCACAGCCGCGGGCGCGTGCGCTTTGGGTCCTGCCCCGGCCAGATGGCCTCTGTCAGCTCGTCGCGGCTCGCGCCCGAAGGGTGGAAAGCGAGGTAGGCAAGCAGCTCGTGGGTCGCGGCACGCTTGACCTTGTGCGCGAGCCCATCGACCGTGAGCGGGCCCAGCACGGCGATCGAGACGGCACGCTGATCGTCCTCCCCCGCCGACTCGGCCTGTGGAGCCGGCGCTACCGGCTCGCTCGCGGCGACGACCGGCACGGCGGGCGCCGCGGGCGCGGCGACCGTGAGGACGTAGCGGGCGCTCGCGCCGTCGCGTACCCGTCGCGGCGACATCGCTGTCGGGCGCGGAATCACTCCGGCGAGCACTTGTGGCCGTGGATGGGTCAGCCGGCGAAGCGCCTGCACGAGCACGGCGGCGGCCAGCGCTAGGCCGAGCAGCCACGCCAGGGCGAGGATGAAGCGCTCGACTTCGGTTGTCGTCAATGGCCCTGTGAGCGAGGGGACGTGCGGGAGCGCGGGGCGCAGCAGGCCGAGCACGATCAGGCACGCGAGGGCGAGCACGGCCCTTGCTGCCGTCCATAGGCGTTGCTGTGTGCCGTCGCGTCTCATCGCAGGAGCGCGAGCAGGGAGCCGGCCGTCAGGAACGGGGCGAGGGGAAGCGCGCTGCCGAGCACGGCGCGCCCGCGACGGAGCACGAGCGGCACGGCGAGCAGCGCCAGCAGCGCGATACCGAAGATCACCGCGCGCGTCGTGGCACCGTCGAGGCCGCACAGCAACAGCAGCACGAGCTTCACGTCGCCCATCCCGAGCGTGCGGGGAAGCACAAGCGCGATCACGAGCAGCGCCAGGAACAGCACGACGCCGGCGAGCAGGTGGCCGAGCCGGACGCCGCCGATGAGCGAGAGCACGGCGCAGACGCCGGCTGCCGGCAGCACGATCCGGTTGGGGATGCGGTGCTCGCGCACGTCGTAGACGACGAGCAGCCCTAACGCGCCGCCGAGCACGGCGAACCGCGCGAGCGTCAGCGCGTCGAGCGCGAGCGACGCTCCGAGCGCGAGGAACACGAGTGCGCCCGCGACTGCGGCGAGGATGTGCGTTCTCGAAGTCATGGCGCGCGCGGTGCGGCGCTGGCGTGTGCGGAGATCGTGAACGTCTGCACGCCGACGAGGCCGAGCAGGATCGTCTGCACGCGGCGGGTGACGGTGACGTTCACGCGATCGTTGGTCGTGCTGACTTCGCCTTTCGTTTTGGGGTAGCCGCCGATCGTGTTCAGCGCGTCGGTTCGTGCCTGGGCGGCATTGAGTTCTAGGCGGCCTTCGTGCAGCGCGGGAATGTCTATGTCTTGGCTGCCGGCGAGCGCCGCGTCATCGGCGATCGAGGCGAGATCGCGCCGCGCGAGGAACGCTTGCCCGAGATCCACGACGACGCCGATCAGCATGGCGAGCACGACCGCGAGCAGCAAGCCGCTGATCGCGACCGAGCCGCGCTCGCCTGCCAGCCGTCGCCATGTTCTCCTCATCACGGCGCCCCCGCGGGTAGGACGCTGCGGTAGCGGTCGACGGGCGCTGCCGCCTGCCCGTGTACGACGACCGTGCCGATGTGCCCGAGGAACGGAAGCGAGCCGATCGGGACGGCGACCGTGACCTGGGCGCTCATCACTTCGCCGGGCGCGAACGTGCCGGTCAAGCTCCCGATCATGTGGACGCTCGTGCCGGCCTGTTCGCGCGCGAAAGCGGCATTGGCGTCCGCGTCGGCGGCAGCGGCGTCGGGCGCCTCCACGGCCGCGCGCACCGCGTCGCGGGCAGCCTGCTGCGCATCGACATGGGCAAGCTCGATGCGAGCGCCGAGCGCGACGAGGAACATCAGCGGGAGGATCAGCCCGCCGAGGATCAGCAGGAGACTGATCGGCGCCGCTTCACCGCGTTCGTCACCGAGTCTGCGGCGTAGCGCTCTCATTGTTCGTCCTGGGGGTAGCGCTCTAGTGGCGTGCTCGCGTGCGCGACGATCGCGGGCAGCACGAGATTCACTCCCGGCAGAACGTGGGGAGCGCTACCGCTGACCTGCACCGTGACGGTGTTCGCTGTCGTGCTGACCGCTGGGTGCAGTCCCTTGCCGGCGCCGCCGGCTGCGCGAAGGATCGCCTTCGCGCGTGCGATGCCGGCGGCCGGTCCTTCGCTCGCTGCCGCCTCGGCGCCGTCCTGGGCCGCTGCCTGCGCGACCGAGCGGGTGTGCGCGAAGCCGATCGCTTGGATAGCGAAGACGACGATCACCACCAGCAACAAGAAGGCGAGCAGGACGGAGATCACGCCGTCGCCGCGGTCTGAGCGCAGACGCGCGCGCATGGTCGTTGCCTCACGCGCCGGCTCTAGGAGCCTCCCAGTTCAGAGATGATTTTCTGAACGTCGGAGAGCACGGCCGGGCGCAGTGCCGCCATGATCGCGACGACCAATGCGACGAGCATGATCGTGAGTCCGAGCCACGGCAGGACCTCGCCGCGCTCGTCCTCGAGCGAACGACGTGTGCCTGTCAAGAGGGCAATCCAAATCCGTTGCGAGATGCCCATTTCCTTCCTCCTTAGGTCGAGTTGGCGAGTACGTGAAGAAACCCGTAGGCGAGAATCAGGAGCATCACCCCGGCCAGCGGAGCGATCCAAAGCTGCATACGGCGATAAGCGCTGTCGGCGGTGCGTTCGAGATGCCGGTCCTGGTCGGCGCGCAACGTCTTTGCCTGCGTGCGCAGGAACGCGAGATAGGGCGACTCCTTCGCGGCCAAAAGCTCCGCGAAGCGAGTGAATCCCTGCTCGCCGGTTTCGTGTGCGACGACGACCAACGCCTCGCGCTCGCCGAGCGTCTTGTCGCGTCGCGCGAGTGACAGCGCTCGCGTCAGCTCCTCGCCGAGCGGTCCCTGACAGTCCTGTGCGGCCAGCTCCAACGCTTGCCGCAGCGATTGGCCGGCGCCCAAGGACAGCGCCATGACCGCGAGCGCGTCGGGCAAGTCCAAGAGCAGCGCCTCTCTGCGCTGCTTGGTTTCCATGCGCAGCGCGAGGTCGGGGAGAAAGAACCCGCCCGCGGCGAGCACGAGCAGCACGACGGCCGATGGCAGACGACCGGCCGCGGCGGCGTAGATCACGAGCGGGCACCACGGCACGGCGAACGCGAACAGCGCCTTCTTTGCCAGCAGCCGCGCGACGGTTTCGCTCTTGCCCGCCTTGCGCAGCGCATCGGCGTAGCTGACGCGCACGCGCTCGCCCCAGGCCCGTACTGATTCGGGGATGCTGGCCTCGACCGTGCCTGGGAGCGCCGGCCGTCCGCCGCGAGCGCGAGCGAGCCTCACCGACAGCGCTACGCGGCGGCGTGAGAGAACGTGCTCGCAGAGCAGCAGCCCACCGACGATCAGGCACAGCGACGCGAACACCAATCCGGCGTTCACGACCGGCCGCTTTCACTTGGGCGTGTGCGGCGCGGCTCGGGGACGCGACCGAGCCGGCGCATCGCGGCATAGCAGCCATAGATGAGCAGGCCGCCGACGAACAGGACGAACGTGCCGCCGACAGTGCGATAGGCGCTCAGGAACTGCGGCGAGGTCGAGCCGAACAACAGCAGAATGAAGATCGGGCTCAGCGCGACGATCGCCGCCTCGACCCGCAGGTTCGCGGCCCTCGTGCGCGCCTTCTCCCGCGCTTGCAGCCGCTCGGCCAGAACGCCCGCCAGCTCGCGCAGGACGGGTGAGAGGCCGCCCGTGGGCGTATCGACAAGCGCGGCACGAAGCAGCAGCGCCACCGAATCGGCGGTGCGTTCGCCGATGCCTCGAAGACCCTCGACGGCGCTGGCAATGTCATCGCCGCGTAGCCGTGCGCTGAACGCTGCAAACTCGCCACGCAGGACCACCGGCCCGGAAGCCGTGACATGCGCGACCGCGGCGGGGAAAGCTAGGCCGGACTCAAGCGCGTCGGCGAGCTGGTTCAGTACCGCCGGCCAGGCGCGCTCGCGCTCGCGCAGCAGCCGATCCCTGCGGCTCTGTGCCCACCCAATCGGCAGGAACGCGCCACCGAGCACCCCGGCAGCCACGAGCGCCGGCACGTCGATGATCCACCACACGAGCAGTCCCGCCGAGACTGCGCCGGCCATGACGATCACGACGAACACGACGGCCGGCACGCCGATCGCGGCCTGCCGAAGCAGGGCGTCCAGTCTCGCGGGAGTAGTCGGCCGCGAGAAGCGCACGCCGACCACGACGCCGAGCCAGATCAGCGCGACGCCCGCGCCGAAGCACAGCCCCAGCAGGAAGCCAGTCACTTTTCGCCTCCCGCCGATGACAAGAACGCCCTCGCCTCCGACACTGGATAAGTGAGAGAGGCAGCCGTCGATCGAGTAGGCAGCGAGCCGGCGCGCGTGACCGGGCCATGCGCGGTGAAGCTCACCCCCCATTCGAGCGTCGCGGTCACGGTGTAGCCATCGGCGCCGCAGCTCGCCAGGACGTTCGGGTCATGCCCCTGATCGCCGGGCAGGCATCGCGTCTGGTAGTCGTGCAGGATCGCGTCAGAGGGCACGCTGCCCGGCTGGTAGGGAACGCCCGCGCCGCCGGTCAGCGAGGAGCCATCGCCGAACGTCCAGCGCACGACGCTCGCGGTCGCAGTCACCGTGACGTGCTCCCCGCGCTCGGACACGGACACCGTTCGCGTCGAGGGAGGCGCCGGGGAGAGCCAGAACCACGAGTTTGCTCCGGTGAGCCCATCGACCTGTGCTGACGGGCTCGATTCGATGTGACCGGCATCCAGCGGGATCCGGCTGGCAGCGGCAGCAGCGAGCGCGGCCGGGTTGACAGGCGGCGCCGCTTCTTCCTGCGCCGCGGGCGCCACGATGTTGAAACAGACGCCGTTGCTCGTCGGGAAATAGATGCAGCGTTCGCCTGAATCCGTCGTGTACCAAAAGGAGCCAGGGCCAGACGGATGCGGATTCGCGAGCCGCGGCGACGTGCTCGGTAGCGTCGGATTCGCAGGCGACGGCGCCGGCTGTTCCGAGCTTGGCGCCCCACTCGACGATTCCGGGCCGGGCGCCGATTCCGAACCTTCGCCCGACGAGCCCGGCGTGCGTGAGGACACGCTGACCGAACCGCCGGCCGCCGCATGACTTGAGTTGATTTGCTGCGAGTACCAGCCCGTCTTCACGCTCTCGGCTTCAGCCAATGCCGGCGCAACGAGAACGAGAGCGAGCGCGATCTCTACGGCGACGATCTTCATGCCGCTTCGACCTTCCAAACCACGAACGTAGAGCCCGAACCGACGCGCCGAAGCTGCAGGCGCGCTCGTTCGGTTTCCTTGATCGCGCGACCCAGGCGCTTGCCGTTTCGGTACGGGACTACTTCGCCTTTAACGGTGACGACGGCGACCGCCTGGGTGAACGAGGGCGACAGGGTGATCGAGACGACGTGGAACTGTGGTGATACGCCTCGCATCTGTAGGTGTTCGTGGCGCCGTGCCGCGGCGGCAGATCGCAGCGCCGCGAGCGCTGGGCCGCCCGTGGACCGGGCGGCCCACGTCGGGATGCTGTTGTGCCAGAGCACCCAGTTCGACAATTCCGAGTTCAACGCAATCGCTCGCCGCGCTCCTTGTTCGAGCTGAGCCGCTGCGTTGACGGTCGTGGTCGTCGTGGTCGCTTTGGTCGTGCTCGTGCTGTGGTGATCGGCTGCGGTCGTTCCGCATCCGGCGAGCAGCGCACATGCGAGCAGCGCGGGGAGTGCTCGTCTCATTGGGGGCTCCTGAAGCCGGCGCGTTCGAGGTCGTCTAGGAAAGCCGGTCCTGTTCCTGTCCATGTGAGGTCGGCGCCGCTGCCGGCGAACAGTGGATTGAGGGTCATGCGGCGGCCCTCGATGCCTGCGACCTCGACGATTTCGTCTATGCGCCTGGGCAGGAAGTGACGCTCGCCCGCCTGGTCGCTGCGTGGCCGTTGGCAGTGGACGACGACGTGAACGTCGCGCAGCCATTCGCGGGCTTGTTCGCCGTCGATGTTCGTCCCCGATGTGAGGGCGAAGCGGACGAGGTTGCTCATCGTGTGCTCGGCAGACTCGCCGTGAACTGAACTCATGCCGGCGTGGCCGCTGGCGAGCGCCCAGAGCAGCGCCATCGCCTCCGGGCCGCGGCACTCGCCGACGATGATGCGATCCGGGTTGGCACGCAGCGCTTCGGCGACCAATCGCTCAAGCGCGATCTCGGCGAGCCCGTCCGCGCTCGCGGGCCGTGCCTCCAAACCGATGCAGTTCTGGAGCACTTGTGGCAGTTGCAGCTCGGCGCTGGACTCGCAGACGACGACGCGCTCGCTTCCGGGGATCGCTTGGCCGAGCGCGTTGAGCAACGTCGTCTTGCCGGTCGAGACAGGGCCGGCGACGATGATGTTCTTCCCCGCCTTGACGCAGGCGGCGAGGAAGTCGGCGGCTTGGTCGCTGAGGAACTCCAGCGCGACGAGTTCTTGCAGGGTCATCGCGACGAGCCGGAACCGGCGAATGGTGCAGATGACGTTGCCGTTGCTGCTGATCGGTGGCAGCGTCGCGCTGATCCGCGAGCCGTCCGGCAGGCGCGCCTCGACCATCGGCGTCAGGCGGTCGAGCTTCTTTCCCTCGACCTGCTCCAAGAGCCTTTCGATGAAGTTGCGGACTTGACGGTTGTCCTTGAAGACCACATCGGTGACGCGTTCGATGCGTTGGCCGTTGTCCTTGAAAACGCGCTTTGGAGCGTTGACCATCCACTCCTGCGCGTCGGGGTCGGCGAGCATCTTCTCGGCGATCGTGCCGAGCCCGATGAAGTCGTCGCGCAGCGCGCGGGTCAGCTCGGCGCGGTCCTGGTCGGTGAACTCGCCGCCGTTTTGGCCGCTGAGCGCGTGTGCTTGGTAGGCGCTGACGGCGTGCTCGATGATCCGCTCGGTCTGCTCGCGTCCTGTCTCGCTGGCGAGGTTGACCTCGCCGTCAGCGAGCGCCTTCTCGACCTCCTCGCGGACGGTCTGCTCTGCGGCTACCGCTGCCATACGACTTCCTCCTGCTCGTCGCGCTCGCGGGTGACCCTCACGGGCAGCCGGCGCTTGCGTCGTTTCGGCGCGGGCGTCGCGGCGGGCATGAACAGCTCATCGAGCAGCCGCGTGATCGCGCGGGCGTAGGCGCCGTGTTTGCGGGCGATGACGAGCGGCGTGCCGGCGCGGCCCGCGCGGGCGAGCGCGCGGCCGTCCCATGGCAGCCAGGCGTCGATGCTGACGCCGCGCGCGGCGAGGAAGTCGGCGGCGCTGTCGAGGACGGCGCGGCGGCTCGCTGCGCCGGGGCTGCCGACGCCGTTGACGATCACGCGCAGCCGATCGGGTGGGATCGCCAGGTGGTCGTGCAGGAGGTCGAACTGGCGGAGCCCGTGGTGCAGCTGCGCCTCGCGGGCTCCGAGGACGAGCAGCACCGCGTCGGCAGCGATCAGCGCTTCGCGGTGCGTGCGCGCCGCGGCGGGAAGCTGGGCGCCGTCCGCGAGCGGAAAGCCAACGTCGGCGACGACGATCGGGTACAGGCCGCTGAGGGCGTGCAGGGCGCTCGTGATCGCTCCGGGCTCGGCGCACTCGGCGAGCGCTTCGCTGTCGGGCGGCGCGAGCAGCAGCGGCGGCCAGCCCTCGCGGGAGGTCAGCCAGTGCTCGACGAGCTCGCGCAGTGCGCCGCCGCCGTCCTCGCCGCTGCTGGCCCGCACGAGTCCGAGCAGCGACCCGTGTTGGGCGTCGGCGCCGAGCCGCACGTCGAGCCCGCCGCCGAGCGCGTCGACCTCGGCCAGGATCGTCGGCCAACGGTTGTTTGCGAGCGCCGCGAGCGATGCGGCGCACTCGCTCGCGCCGGGCGCGCCGCGGCTTCCGATGACGGCCAGGATGCTGCCGCCGTCCTCGGCCCGCTGCACCCGCGGCGGTGCCGGGGCGGTCGTGGGCGTGGCCGCCGGCTCGTGCGGCTCGCCTTGCGTGGCGGCGATCAGCTCGTCGCGCGAGACTGAGGACTCGACGGTCAGATCGACGCCGATGGACGCGAGCAGGTCGGTGTCGCGCTGGTCGAGCGCGAGGCCGACGAGACGCACGCCTGCGGAGCGGACGCGCTCGCAGTGTCCGGGGGTGAGCCCGGCCAGGCCGGGCGAGAGCAGCACGGCGTCGGGTCGTTCCTCGCTGATCGTGCGCAGCAGTTCGTCGGCTTCACCGACGCTGCACAGCAGCTCTAGCGAGGCGTGCTCGCCGTCGAACAACGTTCCTTCGATCGCGCGCTCGGCGAGCGGCGTCAGTGCGAGCACGAGTCGCGGGCGCGGGCTCATTCGACGCTGCCTGGGTTGACGGACGGGATCGGCGAGGTCGAGCCGCCCGAGCCTTCCACGAGCAGGTCGATCTTGGCGTCCTCGTTGGCGAGCGCGAGCGACGGCGCGACCGACGGGCTGCTCAGCGAGATCGTCACCGGGACGGTGGTGGTGCTCGGGTCCGAGTTGGCGGGCGCTTCGCCGACGGTCAGCACCTGCACGTCCCGCGCGACCGGGCGCGTGGTCGCGGACTGCCCGCCGCCAGCGTTGAACGTCGCCAGGACCGTGATGCGCTCGCCGGCCTGAAGGGTCGTGCCGGTCACGTCGTACTCGGGCACCGCGAGCGTGAACTCCGAGGAGGTCTGCGCGTGCTGGCTGCCCATCGCGCCAGAGGCCAGCGGCGCGCCGGCTGGCACTTCGGAGGAGAGCCGGCGGCCGATGACTTGCTGTAGCTCGTGCTCGGGCACGAGCGCGTCGAGCACCGATCCTTCGCCGGCCAGTTCGCCGGTACGAAGGTCGCCGGCGCTCAGCACCGTGCCGGCGGGGAGCGCGTGCGTGGCGACGAGGATCGGCGTGCGCTTGGTCGAGGAGGCGTACACCGACCAATACGCGATGACGGCGATCAGCACGAGCACGACGCCGGCAAGCGGGAGCGGCTGCAAGAGCCGCCTCGATGGCTTGGGCTCCTGCTGTGCGGGCGCGGTCGTGATCTCAGGACGGCGGGGCGGTCGCAGCTTCGGCGAGCCGTTGGCGACGGCGGCTGACCCGTTCGCGTCGCGGCCCTGACGCAGCGAGGTTAGACGTGGCGTGTTCATGGGCCTATTCCTTCCTGGGAGCGCTGACACAGCACTGACACGCGACTAACACGGCACTTACAGCGCTCGCGATCCGGCGCGCAGAGCGCGATCGGCCTCAGCGAGCGAGGCCGAGAAGACGGCCGCGAGGACGCGACTGCGGGCGTCATTGAGGCGGTCCGTCGAGCAGCGCGGGGGCGCTTGAGAAGCGAAACGGCACACGGGCCTCTGAGGGCGTCGCGGTTAGCGGCGTCGTCCTTGCCGGTCTGACTGTCACGGCACGACGCATGGACCAAGGCTCTCTCTCCGTGTCTGCCTATTGGGATACCCACGAAGCTCGCCCGGAAACCAGCAGACAGAACAGGACGGGTCAGTGGCGTGTCAGCGGTGGGTCATCGAGCCGGGGCACCTTCGCGGCAACGCAACGAAAAGGAGTGCCCCGATGCCCGTCAACACGCTTGCAAGTGACTGGAACCGAGAGCAGGGCTCGCCGGTCTTTCGTGCCCGCTTCAGGGCGGCGAAGGACGCGGAGCCGGCGCTGTCGCGGTTCGCGGACGCCGCGGCGCTCGTGCGCTTCATGCGCCGCCCGGCAGGGTCCGCGGAGAAGGACGCCGTGCTGTGCGCGCTGCTCGGCTGGGCCAAGCGGGAGCCGGCGGGCGCGCGGCTCGTGCTTGAGACGATCCGCCCCGGCCTGCTGAACATGGCGGGCCGGCTGCTGAGCGACACGCGCGACGCCGATGAGCTGTGGGCGATCATCGTCGCGGCGCTGTGGGAGGGGATCAGGGCGTATCCGCTGCCGCGGCGCAGGCGCCGGGTCGCGGCGAACCTGCTGCTCGACGCGATGCACCGGACGCTCGTGGCGCTGGGCCGCGAGAGCGAGTGGCGCTCGATGTGGGTCGGTTTCGACAGGAAGACCCCGGCGCCCGAAGCGGTCGAGGGCGACGTTGACGGGCTGCTTGACGGAGCGGTGCGGGCGTGCGCGATCTCAGCGGATGAGGCGGAGGTCATTTGCGCCAGCCGGATCGACGGCGTGCCGCTGGCGGACCTCGCGCGCTCGGCGGGCGTCTCCTACAACACGATGAAGCTGCGCCGTCAGCGTGCGGAGCGGCGGCTTCTCCTGTTTCTCGGCTATCGGCCTGTACCGCGAGGGCAGCAAAACCGGCCTTTGTCACTTGCTCGGGTCACCGGCACTGGGTCACACGGCCCGGTCGGTTGAGAAAGCCAGTCGAGTTAGACGAAGGAGGTGATTTCGGGTCCGCCCCGTGCCGGACCCGAGCAAGCCTTATGACACGCAGACTCGCCATCGCGATCACATCGGCGCTGCTGGCGGCACTGCTTGTTCCGCAGGTAGCCGACGCCGCGACGACCCTGAATCAGGTCGTGGACAACCTGAGGGTTTGGTTGATCGGCCTGCTCGTCGGGCTGGCGACGCTGCTGTTGACGATCGCGGGCGTCCGCTACCTGATCTCGGGCGGTGACCCGAACCAGATCGAACGCGCCAAGAGCGCGCTCAAAGCAGCGCTCTGGGGATACGGGCTCGCGGCGCTCGCGCCCGTGCTCGTCACCGTCTTGCAGCACGTCGTCGGGTGAGCCCGCGCCGGAGAACCCTCGTCGCGCTGACCGCCGCCGCGGTGCTCTTGAGCTTCGCCGCGCCGGCAGCCGGCCAGGGCTCGACGACAACGACGCCGGCAGCGGCGGCGAAGACAGTGGCCGCGTCGGCTGCGTCTCCCCCGCTGCCGTCCTCGACGCTGGAAAGCGCCGCGGGCCAGGGCGGCATCGAAGTCGGGCCAGGGCTGCCGCGTCCGCCCGCGCCCGCGCAGGGCGGCAGCGTGAACGCGGGCAAAGCCTCGCATCCGGGGTTCTTCGACATACCGGGGCAGATCGAGGCCGCGATCAACGAATGGTTCGCCGGGCTCGTCACGTCGGCGCTGAACCCGGCGATGAAGCTGGTCGGCGAGACGCTGCTGTCCACGCCGCAGATCGCAAGCCAAGCCGACGTGCGGTCCTACTGGCAGTTGGCGGTCGGGATCGCGGACGCGCTGCTCGTGCTCGTGGTGATGGTGGCCGGCGCGCTCGTGATGACTCACGAGAGCTTGCAGACCTCATACGCCCTCAAGGACGCGATCCCGCGCCTCGTGATCGCCGCCATCGCGACGAACGCGAGCCTGTCGATCTCGGGGCAGATGGTGAGCATCGCCAATGTCCTGTCGGGCGCGCTGCTCGGCAACGGCGTCGATCCACAGCAGGCCGGGCACACGCTTGAGCTGCTGGTCGTCGACGCGATCACGGGCGGCGACATTTTCCTGACGCTGCTCGGGCTCGCCTGCGCCGTCTTGGCCGTCGCGCTGTTGATTCTGTACCTCGTCCGGGCGGCGTTGATCGTGTTCTTGGTCTGCGCGGCGCCGCTGTGCCTGCTCGCGCACGGCCTCCCGCAGACCGAAGGGCTGGCACGGCTTTGGTGGAGGGCGATGTTCGGTGCGCTCGGCGTGCAGGTCGCGCAGTCGTTGACGCTCGCGGCGATCGTCCACGTCTTCTTTGCCTCATCGAACAGCGTCCTGGGGCTCAGTGCGAGCGGCGCGCTGATCGATCTGCTGCTCGTCATCTGCCTCTTTTACGTGCTGTTGCGCATCCCGTTCTGGGTGCGCGAGCTTGTCTTCTCGGGGCGACCCTCGACCGTCGGGCGAGTCGCGAAGACCTACATCGCATATCGAGTCGTGCGCGGCGCGATCGGGGGCGCGCCGTGAACGAGCAGCGCATCCGGCTCCCCGCCGACGTGGAGATGGAGGACCGTCTCGCGTGGGGGCTCACCGCCCGGCAGCTCGTGATCCTCGTCCTCACCGCGATCGTCTGCTACGGCGTCTTCGAGGCCGCCGGCTCGCTCGTGCCGATGCCGTTGCCGGTCGTGCTCGCCGCGCCGTTCGCGCTTGTCGGCGTCGGCCTCGCGCTGGGTCGCTTGGACGGCCTCTCGGGCGAGCGCGTAGCGCTCGCGGCCGGGCGGCAGCTCACGCAACCGAAGCTGCGGATCGCGGCGCCCGACGGGGTGCCGGAGAAGCTGTCGGGCGCGCCCGGCCAGCCGGCCGTCGCGCTGTTGCGGGTGCCGGTGAAGGCGATCCTCAAGAGCGGCATCGTGGAGCTGGCCGACGGCACGAGCGCGCTGCTGCTGGCCGCGAGCGGGACGAGCTGGGCGCTTCGCTCAAGCGAGGAGCAAGCGGCGCTCGCCGAGGCGTATGGCAAGTGGTTGAACAGCCTCGTCGCGCCGTGCGCGATCACTGTGCGCTCCGAACTCGTGGACCTCGCCGAGCGCGCGCAGACGGTCGAGCGCGCCGCGCCCGCGCTGCCGCATCCGGCGCTTGCCCGCTGCGCGCGTGACTACGCACGATTCCTCGCCAGCTTCGCCGAAGGTGACGGTCTGCGGCGTCGTCAAATCCTGCTCGTGCTGAGTACCCGCGCGCGCGAGCGCGAGACGGCCGGCGCCGATCTCGAGCGCCGCGCCAGCGAGGCAACGAACCTGCTGCGCGCTGCCGGGGTGAGCTTGCAGCGCCTGGATGGGCAGGCCGCCACGACGCTGCTGATCGGCGCGCTGGAACCGCCCGGCCCGCCCGCCGGCTCGCACCTGGACGGAGTGATCCGCCGATGCTGAGACTGCCCGATCTCGCTCGTGGCGCTCGCCGGCACGATGGCGGCGCGGGGCAGATACCCGCGCCGGCCGCGGTCGAGGTCGAGCGCGACCGTCTGCTTGCTGGGGAGACGTGGCAGCGAACGTTCGCGGTCGTCGGCTATCCCCGCGAGGTTGCGCTGGGTTGGCTTGCGCCGCTACTGAAGGCCGCGGGCGAGCTTGACCTGACGCTTCACATCGGGCCGGTCCCGCCCGCGCTCGCCGCCGATCGCCTGCGCCGCCAGCGTGCGCGGCTTGAGTCCTCGCGGCGGCTCGACGCCGATCGTGGCCGCCTTTCCGATCCGGCGCTCGCCGCCGCCGCCGAGGACGCCGAAGCCTTGGCGAGCGCGCTTGCTCGTGGTGAAAGCAAGCTGTTCCGGGCGGGGTTGTACCTGTCGATCACCGCGCCGAGCAGAGAGGAGCTGCAGGAGCGCACCGAGCGAGTGCGGGCGCTGTGCGCCTCGCTGCTGATGCACGTCGTCCCGGCGACGTTCAGGCCGCTGGATGGCTGGTTCTCGGCGTTGCCGCTCGGCTCCGATCGGCTGCGCCTGACGCGCTCGTGGGACACGGCGGCGCTCGCCGCCGGCTTCCCGTTCGCGTCGTCTGACCCGCCGCTTGAGGACGGCGTTCTGACCGGCGTCACCGACAGCGGCGCCCCGGTGCTCGTGGACCGCTTCAGCCGCGCGAACTTCAACACGGTGCAGCTCGCCGACTCGGGCGGCGGCAAGTCCTACGCCGCCAAGCTCGAAACGCTGCACCTGCTCTTTGACGCCGTGCAGGTGTTCGTGCTCGACCCAGAGGACGAGTACCACACGCTCTGCGAGAACGTCGGCGGGGCGTACCTGCCGCTCACCGGCCCGCGCGCTGTCGCTCTGAATCCGCTCGACCTGCCCGCCACGAGCGAAGGGACGCGCGTACTGGACGAGCGGATTCTGTTCCTCGCCGATCTCGTGGAACTGCTGGCCGGCGGCCTCGACGGCGGCGAGCTGGCCGCGCTCGACCGCGGCGCCCGCGCCGCCTACCAAGCAGCCGGGATCACCGCCGACCCCGACACGCACCGCCGGCCGGCGCCGCTGCTGTGCGACCTCGTAAGCGCCTTGGAGGCAGAGAGCGAAACGGGCAAGCGGCTCGCCGAACGCCTCTCGCCCTACTCGCACTCCTCGCTGTTCGACAGGCCGACGAGCGTGCAACCCGACAGTCACCTTGTCTGCTTCAGCTTGCGGGGGATTCCCGAGCGGATGCGCGCCCCGGCGCTGATGCTCGCGCTCGACGCTATCTGGCGCTCGCTTGAGGGTCCGCTACGCCGCCGCGTCGTGTTGGTCGACGAGGCCTGGGATCTCATGCGCGAGACGCCGACCGCCGGACGCGAGGCACCCGGCGCACGCTTCCTTTTCAGATTGGCGAAGAAGGCCCGCAAGCGCTGGACCGGGCTGACGACGATCACGCAGGACCCAGGTGACTTGCTGGACTCCGCGCTCGGGCAGGCCGTCGTCGCCAACGCCCGCCAGCACTTCCTACTCCACCAATCGCCGCAGGCGATCGACCGCGTTGGGCAAGCGTTCAACCTGACGACGGGGGAGCGCTCCTACTTGCTCACCTGCCCGGTCGGTCACGGGCTGCTGTTGACCGACGGGCAGCGCGTCCCGTTGCGCGTGACGGCGAGCCCCGCCGAGCACGAGCTTGTCACCAGCGATCCGGCTGAGCTTGCGCGGTCGGCATGAAGCGCGCGCTGCTCAGCTCGTGCGCGCTCGCGGCACTCTTGCCCGTGCTGTTCATCGCCGCCGCGCTCGGCGTGCTCGGCGTGCTCGGCGGCGGCGCGGGCGTCAGTCTCGGCCAGCCAGCCGCCGACGTCGATGTCGAACAGGTCGCGGGGATTCCGGGGGAATACCTGCGGTTGTTCGAGGCCGCCGGCGCTCGCTATGGCATCCCGTGGGAGGTACTGGCCGGCATCGGGAAGGTCGAGTGCGACGACGGGCAGGACCCCGACCCCGCCTGCACACGGGAGGGCGCCGTCAACAACGCGGGCGCGGGCGGCCCGATGCAGTTCCTCGCCTCCACCTGGGCAAGCTACGGCGTCAGCCCCAACGGCGGACGCCCTGACCGGTGGAACCCCGCCGATGCGATCTACAGCGCCGCCAACTACCTGCGCGCCAACGGCGCCCCGAGTGAAATCCGCCGCGCGATCTTCGCCTACAACCACTCCAACGCCTACGTCGAAGAGGTCCTGAGCTGGGCGGCGACCTACGAACACGAAGCCGAATCAGCTACTCCGCAAACGGGCGGCGCTGCCGGCGTCGCGGTCGCGTTCGCCCTCGCCCAGCGCGGCGTGCCCTACGTGTGGGGAGGCGAGAGCCCGAGCGGCTATGACTGCTCCGGGCTCGTGCAGGCCTCATACCGGGCTGCGGGCATAAGCCTTCCGCGGACTGCGCAGGAACAATTCGACGCCGGGCCGCACCTGCCAGCGACGGCGCCCCTCCAGCCCGGCGATCTCGTGTTCTTCGGTTCGAGCACGAGCAACGTCACGCACGTCGGGATCGTCGTCGCGGCCGGCGAAATGGTCGACGCGCCGCACACCGGGACCGTCGTGCAAACCGAGTCGTTCCCGACCACGATCGGCGCGCGATGGGGTGAAGACGTTTACCTCGGCGCGACGCGGCCAGCAGCGAAATGACCCGTCATCCTCACGATGCGCAGCAGGTTCAACGCTGGCTTGACGAACCAAACCGGCCGCTGCGCGCACTACCGACGCTCGCCCATCATGCGCTGCCCACCGTCGAGCACGTCGCGCCGATCCTCGCCGTGCTCGCTGCCGGCGTGATCGCGCTCGTCGTGCTCGTCGCTCGTGTGCGGCGCTGGCGGCTCGCGCGCGGCGCGCGGCTCGTGCGGATCGGGATTCCCCCCGAAGTCAAGCCGCGCGGCGCGCTGTTGTTGTGGTCGGCGCTGCACGACCTCCTGCTGCCCAATCCGGGACGGCTGCTCACCGGGCAGCCGCACATTTCCTGGGAGATCGCCGCCAGCGAAGCGGGCACGACCTTTCAGCTCTGGGTGCCGCGCGTGGTCCCGCTCGGCTTGATCGAGCGTGCCGTCGAGTCCGCGTGGCCGGGCGCGAGCACGAGCATCCAAGCTGTCCCGCGCGCGGCGGCGGCTCGGCCGCTCGTGTCAGAGCTCGTGATCGCCGGGCCGGACTGGTTCTCGCTCGACAGCAGCATCGACCCTGATCCGCTGCGCGTGATTCTCGGCCAGCTCTCGGGTCTGGGTGAGGGCGAGAACGTGCTCGTGCAAGTCCTCGCGCGGCCAGCGACCGCGCGCGAGCAGCGCCGGCTGCGGATGACGGCACGGCGGCTGCGCGCGGGCGTGCCGACCGGGCGAGCGGCACGCGCTTTCGAGCTGCTGAGCCCGAACCCGCCGAAGCGCACGACGCTCGACCCGACCGTCAACCCCGACGTGCGCGACGTGCTCGACAAGAGCGCCCAACCGCTCTACCGCTGCCTCCTCCGTGTCGCCGTCTGCTCACCGTCACGGTCGCTTGCGCGTGGACGGCTGGCCGGCGTGCTCGGCGGCTTCGCGCCGTATGAGGGCCGCGCGGCGCTGCGCCGCCGCGGCGTGCGCCGCCCCGTAGTGAAGCTGGACGGCCGTTGGCTGAGCCGGCGCGCGTTCACCGCGAGCGTCCCCGAGCTTGCGGCGCTCGCGCATCTGCCCGCCGACGCGGCGATCCCCGGCCTCGTGCGCGCGAGCGCCCGCAAGGTTGCGTCGCCGCCCGGCCTGAGCACAGGCGAGAAGCCGCTCGGGACCACATCGAGCGGGCGGCGTGTCGGCATCGGCGTCGCCGACGCGCGCCACCATCTGCACATCTTGGGCCCGACCGGCGTTGGCAAGTCCACGCTGATCGCGCAACTCGCGCTCGCCGACTTCCGCGCTCGCCGCGGCGCAGTAGTGATCGACCCGAAAGGCGATTTGGTCGATGACCTGCTCGCGCGGATACCAGCCGGCGAGGAGGACGCCGTGAGCCTGCTCGACCCCTCCGAAGCGGCGCCGCTCACGCTGAACATGCTCGACAACTCCGACCACGATCTCGCCGTCGATCAGCTCGTGAGCATCTTCCGCCGCGTGTTCGAGCGCGACTGGGGCACGCGCACCGATGACATTTTCCGCTCGGCGCTGCTGACGCTGACAGCGACCGTCCCGAACGCGACGCTCGCCGACGTGCCGCGTCTGCTCAGCGATGCCGAATGGCGCGCGCCGCTGATCGCGCAGATAGACGATCCCGTTGGGCTCGGCCCGTTCTGGGACTGGTATCAGGAACTCCCCGACTCCGGACGAAGCCAAGCCGTCGGCCCGCTGTTGAACAAGCTCCGCGCGTTCCTGCTGCGCCGGCCCGTGCGCGCGATCGTCACTCACCCGACCACGACGCTCGATATCGCCGGCTGCCTGAACGGCGGGCGGCTGCTGCTCGTCCGGCTGCCGAAGGGAACGCTCGGGGAAGACACGAGCCGGCTGCTCGGCTCGATGATCGTCGCGCGCGCGTGGCAGGCCGGGCAGGCACGCGCGGCACTGCCTCCCGATCAGCGGCCCGACTGCTCGCTGTACGTCGATGAGGCACACAATTACCTGGGGCTCTCCACCCCGATTGACGAGGTACTTGCCGAGGCGCGCGGCTACCGCTTCTCCTTCGGGCTCGCTCACCAGCACCTTGCGCAGCTCCCGCCCGAGATGCGCGCCGGCATCGACGCAAACGCCCGCAACAAGGTCTATTTCCAACTCAGCCACGAAGACGCTCACCACCTGGAGCCCGAAGTCGCGCCCGAGCTGTCCGAGTACGACCTCGCCAACCTGCCGCGGTTCACGATCGCCGCGCGCATCGTTCACGAAGGGCAGCCGAGCAGGCCGTTCACGCTCACTACCGAGAACCTGCCGCCAACCGAACCCGGACGCGGCGAAGCGGTCCGCGCGCTGCTAGCCCGCCGCGCCGGGTCCGAGCGCGAGACTGTCCGTGCCTGCGAGGGACGCCAGCACTCCACACCGCTGCTGCGTCGTCCTCGTCGTCAACGAGGCAAGACAAAGAGGTAACGACATGCTCCCGTTCCTGCCTCCGCTCGGCTCTCCGTTCCGACCTCCCGCCGGCCCTCCGTCTAGGACCGGAGGGGCGGTTTCCGTGAAAACCGCTGCAAATCCCGCTTTTGGGTGCATCCGACAACGGCACGTTGTCACATGAAACAACGAGATCGCCCAACGCGCGTCGCGCTCACGCACGTTGTCGGGCTCGGCTCACGCCTTACCGATCGTGACCGAGAAATCGCGCTCGACTGCTACGAGCACCACGCGCTGACCACCAGCCAGATACAGCGCTTGTACTTCGACGGCATCAGAACGACTCGCGCGCGGCTCGAAACGCTGTATCAGCTTCGCGTGCTCGACCGCTTCCGTCCAACCGTCCCGCGCGGCGCCGGCAGCGCGCCGCATCACTGGATACTCGATGAGGCCGGCGCGCACGTCGTCGCCGCGCAATACGGCGTCGAGCGGCGCGAGTTGAAGTGGCGCCGGTCAACGGCGCTTGCCGTTGCTGACTCGCCGAAGCTCCGCCACCACATCGAGATAAACGAGTTCTTCGCGCAGCTCGCCCACGAAGCCACCGAAAGCGACGGCGCGCTGTCGGAGTGGTACGGCGAACGCTCGATTCACCGGCTGTTCAACGGCACTGTCTGGCCGGACGGATACGGCGTTCTCACGCTCCCCGACCGTCAACCGCTGCATTTCCTACTTGAGCTTGACCGAGCCACCGAGCCAGCCGCCCAGCTACGTCAGAAGGCAATCCACTACGCAAAGACGATCCCGCGTAGCACGCTCGCCCGGCACCGGCCGATCGTCGTGCTCGCCGTCCCCAACCATGCGCGCGCGACGGCCGCCAACGACGCCACAGCGGGCAGCGGAGCGCCGATCACGGCCGCCGTCTGGAGCACGAGCGGCGGCGCATCTTCACCGCTCGCGATCGCGACTTCGATCGCTGACAGTTACGTGACACACGCATCCGAAAATGAACATCAAATCTTTAACCCGCCTTAGAGCAAAAGCCTTGAGATCGCCGCGTCGATCTGGTCTCATTAAACAATGACAAGCACCACTCCCGACATAGTAGTCAGCCGCACACAAAACGGCTCGATATACGAAAGCAAGCAGTACGAAATCACCCTCGCCGCGGTTGACCGTCACGGCATGTACTCGTGGCGGTCAACGTGTTATTTCAGCGACGACGAGTACGACCAAGAGACACACACTCGGCGCAGCGACGCCGAGGCCGTCGCACTCCGTCACGCACACGCAATCATCGACGCACTTTGAGGCGGTACAAAAAATGAGCAACACTGAAACCACGCCACGCCGCACATACCGCGAACGCCGCGAAGCGCGCGCCGCCCGACTGCGCAAGTGGGCAGCCAGCCGCGAAGCAAAGGCCGCGCAATCCGCATCGTCCGTGCAGACGACCACGGACATGATCCCGCTCGGACAGCCGATCCTGCTCGGCCACCATTCACAGCGACGCGCCGAACGCGACCGGGACCGGATCGAGCGCGGGATGCGCCGCACGATCGAGCACACGACCAAGGCGCGTGAGTTTTCCCGCCGCGCCGAGAACATCGACGCAGCCGCCGAGCACACCATCTACTCCGATGACCCCGACGCGATAGTGAAACTCCGCGCGCGCATCGCCGAGCGTGAAAGCGACCGCGACACGATCAAGGCTTACAACGCGGCGTGCCGCAAGGGAACGGCGGACCCGGCGACGCTTCCCGACCGGCTCCGAAGCGACTTGCAAGCCTCGATCAGCGCATGGGGTGAAATCCAGTGCCCCAACGGACGGTTCCCGGCATACACCCTGAGCAACCTTTCAGCCAACATCAGGCGCGACCGACAGCGCCTAGCGAGCCTCACTAGGGGATGAGCGAAATGAGCAACCAGAACGCACACACACTCCCCGCGGTCGGCGCACGCTTTCGACTCACCGAGGCAGTCGAGCGCTTCCCGCATTTCACGGCGCCGGCCGGCGCCGCCGGCACCGTCACAGACGCCAGCCCCCATGTGGTCTGTATGCACATGGACGATTATCTCCCCGGCGCCGAGGATTGGGATAACGAGATCGTGTGGACGATCGACAACGATTACGACGAGAACGGGGAGCCAGCGCCGACGCCGAGCGTCGCGCAGGCCTTTTACCGTGACACCGCCCCACTGAACGAGCCAGCGATCCCCACGGACGCGCAGACGCCCGCGCAAGCCGACGCCGAACAATTCGAGCGCGACCTTCAAGAGGGATGCCGACTCGCGGCCGTTGACGGCTTCACTGACGATACGGGCGCACCGAGTCGATTCTCCGTCTCTTGCCGTGGTACGCACATCGGCGACGTGTTCTTTCACGAGGCCACACGCGGCACGAGCGGACTCGCGGGCGCGCCGCACTGGGCCGCCCGTACCCGCGACGGGCAAGCCGTGATCCGCACGGCATCGGGCGTCAGCACGCGCCCGGAGCCCACGAGCGGCGAGCGTACCCGCGAGGCAGCCGTCGCGCTGCTCGTCGCCGCCGATCACGCCGCATAGCTTTCACAGAAACGGTTGTACCGCAAGGGCGCGTTTGGACCCCTTTGTCCGTTGCAAGGGCTCCTCAACCGACGCCCATCAATTGCCAGAAAAGCAAAGGAAGACCGCTGACCTTCCGCTTGCCGTTTGGTCGTGTGCGCAGCCGACGAGTCAAAATGGCTTGGTCGATGAGCTGGCGCCCTTGTTCGTCGCCGCGCAGGCGCCCTACCTTCGATCGAGATCGGGGGCGAGTCGGTGAAGTGTCCAGAGCACGAGGTCGTTGCGTGCGGCGGTGTCTCGGTCGGGCTCGTGGAGATGGATACCCTCAACCAGAGCCATCATCGCTCTGGCGGCTTGTGCGGCGTCGTTTGCATCGAGCCCAGCATCTTGGAACAGACTCCTCAGAAGTCGGTCTGCTGCGGCATGGAACGCCTTGTGCATCTCGGCGACTGCTGTGCTGTGCTGGGCGCGCTCGTGGACGGTGGCGGTGAGCTTGGCGACTTGATCGAGTTGAGCGAGCATTGCGAGGGCTTGCTCGTCGGGGGTCAGGGTGTCCGGGGCGGGCAGGTTTTCGAGCGCTCGCTCTTGGCGTCGCCCGAGCACGGCAGCGAGCAGGTCGTCCTTGCTCGCGAAGTACCAGTACACCGCGTTGTTCGCGACCCCGGCGCGTCGGGCTACCTCCGCCATCGCCGTTGCGTCGTAGCCGTTGCGCAGCAGCAGCTTCTCAGCGGCGTCGAGGATCTGCTTGCGCTTGAGGTCGCGGTCTAGGTGGGGACGAGTGGCAGGCATCAGGCTTCTTGACTCTCGATCAAGACAAATGATACTCTTGATCGCCAATCAAGACCGTCCACGTAGATTTGGAGGTCCGCCAATGGCGGAGATGACAAGAAAACTGGCTGGCAAGGTGGCTGTGGTCACGGGCGCCTCGCAGGGCCTTGGCGAACACCTTGCGTTCGAGCTGGCAGCCAACGGCGCAGCGGTCGCTCTCGCCGCGCGCAACCACGAGCGGCTCGAAGCGATACAGGGCAAGATCGAGGCGCGCGGCGGCAGGGCTGTGGCAGTACCCACCGACCTCTCCAGCGAGTCAGACTGCAAGGCGCTCATCGAGCGCGTAAACGAGGCTTTTGGTCCGATCGACATTCTCGTGTTGAACGCCGGGAGTGGCACTTTTGGAAAGCTGGAGGAGCTTCCGGGGCTGGACGCGATTCGTGACTCGATGGACGTCAACTTCTTTGGCGCGGCGTACCCGACCTATTACGCGCTGCGCGACCTCATCGCACGAAAAGGGCTCATCGCCTACGTGACTTCGGGCTCCGGGCACTTGCCGATGGCGGGATACCTCGGCTATTCCACGAGCAAGCACGCGATGAACGGGTTTTTCGAGTGTCTGCGGCTGGAAATGTTCTCTCACGGCGTTGACGTGCTCACAATCAACCCCGGCGATATGTACAACGACGACGGCGCCGGCCGTACTTTCTTCACGCCCGAGGGACAGGAGCTGAAGATCGATCTTTCGGTGAGGCGCCAGAACGACATCAAGCGCCATCCCGCAAGCTCGGTCGCTAAGAAGTCCTGCGAAGCGATCATCGACCGGCGCCGCGAGCTGGACCTGTCGCCGCGAATCCAGAAGGCCGCGACAAGGGCGCGTCCCTTCATACCTGGGCCGATCGACCGAATCATCTACAAGCGAGTGAGCACGCTGCGCTCGGCCTTCACCAGCGAGGTCGAGGAGCATGAGCGGGCAAACGCAGCATGAGCACTTTGCCGTCAAACACTGCGCCACAAGCGCCCGCCGAAAGGGCCTTCCGATGACACCCGAGCAGCGACGACAGTTTGTACTCGACCATCGCACCGCGATCTTTGGGTATGGCCGCGCCGAGCACGGGCCGGCTATGTCGATCGTGTACTACTCCGCAGAGCCCGAGGAGATCGTCGTCTCCACGATGGCCGAGCGCGCGAAGGCAAAGGCCGTAGCACGCAACCCCAAGGTTTCACTGTGCATCCTTGACGAGCAGTGGCCGCCGACCTACATGCAGGTCTATTGCGAGGCGGAAATCGAGACTGACTTCGGCTTTGTGGTGGACGTGATGATGCGTATCGCTGGCGTGATGGCCGGCGCCCCGATGTCCGAGGACGTGCGGCCGATGGTCGAGGAAGGCGCGCGCGTGGAGAAACGTGTCGCGGTTCGCCTGCGTCCTTACGCGACGTTCTACACCCCGCCCCGTCACGTCCACCAAGAGTCCGACATCAATCCCGGCCTGCTGCACGAAACAAGCGCATCGGTGCCGTGGTGAGGGATCTATGACCGCGCACTCGATCATCAAGCCGGCGCTCCACCACTTCAACCTGAAGACCACGCAGCTACAGGCGCTGATCGACTGGTACGCGGTCGTAGTCGGCGCCGATGTTGCCTTTCAGGATGCGACCGGGGCGTGGCTGACCAACGACGCTGCGAACCATCGGATCGCGCTGCTCTGCTTCCCCGGCTTCGCCGATGACCCAGACAAGGAGACACGAACCGGGATGCACCACAGCGCCTTCGAGTACGAGCGCTTCGAGGACTTGAACGCGACCTATCTGCGTCTGCGCGAGCAGGGGATCGGGCCCGACATCTGCATCGACCACGGGATGACGCTTTCCTACTACTACAAAGACCCGGACGGCAACCGCGTCGAGCTGCAAGTCGATGCCTTCGGCGACTGGGCCGCCTCAAGCCGGTGGATGCGCACAAGCCCGGCGTTCAAGGCCAACCCGATCGGTGTATTCGTAGACCCGGAGAAGATCGCCCAAGCCGCCGCTGACGGACAATCATTCGAGGCGATCCATGCCCGTGCGGCGGCCGGCGAGCTGAGTCCACACACGCACCCGCTAATGGAGGGCACCGAATGAGGCTATGCAGATTCGAGATCGACGGCCGCACACGAGACGGCATCGCCCAGGACGGTTCTGTGATGGAGCGTGACGCTCCCGGCGAGCGTCACGCGCTCGGGAGCGTCCGCCTGCTCGCGCCCGCGACGCCTCGCAAGTATCTAGCGATTGGGCTCAACTACAGGGACCACATCGCAGAGAGTGGGCTGCAAGCGCCAGAGGTTCCCTTTTTCTTCAACAAGCAGGTGACGTGCATCATCGGCCCGGACGCGGACATACACATGCCGCGTGTGTCGAGCCTGCTCGACTACGAGGCCGAGCTTGCAATCGTGATCGGCAAACACTGCCGCCATGTACCCATCGCGAAAGCGCATGAAGTGATCGCCGGATACACGATCGCCAACGACGTGTCGGTACGCGACTGGCAACTGCGCACGCCGACAATGACGATCGGCAAGTCCTTCGACACGCACGGACCACTCGGCCCTTGGATCGTGACCACCGACGAGATCGGCGATCCGCACAACCTCGCCATCAAGACCTACGTCAACGATGAGCTTCGCCAGAACTCCAACACGAGCGAGATGATCTTCAACTGCTACGAACAGGTCGCCCACCTCTCCGAAGCCTTCACGCTAGAGCCAGGCGACGTGATCGCCACCGGCACACCCGCAGGCGTAGGAGCAGTACGCCAACCTTTCCCCGAAGGACTGCTCAAGGTCGGCGATGTCGTCAGGATCGAGATAGACAAGATCGGCGAACTACAAAACACAGTCGTCGCCGAGCCTAACGGCTACCTCGCACCGTCGGTTTGAGTGAAGCGCCGTTGGGCCTGTCCGCATTACTTCATAAGCGGCCATCCGTGCAGTTAGCGATAGCTGTACCGCAAGGGCGCGTTTGGACCCCTTTGTCCGTTGCAGGGGCTCTCCAACCGACGCCCACCAATTGCCAGAAAGACAAAGAAAGACCGCCGACCTTCCGCTTGCCGTTTGGCCGTGTGCGCAGCAGACAAGCCAATGGCAGCGAGCCCATCGTTACGTGCCGGCTTCGCATCGGCACCCAGCAAAGATGCTCCCGGCGCTCGCGCGCCGGGCGATCGAGACTTACTCCGAGCGCGGCGATCTCGTCGTTGATCCCATGTGCGGGATCGGCACGACAGCCGTGGAGGCCGTCGATCTCGGACGACGCGCTGTTGGCTTGGAGCTTGAGCCACGCTGGGCGGCGCTCGCGCAAGCAAATCTCGATTTCGTTCACAAAGGCGGGCACGCGCGTTCGCGCGGAGAAGTGTTCGTGGGCGACGCTCGCGAGCTTCCACGACTGCTGACGCTCCACGCTCAACGGCTGCTGCGCCCAGGTGGGAGTGCGCGAGACACCGCCCACGCGCGTCTTGCGCATGGCGCCGTTGACTTGATCCTCGTCTCGCCGCCGTATGCGTGCGAGGTAGCTGACGTGAATCCGGTTAACGGCTCTGAGCCGTTGCGCCGGGATGACACGACGAACTACAGCCCGAACCGGAGCAATCTCGGTCACGCGCGCGGTGCTGCTTACTGCGTGGCGATGGCCGACGTTTACGAGGCGTGCGCGTCGGTGCTAAAGCCGGGCGGGTTCCTCGTGTCGGTGACGAAGGACATGCGCTCTGCTGGCGGCGGCGCGCTGCGCAATCTCTCGGGCGAGACGATCGCGCTGTGCCAAGACTCCGGGCTGCTCTACTGGCAGCGCGTGATCGGCCTGCTTGCGACCGTCCGCGACAGCGAGCTGGTCATGCGCCCGTCGTTCTGGCAAACACTCCAAGCCAGGCGGCGCCGCGCGAAAAACGACCGCACGCAAGTCGTCGCGCACGAGGACGTGCTCGTGTTCCGCAAGCCGGGCTGGACGCCGGTACGCACGGCACGCTCCCAGCATCCCCGGAAGGCGGCGTGATGCAGGCGGCAACGGGCGGATCGGGCGGCGCGGCCTGCCGTTATGGAGCGCCGGCCGACACGTCCTGTCAGGGCCTTGAGATCGCGGCGCTGGTCTGGTCTGATCGAAGCCAGCCATGCGCCACGCGCGCCGGACACGTCGAGCAGCGACGACCGCGACGCACCGCCGTCCGGCACCCCGCGCAGGCCAGTCGCGGGGGTGCGAGCGGCGGCGGCTTCGCTTCGGGCGCATGACCGGCCGTATGGACGCGCTCGTGGTGCCCGCGCACGAGCCATGGGTCACAAAGCAGCAGATCGCCTCGCACTTCCACGTCACGACGCGATGGATCGAGTCTCAGCAGCGACTCGGGCTGCCGCACATGCACATGCTCGGGATCAACCGCTACCGCGTCACCGAAGTCGAGGCATGGCTACGCGAGCGCTACGGCGCGCCACGCGCACAGGAGGACTCCTGAAATGCCACTGAACCGGGGCACTCGTAACAAGCCGCGTTACTGCGGATATGCCAAGTACCGCGGCCGCAAGAAGTGGATCGGCACCTTCGAGACCCTTGAGGAATACAACCTCGAAAAGGCGCGTTGCCTCGCTGAACTGCAAGAGGAAGTCAACAACCCTCACAGTCAGCGCAACGGGTCGATAACGGTCGCCAAGTTCGCCGGGGCGAGCTTCCACGACAACGGCCGCATAACGATGACGTGGCCCGACGGCGAGCGCTGCCAGAAGGAGACGGGGCGTCGCGGGTCAACGATCCGGCGCTTGCGCGACGGGCTGCGCCCGTTCGTGCGCGAGTTTCACGATCGCCCGCTTGACAGCTTCACGCGCGATGAGGCTGTGACGTGGACGCGACCGAAGGGCGCGAACACCCAGCAAGCCGTCCGGCAGTTCTTCAACCACGCCGAGGACCGCGACCTCATCGACCGCAACCTCTTTACGAAGCTCGGAGCGAGCAAGCGCAAGCGCCGAGTCGATCGCCCGGACTTCGAGATCATCAGCGACGAGGCATACGCGCGGCTTCGGCAGGGCGCGCGGGAGTGCCGCGCCGATGACTACGGGCTCGTGCTTGAGGGCGCCGTTCTCACGATCGGCGACGAGGCGCTGCGCCCCGGCGAGATATTCGCGCTGCACCGTCCCGAGCTTCACTTCGACAAGGGACTGATCCACGTCAAGCGCCAGATCGCCCTGGAGACGGGCGAGATCACATGGCCCAAGGACGACGACGGCCGCTGGGTGCCGATGACCCCGGCATGGCGCGAGCACATCGAACGTATGCCGCGCATGGGCAAGGTCGTAAACAAGGACATGGGCGAGATCGTCTTTCCAAGCCCACAAGGCGGCTATATGTGGCGCAGCACTTGGTCGTCGTGGTGGAAAGCGATATGCGCCGCCGCCGGGATGCCCGGTCAAGACTTCTACGACCTCAAGCACCGTGCGATTCAGTGGATGGTCACTCCCGTCGAGGAGGACGGGCTCGGCCTCGACCCCGCGACCGTCGCCGAAGTCGTCGGCCACGACGACGGCGGCTATCTCATCGCGACCGTCTACACGAAGCTAGGCCAGCGCCGCGCCATCGCACGAGCACAGCGCGCGCTCGATGCCTACCAGCAGCGCCGCGACGCCGCCGACTCAGAGCCGCCACGCCTCACCGTCGTTCGCGACGCTGCCTAGACGGACGTGCCGCGCCCACGGACCCAGAAGCCACGCTCCGCGAGGCACTGCGCAATCGGGAAAGCAATCGAGACGATCGCCGAGCGCAAGGGCATGACCCAGGAAGAAGTCGCCTTCGCGTCCGGGATCGAGGGCAAACAGCTCGGCTCCTACGTTCGCGGCGCCGGCAACCCGACGCTCGCCACCTTGCTGAAGCTCAGCGACGGCCTGAACGTCAGCTTCGCCGAGCTAGCCGTCCAAGCAGCGATGCTGCAAACCGAAACACGCTCGCGAACGCTGATCCAAGACGACGGCGCCAGTGCCCAGCTCGGAGCCTGACCTCGATGCACGCGCTCGTTATCCGGTGGTCGTCCCCGCATCCGAACGGACCGCAAAACGGACCGCAAGGCGCTCTCTGCGGTCCCTCTGCGTCCCAGAGTCCTCCGAGCATCCACGAAACCCCGCGAACACTGCCCCGCGAGACTCAGCGTTTTCGCGGGTTTTCGCCCGTATTCGCTGGCCCTCGCAGGACATGAACCAATCGGGGCGCCGAGATTCGAACTCGGGACCTCACCGACCCGAACGGTGCGCGCTACCAGGCTGCGCCACGCCCCGACGCACCCGCAGTATCCCACACGGCCGGCCTGGACCCGGCCACCACCGGCACGTGCCGGGGTGCGGCGCGCCGCCAGCTAAGGTCGGCGCATGCCCACGCCCGCGCGCGCGATCCTCGCCGAGCTCGACCGCATGCTCGAACCAGGCCGCTTCGACGACTACTGCGTGAACGGCCTGCAGGTGCCGGGGCCAGAGCAGGTCGGCACGATCGCCACCGGTGTGTCGGCGCACGCGGAGCTGTTCGAGCTCGCCGCCGCCGAGGGCGCGGAGCTGGTGCTGGTGCACCACGGCCTCTTCTGGGATCCCGGCGTGCGCGCGCTCGACCCGCTGCTCGCCGGCCGGCTGCGCCTGCTGTTCGCCAACCAGCTCGCGCTCGCCGCCTACCACCTGCCGCTCGACGCGCACCCGCAGCTCGGCAACAACGCGCTGCTCGCCGGCGAGCTCGGCGCTGCGGAGCTCACGCCGTTCGCCCGGCACCACGGGCAGGCGATCGGCTTCATCGCCACGCTGCCCGGAGAGGGGCTCGCCGCCCACGACCTCTTCCAGCGCGTGGGCGAGGTCACGCGCCGCCAGCCGCTGGTGTTCGACAACGGCCCCGCGCAGGTGCGCCAGCTCGCCATCGTCTCCGGCGGCGGCGCCGACTACCTCGCCGAGGCCGCCGCCGCGGGCGCCGACGCGCTGCTCACCGGCGAGCCCGCGGAGCGCTCGATGGCGCAGGCGCGCGAGCTCGGCCTGCACCTCATCGCCGCCGGGCACCACGCCACCGAGACCTTCGGCGTGCGCGCGCTGGGCGAGCACCTGGCCGAGCGCTTCGCGCTGCGCCACGTCTTCATCGACGTGCCCAACCCCGTCTGAGGCGTCCGGGCCGCGCCCGCCCGCCACGGCCCCGCGCGGGGCAGGCATCAGCGTAATAAGCGCGTAAAGGGCCACTGTCCAAACGTTGGCCCAGCCACTAAGATCATTTGTCAACCCGCGCAGCACGAGGAAGGAGTCCTGATGGAGGCCACGGCAGCCGCCGCGACCAGCGATAACGGGGCCGGCAGCGTCGCAGCCGCGCCCGCCGACACGCGGACGATCGCCGACCTGATCCCCGAAGCGGCCGACAAGTTCGGCGAGCGCACCGCGGTGCGCTTCAAGCGCGACGGCGAGTGGCGCGACGTCAGCTACGTCAGGCTCGCCGAGACCGTGCAGGAGCTCGCGCTCGGGCTGATCGACCTCGGCGTCGAACCCGGCGAGCGGCTGTGCATCCTCGCCAACACGCGCCCTGAGTGGTCCTACGCCGACATGGCCGCCACCGCCGTGGGCGCAGTGGTGGTGCCGATCTACCAGACGAACTCGCCCGAAGAGTGCCAGTGGGTGATCTCCGACTCCGGCGCCTGCGCGATCGTGTGCGAGAACGACGAGCAGCTCGCCAAGGTCGCCGCCATCCGCGAGCAGGTGCCCGAGCTGCGCACCGTGATCGCGATGGACGCGCCCGCCGAGGACCACGGGCTCGAGGTGATCACGCTGGAGCAGCTGCGCGAGCTCGGGCGGGGCCACGGCGCGGAGGAGCTCGAGGCGCGGCGCGCCGGCGTGCGGGGCGAGGACGCCTTCACCTTCATCTACACCTCCGGCACCACCGGGCCGCCCAAGGGCTGCGTGCTCACGCACGGCAACTACCGCGCCATCATGGACATGATCGACGAGGCCGGCGAGATCGACAGCGACGAGGTCGTGTACCTCTACCTCCCCCTCGCCCACTCCTTCGCGCTGCTGATCCAGCTCGCCGTGTTCGACCTCGGCGGCACGCTCGCCTACTTCGGCGGCGACACCAAGCAGGTGGTGCCCGAGCTGCTCGAGGTCAAACCCACCTACCTGCCCTCCGTGCCGCGCGTGTTCGAGAAGATCTACACGCTCGCCAACGGCGCCATCGAAGCCCAGCCGCCGCAGGAGCGCGAGCGCGCCCGCAGGGCGATCGAGCTGGGCGTGAAGGTGCGCGACATGCTCAACCGCGGCGAACAGGTCCCGGAGGAGCTGATGCAGCCCTTCGAGGAGGCCGACGAGCAGCTCTTCAAGAACGTGCGCGCGATCTTCGGCGGGCGCGTGCGCCGCGCCACCAGCGGCGCCGCCCCGATCGCCAAAGAGATCCTCGAATTCTTCTGGGCCTGCGGCGTGCCCGTGCTGGAGGGCTACGGCATGACCGAGACCGCCACCGCCGCCACCGTCTCCACCATCGAGAACCACCGCTTCGGCACCGTCGGGCGCGCGCTGCCCGGCGTGGAGATCAAGATCGCCGACGACGGCGAGATCCTCGTCAAAGGGCCCAACATCTTCTCCGGCTACCACAACCGCGCCTCCACCAGCTTCGGCGCCGTGGAGAACGGCTGGCTGCACACCGGCGACCTCGGCTCGCTCGACGAGGACGGCTACCTGTCCATCACCGGGCGCAAGAAGGACATCATCATCACCGCCGGCGGCAAGAACATCACGCCCGCCAACATCGAGAACGACCTCAAGCAGTCGCGCTGGATCTCCCAGGCGGTGATGCACGGCGACCAGCGCCCCTACCCGGTGGTGCTGGTCACGCTCGACGAGGAAGAGATCGCCGTGTTCGCGCGCGAGCACGGCCTGCCCGAGGACATCCCCTCTCTCTCGCGCGAGCCCGCCGTGCGCGAGCTCATCCAAGCCGAGATCGACCGAGCCAACGCCAAGTACGCGCAGGTCGAGCAGGTCAAGAAGTTCGTGATCCTCGACCACGACCTCTCGCAGGCCACCGGCGAGCTCACGCCCACGCTGAAGGTCAAGCGCAACGTCGTCAACGAGCGCTACGCCGAGCTGTTCGGCGGCCTCTACGCCGGCTGAGCGCGCCTGCGCGGATGACGCTCCCCCACTCCCGCAGCGGCCGCCCCCGGCCGCGCCGCCGCGCGCGCGTGCGAAGATAGACGCAAGCGATGCGCACCGACCCCTCAGACAACGGCGGCCTGTTCGTCGGGCGGCGGCCCGGCACCGCGCCCGTGCACTACCGCACCATCCCGCAGCGCGCCGGCGAGCTGCGCCAGCGCATCGACGACTCGCTCGCCACCAGCATGCTCGGCGGCATCACGCTGCTGTGCATCCTCTGCTGGGGGCCGATCCCGCTGCTCTGCCTGTGGCTGGGCTCGCAGGCCAACTACCTCAGCGGCAGCGTCAGCCTCGGCATCCTCGTCTCCTTCGCCGCGCTGTTCGCCCTCCTGTTCGGCGCGCTGTCGCTGATGAAACGCATCGACAGCGCCTGGATCCTGGTGCGCCGCGCCGCCGGCCACGACCAGCGCACCGGCGCGCTCGGGCGCATCTTCGCCGCCACCGCCGTGGTCTGCGCGCTCGCGTTCGTGTTGTGGTTCGTCGTCATCCACGGGCCCGGCACCAGCCTCGTCGAACGCGGCGGCGTCGGATGAGCGCCCGCGGGCAGCTCGCCGCCCGCTGCTAGAAAGAACCCTCGTGGGGCTGCTCGACTACTACAAGCAGTTCGAGGCGATGACCGAGGAGGAGGTCAACCGGGGCCTGCGCGAGGAGGCCGCCGAGCGCCGGCGCAAGGCGCTCACGCGCGTCGACACGCTCGACCTATCCCTCACCACCTGGCCGGAGCTGCCGCACCCGCGCATCGTCAGCGCCATCACCTTCGTCGCGCGCCGCGGCCTGCAGCGCTACCCGGAGCTCAAGGGCACCGACCTGCGCGCGCGCCTGGCCGAGCGCCACGGCCTCGAGCCCGAGCGGCTGATCCTCGGCAACGGCGCCGCCGAGCTGCTCAGCGCCGCCACCCGCGCGCTGCTCGAGCCCGGCCAGCAGCTGCTCACGCTGTGGCCCTCCTACCCCCTCTACCCGCTCATGGCCCGCCGCGCGCACGGCCGCGCCGTGCCCGTCAACGGCGGCGTCGAGGAGCTGCTCGAGGCCGCCGACCGGGAGCCGCACGTGCGCGCCGTCGCGCTCGCCAACCCCAACGACCCCACCGGCGAGCCGCTCGGCGCCGCCGAGCTCGAGCGCCTGCTGCAAGCGCTGCCCGCCGGCGTCGCCGTGCTGCTCGACGAGGCGCTCGTGGACTTCGCCGACGCCCAGTTCGCCGGCGCCTCGCTGCAGCTGCTCGAGCGCCACCCGCAGCTGCTCGTGTTCCGCAGCTTCTCCAAGGCCTGGGGGCTCGCCGGCCTGCGCATCGGCTACGCCGTCGGCGCGCCCGGCTCCGGCGAGCTGCTGGCCGAGCTCGCCCCCGACCTCGGCGTCTCCGAGATATCGCAGGCCGGCGCCTTCGAGGCGCTGCACAGCTGCAGCGAGCTGATCGAGAGGCGCATCCAGGGGATCCGCGAGGAGCGCCCGCGGCTGGTCGAGGCGCTGCGCCGGCGCGACTTCGAGGTCGCCCCCAGCCAGGCCAACTTCGTGTGGGCCGCGCACCCCGCGCTCGCCGGCGCGGAGCTCGCCGCCGGCCTCGAGCGCGCCGGCATCCTCGTCGCCGCCGGCGACGCGCTCGGCGAGCCCCGCCACGTGCGCATCGCCATCCGCTCCGCCGCCGCCAGCGACCGGCTGCTGAACGCGATCGACCAGCTGTAGCCGCTCAGCCCGTCGCCGAGCCGGCCTGGCGCAGCAGCGCGCCGGTGGTGCCCTCGAGGATCTTGCGCCACGCGCTCACCGGCTCGCTGTCGTGGTCGAAGTGCTCCACCACCTTGCGCACGCGCCTGGCCGAGATCTCCAGGCCGTGGCGTTCGGCCACTTCGCGGTAGTCCTCGTAGTCGCCCGCCAGGCGCTTGGTCACCGACTCGAAGCCGTGGCGCGCGATCGCCACGCGCGAGGCGAAGCTCATCATCGAGGTCTGGAACATCAGTTCGTCGTTCTCCTCCGGCTCGATCAGCACGATGTCCACGCCGGGGTAGCGCTGCTCCCAGCTCTTGGCCAGTTCGTGCAGGCGCTGGTGGGCCACCAGCTTGAACACCTGGTAGCCGATCTGCGCGAAGCCCATGTCGGTCACGCGCCGCGGGCGTTTGCCCTTCACCGTCGTCACCTTCTGCTCGAAGTCGTTGATGTACGGCACGATCGGGTTGATCACCACCACCAGCTTCGCGCCCGCCTGGATCGCGATGTCGAGGTTGGTCGTCGACACCATGCCGCCGTCGATCAGCTCGCGGTCGTGCACGCGCACCGGCGTGTACACCATCGGCAGCGCCCCCGACGCGCGCACCGCCGTGGAGATCGGCACGTCGCGCGCGCCGTCGGTGCCGAACACCACCCGCTCGCACGTGTCGAGGTCGGTCGCCGTCAGGTACAGCTCGTTCGCCAGCTCGCCGAAGTCGTCCGTGCGGCCCGGCTCGCTCAGCACCTCGTGCAGGTACTTCTCGATCCCCGCGCCCGTGTACAGGCCCGACGGCAGCCAGTCCGCCAGGCCCATCAGCACGTCCATCAGCGACGTGCCGCCCGGCTGCGAGAGCAGCACCCGCGCCAGCGCCGCCGCGCGCACCGGCATCAGCGCACCCTTGCGCGCAAACTCCCACAGGTTCAGCTGCAGCAGATCGCCGATGTCGATGTCTTTGAACGGCGGTTTGCCCTGGCGCGTCACCACCCGCATCATCTCCTCCGGCGTCACGCCGTTGGCGCACAGCGCCGCGATGAACGCGCCCGCCGAGGTGCCCACGTACACGTCGAAGTTGTTCACCGTGCTGTTCACCGCCAGCAGGTCAAGCGCGCGCAACGCGCCGATCTCGTACACGCCGCCGGTGAAGCCGCCACCGCCCAGCACCAGCGCCGTCTTGTCGCGCCGCGGGCGCCGCCTGCGGTCCACCGCCGCCGGGCGGCCCACGCCCCGCGCCGCCATCCCCCTGCTGCGCGACCGCTGCTTCCCTGCCGCTTCCAGCTTGACAACCTTGCCCATCCCAGACACATTCTATGCCCACGTGGGTCGGATTCCTCCTGCAAGAGTCCTCATTCTGCTGTGCGGACTTCTACTCGCGGCCAGCGTCGTGCCCGCGCCGGCCCGCGCGCAGCGCTCGCTGCGCGAACTGCAGGCCGACTTCTCCCGCCAGCTCGCGCTCGCCGGGCCCCACGACGGCGCCTACGTCTACGACCTCACCGCCAAGCAGGCGCTGTTCTCCGAGCGCGCCGAGGTGATGCGCCCGCCCGCCTCGGTGGAGAAGCTCTACACCGCCACCGCCGCGCTCGAGCTGATGGGCCCGGAAACGCACCTGCAGACCACCGTCTACGGCGTCGGGCACATGGCCGCCGGCGGGGTGTGGGAAGGCAGCCTCTACCTGCGCGGCGGCGGCGACCCCACGTTCGGCTCGAGCGCCTTCATCGCGGGCCACTACGACGGCCTCGGCGCCAGCGTCTCCTCGCTGGTCCAGTCGCTCGTGCGCAGCGACGGCATCCACCGCATCACCGGCTCGGTCTACGGCGACGAGTCCTACTTCGACTCGCTGCGCGGCGAGCCCTCCAGCGACTACGCCTGGGACCCGTTCCTCGAAGGCACGCTCAGCGCGCTCGCCTTCAACCGCGGCGAATCGGGCCGCGAACGCGGCGCGCACGCGCCCGCCGCCTACGCCGCCCACGAGCTGTGGTCCACGCTCAAGTCCAGGGGCGTGCTCATCGCCGGCCGCTACGGCGCCGCCGTCACGCCCGCCGGCGCCGCCCAGCTCGCGCAGGTCGCCTCGCCCACCGTGCAGCAGCTGATCGGCCTGATGCTGCCTCCGTCCGACAACTTCTTCGCCGAGACGCTCGTCAAGGACCTCGGCGCGCGCTACGGCGGCGCCGGCACCACCGCCGCGGGCGCCGCGGTGGTGATGAAGACCGTCGCCTCGGTGCTCGGCATCCACCCGCGCGTCCTCGACGGCTCCGGCCTCTCCGAAGCCGACCACACCTCCCCCTACCAGGTCGCCGACCTGCTCGTCGAGCTCGCCGGCACGCCCGTCGGCGAAGAGCTGCGCCAGAGCATGGCCGTGGCCGGGCACAGCGGCACGCTCGAAGAGCGCATGCGCCGCACGCGCGCCGCCGGCAACTGCCAGGGCAAGACCGGCACGCTCACCGGCGTCTCCAACCTCGTCGGCTACTGCCAGGCCGCCGACGGGCACACGCTCGCCTTCGCCATCTTCACCGACGACATACCCACCTACACCGCCCACACCTTCCAGGACCACATGGCCATCACCGTCGCCGACTACTGAGCGAGCAGCGCGAGCAGCGCGTCTTCGTCGAGCACGCTCACGCCCAGGCGCTGCGCCTTCTCGAGCTTCGAGCCGGGGCTCTCGCCGGCCACCAGGAAGTCGGTCTTCTTCGACACCGAGCTGGTGACGCGCCCGCCGGCGGCGAGGATGCGCTCGGTGGCGGCCTCGCGCGAGAGCTGCGGCAGCGTGCCGGTGAGCACCACCGTCCTGCCCGCCAGCGGGCCCTCGGACGGCGGCGGCCCCTCCTCGTGGAAGCGCAGGCCGATCTCGCGCAGCTCGGCGATCAGCGCGCGCATGCGCTCGTCGTCCAGCTGCGCGCGGATCGACGCCGCCATCTTCTCGCCCACGCCGGGGGTCTCGGCGATCTGCTCGGGGGTGGCCGCCAGCAGCGCGTCCACGTCGCGGAAGCGCTGTGCGAGGTTGCGGCCGGTGACCTCCCCCACCTCCTCGATGCCGAGCGCGAACAGCACGCGCGCGAACGGCCGCTGCTTGGAGGCCTCCAGCGCGGCCAGCAGGTTGCGCGCGGACAGCTCGCCGAAGCCCTCGAGCTCGACCAGCTGCTGCTCGCTCAGGCGGTAGAAGTCAGCCGCGCTTCGCACCAGCCCGCGCTCCTGCAGCAGCGCCACCTGCTTCTCGCCGAGCCCGTCCACGTCCATCGCGCCGCGCGAGACGAAGTGCTTGAGCAGCTGCCACGCGCGCGCCGGGCACAGCGGGTTGGGGCACACCGTGAACACGCTGTCGGGCGGCTTGACCGTCTTCGTGTCGCAGAACGGGCAGCGCCGCGGCGGGCGCGGCAGCGGCGGGCGCTCCCCCCGCTCGGCCACGTGCGGCGCCGGCGAGATCACCTGCGGGATCACGTCGCCGGCGCGCACCACGATCACCTCCTCGCCCGCGCGGATGTCCTTGCGCACGATGTCCTCCTCGTTGTGCAGCGTGGCGAGCTTGATCGTCACGCCCCCCACTTCGACCGGGGCGAGCACCGCGTAGGGGCGCAGGTCGCCGAACTTGCCCACGTTCCACAGCACCTGCTCGAGCTTGGTCACCGCGGTGGTGGGCGCGAACTTCCAGGCCACCGCCCAGCGCGGGTCGCGCCCGACCGAGCCGAGCCGCCGCTGCAGCTCGAGATCGTCCACCTTCACCACCACGCCGTCGATCTCGAAGTCGAGCTCGCCGCGGCGGCGCTCCCAGCCTTCGCACTGCGCGATCACCTGCTCCTCGCCGGCAAGCAGCTTGATGTCGCGGTTCACGCGAAAGCCGTGCTCGCGCAGCCACCGCAGGGCCTGCGAGTGCCGCTCGAACGACAGCCCCTCGGCGACGCCCACCTGGTAGCACCACATCGACAGCGGCCGCTTGGCCGCGTCGGCGGGGTCGAGCTGGCGGATCGTGCCGGCGGCCGAGTTGCGCGGGTTCATGAAAGTCGACTCGCCCGCTTCGGCGCGACGCTCGTTGAGCGCGGTGAAGTCGCGCAGCGACATATACACCTCGCCGCGCACCTCCAACAGCGCCGGCGCGCCGTGCACGCGCAGCGGGATCGCGCCGATCGTGCGCAGGTTGTGCGTCACGTCCTCGCCGATCTCGCCGTTGCCGCGCGTCGCCCCGCGCTCCAACAAACCCTCGCGGTAGACCAGGCTGATCGCCAGGCCGTCGATCTTGGGCTCCACCACGAACTGGAAGTCCGGCTCGGAGATGCCCTCGCGCGCCAGGTGGTTGCGCATGCGCTCCACCCACCCGCGCAGCTCCTCCGCCGAGCGCACGTTGCCCAGCGACAGCATCGGCTCCAGGTGGCGCACCTTCTCCAGGCGCCCCACCGGCTCGCCGCCCACGCGCTGCGTCGGCGAGTCCGCCGTCACCAGCTCCGGGTGCTGCGCCTCCAGCGCGCGCAGCTCGTCCAGCAGCCGGTCGTACGCGTCGTCGCCGATCTCGGGGTCGTCGAGCACGTAGTAGCGGTACGCGTGGTGCTCGAGCTGCTCGCGCAGCTCGCTGGTTCGTGCCCGCACCGCCTTCGGTGCGCTCACCGTTGGGGTTCGTGTGCAGCCGGCAGCAGCGCCTCCAGGTCGAAGCTCCTGAGCGCCTCCAGGCTGGGGCGATCGGTGAGGTCGAAGTGGATCGGCGTGACCGCGATGCGCCCGGCTGCGAGCGCCGCGAGGTCGGTGCCGGGCTCGTCGTGGAAGCCGGGATCGGAGCCGTAGATCCAGTAGCGGCGGCGGTGCTCCTCCTCGCGCTCGAGCTTCAGCTCGTCGCGGTAGATGCGCTTGCCGAGGCTCGTCACCTCCACGCCCTGCGGCTCGCCGGCCGGAACGTTGACGTTTAGCAGCGTGCGCGCCGGCAGCGGCACGTCCTCGATGCACTCCACCAGACCCGCCACGAAGCCGGCGGCGATCTCGAAGCCGAAGCCGCCGTCGAAGCGGTAGTCCAGCGCGCCGGCGCGCGACTGCTGCGAGACCGCGATCGCGGGCAGGTCGAGCACCACGCCCTCCAGCGCCGCCGCCACCGTGCCGGAGTAGGTGATGTCGTCGCCGAGGTTGGCGCCGTGGTTGATGCCCGCCACCACCAGATCGGCGGCGAAGCCCTCCACCAGCCCCAGGCTCGCCAGGCGTACGCAGTCCACCGGCGTGCCGTCGGTGGCGTAGCCGGTGGTGCCGTCGGAGAACTGCCTTTCCTCCACCACCAGCGGGCGGCGCGTGGTGATCGAGCGCGCCATCGCCGAGCGGTTGCCGTCGGGCGCGATCACCGCCACGCGCACGCCGTCGAGCTCGCGCAGCGCGCGGCGCATCGCCTGCAGGCCGTCCGCTTCGATCCCGTCGTCGTTGGTCAGCAGCACGTTGAGCATCGGCTTCGAGACCAGCATAGGGGCCGGCTCGGTCCCAGCGCGTGAAGATCGCGCCGCCGTGAGCGCGCGGTGAGCGCCGCCGGCGCGGCCCTGGCGCGGCTCGGCAGAGCGCCCCGGCAGAGCGCCCCGGCAGAGCGCTCCGGTCGCTAGCGGTAGCGCACGCTCGCCAGCGCCAGCCCGTGCGCCGGCGCAGTCCTGCCGGCATGCGCGCGCGGCCTTCCCTCGAGCAGCTGCGCGAACTGCGCGAAGGGCGTGTAGCCGCGGGCGACGTCGAGCATGGTGCCGACGAGCACGCGGTTCATGTGGCGCAGGAACATATCGGCCTCGATCCAGAACTCGAGCAGCTCGCCGTGCTCGCCGGCCTCGACCCATTCGGCGCGAGCGATGTGGCAGTGGAAGTGGCTGTGCTCGGTCTCGCTGGGGGTGAAGGCGGTGAAGTTGTGCCTGCCGGCGAGCGCGGCGGCGCAGGCGCGCAGCGCGTCGCGGTCGAGCGCGGCCGGCCACCAGCAGGCGCGCCCGCGCCAGCGCACCGAGCGCGTGCGCTGCGCCAGCAGCCGGTAGCAGTAGGTGCGGCTGAGCGCGTCGCGGCGCGCGTCGAAGTCCTCGCCGGCGGGCTCCGCGGCGAGCACCGCGACGTCCTCGCCGAGCAGGCCGTTCAGGCGTGCCGGGTCGACCGCCTCGTGGCGGTAGCTGGCGACCTGCCCCCAGGCGTGCACGCCGGCGTCGGTGCGCCCGGCCACCGTGAGCGTGAGCGCGCGCCCGTCCTGCCCGCGCTCGCCCAGGACCGTGCGCAGCGCGCGCTCGAGCTCCTCCTGCACGGTGCGCCTGCCGGGCTGGCGCGCCCAGCCGGCGAAGCCCGCGCCGTCGTATTCGATCGTGAGCTTGGTGACCATCTCCGCTGGCGCCGTCGCTCACCGCCGGCGGCCGTGCGCGCGCGCCGCGGCCGGCGCCGCGCGCTCAGACGAGCTCGATGAACACCATCTCCGTGGCGTCGCTGCGGCGCGGTCCGAGCTTGAGGATGCGCGTGTAGCCGCCGGGGCGCTCGGCGTAGCGGGGCGCGACCTCGGCGAACAGCTTGTGCACCGCGAACTTGTCCTGCGAGAGCGTCGAGAGCGCCTGCCGGCGCGCGTGCAGGTCGCCGCGCTTGGCCAGCGTGATCAGCTTCTCGATCTCGGGCTTGACCGCCTTGGCCTTCGCTTCGGTGGTCTTGATGCGCTCGTGCTCGATGATCTCCTTGCTGAGGTTCATCAGCAGCGACTTGCGGTGCGCGGAGTCGCGGCTCAGCTTGTTGCGGGTCTTCTGGTGGCGCATGGCGTGCTGGGAGTGTAGATGAGCAGGATCGGTCTGCGCGGGGCCCGCGCGGCCGGCGGAATCGACGGACCGCCGCAGGGCGCTCCTGCGCGGTCAGTCGGCGCGGAGCGCCAGCCCCCGCGCGTGCAGCGTTTCGATCACCTCGTCGATCGACTTTTTGCCGAAGTTGGGGATCGCGTTGAGCTCCGCCTCGGACTTGGAGATGAGGTCGCCGACGGTCTGGATGCCGGCGCGCTTGAGGCAGTTGTAGGAGCGCACGCCGAGCTCGAGCTCCTCGATCAGGATGCCCCACTCCTCGCCCTGCAGCGCCGCCTGGCCGCCGCCGACGCCGACGGCGAGGCCGTGCCCGTCGAGCTGGCCGCCCGGCGTTGCGCGCAGCTCCTGGATGCGGTCGGCGTCGGTGAAGATCGCGAGCTGGCTGATCAGCAGCTCGGCGGCCTCGCGCAGCGCCGCCTGCGGGTCGATCGAGCCGTCGGTCTCGATGTCGAGGGTGAGCTTGTCGAAGTCGGTCTTCTGCCCCACGCGCGCCTGCTCCACCGCGTAGGCCACGCGGCGCACCGGCGAGAAGATCGAGTCAATCGGGATCACGCCGATCGGCTGGTCGGCGGACTTGTTCTCCTCGGCCGGCCGGTAGCCGCGGCCGCGGCCGATCGTCATGTACAGCTCGAGCTTGGTTTTCTTCTCGAGCGTGGCGATGTGCAGGTCGGGGTTGAGGATCTCCACGCCGGCCGGCAGGTCGATGTCCTTGGCGGTGATCTCGCCGGGCCCCGTGACCACCAGCGGCGCCTCCACCTCGCTGGCGTCGGAGTGCATGCGGCAGACCACGCCCTTGAGGTTGAGCACGATGTCGGTGACGTCCTCCTTGACGCCGTTGATCGTGGAGAACTCGTGGGCCACGCCCTCGATGCGCACGCTGGTGACGGCGGCGCCGGCGAGCGAAGACAGCAGCACGCGCCGCAGCGAGTTGCCGAACGTGTAGCCGAAGCCGCGGTCCAGCGGCTCGATCGTGAACGTGCCACGGTTCTGCTCCACGGACTCGCTTGTGATCCGGGGGATTTGGAAGTCGAGCATGAGAGTCCTAACGTCGATTTGGTGTCGCACCGGCGCCAGTGCGGCCGCCGGCTGTGAGCGCCGCCGCCGATGGGACGGTGGCGCGGGTGGGAAAGTCCTTTACTTCGAGTACAGCTCGACGATGAGCTGCTCCTGCACCGGCGCGGCCACCTCGCGCCGCTCCGGCCTGCGCAGCACCTTGGCCGTGAGCGACTCGTGGTCGGCCTGGAGCCACGCGGGTATCTGTCCGGTCAGCTCGGTGGCGTCTCTGACGACCCGCGTGGCCGGGGTGCTCGCCTTGATCGCGATCACGTCGCCGGGGCGCACCTGGTAGCTGGGGATGTTCACGCGCCGTCCGTTCACGGTCCAGTGGCCGTGGCGGATCAGCTGGCGCGCCTGGCGGCGGGAGGCGCCGAAGCCGAGGCGCACGAGCACGTTGTCGAGGCGGCACTCGAGCAGCGCCAGCAGGTTCTCGCCGGTGATGCCCGCCTGGCGCGAGGCCTTCTCGTAGTAGCCCGCGAACTGCCTCTCGAGCACGCCGTAGTAGCGCTTGGCCTTCTGCTTCTCGCGCAGCTGCAGGCGGTACTCGCTCTGTTTGAGGCGCCCGCGCCCGTGCTCGCCGGGCGCGTAGGAGCGCCGCTCCACGCCGCATTTGTCGGTCAGGCAGCGCTCGCCCTTGAGGAACAGCTTCTGCCCCTCGCGGCGGCACTGCTTGCACTGGGGGCTCGTGTCGCGGGCCATCAGACGCGCCTGCGCTTCCTGGGGCGGCAGCCGTTGTGCGCCTGCGGCGTCACGTCCTTGACGCCCGTCACCTCGAGGCCCGCCGCCTGCAGCGAGCGGATCGCCGTCTCGCGCCCGGAGCCGGGCCCCTTGACGTACACCTCGACCTTCTGCAAGCCCTGCTCGAGGCCCTTGCGCGCGGCCGCGTCGGCGGTCACCTGGGCGGCGAAGGGGGTCGACTTGCGCGAGCCCTTGAAGCCGGCGCCGCCGGCGGACTCCCACGCGATCACGTTGCCCGCCGTGTCGGTGAGCGAGACGATCGTGTTGTTGAACGACGTCTTGATGTGCGCCTGCCCCACCGGGATGTTCTTTTTGGGCTTGCGCCGCCCGCGGGCGCGTTTCGGTGCCGGCGGCATCAGCGCTCCACGGGGCCTCCGGCCCCGTGCCTGGATGACGTGGGACGGCGTCCAGCCGTCCTCGAGCGCTCGCGCTGCGCGCTCACTTCTTGCCGGCTTTCTTCTTGCCGGCGACCTGCATGCGCTTGGGGCCCTTGCGGGTGCGCGCGTTGGTCTTGGTCTTCTGTCCCCGCACCGGCAGCCCGCGGCGGTGGCGCAGGCCGCGGTAGGAGCCGATCTCCTGCAGGCGTTTGATGTCGTTGAGGCGCTCGCGGCGCAGGTCGCCCTCGACCGTCAGCCCGTTGTCGATCGCGTCGCGCAGCTTCGACACCTCGTCCTCGGTGAGGTCGCGCACGTACGTGTCGGGGTCCACGCCCACCTGCTCGAGCACCCTGTTGGCGGTCGAGCGGCCGATGCCGAAGATGTAGGTGAGCCCGATCTCCGAGCGCTTGTTGAGGGGCAGGTTGACGCCGGCGATGCGAGCCATCAGCCGATCACCCCTGGCGCTGCTTGTGGCGCTTGTTCTGGCAGATCACCAGCACCACACCGTGGCGGCGGATGATCTTGCATTTCTCGCACATCGGCTTGACCGACGGTCGTACCTTCATGATCCCTTTCGGCGGCTGGATTCCAACGGCTCGGCTCTGGCGGCCGCGCGGGCCGCCGCTACCGGGTCGAGGACCTGACTTCGCGCACGCGCACCGCGGCGCACCAAGGCAGGACTCCAGATAGTAGCAAGCTCAGCGTGCGCTCGCTTGTGCCCGCACGGGCGCGATCCCCTCGGCGAGCTCCGCCTCGCCCCCGTCTCCGGCGCGCTCGCCGCCGGCCTCGTCCTCGGCGGCGCCGGCCTCGGCGCCGGCCGCCCCACCGCGCGCCGCGCCAGCGCCGCGCCGGGCGTGCGGCAGGTGCCAGGGCGTGAGGATGCGCGGGCCGTCGGCCGTGATCGCCACGGTGAACTCGAAGTGCGCCGCGGGCGAGCCGTCCTGGGAGTAGATCGCCCAGCCGTCGCCGCCGACCCTCACGGCGGCGCGCCCGGCGGTGGTCATCGGCTCGATCGCGAGCACCATGCCCTGCTCCAGCACGGGCCCCTTGCCGGGCTTGCCGTAGTTGGGCACCTGCGGGTCCTCGTGCATGCTGCGCCCCACGCCGTGCCCCACCAGCGAGCGCACCACCGAGAAGCCGGCGTCCTCGATCACGCGCTGGATCGCGCTCGAGACGTCGCCGATGCGGTTGCCTGCGCGCGCCTGCTCCACGCCGGCGTGCAGCGAGGCCTCGGTGGCCGCGAGCAGCGCGCCGAGCTCCGCGTCGACCTCACCCACGGGGAAGGTGCGGGCGGCGTCGGCCACCCAGCCGTCGAGCGTGACGCCCACGTCGATCGAGATCGCCTCGCCGCCCTCCAGCCGGTAGGGCCCTGGGATGCCGTGCACGATCATCGCCCCGGGGGAGGCGCAGATCGAGCCGGGGAAGCCGCGGTAGCCCTTGAAGGTGGGGGTCGCGCCGCGCGCGCGGATGAAGCGCTCGGCGAGCCGGTCGAGCTCGGCGGTGCTCACGCCGGGACGCACGGCGGCCTCGATCGCGTCGAGCGTGTCCACCAGGACCGCGCCCGCCCGCGCCATCTTCTCGATCTCCTTGGGCGACTTCTTGATGATCACCCACGGAGCTTAGCTGGGCAGCCAGGCTACAGCCCCTCCTCCAGCCGCAGCGTGGCGACCGTGGCGCGGATGTGCGCGTGGACCTCGTCGGGGCTGCGCCGGCCGTCGAAGCGGCGCAGCAGTTCGGCGCGGTCGTAGTAGGCGATCAGCGGCTCGGTCTGGGCGTGGTAGACCTCCAGGCGCCGGCGGATCGTCTCCTCCTTGTCGTCGTCGCGCTGGATCAGGCGCGCGCCGTCCTGGTCGCACACGCCCTCGTGCTTGGGCGGGTCGAAGTCCACGTGGTAGATGTGCGTGGGGTTCTTCACGCACACCCGCCGGCCGGCGAGGCGCCGCACGAGGTCGTCGTCGGGCACCTCGATCAGCAGCGCCGCCGTGAGCCGGCGCTCGAGGCCCGCGAGCGCGTCGCGCAGCGCGTCCGCCTGCGCCTCGTTGCGCGGGAAGCCGTCGAGCAGGAAGCCGTCGCGGGCGTCGCCGTCGCCGATGCGGCCGGTGATCATGCCCACGATCACCTCGTCCGGCACCAGCTCGCCGGCGTCCATGAAGCGCTTGGCCTCGCGCCCGAGCTCGCTGCCCGCGGCGACCTGCTCGCGCAGGATGTCGCCCGTCGAGATGTGCGGAAGCGAGAAGTCTTCGCGCAGCCGGTCCGCCTGGGTGCCCTTGCCGGCGCCCGGAGGGCCGAGCAGTATCAGGTTCAGTTCGGGCACGACCCGAGCAAGCCTATCCGCTCCAGGGGTGTCGATTCCAGCGCCGCCGCACGGCTTCCGCAGTCCACCTGACTATTTGACATAGCCGATATACTATTTATATTAGTTTCTATCGTCCGCAAAGGGAGCCAGCCATGACATATGTCACTCGCATCAGCCGCTTCGGCTTCGTCAACTGCTACCTCGTCCGCGAGGAGGACGGGCTTACGCTCGTCGACACCATGATCCCCCGCTCCGCCAAGCGGATCGTGGCGGCCGCCGAGAAGCTCCACGCGCCGATCGTGCGGATCGCGCTCACCCACGCCCACGGCGACCACATCGGCTCGCTCGACCAGCTGCACGCGCTGGCGCCCGGCGCCGAGGTGATCATCTCCGCCCGCGACGCACGGCTGCTCGCCAAGGACACCTCGCTCGACCCCGGCGAGCCGCAGGACAAGCTCCGCGGCAGCTACCCAGGCGCGAAGACCGCGCCCACGAGGACCGTGGTGGACGGCGAGGAGATCGGCTCGCTGCGGGTGATCGCCACCCCCGGCCACACGCCCGGCCACATCTCGCTGCTGGACGGCCGCGACGGCACGCTGATCTGCGGCGACGCGTTCGCCACGCTCGGCGGCGTAGCCACCTCGGCCAAGGGCAGCCCGCTGTTCCCGCTGCCGGCGATGGCGAGCTGGCACAAGGCCACGGCGCTGGAGAGCGCGAGCACGCTGTGCGCGCTGGAGCCCGCCCGGCTCGCGCCGGGCCACGGCAAGATCGTCGACTCACCGGTGCCGGCGATGCAGCGCGCGATCGCGCGCGGGGCCTGAGCGGGTGCCGCGGCAGGGCCTCGACAGCGGCCGTGTGGTGGAGGAGGCGGCGCGGATAGCCGACGCGGACGGCCTCGACGCGGTGACGCTGGCGCGGGTGGCGCAGGCGCTGGGCGTGCGCGCGCCCTCGCTGTACAACCACGTGGACGGGCGCGCCGGCCTGCTGCGACTGCTGTCGCTCCTCGGCATCGAAGAGCTGACCGAGGCGCTGCGCGACGCCGCCATGGGCCGCTCCGGCGCGGAGGCGCTGGCCGCGATCGCCGGCTCCTACCGCGCCTACGCGCTCGCGCACCCCGGCCGCTATGCCGCGACCGTGCGGGCGCCGGCGCCGGGCGACGAGCGGCTGGCGGCGGCGGCGCAGCGCGCGCTGGACGTGATCGTGGCCGTGCTCGCCGCCTGGGGCATCGCCGGCGAGGAGGCGCTGCACCGGGTGCGGGTGGTCCGCTCGGCGCTGCACGGCTTCGTCTCGCTCGAGGCCGCCGGCGGCTTCGGCCTGCCGCTCGACCTCGACCGCTCGTTCGAGCTGCTGCTCGCGACCCTCGTCGCGGGCCTAGAAGGAGCCCGCCAGTGAGATCTCCCAACCTCGCGCTGGCCCCTCGCCCGGCGCCCCCGCACCGCCTGGCGCCCCGCCAAGCGGAGTCGGAGCGCTACTTGAGGAAGCCCTCGTAGCTGCGCATCATCAGCTGCGCCTCGAGCTGCTTCATGGTTTCGAGCGCCACGCCGATCACGATCAGGATCGAGGTGCCGCCGAACTGGAACTGCTGGTGGGTCTGCGAGAACAGGATCGCCGGCAGCGCCGCCACCGCGGCCAGGAACAGCGCGCCGGGGAAGGTCAGGCGCGCGAGGATGCGGTCGAGGAATTCGGCGGTGGGCCGCCCGGGCCGCACGCCGGGGATGAAGCCGCCGTACTTCTTGAGGTTGTCGGCCTGGTCCACCGGGTTGAACGTCACCGCGGTGTAGAAGTAGGTGAACACGATGATGAACAGCGACTGGCCGAGCACGAAGTGCCAGCCGTTGGGCGTGAAGAAGTCCGACAGGCTTTTGCCCCAGTGCGTTTTGGCGAGCTGCCCGATCGTGGGCAGGATCGTCATGATGCTGGCGGCGAAGATCACCGGGATCACGCCGGCCATGTTCACGCGCAGCGGCAGGTAGGTCTGCCCGCCTTCGGTCATGCGCCTGCCGATCACCCGCTTGGCGTACTGCACGGGGATGCGCCGCTGGCCTTCCTGCACGAACACCACCGCCGCCACCACCGCCAGCACCAGGAATGGCGCCATCACCTTGAACACCTGGTCCTGGGTGTCCCACCAGGTCTGGATGCTGCCGGGAAGCCGCGAGACGATCGACGCGAAGATCAGCAGCGAGATGCCGTTGCCGATGCCGTGCTGGGTGATCAGCTCGCCCACCCACATCAGCAGCACGCAGCCGGTGGTGAGGCAGATCACGATCAGGAAGATGTGCGGCGCGTCGAAGTTCCTGATCACGCTTTCGCCCGCTTTGGCCTGCAGGCTGTGGAACAGGAACACGTAGCCGATCGACTGCGCGAAGGCGAGGCCGACCGTGAGGTAGCGGGTGTACTGGGTGATGCGCGCCTGGCCCACCTCGCCTTCCTTGGAGAGCTTCTCCAGCGACGGCACCGCCACCTGCAGCAGCTGCAGGATGATCGAGGCGGTGATGTAGGGCATGATGCCCAGCGCGAAGATCGCCAGTTTCGAGAGGCCGCCGCCGGAGAACAGGTTGAGGTAGCTGAGGATGCCGCCGCCGCCGAAGGACTTCTGGATGTTGTTGACGGCGGTGAGGTTGACGCCGGGCACCGGCACGTGCGAGCCGAAGCGGTAGATCAGCAGCATCAGCGCCGTGAAGCCGATCTTCTTGCGGATCTCGGCGACCTGGAAGGCGTTGAGGATGGTGGCGAGCATCGGTCTCAGGCGGATGCGCGTGGGCGCACGCGCGCCCCGCGGAGGGCGCCGATTCTAGTGGATGCACCCGTGGGCCTCGCCGGTTGCACCGCCGCCGCCCGGTCAGCTCTCGACGGTCGTGCAGCTGCCGCCGGCGGCCTCGATGGCCGCTCGCGCGCCCGCGCTGAAGCCGTGCGCGTGGACGGTCAGGGCCTTGGTGAGCTCGCCCTTCCCCAGCACCTTCACGGGTATGTCCTTGCGCGTCGCCAGGCCCCGCTCGCGCATCAGCTCGAGCGTCACCTCGGCGCCGGCGTCGAAGCGGCTCTCGAGCGCCGCCAGGTTGACCGGCTGGGTGTGCGTGCGGAAGGGCTCGAACGGCATCGACTTCTTCATGTGCGGGCCGCGCAGCTTTCGCATGCGCATGTGGATCGGCATCTGCCCGCCCTCGAAGTTGGCGCGCCGCTTGGAGCCAGAGCGCGCGCCCGCGCCCTTCTGGCCGCGGCCCGAGGTCTTGCCGGTGCCCGAGCCTTCGCCGCGACCCACGCGCTTGCGCGGGCGGCGGCTGCCCGGCGCCGGGGCCAGGCTGTGCAGGCCGATGCGCTCGGAGCCCTCGGCGTCGGCGGCGCTCACTTCCGCTCCTCCACCTCGACCAGGTGGCGCACCGCATGCAGCATGCCGCGCGCCTGCTCGTTGTCCTGCACCTGCACCTCGTGCCCGATGCGGCGCAGGCCCAGCGAGCGCAGCGTGTCGAGCTGTTTGGCGTTGGAGCCGATGCTGGAGCGGCGCTGGGTGACGGTGAGCGTGCCCATCAGGCGCTCGCCTCCTCGCCCTGCGGCGAGGACGACGTTGCGCTCGCCGCGGCCGCCGCGTCCTGCTCGCCGGCGGGTGCGGCTGTCTCCGTCTCCGCCTCGCCCTGGGCCGCCGCGCCGTCCGGCGCAGCGGCGCCGTTGCCGCGCGCGCCGGCCAGGCCGAGCACCTCGCCGATGCTGAGCCCGCGCAGGCGGCCGACCTCCTCGGGGGTGCGCAGGCCGCGCAGCCCCGCCACCGTGGCCTTGACGAGGTTGATCGGGTTCTGCGTGCCGAGGCTCTTGGAGAGGATGTCGTGGATGCCCGCGAGCTCGAGCACCGCGCGCACGCCGCCGCCGGCGATCACGCCGGTGCCGGGCGAGGCGGGCTTCAGGAACACGCGCCCCGAGCCGAACACCCCGGTGGTCTGGTGGGTGATCGTGCTGCCGTGCTTGGGCACCTTGAAGAGATCCTTCTTGGCGCGCTCCACGCCCTTCTGGATCGCCAGCGGCACCTCGTTGGCCTTGCCGTAGCCCACGCCCACCACTTCGCGTTCGTCGCCCACCACCACCAGCGCGGTGAACGAGAAGCGCCGGCCGCCCTTGACCACCTTGGCGACGCGGTTGATCTCGACCACGCGCTCCTGCAGGTCCAGGCCGGCGGGGTTGACTGAGCGGTCTGTGGAGACTGACATGGAAGGGGGAGGGTAGCGGGCCGCCGGAGCTAGACCGTGATCCCGGCCTCTCTGATCGCCTCGGCGAAGGCGCGCACGTGGCCGTGGTAGCGGTAGCCGCCGCGGTCGAACACCGCTTCACTGACGCCGGCGGCCCTGGCGCGCTCGGCCAGGAGCTGCCCCGCCCGTGCGGTGCGCTCGGCTTTCGCGAGCGCGCGCAGCTCCGGCTCGAACCAGTTGACCGCGGCCAGGGTGCTGGCGGCGACGTCGTCGACGAGCTGGGCGGAGATGCCGCGGTTGGAGCGGAACACCGAGATGCGCGGCCGCGTCGCCGTGCCCGAGATCTTCGCCCGCACGCGGCGGCGCCGTTTGAGGCGCTGGCGCTCTTTGGTGATCACCGTCATGCGCGCTTTCCTACCTTGCGGGCGACGTACTCGCCCTCGTAGCGAATGCCCTTGCCCTTGTAGGGCTCGGGCGGGCGCTGCTTGCGGATGATCGCCGCGGTCTCCCCCACGAGCTGCTTGGAGATGCCCCTGACGACCACGCGCGTGGGCTGCGGCACTTCAAACTCGATGCCTGCGGGCGCCGCGATCGGCACGGGGTGCGAATAGCCCACGGCGAGCTCGAGGTTCTTGCCCTTCAGCTGTGCGCGATAGCCCACGCCCTGTATCTCCAGGCGCTTCTCGTAGCCCGCGGTGACGCCCTGGACCATGTTGGCCACGAGCGTGCGCGTCAGCCCGTGCAGCGCGCGGTGCTCGCCGCGGTCGGTGGGCCGGGTGACCAGGATGTGGCCGTCCTCCTGGGTGACCGTGATGTCGCGGTGCACGCGCTCGGAGAGCTCTCCTTTGGGCCCCTTCACGCTGACCGACTCCGGCTCGATCGCGACGGTCACGCCGTCGGGCACCGCGATGGGCTGTCTTCCGATTCTCGACATCCGCCCGCCCCTACCAGACCTGCGCCAGCACCTCGCCGCCGATGCCGGCGGCGCGCGCGTCGTGTCCCGTCATCACGCCCTGCGAGGTCGACACGATCGAGGTGCCCATGCCGCCGAGCACCTTGGGGATGTGCTTGGCGTCCACGTAGGTGCGCCTTCCCGGTCGCGACACGCGGCGCAGCCCCGAGATCGCCGAGCGGCGGTCGTCGGTGTACTTCAAGCGGATCTGGATCACCTGACCGGCCATGCCGTCGGGCGCCGGCTGCACCGACCAGGACTCGATGTAGCCCTGCTCGTCGAGGATCCTCGCCAGCTCGCCCTTGAGCTTGGACGCCGGCAGCTCGACGGTCTCGTGCGCCGCACGGATCGCGTTGCGCACGCGCGTCAGGAAGTCGGCTATCGGATCGGTCATCGACATGCTCGGGCTGCTCCTACCACGAGGACTTCGTCATTCCGGGGATCTGGCCGTTGTGCGCCAGCTCGCGCAGGCAGATGCGGCACAGCCCGAACTTCTTGTAGACCGCGCGCGGGCGCCCGCAACGCGTGCAGCGAGTATATGCCTGCGTCTTGTACTTGGGCGGGCGCTGCTGCTTCACGCGCATCGAGGTCTTGGCCATCAGTCGCTGCCCTCCTTCTCGGTGGTGGTCGCCGCGGCGTCCTCGCCGCCCGCGCTCTCCTCTGCCGGCTCCTCGACCGCCTCGGGCGCCGCCGCAGCCGGCTCCGCCTCGGGCTCCTCGGGGGACTCAGGCTCCTCCGCGGCCTCGGGCTCGGCGACGGCCTCGGGCTCCGCGACGGTGGCCTCGGGCTCCTCCGCAGCCTCAGGCTCCCCCGCGGCCTCGGGCTCCTCCGCGGGCGCAGGCTCCTCCGCGGTGTCGGAGTCCTCCGCGGCCTCGGGCTCCGCAGCGGCCTCGGGCTCCGCGGCGGCCTCGGGCTCCGCAGCGGCCTCGGGCTCCTCCGCGGGCGCAGCCTCGCTCGCTGTCTCCTCGGGCGCCTGCGCGGGCGCTGCCTGCGCGGCGGCGGCCTGCGCCTCGGCGTGCGCACGTTCGGCGGCCTCGTCGGCCTCGGGGTCATAGCCCTTGGGACGTCCCTGCGCGGAGAAGGGCATGCCGAGCGCGGCCAGCAGCGCGTAGGCCTCCACGTCGCTGGCGGCGGAGGTGGTGATGGTGATGTCGAGGCCGCGCACCTGGTCGATCTTGTCGTAGTCGATCTCGGGGAAGATGATCTGCTCTTTGACGCCCAGGGAGTAGTTGCCGCGGCCGTCGAAGGAGCGCGCGCTGAGCCCGCGGAAGTCGCGGATGCGGGGGATCGCGATCGAGATCAGACGGTCGAGGAACTCGAAGCCGCGCTCGCCGCGGAGCGTGACGGCGACGCCCACGGGCATGCCCTCGCGCAGTTTGAAGGCTGCGATCGACTTGCGCGCGCGGCGCACGCTGGGCTGCTGGCCGGCGATCGTGGCGAGCTGCTCGCTGGCGGCGCGCAGCATTTTCGAGTCCTGCTTGGCCATGCCGACGCCCATGTTGAGCGTGACCTTCTGCAGGCGCGGCGCCTGCATCACCGAGGAGTAGCCGAAGCGCTGCATCAGCGCAGGGCGGATCTCCTCGAGATACCTGGTCTTGAGGCGAGCGGTGGGGGCTTCGTCGGTGGCGGTGGCCATCTGCTCAGTCCAGGCTCGCTCCGGTGCGCTTGGCCACGCGCACGCGCGTGCCACCCTCGCGCTGCACGGCGACGCGCGTAGGCGCGCCCTTGTCATCGAGCAGCATCACGTTGGAGATGTGGACGGGACCCTCGAGCTCGACCACGCCGCCGAGCTGCTGGGCGGTGCTCTGCGAGGCGGTGCTGCTGGGGGATTCTTTGGGGCGCAGGTGGCGCTTGGTCATGTTCAGGCCCTCGACGTAGAGGCGCTCCTTGGCCGGTTCCACCCGCAGCACGCGCCCGCTCTTGCCGCGGTCCTTGCCGGAGATGATCTGCACACGGTCGCCCGAGCGGATCTTCAAATTGCGGCGCTTGGGCCGCTCGGAGGCGCGGCGCATCACAGCACCTCCGGCGCCAGCGAGACGATGCGCATGAAGTTTCTCTCGCGCAGTTCGCGCGCGACCGGCCCGAACACGCGCGTGCCGCGCGGGTTGTTCTGGTCGTCGATGATCACCGCGGCGTTCTCGTCGAAGGCGATGTAGGTGCCGTCCTCGCGGCCGATCGGCTTCTTGGTGCGCACCACCACCGCGGTCACCACGTCGCCCTTTTTGACCGCGCCCTGCGGGTTGGCCTGCTTGACGGTGGCGGTGATCACATCGCCCACGTAGGCGTAGCGGCGGCGCGAGCCGCCCTTCACGCGAATGCACAGGATCTCGCGCGCGCCGGAGTTGTCGGCCACGCGCAGGCGCGTCTCGTTCTGGATCATCGCGCGCGCTCCAGCACGTCGACCAGTTTCCAGCGCTTGGTGCGCGACAGCGGGCGCGACTCGATCACGCGCACCACGTCGCCCTCGTGTGCGTCGTTGTTCTCGTCGTGCGCGTGCACCGTGCTGGAGCTGCGCACGATCTTCTCGTAGCGGCGGTGGCGGCGGGCCACGTCGATGCGCACGGTGATCGTCTTCTCGGCCTTGTCGGAGACCACGATCCCCTGGCGCACGCGGCGGCTGCCCTCGATCGGGGCGTGCACCGGCGCGAGCGGCTGTGGCGCGGGCGCCTTGGCGCGGCGCCCGGCCGCTTTGGCGCGTTCCTGCAGCCGGCGCGCGCGACGGCGCGCGGCCTTGAGCTTGCGCTCCGCGAGACGCTCCGCATGACGCTCCTCGGGCGTGCGGCTCGGCCGCGCCTGTCCGGTGTGCTTGGAGCGCGCCCGCCGGCGGCGCTCCTTCGGCGGCAGCTGCTCCTGCTCGGGGACGGAGGGGGCGGCCGCGGCGGCGGGCGCCTCGTCAGCGGCGGCGTCCCCGGCCTGCTCGGCGGCGGGCGCCTCGTCAGCGGCGGCGTCCCCGGCCTGCTCCTCCGCGGCCGCGGCGTCGGGCGCCTCGTCAGCGGCGGCGTCCCCGGCCTGCTCGGCGGCGGCCGCGGCGTCGGGCGCCTCGTCAGCAGCAGCGTCCCCGGCCTGCTCGGCGTCGGGCGCCTCGGCGGCCGTCTCCTGCTCTGCCTCGGCGGGGGCCGCGGGGGTGTCGTCGTCGTCGGTGTTGTGTGGTTCGTCAGCCATGTATGTGGGTGTGGTGGTGGTGTGGTTCTCGGTGCGCCGTGGGGGAGCTCAGCTGGCCTGCGCACTCAGCGCTCGCTGGCGCGCGACGGTGAGCGCGCGGGCGAGGTCGCGCTTGGCGCGTCCCAGCGCGGCGGTGTCGTCGAGTTCGCCGGTGGCGTTGGAGAAGCGCAGGCCGAACAGCTCTTTGCGCAGCTCGGCGACGCGCTTGCGCAGTTCGCCGTCGTCCAGGTCCCTGATCTCGCTGGCCTTCATGCTCAGTCCTCGCGCATCACGAACTTGGTCTTGACCGGCAGCTTGTGCGCGGCCAGGCGGATCGCTTCGCGCGCGAGCGGCTCGGACACGCCGGCGAGCTCGAACATCACGCGTCCGGGCTTGACCACGGCGACCCAGCCTTCGGGCGAGCCCTTGCCGGAGCCCATGCGCGTCTCGGCCGGCTTCTTGGTGACGGGCTTGTCGGGGAAGACGTTGATCCACACCTTGCCGCCACGCTTGATCTTGCGCGTCATGGCGATACGCGCGGCCTCGATCTGACGGTTGGTGAGCCAGCCGGACTCGAGCGACTTGAGTCCGTACTCGCCGAACTGCACGTGCAGCTGCCCGCGCGAGTCGCCGCGGCGGCGCCCGCGGTGCTGCTTGCGATGCTTGACGCGCTTGGGCGAGAGCATCAGCGTGAGCCCCCGTCGAAGTCGCCGCCGCCGCGCCCGCCACGGCCGCCGCGCCCGCCGCGCCCGCCGCCGGGACCGCCCGAGCCGCGCCCGCCGCCGGGACCGCCGGGGCCGCGCCCGCGCCCGTTGCCGCCGCGCCCGCGACCGCGCCCGTCGCGCCCGTCGCGGCCGTCGCGCCCGTCGCTGGGCGGCGCCGGCGCGCTCATGTCGGTGAGGTCGGCGCCGGTGTAGCCCTCGGGCATGATCTCGCCCTTGTTGACCCAGCACTTCACGCCGATCCGCCCGAAGGTGGTGCGGGCCTCGTAGAAGCCGTAGTCGATGTCGGCGCGCATCGTGTGCAGCGGCACGCGCCCGTCGGAATAGGATTCGGTGCGCGCCATCTCGGCGCCGCCGAGGCGCCCGGCGACCTGGACCTTCACGCCCTTGGCGCCGGAGCGCATGGCGCTGGTGAGCGCGCGCTTCATCGCGCGGCGGAAGGCGACGCGGTTCTGCAGCTGCTCGGCGATCGACTGGGCGACCAGCTTGGCGTCGAGCTCGGGGCGCTTGATCTCGAGGATGTTGACCTTGATCTGCTTTTTGGTCATGCGGTGCAGGTCGCGGCGCAGCGCGTCCACTTCGGTGCCGGACTTGCCGATCACGATGCCGGGGCGCGCGGTGTGGATGTTGACCTCGAGTTCGTTGGCGTCCTTGCGGATGGTGATGTCGGACAGGCCGGCGTGCGCGAGCTTGCCGGTGATGTGCTCGCGCACGTGCACGTCCTCGGCGAGGTATTCGGAGAAGCTGCGCTCGTTGAACCAGTTCGACTTCCAGTCGTGGATGTAGCCCACGCGCATCGCCTCTGGATGAACCTTCTGTCCCATGCTCTAAGTCTCTCGTGCCTTCTTGTCGTCGTCGGTGCTTGTCAGGAGCGTGCGCTCAGCGTGATCGTGAGGTGGCTGGTGCGCTTTCTGATCGGCGTGGCGCGTCCCATGGCACGCGGCCGAAAGCGCTTGATGGTGGGCCCTTCGTCGGCATACGCCTCACGGACGACGAGGTCGTCCTCGAGCAGCTCGTGGTTGCTCTCGGCGTTGGCCACGGCGGACTCGAGCAACTTGCTCCAATCGCGTGCCACCTCACGAGGGGTGAAGGCGAGGATAGCGCGTGCCTCCTGCACGGACTTGCCCCGCAGGTGCCCGCACACCATGCGCGCCTTGCGCGCGGAGGTGCGCACGTAGCGGGCGCGGGCGCGCACCACCCGCCGGCGCGGCGCCGCGGCGCGCGCTTTGCCTTTGGCGCGGGGGGCCGTGGCGGCTTTGGCGGGCGCTTTCTCCTGCGCCTGCGCCTGGGGCTCGGCGTCGGCGGCTTTCTTGCGCGCCACCGGTTTTTTGGCGGGCGCTTTCCTGGCGGCCGGTTTCCTCTTCTCGCCCGCCTCGGCGTCCTCGCCGCTCGCCGTCTCGCCGCTCGCCGCACCGACGCTCGCCGCCTCCGCGGCTTTCGCTTTGGCGGGTTTGCGCGCGCGTTTGGCGGGCGCTTTGGGCGCCGGGGCCTGCTCCTCCGGGGAGGCCGCGCCCTCGGGCGCCTCGCCCTGCTCGTCGGGCGCGTCGTGGTCGCTCATCTGACCTTCCCCGAGCCGGCGTGCCCGCGGAACACGCGCGTGGGCGCGAACTCGCCCAGCTTGTGTCCGACCATCGCCTCGCTGATGTAGACGGGCACGTGTTTCTTGCCGTCGTGCACGGCGATCGTGTGGCCGACCATCTCGGGGAAGATGGTGGAGGCGCGCGACCACGTGCGCAGCATTTTTTTGTTGTTGGCGGCGTTGAGCGCTTCGATGCGTTTCATCAGCCGGTCTTCGACCCACGGGCCCTTCTTGCTGGAGCGACTCATCGGCTGCGTCCCTTGCCGCGACGACGGCCGCGGACGATGTAGCGGTCGGAGCTCTTGTTCTGCTTGCGCGTGCGGTAGCCGAGCGTGGGCACGCCCCACGGCGTGACGGGGTGACGACCGGGGGTGGTGGAGCCCTCGCCGCCGCCGTGCGGGTGGTCGACGGGGTTCATGGCGGTGCCGCGCGTCTGCGGGCGCACGCCCATGTGGCGCTTGCGACCGGCCTTGCCGACCTTCACGTTCTGGTGCTCGGCGTTGCCGAGCACGCCCACGGTGGCGCGGCACTCGGCGCGCACCATGCGCATCTCGCCGGAGGGCAGGCGCAGCGTGGCCATGGCGCCGTCCTTGGCCATCAGCTGCGCCGAGGAGCCCGCCGAGCGCGCCATCTGCCCGCCACGCCCGGGCTGCAGCTCGATGTTGTGCACCACGGTGCCGACCGGCATGCGCGCGAGCGCCATGCAGTTGCCGACGGCGATGTCGGCCTCCTCGCCGGAAGACACGCTCATGCCGACGGCCAGGCGCTGGGGCGCGAGGATGTAGCGCTTCTCGCCGTCGACGTAGTGCAGCAGGGCGATGTAGGCGGAGCGGTTGGGGTCGTACTCGATCGCTGCCACCTTCGCCGGCACGCCGTCCTTGCGGCGCTTGAAGTCGATCCGGCGGTATGCGCGCTTGGCGCCGCCGCCGCGGTGACGCGAGGTCTTGCGTCCGTGCGCGTTGCGCCCGCCGCTCTTCTTCAGACCCTCGACCAGCGACTTCTCGGGCTTGGACTTGGTGACCTCGGCGAAGTCCGGATAGGAGACGAAGCGCCGGCCGGGGCTGGTGGGGCGTGGTTTGCGAATGGGCATCTCTTGGGGATCCTTTGGCTATGACTCGAGCGCCGCGAGGCCCTGGAAGATGGGGATGGACTCGCCGGCGCGCACCTGCACGATCGCCTTCTTCCACTCGCGCGTGCCGCCCTTGGGGGTATTGCCGCGCCGCTTCGGCTTGGACTTGACGCTCATCGTGCGCACGTCGAGAACGTGCACGTCGAACAGCGCCTCGACCGCCTGGCGGATCTGCGTCTTGTGCGCGTCGGGGTGCACGCGGAAGGTGTAGCGGTCGGCGGCCGAGAGCACGTAGCTCTTCTCCGAGACCACCGGGCGGATCAGCACCTGGGTGTGCTCCATCAGGCCTGCTCCCGCCCGCGCCTGCCGGGCTTGGCGCTGCGCGCGCTGAGCGCCGCGAGCGCCTCCTGTGAGACCAGCAGCGAGGCCGCGCCGAGCACGTCGGCCACGCCCACGCTCTCGACGCTCAGCACCGACACGCGCGCGAGGTTGCGGAACGACAGCGCGGCGGCGGACTCCTGCGCGGCCAGCACCACGAGCGCCGGCAGCAGCTGCTCGGGCGCGCGCCAGTCCTCCAGCAGCTCGGCCGCCCGGCGCGTCTTGGGCTCGCTGAAGGCGGCGGCGTCGAGCACCGCCAGCGAGCCGCGCCCGGCGTGCAGCGAGAGCGCGCTGCGCAGCGCCGCGCGCTGCTCCTTGCGGTTGACCTTGAAGGCGTAGGAGCGCGGGTGGGGACCGAACACGGTGCCGCCGCCGGTCCACACGGGCGAGCGGCTCGAGCCGGCGCGGGCGCGACCGGTGCCCTTCTGGCGCCAGGGCTTGGCGCCGCCGCCGGAGACCAGGCCGCGGGTTTTGGTGGCGGCGGTGCCGCGCCGGCGTGCGGCCTGCTCGGCGCGCACGCTCTGGTGCACCAGCGCGGCGGCGAAGCGCTCGCCGAAGGCGGCCTCGTCCAGCTTGGCCTTCTTGGCGGCGCCGCCGCCGGGCGTGAGGACCGGCGCTTCAGCCATCGCTTCTGACCTCCACCACGGCGCCGCGCGCGCCCGGCACCGAGCCGCGCAGCAGCAGCAGGTTCTCCTCGGCGTCCACCGCGACGACCTCCAGGCCGCGCTGCGTGACGCGCTTGTTGCCCATCTGTCCCGGTCCGCGGATGCCTTTGAGCACGCGCGAGGGCGTGGCGGAGGCGCCGATCGAACCGGGCGCGCGCACGTTGTGGGAGCCGTGCGACTTGGGGCCGCGCCCGAAGCCGTGACGCTTGATCGTGCCCTGGAAGCCCTTGCCCTTTGAGACGCCGGAGACCTTCACGCGCGCTCCCACCTCGAAGCCCTCGACGGTGACGGTGTCGCCCAGCGAGAGCTCCGCGGCTTCGCTCGCCTCGGCCTCGCGGAACTCCCTGAGCGTGCGCATCGGCGGCGCGTCGGCCTTCTTCAGGTGGCCGAGCTCGGCCTTGCTGAGGTGCTTCTCCTTGGTCTGCGCGAAGGCGAGCTGCACCGCCGCGTAGCCGTCGCGCTCGGGCGTGCGCACCGCCGTCACCGGACAGGGCCCCGCCGCCAGCACGGTGACGCGCGCCACGCTGCCGTCCTCCTGGAAGACCTGCGTCATTCCGAGCTTCTTGGCGAGTATCGAGGGCATGGCGACGGCGAGGTGTTTGTCGTGTCGGGCCTGGCTCAGGTGGCCAGGCGGATCTCGATGTCGACGCCTGCGGGCAGGTGATCGAGCCGCTGCAGCGAGTCGACGGTCTTGGGCGTGGGCTGGTGGATGTCGATCAGGCGCTTGTGCGTGCGGATCTCGAAGTGCTCGCGCGAGTCCTTGTCCTTGAAGGGAGAGCGGATCACGCAGTACACGTTCTTCTCGGTCGGCAGCGGCACGGGTCCGGACACGTTGGCGCCGGTGCGCGTGGCGGTCTCCACGATCTCCCTGGCCGCGGACTCGATCGCGGAGGTGTCGTAGGCCTTCAGGCGGATGCGGATCTTGTTCTGGGTGGCCGATGCCATTGCGTGTGTGTGCTCTTCCGTGGGTGTGTTGCTCGTGTGGGTCTTCTCTGCTGCCTTCGCCCTGCGCGTCGCGCGAGCAAGGCCCCGGCGGTGGAGGCGGTCCCCGCCGGGGCCGGTCAGTCGTATCGGATTCAAATGTATGCCGCCAGCTCGCGCGAGCGGGCGGCGGGTACTACTCGATGATCTCGCTGACCACGCCCGAGCCGACCGTGCGACCACCCTCGCGGATGGCGAAACGCAGGCCCTGGTCCATCGCGATCGGCTGGATCAGCTCGATCTCCATCTGCACGTTGTCGCCGGGCATCACCATCTCCACGCCGTCGGGCAGCTTGGCCACGCCGGTGACGTCGGTCGTGCGGAAGTAGAACTGAGGCCTGTAGCCGGTGAAGAACGGGGTGTGGCGGCCACCCTCCTCCTTCTTCAGCACGTAGACCTCCGCCTTGTACTTGGTGTGCGGGGTGATCGACCCGGGCTTGCACAGCACCTGCCCGCGCTCGATCTCCTCGCGCTTGGTGCCGCGCAGCAGGCAGCCGACGTTGTCGCCCGCGCGGCCCTCGTCGAGGATCTTGCGGAACATCTCGACGCCGGTGACGACCGTGGATGTCGACTCGTGCACGCCGACGATTTCGACCGTCTCACCGGTTTTGACGATGCCCTGCTCGACCCTGCCGGTGGCGACCGTGCCGCGCCCCGTGATCGAGAAGACGTCCTCGACCGGCATCAGGAACGGCTTGTCGAGCTCGCGCACGGGCTCGGGGATGTAGGTGTCGAGCGCCTCGGCGAGGTCGAGGATCTTCTGCTTGTAGGCCTCGTCGCCTTCCAGCGCCTTCAGCGCCGAGCCGGTGATGAAGGGGATGTCGTCGCCGGGGAAGTCGTACTCGGAGAGCAGCTCGCGAACCTCGACCTCGACGAGCTCCAGCAGCTCCTCGTCGTCGACCATGTCGGCCTTGTTGAGGAACACCACGATGTAGGGCACGCCCACCTGGCGCGCCAGCAGGATGTGCTCGCGCGTCTGCGGCATCGGGCCGTCGGCCGCGGAGACGACCAGGATCGCGCCGTCCATCTGCGCGGCGCCGGTGATCATGTTCTTGACGTAGTCGGCGTGACCGGGGCAGTCCACGTGCGCGTAGTGGCGGTTCTCGGTCTGGTACTCGACGTGCGAGGTGGCGATCGTGATGCCGCGTTCCTTCTCCTCGGGAGCGTTGTCGATCTCCTCGAAGCTGCGGGCTTCGGCGCCGCCCTTCTCGGCCAGCACGGTGGTGATGGCAGCGGTCAGCGTCGTCTTGCCGTGGTCGATGTGACCGATGGTGCCGACGTTGACGTGCGGCTTGTCGCGCTCGAACTTCTCCTTCGCCACTTTTCGTTCGCTCCTGTATCGACTTGAACGTTCGCCCCTGGGAGGGCGAACCTGAGAAATCTATCTGAATGGGGCTTTCGTTGACTGCTGGTGGTTGACGCCTCGGCCGCTCAGGCGGGTACGGGTTCGCCGGTTCGCGCTTCGACGACCTTCTCCGCGATGTTCGGCGGAACCTCCTCGTAGGCGTCGAACTGCATCGTGTAGGTGGCGCGCCCCTGCGTGTTGGAGCGCAGGTCGGTGGCGTAGCCGAACATCTCGCTGAGCGGCACCTTGGCGGTGACCGCCAGCGCGTTGCCGCGGCGCTCCTGTCCTTCCACGCGGCCGCGGCGACGCGAGAGGTCGCCGATGACGTCGCCGAGGAAGTCCTCGGGCGTGACCACCTCGACCGCGAAGATCGGCTCCAGCAGCACCGGTTTGGCGCGCTTGGCGGCCTCTTTGATCGCCAGCGAGCCCGCCACCTTGAAGGCCACCTCCGAGGAGTCCACGTCGTGGTACTTGCCGTCGACCAGCGTGACGCGCACGTCGACCATCGGGTAGCCGGCCTTGACGCCGGTCTCGAGCGCCTCCTCGACGCCCTTCTTGACCGCCGGGATGTATTCGGAGGGGACCGAGCCGCCCTTGATCTTGTTGACGAATTCGAAGCCCTCGCCGGGGGAGGGCTCGAGGTCGATGAAGACCACCCCGAACTGCCCCGAGCCGCCGGTCTGGCGCACGAACTTGCCTTCCACGTTCGCCACCGAGCCGCGCACGGTCTCGCGATAGGAGACCTGCGGGCGGCCCACGTTGGCCTCCACGCCGAACTCGCGGCGCATGCGGTCGACCAGCACCTCGAGGTGCAGCTCGCCCATGCCGGAGATCTCGGTCTGCCCGGTTTCCTCGTTGGTGCGCACCTGGAAGGTGGGGTCCTCTTCGGCCAGACGGCCGAGCGCCGTGGACATCTTCTCCTGGTCGACCTTCGTCTTGGGCTCAACCGCGACCTTGATCACGGGCTCGGGGAAGACGATGTTCTCGAGGTGGATCGGCGCGTCGGGGGCGGCGAGCGTGTCGCCGGTCATCACCTGCTTGATGCCGACCGCGGCGGCGATGTCGCCGGCGTGAACCTCCTCGACCTCCTCGCGGTCGTTGGCGTGCATCATCAGGATGCGCCCGATCCGCTCGGTGCGTCCGGTCGAGACGTTGAGCACGCGCGAGCCCGCCTCGAGCTTGCCCGAGTAGACGCGGAAGTAGGTGAGCTTGCCGACGTACGGGTCGGCCATGATCTTGAAGGCGAGCGCAGCGAACGGCTCGGAGTCGTCGGCCTTGCGCACCACCTCGCGCTCCTGCTCCTCGCCCTTGATCAGTTCGGTGCCCACCACCGGCGGCACGTCCAGCGGCGAGGGCAGGTAGTCGATGACCGCGTCGAGCAGCGGCTGCACGCCCTTGTTCTTGAACGAGGACCCGCACAGCACGGGCGTGAGCCTGGTCGACAGCGTGGCCTTGCGGATCGCCTGCTTGAGCGTCGCCGCCGGCACCTCGGCCTCCTCGAGCAGCAGCTCGAGCAGCTCGTCGTCGTAGTGGGAGACCTCCTCGAGCAGGTGCTCGCGCGCCTGCGCGGCGGCGTCGGCCAGCTCGGCGGGGACCTCGACCTCTTCCTGTTCGGTGCCGAGGTCGTCCTTGTAGACGATCGCCTTCATCGTCACGAGGTCGATCACACCGGCGAAATCGCCCTCGGCGCCGATCGGCAGCTGGATCGGCACGGGGTGCGCGCCGAGGCGATCGATCATCGTCTGCACGGCGTTCTCGAAGTTGGCGCCGATGCGGTCCATCTTGTTGACGAAGGCGATGCGCGGGACCCGATACTTGTCGGCCTGGCGCCAGACGGTCTCGGACTGCGGCTGGACGCCGGCGACTGAATCGAAGAGGGCCACTGCACCATCGAGCACGCGCAGCGAGCGCTCGACCTCAACCGTGAAGTCGACGTGACCGGGCGTGTCGATGATGTTGATGCGGTGGCCCTTCCACTGCGCGGTGGTCGCGGCGGAGGTGATCGTGATGCCACGCTCCTGCTCCTGTTCCATCCAGTCCATCACCGCCGCGCCCTCGTGCACCTCGCCGATCTTGTAGGTGCGCCCGGTGTAGTAGAGGATGCGCTCCGTGGTGGTGGTCTTGCCGGCGTCGATGTGCGCCATGATCCCGATGTTGCGGGTCTTCTCGAGTGGGAACTTGCGTGGCATCTGGGCGGGCTGGGTGTGGTTGGTGATCGGTGCGTCAGGGCAAAAAAATGGGCCCCTCGGGCCCACGCGCGCATCTGGTCCGCTGTCGACCGGTCCGCGTCGTTATCTGCTCGAGGACTCCATCTGATTGCCGAGTTCGCGGGAAGCCACGTTGAAGCAGCGCATCCACCCGCGACGCGGCCACGACTATAGCAGAGGGATTCTGCGCTCTAGACGGGGTTCCTGCCCTCGCCGGCGCCGCCTGCGCCGCCCGCCTCGGGGCGCGCGCAGGGCTGCTCGCCGGGACCCTCTTCGAGCATCGCGGCGAGCCGCTGCAGCACGCGCGTGGCGCCGCGCAGCTCGTCGGTGTCGAGCCCCCGCATGGCCTGCTCCCAGCGCTGCTGCCAGGCGGCGTGCTTGGCCTCGATCTTGCCGGCGCCCTTGGGCGTTAGCCGCGAGACGACCACGCGGCGATCGGTCTTTGAGCGCACGCGCTCCACGTGGCCGCTGTCGGCGAGGTGCTCGAGCATCTGCGTGACGGTGGCCGGCGACAGGCGCGCAGCGGCGGCGAGCTCGCCGGCGGGGAGCTCGCCCCGCTCCCACAGCTCGATCAGCAGCTCGAACTGCGCGTGGCTGAGCTCCTCGCCGCCGAGGTGGGTGTCGCGGCCGCGCAGCCGATTGAGGTTGCGGAAGGTGCGCCGGAAGGCGAGGCCGAGCTCGCGCAACTGCTGCTCGCGCGAGGGGCGCTTGTCGTGATCGGCCTTGGCGGCGCCGCGCGTGCGCGCGGCGGGGGCATCGGGGCGAGGGTCGATCGCGCTGGGTGAGCCCATCCTTGCGCTCCGCTCAAACGCCGATCGGCTCGACCGCCGCCTCGCCGGCGCCCGCGGCCTCGCCGGCGGCCACGGACCCGCCGGCGCGCGGGCGCTCCGCGCGCAGCAGCATCAGGCAGGGAACCAGGGACAGCACGGCGATGCCGAGCCCCCACCAGTAGGCCGTGTCGAAGGCGTGCGCGGGGTGCGCGGCGGCGCCGCCGGAGGCGCGCTGCAGGACCACTGCGAGCACCGCCACGCCGATCGCGCTGCCGAGGCGCATCAGCACGTTGATCTGCGGGGTGGCGTCGGAGAGCTGGTCCGGGCGCATGGACGCGAACGCGGCGGTCATCGCGGGCATGAACGACAGGCCGATGCTGACGCCGCGCACGACCAGCAGCGCGGACAGCCCGACGATCGAGGTGTGGGCGCCGACGAACGCCAGCGGCACGGTGCTCAGGCACAGGATCGACACGCCCACGAGCGCGATGCGCCCACCGCCGAAGCGGTCGGTGAGGCGCCCGGCGATCGGCATCGCCACGAGCGCGCCGATGCCCTGCGGGGCGTTCAGCAGGCCCGTGTTGATGACGCTCTCGCCGCGCACTTCCTGGTAGTAGAGCGGCACCAGGATCATTGCCCCGAACAGCGCTGCGCCGAGGCCGAAGGTGGTGAACGAGGCGCCCGAGAAGACGCGGTTGGCGTACAGGCGCACATCCAGCAGCGGGCGCTCGATGCGCAGCGCGTGCAGCGTAAAGGCGATCGTCAAGGCCACGCCTGCGAGCACGGGCGCGAGCACGACCGTCGAGCCCAGGCCGGCGCCGGAGCCGAGTTCGCTGAGCCCGTACACGATCGCGGCCGCGCCGGTGGGCAGCAGCGCCAGGCCGAGCACGTCCAGGGGTCCCGCCTCGCCCGAGTCGGTGCGCGGGAGCATGCGCCATGCGAGCGCGTAGGCGACCACGCCGACGGGCACGTTGACGAAGAAGATCCACGACCAGTGCAGGTGCTCGAGGATCGCCCCGCCGATCACCGGCCCGAAGATCGGCGCGAGCATCGCGGGCATCGAGACCACCCCCATGACCCGGCCCATCCGCTGCGGGCCGGCGACCTGAGCCATGATCAGCTGCGCGACCGGCATGATCATGCCGCCGCCTATGCCCTGCAGCACCCTGAAGACGACCAGCGCGGGCAGCGAGCTCGACAGCCCGCAGGCGGCCGAGCCGGCGGTGAACAGCACGAGCGAGACGAGGTACACGCGCCTTGCGCCCCAGCGTCGCGACGCCCAGCCGGTCACCGGGATGACGGCCCCGAGCGAGAGCAGGTAGCCCGTCACCACCCACTGCACCTGCGAGATGTTGCTGTGCAGTTCGTGCCCGAGCGTGCGCAGCGCGACGTTGACGATCGTGGTGTCGAGGATCGACATGATCATGCCCAGGATCACCACGCCGGAGATCACCCATACGTGGCGCTCGACCTTCACCGAGGAGTGCGGGTCGTGTCCGTGCGTGGCGTCGACGGACGCCTGGTTGGAGGTCGCGGAAGACATTTGGTACCTAAACGTTAGGAACCAAACCTTTCCCTTCAACCCCCGGCGGATGTGAGATGCGTCACACAGGCGGCGGGCCGCTCGCGCCGGCTTCGCGCAAAGGCGGCGGGCCGCTCGCGCCGGCTTCGCGCTCGGGCGGCGAGCCGCCCGCGCCAACTTCACGCTCGGGCGGCGGGCCCGGCGGGTCGGCGAGCAGCGCGCGGCGCAGGATCTTGTCGAGCGCGCCGGCCTCGCGCAGCGTGCGCACCACCAGGTGCCCGCCGCGCCCGAAGCGGTAGAGGCGCATGCCGGGCACGCCCCGCAGCCGCTCGGCGTGCATGCGATCGCGGCCGGGCCCCATGCCGGGCTTGGAGTTGTGCTGGGCGAAGTAGAGCTCGTAGCGGGTGTCGCTGCGGCGCTCGCGCGGCAGCGCCTCGCGCAGGTCGGTCCAGCGCGGGTCCAGCGCCCGCTCGGCGGCCAGCGCCTGCAGCGGCTCGTCCCAGCGGTGGTCGCCCATCGCCGCGATCTGCTCGGGGGCGATCACGGTCTGCGGCGCGAAGCTGAGCACCTTCTCGGCGCGCAGCAGCGTGCCGAAGGCGAGCGCGCCATAGCCGCCGGCGGAGGTGCCGACGGTGACGATCCGCTCGACGTGGTGCTCGGCGATCAGCGCCGCGAGCGCCTCGGCGGCGGCCGGCAGCGAGCCGCCGTAGCCGTCGATGCCCTTGTGGTACCAGGCCTGGCGCAGGTCGCGCACGAACATCCGTTTGGTGGGGATCTCGCGGGTGGCAGTGAAGAACTCGAACGGCGGGATGCCCATGTTTTTGGCCATGCCGCCGAAGGTGATCAGCAGCGTGGAGGACTGCACGTCCATGTCGAGGCTCACCGCCTGCTCGAGGTCGTGGACTTCCCTGGTGAACCTGTCCTGGGTGAGCCGCTGCTTGGCCTGCCTGAGCGTCTTGCGCAGGCGCCGCATGCGGCCGGGCGCGGGCTTGGCGCGCTTGGGGGAGGTTCGCTGCGCGGTCATGGGCTGCCCCTCGGGGACAGAACTGTACACCGAGCAAAGCAGCCCCGGCGAAGGGATCGACTGCCCGCCGCCCGCTGCGCGACGCCGCCGGCTGCCTACCAGCGATAGTGCGCGAAGGCCTTGTTGGCCTGCGCCATGCGGTAGATGTCGTCCTTGCGCTTGTAGGCGCCGCCCTGCTGGGACTGCGCGTCGGTCAGCTCGTTGGCCAGCCGCTGGGCCATCGTCTTCTCGCGGCGCTGGCGCGCGAACTCCACCAGCCAGCGCACGGCCAGCGTGCGCCCGCGGCGCGCGGCCACCTCCACCGGCACCTGGTAGGTGGCGCCGCCGACGCGCCGGGATTTGACCTCGAGCGAGGGCGTGAGCGCCTTGATCGAGGCCTCGAGCGTCTCCAGCGGGTCTTTGTCGGAGCGCTCGCCCAGCAGCGCCAGCGCGTCGTAGACGATGCGCTCGGCGGTGGACTTCTTGCCGTCCAGCATCACCTTGTTGATGACCTGCTGGACGAGCTTGGAGCGGTGGATGGGGTCCGCCTCGAGTGGGCGGATCTGGGCGGCTGCGCGGCGTGGCACTGGCGGTCCGGACCTATTTCTTCTTGACGCCGTACTGCGAGCGCGCCTTCTTGCGGTCGCTCACGCCGGCGGCGTCGAGCGTGCCGCGCACGACCTTGTAGCGCACCCCCGGCAGGTCCTTGACGCGCCCGCCGCGCACCAGCACGACGGAGTGCTCCTGCAGGTTGTGCCCCTCGCCGGGGATGTAGGCGGTGACCTCGATCGAGCCGGAGATGCGCACGCGCGCGACCTTGCGCAGCGCGGAGTTGGGCTTCTTCGGGGTGGTGGTGTAGACGCGCGTGCAGACGCCGCGCCGCTGCGGGGCGGCGACCTTCTTCTTGCGCCCCTTGCCCGACTTCAGGCCGGGTGTGGCGGTCTTCTTCTTGGGGGCCACGCGGCCCTTGCGCACCAGCTGCGAGGTGGTCGGCATCCCGCGGGATGCTAGCAGCGCGAAGCGCCCGCGCGGAGCGGCGCGACGATCAGGCCGGCTGCACGGCCACGCCGGCGGCCCGCGTCGGCGCGGGCATCAGCGCGGCGGCGACGACCACCAGCACGAAGGCGAGCGCCTGCAGCACCACGCCGGCGGGGCTGGCGGCGACCGGGTCGCCGAACACGACGATGCCGCCGGCGATGCCGGCGATGTTGGCGGCGGTGCCGGTGACGGCGATCACGGGGACCGCTTCCCCGTCCTGCAGCCCTCGCGCGGAGGCGAAGAAGGCGACGATCGAGGCGAGCACGGCGACGCTCAGCCAGGGGCTGAGCAGCACCCCGAGCAGGCCGTGCGCGACGATGCCGGTGAGCGCCTTGATGGCGGTGTCGGAGACGCCGAACAGGACGCCGGCGGCGGCGCCGAGCATCACGCCGTGGTGCTCGGCATTGCCGCCCATGCGCGGCCCCATGATGAGCAGGCCGCCGAGGCCGAACAGAGCGGCCTCGAAGGAGGTCATGACGACCGGCGAGAAGTGCGAGTGCGCGCCGTGCATGGCGGGCAGCGTGAGCCCCAGCAGCACCAGCCCGGCGGCGGTCAGCGACAGCCCCACCCACTGCCGGCGCCCGACCTTGAAGCCGAACAGCCGCTCCGCCATGACGGCGATGAAGACCACGCCGGCGGCCAGCGAGACCTGGACCACGGACATCGGCGCGAGCGCGAGCGCGGCCACGTGCAGGCCCCAGCTGGCGGTGGCGGTGATCATGCCGATCGTGAACCACTTGGAGGAGTACAGCGCCTTGACCGAGCGCAGCGGGTGGCGCACCTCGACCTTGGGCACGTCGTTGGCGCCCCGGTACTTGTAGAAGAAGGCGAGGTTGGCGACGAAGGCGCAGGCGAGCGCGAGCAGTATGCCTAGATCCAGGGTCATGGTGGGGGGAGCGACAGTACGGTCAATCGGCGCGGGCTCGCGGCTGCTTTACTGCGCCCGGGCGAAATAAGCGCATCGACCGCCTCCGGCAGCCTACCCGGCGTACCCTTCATGCGAGCTAAAGAACCCATCGGGCGGCCGAAAGAGAGCGCCCGCCCGCTGCTTTTGGTGGACGTGGACGGCGTGATCTCGCTGTTCGGGGGCTTCGGCGGACCGGCCGCGACCACGGGCGCGCCGAGCGGCGGCGGCGCGCAGGCGGGCGAGCCGACGGGGGCGTTGCACTCGATCGAGGGCATACCGCACTTCCTTTCGTCCACCGCCGCCGGTCACCTGCTGGAGCTTTCAGAGCTGTACGAGCTGGCGTGGGCGAGCGGCTGGGAAGAGCGCGCGGACGAGCACCTGCCTCATCTGCTGGGGCTGCCGGCCGGGCTGCCGTTCCTGCGCTTCGAGCGCGACGTCGGCGGGCGCACGGGCGCGCGCGCCCACTGGAAGCTGGCCGCGATCGACGCCTTCGCGGGCGCCGGGCGGGCGGTCGCGTGGCTCGACGACGCCTTCAACGACGCCTGCCGCCGCTGGGCGGCGCAGCGGGCTGCGCCCACCCTGCTCGTGCAGACGGCGCCCGCGCGCGGGCTAACGGCCGTTGAGGCGTCGTGCCTGCTCGGCTGGGCGCGCGAGCTGACCGCCGCCGCCTAGCGGCGGCCCGCACCGCGTAGTAGCGGGTGCGCAGGGGGCGGCTGTAGCGGATCAGGCGGCTGGCGCGCAGGCGCTCGTTGGCGATCGTGGCGTGCTCGAGCTGGAGCTGCAGGCGCTGGAGCTGCAGTTGCTGCTCGCGCTCGCGCGCCCTGGCGCGCTCGAGCGTGCGCTCGAGCCCGCGCGCGTAACAGCCCAGCACGGCCAGCTGCTCGCCCGCGGCGCGCGCGCGCGGAGCCGGCCCGCGCGCGGAGCCGCGGGCGCTCAGCAGGCGCTGCGGCACCGGCTCGTAGGGATAGAAGCGCTCGATCGTCTCGCGCTCGGCCTGGGCGAGCAGCGCTGCGACCTCGGGGCGATAGCTGGCGGGGAAGCGCGCGTAGTCGTTGGCGTTCTCGCGCGGGTGCGCGCGCAGCACGCCCGCGTGGAAGCGCTCGCCGCCGAGCCTCAGCGCACGCTCGGCGTCCACGGTGAGGCGCTCGTAGCGCCCCACGAAGTCGACCTCCGGCTCGGGCAGGCCGACGAACCTGCGCACGAGCTCGGTGAAGTGCCCGGCGTGCCGGTCCAGCATCCTGAGCACGAACTCGTTGAAGTCATCGTGGGCGGCGGCGTCGACCGGGTTGTCCTCGACCCATCCGGCGCGCATCCGGTGCCCCCAGTACGAGCGCCACCAGTCCAGCGGATGCCGCACGAACGCGACGCTCACACGCCCGGTGACGCCGGTGTCGCGCAGGTCCGCGTGGCCGTGCGGCGAGTAGCTGCGCCCACCCTCGGGGTCGGGCGCGGCCACGGCCACGCCCGCGGCGCTCACCGCGTGCGTGAGCCACGTCCCGCCTGTCTTGGGCACGTGGATGAAGACCATCCTGGGCGTGATGAACGTGGGCATCTGGCTCGCGGTGCGCGCCACGAGCCGAGATGCCGGGAGGCGGCCAGGCCGAGCCGCGCACCGGTGAAGCTAGCGCCGGACGGCTGCCCCCGACCATGGACAGCCGTCCAATCGCAAGACGCCCTACTCCTCCTCGACGAGATCCTCCTCGGGCAGCTGCAATTCGGCGAGCTCCTCGGCGAAGCCGGGGTCGGTGCCGCCGGCGCCGATCTTCTCCAGCGAGGCGAGGTCGGCGTCGAACTCCTGCCCGTAGCTGGTGCCGAGGGCGTCGCCGGCGAGCCCGAGCTCGGCGGCGATCTCGTCCTGGTCGAGCAGGCCCACGTCGTCGATCGCGCGCGGCAGCGGCTCGGAGGGCTCGATCTCGATCCGCCGGTAGCGCTTCAGGCCGGTGGCGGCCGGGATCAGCTTGCCGATGATGACGTTCTCCTTGAGCCCGTTGAGGCGGTCGATCTTGCCTTCCAGGGCGGCGTCGGTGAGCACCTTGGTGGTCTCCTGGAAGGAGGCCGCGGACAGGAACGAGTCGGTGTTCAGCGACGCCTTGGTGATGCCGAGGATGATGTCCTCGAACTGCGCGGTCTCGCCACCGGCCTGGTTGATCGCCTCGTTGGCCTTGGCGAACTCGAAGCGGTCGACGAACTGGCCGGGCAGGTAGTCGGTGTCGCCCTTCTGGTCCACGCGCACCTTTTTGAGCATCTGCCGCACGATCAGCTCGATGTGCTTGTCGTTGATGTCCACGCCCTGGGACTTGTAGACCTCCTGCACCTCCTTGACGAGGTACTGCTCGGTCTCGGTGCGCCCGCGGATGGCCAGCAGCTCGTGCGGGTAGACGGAGCCCTCGTTGAGCTGCTTGCCGGCCTTGATCTTCTCCCCGTGGGAGACGAACAGGCGCGTGCGCCGCGGGAAGGCGTGGCGGTGCTCCTCGCCGGCGTCGTCGGTGATGACCACGTTGAGCGCCTTGTCGGTCTCCTCGACCGCCACCGTGCCGTCCTGCTCGGCGATCTTGGCCAGGCCCTTCGGCCGGCGCGCCTCGAACAGCTCCACCACGCGCGGCAGGCCGTGCGTGATGTCCGCGCCGGCGACGCCGCCGGTGTGGAAGGTGCGCATCGTCAGCTGGGTGCCGGGCTCGCCGATCGACTGCGCGGCGACGATGCCGACCGCGTCGCCGATCTGGGCGAGCGCGCCGGTGGCCATCGCGCGCCCGTAGCAGGCCTGGCACACGCCGCTGGGCGCCTCGCACTTGAGCACCGAGCGCACCGGCACGGTGACCTCGACGCCCTTGTCGTGCTCGTCCTGGAAGGACTGCACGATGTCGGCGAACTCGCCGCGGCCGATTTCGGCGCCCTTCTCGGCGAGCATGCGCCCGCGCTTGGTGGTGATGTCGAGCGCCGCGATGCGCCCCACGAGCACGTCGTTGGGGTCGCCGCCGTCCTTGAACACGTCCATCTCGATGTAGTCCCCGGTGCCGCAGTCGGCCTCGCGGATGATCACGTCCTGGGCCACGTCCACCAGGCGCCGCGTCAGATAGCCGGAGTCGGCGGTTCGCAGCGCGGTGTCGGCGAGGCCCTTTCGTGCGCCGTGCGTGGAGATGAAGTACTCGAGCACCGACAGGCCCTCCATGAAGTTGGCCTTGATCGGGCGCTCGATGATCTCGCCCTTCGGGTTGGCCATCAGCCCGCGCATGCCGGCGAGCTGGCGGATCTGCTTGAAGGAGCCGCGCGCGCCGGAGTCGGCCATCATGTAGATCGGGTTGAGTTTGTCGAAGTTCTCGATCATCGCCTCGGCGACCTCGTCGGTGGCGGAGTTCCACTGCTCCACCACCGCCTCGTGGCGCTCCTCCTGGGTGATGAGGCCGTCGTCGTACTGGCCGGTGATGTCGCCGACCAGCGCGTCGAACTTGTCGAGGATCTCCTGCTTCGACGGCGGCACCACCACGTCGTTCTTGGAGATCGTGATGCCGGCCTGGGTGGCGTACTTGAAGCCGAGGTCCTTGAAGGCGTCGAGCACGAGCGAGATCGTGGTGGCGCCGTAGGACTGCACCAGCAGGTCGATCAGCCGCGTGGTGTCGCGCTTCTTCATCGACTGGTTGACGAACACGTACTTGGAGGGGTCGAACTCCTCCCCCAGCGCCTCCGCCAGCGCGCGCTCGATGCGGTCGTTGTAGATGATGCGCCCGATCGTGGTGAGCACGTGGCCGCCCTCGCGCCCGTAGGGGCGGAACTCGGCGACGTCGTGCAGCTTGACCACGCCGGCCTCGTATGAGAGTTCGGCCTCCTGCGCGGTGCGGAACACGTGCGGGCGCGGCTCGTAGGTGGTGCGGTCGATCTTCGCGAGCTCCTCCGCCTCGGGCCCGTAGGTGAGGTAGTAGGCCCCCAGGATCATGTCCTGCGTGGGCGTCGCCAGCGGCGCGCCGTGCGCGGGGGAGAGGATGTTGTTGGCCGACAGCATCAGGATGCGCGCCTCGGCCTGCGCCTCCGCGGACAGCGGCAGGTGCACCGCCATCTGGTCGCCGTCGAAGTCGGCGTTGAAGGCGTGGCAGACGAGCGGGTGCACCTGGATCGCCTTGCCCTCCACGAGCAGCGGCTCGAACGCCTGGATGCCCAGGCGGTGCAGCGTGGGCGCGCGGTTGAGCAGCACGGGGTGCTCGTGGATGACCTCCTCGAGCACGTCCCACACCTCGCCGATCATCGAGTCCACCATCTTCTTGGCGGCCTTGATGTTCTGCGCGGACTTGCGCTCCACCAGGCGCGCCATGATGAACGGCTTGAACAGCTCGAGCGCCATGATCTTGGGCAGCCCGCACTGGTGCAGCTTCAGGTAGGGGCCGGCGACGATCACCGAGCGCCCGGAGTAGTCCACGCGCTTGCCCAGCAGGTTCTGGCGGAAGCGCCCCTGCTTGCCCTTGAGCATGTCCGAGAGGCTCTTCAGCGGGCGGTTGCCGGGCCCCGTCACGGGGCGCCCGCGGCGGCCGTTGTCGAACAGCGCGTCGACGGCCTCCTGCAGCATGCGCTTCTCGTTGTTGACGATGATCTCCGGCGCGCCGAGGTCGAGCAGCCGCTTGAGGCGGTTGTTGCGGTTGATGACGCGGCGGTAGAGGTCGTTGAGGTCTGAGGTGGCGAAGCGCCCGCCGTCGAGCTGCACCATCGGGCGCAGCTCCGGCGGGATCACGGGGATCGCGTCGAGCACCATCATCTCCGGCTTGTTGCCGGACTGGATGAAGGCGGAGACGACCTTCAGGCGCTTGACCGCGCGCGCCTGCTTCTGGCCTTTGCCGGTCTTGACCTGGTCCTCGAGCTCGATCCTTTCGGCCTCGAGGTCGACCTGCTGGAGCAGGTCGCGGATCGCCTCGGCGCCCATGCCGCCGCGGAAGTACTCGCCGAAGCCGTAGGGCGAGCCGAAGCGCTCCTTGAGCTCGCGGAAGGTGGTCTCGTCGTGCTCGATCTGCTTGGGCTCCATCGTCTTGAACAGCTCCCACACCTGGCGCATGCGCTCGGCGGCGTCCTCGATGTAGGCCTCGGTGTCGGCGATGTCAGCCTCGAAGGCCTTGGCGAGCTCCTTGAGGTGCTTCTCGCGCTCCTCGTCGGAGATCTTCGCGAGGTTGATGTCGAGCGAGTCCGCCCACAGGTGGTCTTCGTCGTTGAAGCCGGTCTGCTTGCCGTTCTGCAGGTACTTCTCGCGGCGCGCCAGCGACTCGCGCAGTTCCAGCACGCGCTCCTCGCGCTCGGCGGCGTAGCCGTCGAGCACCTTGCCCACCTCCTTCTCCAGCGAGTCGAGGTCCTTGGCGCGCGCCTCGTCGTCCACCCACGTGACGATCGAGGCGGCGAAGTACAGGACCTTCTCCAGTTCCTTGGGCGCCATGTCCAGCAGGTAGCCGATGCGGCTGGGCACGCCCTTGAAGAACCAGATGTGGCTGACGGGCGCGGCCAGGTCGACGTGGCCCATGCGCTCACGCCGGACCTTCGAGCGCGTCACCTCGACGCCGCAGCGCTCGCAGACGATGCCCTTGTAGCGGACGCGCTTGTACTTGCCGCAGTAGCACTCCCAGTCCTTCGTCGGACCGAAGATCCGCTCGCAGAAGAGTCCGTCCTTCTCCGGCTTGAGCGTGCGGTAGTTGATCGTCTCGGGCTTGGTCACCTCGCCCGAGCTCCAGCTGCGAATCTGCTTGGAGGAGGCGAGGCTGATCTCGATGGCGTCGAAGTTGTTGATGTCGATCACTCTGGGGGCCCTTCTGGCTGTGGGTGTGAAAGCTGAAACTGCTGGTTGGCGCTGCTCGCTACTCGACCGGCTCCTCGCTGGCGAGCCCCTCGAGGTCGAGGTCCTCGCCGGCGTCGACGTCGATCAACTCCTCGACGCCGACCGCCTCCTCCTCCTCGTCGGCGCCGTCCTGCTCGCCGCCGTCGCCGACCGTCGCCTCGGCGGCCTGCTGCTCGCCCTCCGGCTGCTCCTCGGCGCCGTCGCCGGAGAGCGCGCGCACGCCCGAGAGGTCGATGCCGAGCTCCTCGGCCGCGCGCAGCAGGTCGTCGTCCTCGTCGCGCATCTCGGTGCGCTGGCCTTCCTCGGAGACCACGTTGACGTCGAGCGCCAGCGACTGCATCTCCTTGAGCAGCACCTTGAAGGACTCGGGGATGGAGGGCTCGGCGATGTTCTCGCCCTTGACGATCGCCTCGTAGGCCTTGACGCGCCCGACGGTGTCGTCGGACTTGATCGTGAGCATCTCCTGCAGGGTGTAGGCGGCGCCGAACGCCTCCAGCGCCCACACCTCCATCTCGCCGAAGCGCTGGCCGCCGAACTGCGCCTTGCCGCCCAGCGGCTGCTGGGTGACGAGCGAGTAGGGGCCGGTGGAGCGCGCGTGGATCTTGTCGTCGACCAGGTGCAGGAGCTTGAGGATGTACATATAGCCCACCGTCACCTGCTCCTCGAAGGGCTCGCCGGTGCGGCCGTTGAACAGGGTCATCTTCCCGGAGGCCTGCTCGCCAACCCGCCGCGACTTGTCGATGTCCATGCGGATGCGCCCGGTGTGCGCGTCCTGCCACTTGACCAGCGCGTGGTCGACGTCCGCCACGGTGGCGCCGTCGAACACCGGCGTGGACACGTACACGCGGCGCGGGCCGGCGCCGGCGTCGGCCTCCTTGTAGGCGTCGGTGCCGTCGTCGTACCAGCCCTGCGCGGCGGCCCAGCCGAGGTGGGTCTCGAGGATCTGCCCCACGTTCATGCGCGAGGGCACGCCGAGCGGGTTGAGGATCACGTCCACCGGCGTGCCGTCCTCGAGGAACGGCATGTCCTGCTGGTCGACGATCTTCGAGATCACGCCCTTGTTGCCGTGGCGGCCGGCGAGCTTGTCGCCCTCGGAGATCTTGCGCTTCTTGGCCACGAACACGCGCACGAGGTCGTTGACCCCCGGCGGCAGGTCGTCGCCGGCGTCGCGGCTGAAGGTCTTCACGTCGATCACCACGCCGCCCTCGCCGTGCGGGACCTTCAGCGAGGTGTCGCGGACCTCGCGCGCCTTCTCCTTGAAGATCGCGCGGATCAGCTTCTCCTCGGCGGTCAGCTCGGTCTCGCCCTTGGGCGTGACCTTGCCGACGAGCAGGTCGCCGGAGCCGACCTCGGCGCCCACGCGCACGATGCCGCGGTCGTCGAGGTTGCGCAGCGACTCCTCCGAGCGGTTGGGGATGTCGCGGGTGATCTCCTCCTCGCCGAGCTTGGTGGTGCGGGCGTCGATCTCGTACTCCTCGATGTGGATCGAGGTGAGCTCGTCGTCCTGCACGAGGCGCTTGGAGAGGATGATGGCGTCCTCGAAGTTGTAGCCCTCCCAGGACATGAAGGCGACCAGCAGGTTCTTGCCGAGCGCCATCTCGCCCTTGTCGGTCGAGGAGCCGTCGGCGAGCACGTCGCCGGCCTTGACCTTCTGGCCGGTCTTGACCAGCGGCTTGTGGTGGATCAGCGTGCCCTGGTTGGAGCGCATGAACTTCTGCAGCTCGTACTCGTCCTTCTTGCCGTCGCCGCCGCCGAGGACCACGATCTGGTCGGCGTCGACGTAGTCGACGGTGCCGGCGTTGCGGGCGAGCAGCACGTCGCCGGTGTCGAGCGCGGCGCGGCTCTCCATGCCGGTGCCGACGAGCGGAGCGTCGGCCTTCAGCAGCGGCACCGCCTGGGCCTGCATGTTGGAGCCCATCAGCGCGCGGTTGGCGTCGTCGTGCTCGAGGAACGGGATCATCGCGGTGGTGACCGACCAGATCTGCTCGGGCGAGACGTCGATCAGGTCGACGTCCTTCGGGCCGACGGTCACGTACTGGCCGGCCTGCGTGCGGCAGAGGATCTCCCCGCCCTTCAGCTTGCCGGTCTTCTCGTCGACCGGCGTGTTGGCCTGCGCGATCAGCTGCTCCTCTTCCTGGGTGGCGTCGAGGTGCACGACCTCGTCGCTGACGACGCCGTCCTTGACGACGCGGTAGGGCGTCGTGACGAAGCCGTACTCGGAGACCTCGGCGAACGAGGACAGCGAGCCGATCAGGCCGATGTTGGGGCCCTCGGGGGTCTCGATCGGGCACATGCGCCCGTAGTGGGTGGGGTGCACGTCGCGCACCTCGATCGGCGCGCGCTCGCGCGTGAGGCCGCCGGCGCCGAGCGCCGACAGGCGGCGGCGGTGGCGCAGCCCGGCGAGCGAGTTGGTCTGGTCCATGAACTGCGACAGCTGCGAGGAGCCGAAGAACTCCTTCAGCGCCGCCACCACCGGCCGGATGTTGATGATCGTCTGCGGCGTGATCGTGTCGGCGTCCTCGGTGGTGAGGCGCTCGCGCACCACCCGCTCCATGCGGTAGAGCCCGATGCGGAAGGCCTCCTGGATCAGCTCGCCGACGGTGCGCAGGCGGCGGTTGCCGAAGTGCTCGTACTCGTCGAGGTGCTCCGCCACGGGCTCGCGCGGCATGCTCATAGCCTCGGCGGCGTAGTCCTTGATCTCCGTCTCCGGGTCCTCGGGCAGGCCGAGGCGCTTGGGCAGCGCGACCAGCTCGCGCACGAGCGCGAGGATGTCGTCGTGGGTGAGCGTGCGGGTGTCGATGTCGATGTCGAGCCCCAGGCGCGAGTTGAGCTTGTAGCGGCCCACGCGCGTGAGGTCGTAGCGCTTGGGGTCGAAGAACAGCTGGTTCAGGAGCGCCTTCGCGTTGTCCACGCTCGGCGGCTCGCCCGGACGCTGCTTCTTGAACAGCTCGATCAGCGCGCCCTCTTCGGTGCGCGTGGCCTCGGTGTCGGACTCGATCGTGTTGCGGATGTACAGCGAGTCCTCGAACAGCCGCAGGATCTCCTCGTCGGAGGCGTAGCCCATCGCGCGCAGCAGCACGGTCACCGGGAGCTTGCGCTTGCGGTCGATGCGGACGTACACCTTGCCCTTCTTGTCGATCTCGAGCTCCAGCCAGGAGCCGCGCGCGGGCATCAGGTTGGCGATGAACACCTGCTTCTCGCGGTCCTTGGGCTCCATCAGGTAGGCGCCCGGAGAGCGCACGAGCTGCGTGACGACCACGCGCTCGGTGCCGTTGATGACGAACGTGCCGCGCTCGGTCATCCACGGGAAGTCGCCCATGAACACCGACTGCTCGCGGATCTCGCCGGTCTCGCGGTTGATGAACGCGACCGTCACGGTGAGCGGCCGCGCGTAGGTCAGGTCCTTCTCGCGGCACTGGTCGAGCGATGCGACCGGCTCGTCGAAGGTGAACTGGCCGAACTGCACGGCGAGGTTGCCGGTGTAGTCCTCGATCGGCGAGATGTCGTCGATCGTCTCGCGCAGACCGCCTTTCTCGGGGTCTGTGAGCCACTCGAACGAGCGGCGCTGTATGTCGATCAGGTTGGGTAGGTCAACGGTCTTGTGCAGGCGCGCGAAGCTTCTGCGCGTCCGGAGAGCATCTGCAGCAGCCAAGAAATGACTCCTTCGGAGGGCGAAACACGGGCAGAGGAGGTGCGCCGAGGCGCGACCAGCAAAGATAGCACAGGCCATCGCCGCCCTGAAGGCCACCGGTGCTCACGGACCCCGCCCTCCGACTTCCGCGTATGTGGCGCGGCGTCAGCACCTGCCTGGGGCGGCTGCGACTATCGACCAGCAGGGGCGGAGTCTACCGGAAAATGGGCGATTTGTGGGGCCGGCCAACGATCGTGCGCGCGCGGGCGCGCGCGGCCCGGATGCCGGCGCGGAACGGGCGAGGCGGCGGCCGGCGCGGGCGCGGCCGGCGCGAAGCCGCCACCGCGCCGCGCGCCGGCGTGGCGCCTACTTCAACTCCACCCCCGCCCCGGCCTCCTCGAGTTCGGCCTTGAGCTTGTCGGCCTCCTCCTTTTCGACGCCCTCCTTGACGGGCTTGGGGGCCTCGTCGACGAGCGCCTTGGCCTCTTTGAGGCCCAGGCCGGTGGCGGCGCGCACCACCTTGATGACCTGGATCTTCTTGTCGCCGGAGCTGGCGAGGATCACGTCGACGGTGCTGGAGCCTTCTTCCTCGCCGCCGCCGGCGTCGCCGCCGCCACCGCCGCCCGCTGGAGCGGCCGCAGGCGCGGCGACGGCCGCGGCGGACACGCCGAACTCCTCCTCGAGCGCCTTGATGCGCTCGGCGAGCTCGAGCACGGAGATGCCCTTGAGCTCCTCGATCCAGTCTTGGGTGCTGGTTGCCATGGTGTGTCAGTCCTCCTTGGTGGGGTTCGTCTCGGCGTCCTCGCCCTGGCTCTCGGCCGAGACGTCCGCCTGGTTGTCGTCTTGCGCCGCAGGCTCGGCCTGCGGCTCAGTCTGCTCCTCCTCCTCCTCCGCGGGCGCCGGCTCGGCCTCCGCCGCCGGCTCCTCCTCCGCTGCCGGCGTCTCCTCCACAGCCTCTGCCTCGGGGGCGCCCTCGGCCTCGGCGACGGGCTCCTCGGCGGCCGGCTCCTGGACCTCGGCGGCGGGCGCGTCGCCGGCGGGTATCTCTCCGGACTCCTTCTTGGCCTGCACCTGCCCGAGCGCGACGGCGACGCCGCTGAGGAGCGCGCCCAGTGTGCGCACGAGGCCTGAGACGGGCGAGGCGACGATGCCGACGAGCTGGCCGTAGAGCGCTTCGCGGGAGGGCAGGCGCGAGAGCGCGCGGATCTGCTCGACGTCGAGCGCGGCGCCTTCCATGAGCCCGCCCTTGAAGGGCAGCAGCTGGGTGGCGCGGGCGTAGTCGGCGACGGCCTTGGCGGCGCCGGCGGCGTCGCCGCGCACGAACGTGAGCGCGGTGGGCCCGGCGAGGAACGCCTTGAGCGTGTCGGCGCCGACCTGGTCGGCGGCGCGTTCGGTGAGCGAGTTCTTGACGACCTTGAAGGTGGCGTCGGACTCGCGCAGCTTGGTGCGCAGCTCGGCGACCTGCGCGACGGTGATGCCGCGGTAGTCGACCGCGAAGATGGCCTCGGACTGGTCTATGTGCTCGGCGATCTCGGCGATCGCCACTGCCTTCTGGTCTCGGTTCACTTCAGCTCCTGTCCCGGGCTTCTGCCGCTGGCCGATCTGTGATCGCAGCGGCTGCCGGAAGTCTTGGGTGGCTTGTTGTGGGAGGGGGAACGCTAGGCGGCTGCGGCCGCGGGCGCCTCCTCGACGATTTCACGGGTCTTGCCGGGATCGACCTTGACGCCCGGCCCCATGGTTGTGGCGAGCGTGATGGAGCGAAGGTAGCGGCCTTTGGCGGCGGCGGGCTTGGCACGCACGAGCTCCTCGACGACGGCGGCGTAGTTCTCGAGCAGCTTGCGCTCGTCGAAGCTGGCCTTGCCGATGACGAGGTGCACGATGGCGTTGCGGTCGGTGCGGTACTCGACCTTGCCGGACTTGGACTCCTGCACGGCTTTGCCGACGTCCATGGTGACGGTGCCGACTTTGGGGTTGGGCATCTTGCCGGAGGGCCCGAGGATGCGCCCGAGCTGGCCTACGACGGACATCAGGTCGGGGGTGGCGATGGCGACGTCGAAGTCGTCGAAGCCGTCCTGGATGCGCTTGGCGAGGTCCTGCGCGCCGACCACGTCGGCGCCGGCCTCTTCGGCCTCCTTGGCCTTCTCGCCCTGCGCGAACACCGCCACCTTGACGTCCTTGCCGAGGCCGTTGGGCAGCGCGATGGTGCCGCGCAGCTGCTCGTCGGCGTGGCGCACGTTCAGCCCGGTGCGCACGTGCACCTCGACGGTCTCGTCGAACTTGGCGCTGCTGAGGCTGCGCACGAGCGCGACGGCCTCGCCGGGCTGGTACTCGCGCTCGCGGTCCACCTGGGCGAGCCGCTCGGCGAAGGCCCTGCCGTGCTTGGCGCTCATGACGCGACCTCCACGCCCATCGAGCGCGCTGTGCCGGCAATGATCTTGGCGGCCTGGTCGACGTCGTGGGCGTTGAGGTCGGCGAGCTTGCGCTCGGCGATCTCGCGCAGCTGCTGCTGGGTGATGGTGCCGACCTTGACGCGGTTGGGCTCGCCGGAGCCCTTGTTGATCTTGATGGCCTGGCGGATCAGCACGGCGGCGGGCGGCGTCTTGGTGACGAACGTGAACGAGCGGTCCTCGTAGACGGTGATGACGACCGGGATGACGGTGCCGGTTTCGCTCTGCGTCTGCGCGTTGAAGGCCTTGCAGAACTCCATGATGTTGATGCCGTGCTGGCCCAGCGCAGGGCCGACCGGCGGGGCGGGGCTGGCCTGCCCGGCGTTGGCCTGCAGCTTGATCGTGGTCAGAACCTTCTTGGCCATGGCTAGAGCTTCTTTACCTGGTCGAATTGAACTTCCACCGGCGTCTCGCGGCCGAAGATTGATACCAGCACCTTGAGGCGGGCAGCGTCCTCGTTGATCTCGGAGATCTCGCCGGAGAAGTCGGACAGGGGGCCGGAGACGACCTTGACGGACTCGCCGATGGAGAACTGGGCGCGCGTGCGGGTGGCGGTGGCGACCTCCTTGTGCAGCAGCCGGTCGACCTCGCCCTGGGTGAGCGGCACGGGCTCCTGCGAGGCGCCGACGAAGCCGGTGACGCCGGGGGTGCCCTTGACGACGCCCCAGGAGTCCTCGTTGAGCTCCATGTTGACGAGCACGTAGCCGGGCATGGTGCGCTTCTCCTTGAGCACCTTCTGGTTGTTCTCCATCTCGGTGACGGACTCGGTGGGCACCACCACGCTGCGCACCGCGCGCTGCTGCCCGAGCGAGACGACGCGGTGCTCGAGGTTGTGCTTGACCTTGTTCTCGTGACCGGAGTATGTGTTGACGACGTACCAGCGAAACATTCAGGCTCGGGCTTCCTTCTCAGCTCTTCAGAGGATGAATTCGACGATTTCCTTGGCGACCACGTCGGCTAGGCCCAGGTAGGCGCCGGCGATGGCGACGAAGCCGATGACGACGGCGGTGGCCTGCGTGGTCTGGCGGCGGTCGGGCCACTGCACGCGCTGGAGCTCGGCCCAGCTGGCGCGCACGAAGCCGACGACGCGGTTGCCGCTGCGGATGGGCGCGCCGGAGGCCTGCTCGGGCGTGGCGGCGCGGGCGCCGCCGGCGGCGCCGAGCTCCTGCAACTGGTCCTCGGTGACGTCGCCCTCGGCCTCGGCCTCGCGCTCGATTTCGCGCTCGTCGAGCGTGCGCGCTTCGTCGGCGGTGTCTGTGTCTGTGTCTGTGTCGGCGCCGGCCTCCTCGAGCGGCACGCCGCCGGCGCCGCGCACGAGCGCGGCGTCGAACTCGTCGGACTCGGCGCCGGCGTGGCCGAGCGCGCCGGGCAGGTCGGCGCGCTCGATGGCGCCGGGCTCGCCGGCGCGCTCGGCGTCTGCTGCGGCGCCGTTGGCTGCGGGGTCGGCGCCTGCGCCCTCGCGGCGGCGGCGGCGTGCGACGGCGGCGCCGCGTTCGCGGCGCTGCTTGGCGCGTTTGCGGTCACGAGCCACGAGCGCACTCCGGGCCTAGCGGGTCTCCCTGTGGCTGGTGTGCTTGCGGCACCAGCGACAGTACTTGCGCAGGGTGATGCGGTCGGGGTCGTTGCGCTTGCTCTTGTTGGTTTGGTAGTTGCGTCGTTTGCACTCCTCGCAGGCGAGGGTGACAGCGATTCGCACGTCTCCGCGGGCCATGGTTCTGAAATCCCTGCGTAGTGGTTTGAAAGCGGCTCCGGGCGAAGAAAAACCCCGCCCAGGCGCGAGGTGCAAGCAGTCTAGCGCGCCGGCAGCGACGAGACCAGCGGGCTCCAGCGCACCGGCGGCGCCGAGACCGGCGGGCTCCAGAGGGCGAGCGCGGGCGCGGCGGCGGGCGCGCACCGTCCGGCGCGCGGCTCAAGCTGCGCTCACAGAACTCACGGCGGCGAGCAAAGGAGACGGGGGCATGCATCTACCGGAGCCGATCCAGGCGAGCGTGCAGGACGAGTGCTTCGCGGGCGTCACCTACCACGTGCGCGGCGAGCTGGTGCCGGAGCTGCAGGTGGAGGTGTCGGGGCAGGCGGTGATGTTCGAGCACCACGTGCTGCTGTGGAAGCAGACGCAGCTGGAGGTGGAGCTGAAGAAGCTGAAGGGCGCGATCAAGCGCAAGATCGCGGGCCTGGACTTCTTCGTGACGCGCACCGCGGGCGCGGGGCGGATCGCCTTCTCGCGCGACTCGCCGGGCCAGTGCGTGCCGCTGCACCTGCGCGGGGGCGAGGGCGTGGACGTGCGCGAGCACCAGTACCTGGCGGCGACGGACAACCTGGACTACAGCTTCGAGCGCATCCAGGGGGTGCGCAACATGCTGCTGGGGGGCTCGGGCGTCTTCATCGACAAGTTCCGCGCCAGCGACGGCGACGCGCTGGTGTGGCTGCACGGTCACGGCAACGTGTTTCTGGTGAGCCTGGACGAGGGCGAGCAGCTGGACGTGGAGGCGGGCGCGTGGCTGTACAAGGACCCCACGGTGAGGATGGAGGCGGTGACGATGGGGCTGAAGAGCGGCCTGATGGGCGGCGGCGGCAAGCTCACCTGGAACCGCTTCACGGGTCCGGGCCGCCTGGCGATCCAGACGATGTTCATCTCGCCGCTGGAGGGCGAGGAGGCGCTCGGCGGCACCGCCCAGGCGGCCACCGCGGGCGGCCTCGCCGGCGCGCTGATCGGCGGCCTCACGCGCGGGTAGGACGTCTTTCGATCTTCATCGGGGTCGCGCGCGGCGAGCCGGGCGCCCGGCGGATCGCGGCGGCGCCTGCGGGCGTGCGCGCGAGCGGCGCGAGCGGGCTCCCCGGACACGGCACGCGGCCGCACGGCGCGCGCCGGCGAGGCGTGCGGCGGCGCGATATGCGGAGCATGGCGCGCGGCGCTGCGGCGCGCGGGGGCGCGGCGGCACGGCGCGCGGGGGCCGCGCGCGGCGGGCTACTCGTAGAGGGTGAGCGTGGCGAGGATGACGTAGAGCGCGACCAGCGCCCAGCCCTCGAACTGGGCCGCCTGCCCGTCGCCGGTGACCTGCCACAGCGCGAGCGCGGTGAGCGTGAGCGCGCCGATGTAGACGGGCGCGAGCGCGAAGGTGAGCGTGGTGGGAAGCGCGAAGGAGATCAGCACGAGCGCGGGGAACAGGAACGCGGCGATCTGCGCGACGGAGTTTTTGACGACCGAGATGGCGTGGTCGGAGAGCCCCTTGCGGGCGAGGTTGAGCCCGGCGGCGTTCTCGACGGCGTTGCCGGCGATGGCGACGATCACGAGGCCGGCGAACGCCTGCGAGAGGTGGAGCTGGTGGATCGCCGGCTCGAGCCCGGCGACGAACCATTCCGAGACGAACGCCGAGGCGGCGCCGCCGGCGACGAGCAGCACGAGCGTGGCTGGCAGCGACAGGCGCGCTCCGGCCTGCGGGCCCGACGCGGCGGCGCCGTCCTGCGCGGCCGCGGGCGCCTCGCCTGCGACCGCCCCCCCGGCTGCGACCGCCCCCCCGGCTGGGACCGCCCCCCCGGCTGCGACCGCCCCCCCGGCTGCGGGCGCGTGGGGCTCGCGCGCCTCGCCCGGCTGGCCGTCGGAGCGCAGGTACGGCACCGCCCAGGCGAGGTACACCACCAGCAGGCAGATCGCGCCGACGATGGAGATGCCCTTGACGTGGTGGCTGGCGGGGTCGTGCGAGGCCAGCGACAGGCCGAGCAGCACGATGATGAACACCGTGACCTGCAGCAGCGTGGCGGTGTCGCGCGGCAGCCGCTTGGAGAAGCGCATCAGCCCGTCCGGCGAGCGGCGCGCTCCGACCACGATGACGAGGCCCAGCACCAGCAGCGCGTTGGCGAAGATCGAGCCAACGATCGCGGTCTGCGCCACCACCAGCTCCGCCTTTTTGAGCGCGAAGACCACCACGAACAGCTCCGGCAGGTTGCCGAGCGTGGACTGCAGCATGCCGGTGACGCCGGGGCCGAAGCGCCCGCCGAGCGCCTCGGTGGCGAACGACACCACCCACGCCAGGCCGGCGAGCGCGAAGGTGGCCAGCGCGAAGCGCGGCACCGCCGCCCAGGCGCCGTAGTCGGCCGCGCCGGCGAGCGCGGTGAGCGCGGCCACGAGCAGCAGGAAGGAGCGCTCGGTAGTGGAGAGTCCAGCCATCGCGCCCCCGCGACAATAGACCTGCGATCCGATGGCCCCGCGCACGCGAAGCCCTGCCCTCCGCCCGGCAGCTCCCGCCCTCCGCCCGGCAGCTAGGGTGCGCCGTGATGCGCCTCGCTACCTTCATCCCCCCGGGCTGCGAGAATCCACGCGCCGGCGAGGTGCGCGAGCAGGACGGCGAGCTGCGCGTGTTCGCCTACGCGCAGGAGCAGCTCACGGTGCTCGACCGCCTCGCCGACCTCGACGAGGCGGCGCCGGTGCAGTCGCGCTCGTGGGCGCTGGAAGAGGTCACGCTGCTGGCGCCGGTGCCGCGCCCGCGCGCAATCTTCGGCATCGGCCTCAACTACGCCGACCACCTGCGCGAGATGGGCGGGCAGCAACCCGAGCAGCCGCTGGTGTTCATGAAGCTGCCCGACTCCGCCGCGCCGCCCAACGCGCCGGTGCGCTGCCCGCCGGTGGTGCGGCGCTTCGACTACGAGGGCGAGCTCGCCGTGGTGATGGGACCGGCCCGCTCGGTCGCGGGCTACGCGGTCGCCGACGACCTCACCGCGCGCGACCTGCAGAAGCGCGAGCCGCAGTGGACGCGCGCCAAGGGCGCCGACGGCTTCTGCCCCTACGGCCCCTGGATCACCACCGCCGAGGAGGTCGAGGACCCGCACGCGCTGGCGCTGCGCACGTGGGTCAACGGCGAGCTGCGCCAGCACTCGAGCACCTCCGAGCTGATCTTCACCATCCCCGAGCTGATCGAGTTCATCGAGGAGACCTGCACGCTGCACGCCGGCGACCTGATCCTCACCGGCACGCCCGCCGGCGTCGGCCAGGGCCAGCACCCGCCGTCGTTCCTGGCCAGCGGCGACGTTGTGCGCATCGAGATCGAGCGCCTCGGCGCGATCGAGCACGCCGTCGCCTGAGCGCCGCCCCGCATCGCACCGGCGAGCGCCCACTGCGGGCCGTCGCCGCCCTCCACCCGCTCGCGCTGCGCCGGCACTGCGAACGCCGCTCCCGGCCGGCCCCGCCGGCCCCTCATAAAAAGCTCTCTGCGCCGCTCAGTGCGACTCGAGCACGCGGTCCACGAGCCCATACTCGAGCGCCTGCTCCGCCGTGAAGAAGCGGTCGCGCTCCATGTCCGCGCGCACCTCATCGTGTGGGCGCCCGGTGTGCTCGGCGTAGATCTCGTCGATGCGCTCGCGCACCTTCAGGATCTCGCGCGCGTGGATCTCGATGTCGGTGGACTGGCCTTCGAAGCCCGCCGAGGGCTGGTGGATGAGGATGCGCGAGTTGGGCAGCGCCGCGCGCTTGCCCTTGGCGCCGCCCGCCAGCAGCAGCGAGCCCATCGACATCGCCACGCCCACGCACATCGTCGCCACGTCCGGCTTGATGAAGTTCATCGTGTCGTAGATCGCCAGGCCCGAGTAGATCGAGCCGCCCGGCGAGTTGATGTACAGCGAGATGTCCTTCTCCGGGTCCTCGCTCTCCAGGTGCAGCAGCTGCGCCACCACCAGGTTCGCGATCTGGTCGTCGATCGGCGTGCCCAGGAAGATGATGCGCTCGTTCAGCAGGCGCGAGTAGATGTCGAACTCGCGTTCCCCGCGCGCCGTGCGCTCGATGACCATCGGGATCAGCGGCATCGCTCTACCCTATCCGCTCGGCCCGGCCTCGCCCTGGGCCAGCCACTCCGGCAGCGCCGCGCGCGCGAACCGCCACTGCGCGCCCCGCCTCGCCAGCCGCATCGAGGCGCGCGTGCTCCGTCAGAGGTTCACGCCGCGCATGCCCGCCTCGTCGTAGCGCTCGCCGCTGGCCTGGGGAATCGCCTCGGCGATGCGCTCCACCTCCTCGTCGCTGAGGTGGATCTCGGCGGCGGCGAGGTTCTCCTCGAGGTAGGCCACGCGCTTGGTGCCGGGGATCGGCACCACGTGCTCGCCGCGGTGCAGCACCCACGCCAGCGCCAGCTGACCGGGGGTGATCTGCTTCTCCGCCGCCAGCTCGCGCACCCGCGCCACCAGCTCCTGGTTGCGGCGCAGGTTCTCTCCGGTGAAGCGCGGCCCCGCGCGGCGGAAGTCCCCCTCGTCGAGCTCCTCCGGCGAGCTGAAGCGCCCCGACAGGAAGCCGCGGCCGAGCGGCGAGTAGGCCACCAGCGCGATCCCCAGCTCCTCCAGCGTCGGCAGGATCTCCTCCTCCACGTCGCGCGTCCACAGCGAGTACTCGCTCTGCACCGCCGTGATCGGGTGCACCGCGTGCGCGCGGCGGATCGTCTGCGCGCTCGCCTCCGACAGGCCCAGGTGGCGCACCTTGCCCGCGCTCACCAGCTCCGCCATCGCCCCCACCGTCTCCTCGATCGGCGTGCTCGGGTCCACGCGGTGCTGGTAGTACAGGTCGATCTGCTCCACGCCCAGGCGCTGCAGCGAGCCATCGCACGCCTCGCGCACGTACGCCGGGCGCCCGTCGATCGAGCGCACCAGCCCGCCGTCGGCGCCCCGCTCCAGCTTGATGCCGAACTTGGTCGCCAGGAACACCTCCTCGCGGCGGCCTTTGATCGCACGCCCCACCAGCCGCTCGTTGGTGTGCGGGCCGTACATATCCGAGGTGTCCAGGAAGCAGCAGCCGAGCTCCAGCGCGCGGTGGATCGTGCGCACCGATTCCGCTTCGTCGCCCTCCCCGTAGAAGGCCGACATCCCCATGCAGCCGAGTCCGATCGCCGAGACCTCCGGGCCGCCTGGGCCGAGCGTGCGCTTGTTCATCGTTCTTCCTCCAGTGGGCAGCGGGCTGAGTGCAACATAATGGCAACGCCCGTGTTCCCGCTGAACCCTCCCAACCTGCTCACCGTGCTGCGCATCATGCTCGTGCCCGCGCTGGTGGTGGCGCTGCTCGGCAACACCCCCGGCGGCGACGTGCTCGCCGCCGTCGTGTTCGCGCTCGCCTCGCTCACCGACTTCGTCGACGGCTACCTCGCCCGCGCGCGCGCCGAGGTCACCACCTTCGGCAAGCTCATGGACCCGCTCGCCGACAAGCTGCTGATCGTCGCCGCGCTCGTCTCGCTGGTGTCGCTGAACCGCCTCGCCGCCTGGGTCGCGATGGTCATCATCACGCGCGAGCTGGCCGTCACGATGCTGCGCCTCGGCGCCTCGCAGGCCGGCGTGGTGCTCGCCGCCAGCAACCTCGGCAAGCTCAAGACCTGCCTGCAGATCCTCGCCATCCTCGCGCTCATAGCGGTGCACGGACAGCCGCTGTGGGTGAGCGCGCTGCTGTACGCCGCCGTCGCCGTCACCGTGCTCTCCGGCCTCGACTACTTCTTCGACGTGCGCCGGCGGCTGCAGAGCCGCCAGGCGCGCGCCGACGCCTGAGCCCCGCCGCGCCCGCCGCGGGCGCCGAGCGCTGCGCGTAGGCGCCCGCGCCCACGCGCACGCGCCGGGCGCGCTCAGCCGGTGCGCGCCTCGAGCCACTCCTCGAGCGTGGTGTGGCGCGCCGGGCGCGCGCCCGTGCGCGCCTCCTCGCGCAGCTCCGAGAGCAGGCCGTGGCGTTCGGCCAGCACGTTGTGCTGGTGGATCGTCTCCAGGTTCTCCTGGCGCGCCCACACGAAGCTGTCGCCGTCGAGCTCCGCCAGCTCGCCGAGCACGCCCGCCACCATCTCGCGCACGCAGTCCTCCACGAAGCGCGGCCGGCGGTGCGCCTTCTCCACCACCTCGACCTCGTCCGAGCGCTTCATCAGCTCGTAGATCTCCGAGGACATGCTCGCCTCCGCGATCTCCAGCAGGCGGGCCGCGTCGATCTGCACCTCGCGGCCCTCGGTGCAACCCACGTGCAGCGTCGCCAGGCCGCGCTGGTTGTGCGTCGCCACCGGCACGCTCTCCAGCACCAGCTCGACCTGGCGCTCGTCGAAGCCCTGCTCGAGCAGCCGCGCGCGCGCCCTCGCCGCCACCAGCTCCTGCGCGCACGGGCACGCCGTGATGCCCGTCGCCGACACGCCCACCGTGCCGCGCGTGCCGCGCTCCGAGGCCACCGCGCGCCCGTGCAGCGTGTAGATCTCCTGCGTCTGCGTGCCCGACACCGGCGCCGGCTTGTGCTCCGGGTAGCGCGCCTCGATTCGCACCTCCGCGCGCTGGGCGCCCTGGCGCGCGCGCACCAGCTCCGCGATGTGCCGCGCCAGCGTCTCCGCGCGAAACGCCGACTCGCTCAGCACCACCTCGCCGATCGCCTCGTTGACCACCTCGTCGAAGCGCGACATATGCGCGCCCTTCTGGTCGCCCGCCAGGTCCACGTAGCAGTCCAGCCGTGCCAGAAACAGATCGTGCTGGATGCGCACCACCTTCTCCACGCCGGTGACGCCCACGCGCGAGAGCCCCACGCGCACGCTCGGCTCGCGCGCCTGCACGTCGTCGCCCGCGCCCAGCATGGGAGACAACGTGGAGGTCGACCTGCTCGCCCGCACCGCCGCCAAGCCTAGCGCCACCCGTACGCGCAGCCACCGAGGACGCGCGCCGGCGGGCCGCTCCGCGCGTGGCGAGGGGAAGCAACCACGCCGTTCGCCGATTCTGGTATCAATCGCAACGCAATACATCGAGCCACAGGAGGGCTGACGCGCAGGGCTGGGGAGGCGGAGCGGTCGATCCGCTTCGAGGGAGTTGCACCGTCGTATGGGAGGCCAGTTGAGCGAGAAGCTTGAGGGTCTGTACGTAGCTGCGGCTGACACAGCCGTGGTCGAGCTGGACGAGTTGAACGGGCTCATCGCCGAGTCCCAGGAGCGGGGATACACCACCGCGGAGGCGCTCGCCTCCGCCGTCGAAGAGGCGGAGCTGTCCGCCCAGCAGACGCACGAGCTGCTCGGCTATCTCGAGGAGCAGGGCGTCGAGGTGCTCGCCGGCGGCGAGGCTGCGCACGCCGCCGGGGGCGAGCGACGCGGCGCCGTCGAGACGCTCGACGACAGCGCCGAGCCGGTCGCGATCGCGGCCGCCGAGGAGGAGGAGCACGGCGAGCACGACGGCGGCGAGCACGCGCGTGAGCTGCACGCGCGGCTGGCCGAGCTCGCCCACGCCGGCGCCGGCCGGCGGGCCGACGTCGACCTCGGCGTCGAGCCCAGCCTCGACTCGCTGCGGCTCTACCTGCGCTCGATCGGGCGCGTGCCGCTGCTCACCGCCGAGGAGGAGGTGACGCTGGCCAAGCGCATCGAGCGCGGCGACGTGGCCGCCAAGCAGCACATGGTCGAGGCCAACCTGCGACTGGTCGTGTCGATCGCCAAGGGCTACGTCGGTCGCGGGCTCACGCTGCTCGACCTCATCCAGGAGGGCTCGCTCGGGCTGATCAGGGCGGTCGAGAAGTTCGACTACCGGCGCGGCTACAAGTTCTCCACCTACGCCACCTGGTGGATCCGCCAGGCCGTCACCCGCTCGCTCGCCGACAAGGGCCGCACGATCCGCATCCCCGTGCACATGGTGGAGCGCATGAACAAGCTCATCCACACCGAACGGCGGCTGATCCAGCAGCTCGGGCGCGAGCCCACCCCGGCGGAGCTGGCGGCCGAACTGGAGTGCTCGGTGCGCGACGTGCGCGAGATCATGCGCATCGCCCAGCAGCCCATCTCGCTGGAGAAGCCGGTGGGCGAGGAGGACGACTCCGCGCTCGCCGACTTCGTCGAGGACGTCTCCGCCGAGTCGCCGTTCGAGATCGCCTCCGAGGCGCTGCGCCGCGAGAACGTCTCGCGCGTGCTCGCCTCGCTGCCACGGCGCGAGCGCGAGGTCATCGAGATGCGCTACGGCATCATCGGCGGGCGCTCGCGCACGCTCGAGGAGGTCGGCCGCGCCTTCAACATCACCCGCGAGCGCGTCCGCCAGATCGAGAACCGCACCCTCAAAAAGCTGCAGACGCTGCCCGAAGCGCAGCAGCTGCGCGAGGCCTCCTAGCCTCTGCCTCTGCCGTCCACCGCTCCCGCCCGTCCGCCCGCTAGGCTCCCGCGATGACGCGAATCCCCCTCATCCCGATCGTGCTCGCCTGCCTGCTCGTGCCCTGCGCCGCGGCCGCCGGCGCTGACGGACGGGCCGCGCGGCTCCCGATCGCGCCCCACGCGCTGGTCGCCGCGCCCGCGGAGCTGCCCGGCTTCGCCGCCGCCGCCGCGCAGCTGCGCTCCACCCGCAGCGCCGGCACGTGGGCCACGCGCATCCTCGAAGACGCGCCCGCCAGCGCCGCCGGCGAAATCGCGGCGCTCAAGCGCCGCGGCTTCCAGGAGGGCGTGCAGGAGCAGCTCACCGCCGGCCAGGACGAAGCGCTCTCGCTGGCCGTCGTGCTGCGCTCCGCCAAGGCCGCCCGCCGGGAACTGCAGACCAACGAGGCCGCCGAGCTCAAAGCCGAGGGTCATTCCGAAGTCAGGCGCTCGGCCGTGCCCGCCATCCCCGGCGCCATCGGCTTCAACATCATCGAAGCCGCCAGCAAGGGCGCCGCCGGCGGCGTGCTGTTCGCCGTCGGGCGCTGCGTCGTCGTCGTCGGCGACTACCTCGAAGGCGCCAGCCCCGAACAGGCGCTCAGCTCCTCGGTCGCCGGCGGCGCCGCCATCTACCACCGCGTCGCGCGCCGCTGCCGCCGGCCCGCGCAGCGCCCGGCCGGCCACCGCTGAGGCCGCCGGCCAGGCCGTCCGCGACCGAGTCCGGCCGCCGGCCCGGCAAGCCCGCCACGCTCTAAACTGCACCACCCCCCGGCGGGGTTCCCGAGCGGTCAAAGGGGACGCGCTGTAAACGCGTTGGCTCTGCCTTCGTAGGTTCGAATCCTACCCCCGCCATCTCGCTGCCACAGCCGAGCGAGCCCGCCTCAGTCGATCTCCGCGCCCCGATCGGCCGCCGCGCACGGCGCCTGCTCGCCCAGCGCCGAGTGGACGTGGGCGGCGTGCGCCCCCGCGCTCAGGCCGAGCTGGGCGCCGACGCGCTGGAGCAGGTCGAGCAGCTGCTCGCGCTCCTGCTCGGCGAGCTGCGCGCACAGGTGGCGCTCGAGCGCGCCGGCGAGCGCGAAGGCCCGCTCCAGCAGCGCTCGTCCGGCCGCCGTCAGATGCAGGGCGCGAGCCCTCCTGTCGAGCGGGTTGTGGCGGCGCTCCAGCAGGCCGCGCGCCTCGAGCGCGTCCACGAAGGCCACCATGCGGCTCGCCGGGATCGCCAGGCGGTCGCCGATCGCCTGCTGGGTCTGCCCCTCCGCGGCGGACACCGCGCGCAGGAGCGCGAACTCGCGCGGCTCCAGCGACAGCGGCGCGAGCGTCTCGCGAAAGCGCCGCGCCACCGCATAGCCGACCGACGAGAGCGTGAAGCCCACGCCCCCGAGCAGCGGCGCGTCCGCGCCGGCCCCCGCCGGCGCCTCGTCGAACGGCGGCGCCGGGGTCGAGCCCGCGGGCCAGGGAGCGCTCTCGCTTCCATACTCGCTCTCAGCCTTCACACGGTGATCATATCCGTTCGTAACCACTTGTGATATAGATTGTTCTGCCTGGAACCTTTTCTCTCGAAAAACACCACAGGAGCTCCGCATGCCCGACCACGCTGAGCAGGCCGCTGCGGGCGCGATCGCGCGCCTGACCCGCCTGGTGCTCGCCCACCGCCGCGCCGTCGCCGTCTTCTGGCTGGCGCTCACGCTGATCGGCATGGCCGCCGCCGGCCCCGCCGGCAAAGCGCTCAAGCAGCGGTTCTCGGTGCCGGGCAGGGAAGGCTGGAGCACCAACCAGCGCATCGAGCGCGAGTTCGCCGGCACCGGCGGCACCTACGCGCCGCTGCTGGCGGTGGTCGAGCTGCCACACGCCGTCTCCGTGTCCTCTCCCGCCGTGCTCGCCGAACTGCGCGCGCTCGAAGCGCGCATCCGCCATACGCTGCCCGGCGCGCGCCTGGCCGGCTACGCCAGCACGCGCAGCTCCGCGTTCCTCTCGCGCGACCGGCACACCACGTTCGTGATCGCCTATCCGCGCCCGGAAGCGAACGAGACCTTCGAAGAGAACCAGGAAGCGGCCAAGCACGCGAGCGCCGCGATCGACGGCACCACGCTCGCCGGCGCTCCGGTGCGCATCACCGGCTACGACGCGCTGTCGGTGCAGAGCGGCGGCGGCAAGGGGCCCGGGGTGCTGCTCGAGTCGCTGCTCGGCGGCTTCGGCGCGCTGCTCGTGCTCGCCTTCGTGTTCGGCTCGTTCCTGGCCGTGGTGCCGCTGGCGATGGCCGTGGTCTCGATCCTCACCACCTTCCTGCTGGTGTGGGGCCTCACCGCCTTCACCGAAGTCTCGCCGATCGTCCAGTACCTGGTCGCGCTGATCGGCCTCGGCGTCTCGATCGACTACTCGCTGCTGGTGGTCGTGCGCTGGCGCGAGGAGCGCGCCAACGGGTTCGACGGCGAGCGCGCGATCGAACGCGCCATGCAGACAGCCGGGCGCGCGGTCGCCTTCAGCGGCACCACGGTGGCGATCGGGCTGCTCGCGCTGGTCGCGCTGCCGCTGCCGTTCCTGCGCTCGGTGGGATACGGGGGCATGCTGATCCCGTTGATCAGCGTGCTGGTGGCTGCGACGCTGCTGCCGGTGGTGCTGAGCAAGCTGGGGCCGAGGCTGGACTGGCCGCACGTGCGCAGCGACGAGAACGCCAGCCGCTCGTGGACGGGCTGGGCGAACGTGGTCGTGCGCGTGAAATGGCTGGCGGTGCTCGGCGCGGCGCTGGTGCTGGCGGCGCTGGTGCTGGCGG
>DATJMM010000020.1:0-14262 GCA_035508735.1 Solirubrobacteraceae bacterium | reverse complement strand
AGAGCCAGCAGCGCTAGCAGCGTCGGCAAACCCGCGCGGGTTCCCAATCCCTTGCGGTCATGCGGCCTTCAGAAAGCGCCTCAGCGCCTCTCGGATCACGTCGGAGGTCGTCGTGCCCTCGGCCTTTGCGCGCTCAAGCAGCTGGTCGCGCAGCTCGGGGTCCAGCCTGACGGACTCGACGCTCGCGGGCGCCGAACCTAGCGCTGGGCGTCCGCGCTTGCCCCTGCGAGCGAGCAACGCGTCTACGTCGTAGCCTGCCTCGGCCTCTGCCGCGAGCGTCTCGATGTCCTTGTTGGTGATCGGCTCACCCGAGCGGGTGTGACCATATACGCGGTCTTTGCTCACGGCTCGATCAGCCTCCTGAACTTGGCGCGCATCCTCATTGCGTGGATCGCCACCTGCGCACCCTCGATCGTGACGAGAACCACTACCTCAAGCAGGTTCCCTGCCCGGTCCGGCCCGATGACGAGCCAACGGTCTGGATCCTCTCCGGCGTCCTCGGTAGCAAGCGCATGGTCAATGGCGTGGCGGGTATCTTCGTCGTCGACGCCGTGCTTGCGAGCCGACGGGTGGATCTCCACGACATTTAGTGTAGTACGAAAATCGTCGCCGAGCGACCACACCTGCGCCACGCGAGCCCGATGCCTCGCCGAGGGATGTGGTCGCGGGATCGAGCCTCAAACCCGCGACCACCTCAGAAAAGGGCGTGTTTGCAGGGTAAACAAGGAACGGCGAAACAGACAATCTGCTTGGCCGGCCTCCCAAAACAGCTCGTTTGCAGCAGAAAAGGCGGGGGATACGGGAGCGACGGGACTCGAACCCGCGACCTCTGCCGTGACAGGGCAGCGCTCTAACCTGCTGAGCTACGCCCCCGCGAACGCCCGCGGCGCCTGCGAGGGCGCTCGGTGCAGATGCAGTATGCCAAGCCTGCGCGGTGCGCTCCGGCGGCGCGGGCGATGTGCGGGCGGGCGCAGCCTGCGCCAGCGCGCGGCGGGCACGCGCAAGCGCGGCGCGCTGGGCCGGAAGCGAGGCCACAACGTGGCACTGGCCGCGCGGCCAGCTTTGCTCTAGGCTTGGGCGCAATGGCGCTGGTTGGTCCGGATCCGCTGCTGAACTCGAAGCCGTGGCGGGTGATGCTGGAAGACCTGCGCGACGAGCGCGCGGCGGGCGTGCGCTTTCCGCCGGGCGAGACGACGGTGTCGCTGGCGCGCACGCGGCGCTTCGCGAACGACCCGCTGCCGATGCTGCTGGAGGCGTACGAGCGCTACGGGCCGATCTTCACGCTGCGGATCTTCCACTCGAACGTGGTGTTCATGCTGGGGCCGGCGGCGAACCACTACATCACGGTGTCGCACGCGTCGAACTTCGTGTGGCGCGAATCGCACTTCCGCGACCTGATCGGGCTGATGGGCGACGGCCTGTTGACGATCGACGGCGACTTCCACCGGCGCTCGCGCAGGATCATGCTGCCGGCGTTCCACCGCGAGCGCATCGTGGCGGCGGCGGAGACGGTGACGGCGGAGGTGGAGCGCGCGCTGGAGCGGCTGCGGCCGGGGGCGACGCTGGACCTGTACGCGTGGACGCGCCAGCTGGCGGTGCGGGTGGCGATGCGCGCGCTGTTCGGCGTGGACCCGGACGGCGAGGCGGCGCGCTCGATCGACGCGGCGGGCCTGTTCGAGCGGGCGCTGTCGTTCTACGCGAGCGAGTACGTGCTGCGGGTGCTGCGCGGGCGCTACTCGCCGTGGGCGAGCATGCAGCGCGCGGCGCGCAGGCTGGACGGGCTGATCTACGCGGAGATCTCGCGGCGGCGCGCGACGGGCGAGCGCGGCGAGGACATCCTGAGCCTGCTGCTGGACGCGAGCGACGAGGACGGAAACACGCTGAGCGACCTGCAGATCCGCGACGAGGTGATGACGCTGCTGTTTGCGGGCCACGACACGACGACCTCGACGGTGTCGTTCATGTTCTATGAGCTGGCGCGCAACCCGCATGTGACGGAGCGGCTGCTGGCGGAGCAGGACGAGCTGCTGGTGGACGGGCGGCCGACGGCGCAGCAGCTGGCGGCGGGCGAGCTGCGGCAGCTGGAGCTGGTGCTGGAGGAGACGCTGCGCAAGTACCCGCCGGCGTGGATCGGCCCGCGCAGGGCGCTGGAGAGCTTCGAGTTCGAAGGCCACACGGTGCCGGCGCGGGCGTTCGTGAACTACTGCTCGTGGGCGTCGCACCACCTGCGCGACGTGTTTGCGGAGCCCGAGCGCTTCCTGCCGGAGCGCTTCGCGCCGGAGGCGGCGGCGCGGCTGCCGAAGGGCGCGTACGTGCCGTTCGGCGGCGGCTCGCGCACGTGCATCGGCATGCGCTTCGGCCAGCTGGAGGTGCGCGCGATCGCGACGATGATCCTGTCGCGCGCGACGCTGGAGCTGCCGCGGGACTTCGAGCTGGCGATCCGCCAGATGCCGACGATCAGCCCCAAGCACGGCCTGCCGGTGATCGTGCGCCCGCGGGCGGCGCGCTCGCCACGGGCGGCGCGGGCGGCGCGGGCGCCCGCGACAGCGGCGCCCGCGCCCAAGGCCCCCCAGCCGCCGGCGCCGGCGGCGATCTAGCGCAGCTGCGCTCGCATGGTGAGCCGGTAGCTGCGGGGCGAGCGGCCGGCGACGCTGGCGCCGACGCCTTCGACGTAGACGTGGGGGTCGGAGTAGAGCGTGAGCTTGAGGCCTTCGACGAGGAAGCCGAGGGGGTGGGCGACGAGCTTGCCGGCGCTGGCCTGGGCGACGGCGTGGACGCTGGCGCGGACGCCGAACAGCGCTCCGGTGGCCTGCACTTCGACCTGGCCGTGGCGGCTGCGCAGCAGCTGCACGCGCAGGCCGGCGGGCAGCGCGGCCTGGGCGGCGGCTTCGCTGACGGTGCCTTCGGCGCTGAGCGCGCGCGCGTGCTTTTGCAAGCGCGCGCGGGTGACGCGCAGCGAGCCGATGCGAACGCTCTGGGCGCTGACCTGCATGCTGGCGGCGCCGCGCGCTTCCCACAGCAGCGCGCCGACCTGGGACGGCGCGAGCGACAGCGCGCCGGCGCTGACGCGCACGGAGCGGGCGTGCCCCCACAGCAGCTCGACGGCGGGCCAGGCGCTGACGCTGACGCTGCGCACGTGGCCGTAGCGCCCGACGCGCGCGCTGATGCGGCTGGCGGCGATGCGCGGCAGGATCAGCTGGGCGAGCGCGAGCAGCACGAGCACGGCGCCGGCGCCGGCGGCGAGCAGCTTCGACACCCCTATGCGCTTGGCCCCGGCACGCCGCATGCCCGCGTTAGCTTGGCACGGGCGCGGCGTGCGGGGCGCAGGCGCCTATGCGAGCCCGTTGGCGGCGAGGAACTGGTGGGCGACGCCGGCGGGCGCCTGCTTGTCGAGGCTGACGGCTGCGTTCATCTGCTGGATGGCTTTGATGGTGAGCAGCGAGCTGACCTTGTTGAGGGTGGCTTGGAAGGCGGGGCCCTCGGCGGCGAGCACGCTCTTGCGCACGACGGGCGCGACGTTCTGGTAGCCGAACACGTGCTTGGGGTCGGCGAGCACGGTGAACTTGCCGCTGAGCAGCTGCCCGTCGGTGGAGAACACGTTCTGCACGTCGACCTGCCCGCTTTCGAGCGCCTTGTAGGAGAGTTCGATGGCGATGGGCTTGAACGTGGGCACGACGCCGTAGAGCTGCTTGAGCCCGAGCAGGCCCTCGAAGCGGGTGGCGAATTCGGGCGGCGCGCCGAGCGTGAGCGACTTGCCGAGCGCCTTGAGGTCGGCGATGCTGGTGAGGTGGTGCGCTTTGGCGTAGCTGGGCAGCGTGGCGAGCGCGTCGGAGTCGTAGAAGGGCGTGTAGGCGAGCAGCGTGAGCCCGTGCTTTTCGGCGAAGGCCTTGGCTTGGCTGTAGGCGGCGGCGGCGCTGGCGGGTTCCTTGGTCTGTTCGGCGATGGCGGACAGCAGCGTGCCGGTGTACTCGGGGTACATGTCGATCTGCCCGGAGGTGAGCGCCTTGTAGATGATCTCCGAGGAGCCGATTTCGGAGTGCAGGTTGACCTTGAAGCCCTTGGCCTCGAGCGCCTGCGCGTAGAGCTGGCCGAGGATGTTCTCCTCGGCGAAGTTCTTGTCGCCGATGGTGACGGCGGGCTTGCCGGCGCCGGGGCCGCCGGCGGCGGTGGCGGTGGAGTTGGTGTTGTTGGAGGAGCTGCCGCATGCGCCCAGCGCGACGCTCGCGGCGAGCGCGGCGATGGTGCTGGCGATCAGCGTTGTGCCCCTGCGATGTGGCCTGCCTGTCATCAACCGCCTCCTGGTTTGTGATCTTTGTGGATCTTTTTTATTAGAATATTTGGACGGGCCGTCAGTGGGCGGCGGGAGCGGGCGTGGCCCGCGCTCGGGGCGCGGGCGCGTGCGCCAGGCGCAGCCCGCGAGGGGTGAGGGCGCGCTGCAGCAGCGCGAGCGCGCCCTCGGCGGCGAGCGCGAGCGCGGCGACGCAGATGGCGGCGCCGAGCACGCCGGAGAAGTGGTAGCTGGTCTCGTTGGCGATGATGTCGCCGAGGCTGCCGCTGAAGCCGGCGAGCGAGGCGATGGTGGTGGTGGAGATGACGAACACGGCGGCGGTGCGCACGCCGGCGAAGATGAGCGGCACGGCGAGCGGCAGCTCGAGGCGGGCGAGCACCTCGGCGCCGCTCATGCCCATGCCCCTGGCGGCGTCGACGAGCTCGCGCTCGACGCCGTGGACGCCGAGGTAGGAGTTGGTGACGATGGGCGGCACGGCGAGGATGACGAGCGCGAGCTCGACGACGGTGAGCCCGAGCCCGAGGAAGGCGTCGCCGATGGCGAGCACGACCAGGCTGGGCAGCGCGCGGCCGACGTTGCCGATGTTGATGGCGAGGAAGGAGCCGCGGTGCAGGTGCCCGAGCGTGACGCCGAGCGGCACGGCGATGAGGATGGAGAGGCCGACGCCGATGGCGCCGACCTCGAGCGTGTGGAGCGCGAGGTGCAGCAGGCTGGGCAGCTGCGGCTGGCCGGCGACGGCGCCGTTGTGGGCGATGAACTTGAAGGCCTCGACGAATTCGTGCATGCGCGGCGCGCCCTCCTCAGCGGCCGCCGGCGCGCGCCCACGGCGTGACGGCGCGCTGCGCGAGCACGAGCAGCGCGTCGGCGAGCAGCGCGAGCGCGACGGTGAGCGCGGCGGCGGCGATCAGCTCGGTCTTGAAGGGCCCCTCGCCGAGCGCCTGGTGGATGGGCACGCCGAGGCCGGCGTCGTAGATGGTGTAGACGATGGTGGCGAGCGCGATGATGGTGACGACGGCGATGCGCAGCCCGGCGACGATGGCGGGCAGCGCGAGCGGCAGCTCGACGCGCAGCAGCGCCTGGCGGCGCGACATGCCCATGCCGTCGGCGGCGTCGAGCACCTCGGCGGGCACGGAGCGCAGCCCGGCGAGCGTGTTGCGGAAGAGGATCAGCAGCGTGTAGGAGACGAGCGCGATCTCGGCGGAGAACACGTTGGCGCCGACGGGCGCGACGAGCAGCTCGAACAGCGCGAGCGAGGGGATGGTGTAGAGGAAGGTGGTGAGCGCGATGGTGGGGCGCTCGAGCGCGCGGTGGCGGTGGGCGGCGAGCGCGAGCGCGAACGCGATGGCGAAGCCGATGGCGACGGCGGCGGCGACCAGCAGCACGTGCTGGCGCAGCGCGGGCCACAGCACGCTGCTCCAGTTGTGGCTGACCCAGCCGGCGCAGAAGGTGCGGTTTTGCACCACGCAGCTGGAGCTGTGGGCGGCGAAGTTGGGGATCACGGGGGCGGCGGCGAGCGTCATCGGCGCGCCCCGGCGGCGTCGTCGGCGAGCAGCTGCTCGACCAGCGCGAGCGTGACCTGCCCGCGCACGCTGCCGTCGGCGTCGAGCACGTCGAGCGGCCGGCCGCCGCGGGCGAGCATCTTGGCGAGCGCGTCGCGCACGCTGGTCTCGCGCGAGACGGCGCCGTCCTCATCGTCCAGCCTGCCGGCCCCGGCGCCGTTGGGCGCGAGCAGCTGCAGCTCGGCGACGGTGGTGAGCGCGAGGCGCTTGAGCGCGCGGTCGGCGCCGACGAACTCGGCGACGAACTGGTCGGCGGGGCGGGTGAGGATCTCGCGCGGCGTGTCGTACTGGGCGAGCACGCCGCCCTCGCGCAGGATGGCGATGCGGTCGCCCATCTTGATGGCCTCGTCGATGTCGTGGGTGACGAACACGACGGTCTTGCGCACCTGCTGCTGCAGGCGCAGGAACTCGTCCTGCAGGCGCGCGCGGTTGATGGGGTCGATGGCGCCGAAGGGCTCGTCCATGAGCATCAGCGGCGGGTCGGCGGCGAGCGCGCGCGCTACGCCGACGCGCTGGCGCTGGCCGCCGGAGAGCTGCGCGGGATAGCGCTGGGACATCTCCTCGGGGTCGAGCCCGATCAGCGCGAGCAGCTCGTGCACGCGCTGGGCGACGTGGCGCTTGGGCCAGCCGAGCAGCTGCGGCACGGTGGCGATGTTCTCGCCGACGGTGTGGTGCGGGAACAGCCCGACCTGCTGGATCACGTAGCCGATCTCGCGTCGCAGCTGGATGGGCTGGCGCTCGAGCACGCTGCGCCCGCCGATCAGGATGTCGCCGCCGCTGAGCGCGATCATGCGGTTGATGAGGCGCATGGCGGTGGTCTTGCCGGAGCCGGAGGGGCCGACGAGCACGCACACCTCGCCGGCGGGCACGGTGAGCGAGAGCTCTGCGATGGCGGGCCGGCGCTGCCCGTCGTAGCGCTTGCTGACGCTTCGCAGCTCGAGCTCGGCCGCCTGCACGGACGCTGACGGCCCCTCGCTATGGGCGGTGTCTGCGGGCTTCACGGGAGCATCCCCGGAGGGATGGGCAATCCTAGCCCACCGCGGCGGCGCTGCCGATTCGCGCGAGCCTGCTGCGTGCGCCTGCATTCGCGCCGAGCTTGCCCTCAGCGCTGTCGCTAGCCTTGAATGGCAGAGCAGGGGCGCGTAGCTCAGCTGGCTAGAGCACCTCGCTTACACCGAGGGGGTCGCCCGTTCGAGTCGGGCCGCGCCCATCAGCACTCAGGCGATGACAGACGACAGGCCAATCCGCATAGCAGTGGTCGGCTCCGGCCCGGCCGGCTTCTACGCTGCGGGCCACCTGCTGAAGGATCCCGCGGAACGGATCGAGGTGGACATGCTGGAGCGGCTGCCGACGCCGTGGGGTCTGGTGCGCTCGGGCGTGGCGCCGGATCACCCGAAGATCAAGTCGGTGACGCGCGTGTACGAGAAGACGGCGGCGCACCGGCGCTTCCGCTACTTCGGCAACGTGAACGTGGGCGAGCACGTCTCCCGTGAGGAGCTGCTGCGCCACTACCACGCGGTGGTGTACGCGACGGGCTCGCCGTCGGACCGCCCGCTGGGCGTGCCCGGCGAAGATCTGCCGGGCTCGCACGCGGCGACGGACTTCGTGGGCTGGTACAACGGCCACCCCGACCACACCCACCTCGAGTTCGACCTGCTCGCGGCGGAGCGCGCGGTGGTGATCGGCAACGGCAACGTGGCGCTGGACGTGGCGCGCATGCTGGTGCTGGCGCCGCAAGAGCTGGCGCCGACGGACACGGCGGACCACGCGCTGGCGGTGCTGGCGGCGAGCAGCGTGCGCGAGGTGGTGATCGTGGGCCGCCGCGGCCCGGCGCAGGCTGCGTTCACCAACCCCGAGCTGCTGGAGCTGGGCGAGCTGGCGGACGCCGACGTGATCGTGGACGGCGAGGAGCTGGAGCGGGCGCTGGCGGTGCCGGACGAGCGCGCGGCCGAGGACATCACGAGCCGCCGCAACGTGGAGATCCTGCGCGACTACGCGCAGCGCCCGCCCAAGGGCCACGCCAAGCGCATCGTGCTGCGCTTCCTGCTCTCGCCGACGGCGTTCACGGCCGACGAGCGCGGTCGCCTGGGCGCGGTGGAGCTGGTTCGCAACGAGCTGGTGGCGGGCGCGGACGGGAGCCTGCGCGCGCAGGCGACGCGGGCGCGCGAGACGCTGCCGGCGGGGCTGGCGTTCCGCGCGATCGGCTACCGCGGCATCCCGCTGGCGGGCGTGCCGTTCGACGAGCGCGCCGCGCTGATCCCCAACCGCGGCGGGCGCGTGCTCGACCCCGACAGCGGCGAGCCGCTGGCCGGCGAGTACGTGGTGGGCTGGATCAAGCGCGGCCCCTCGGGCGTGATCGGCACCAACAAGAAGGACGCGCAGGAGACGGTGGACGCGATGCTGGCCGACCTGGCGCTGTCGGCGCGCGCCGACGCCGACGCCGGCGTCAACGGGAACGCGCGGCACGCGCCGGCGCCGGCCGTGCACACGCCCTCGGACCCCGACGCGGCGGCGGCGGAGGCGCTCCTGCGCGCGCGCCAGCCGCGGCTGGTGACGTACGCGGGCTGGGAGGCGATCGACCGCCACGAGCGCGCGCTGGGCGAGCCGGCGGGACGCCCGCGCGTGAAGCTGACGCGCATCGAGGAGCTGCTGCGCGTGGCGGCGGCGGAAGAGCCCTAGACTGTTGCGCGCGCTAGCGCCCGCAAGCCGACGCACGCAGGGCCCCGTTAGCTCATCTGGTAGAGCGCCGGACTTTTAATCCGGTGGGGCGGGTTCGAGTCCCGCACGGGGCATGTAGGAAGTGCCTGCAAAGCACACTATTCTGCAGGCCCTCGCGACGCGGCGCGCACAACTTGGTACCAGCTTGGTACCGCAACCGGTTCGTGAAGTACGCGCGGCCGTGTGCCGATGTGTCTGAGGGCGCGTCGCTAGGGGAACCGCGACAGGCACGATGCGAGTAGACCGCGTTCCCAACGCATCTGCTGCCAACCGTGTGCGGAGCCAGCGTGATATCTGGCGTGATGCATCACAACCGATGAAGAGCGCATGACAAGTGTCAGGAGTTGCAAGCCGTATCACGATCAGGCACCGTGTTCGACGCCTTCTAGATACAGTTCCGCAGTCCAGAAACACTGGTTGCCGGTGGAAGGGGGTTTCGCAGGGTGGGGAACACCAAGCGTGAGGTGCTGATCTGGCGTGACTTTGTGCACGACCGTGTCGAGTCGACCCGCCTATCCCTGTGGCGGCTCGGGTTCGCGCCGAAGTATCCCCGCGACAAGATTTTCGACGCGCTCCACCGGTTCTACGAGGAGATGGGGATCAGCGCTTATGTCGCTTATGAGACGCTAGGCGACTTCGATCTGCTCCTTAGACTGTGGATCCCTAAGCTCTACCTGCTCGAGGAGGTCGAGCTGCGGCTCCGGCAGACCCTAGAGGGCTGCAACCTCTACGGCATCAATTTCATCGGCTGCCGCACGGACGTCCACCACGCCGAAACGCCGTGCGACGCTGACTTGGCGGTGCAGGCCGTGCTCTCGCTCGAGGACGACCAGGTCCGCGCGATCAACGAGTACAACGCCGCCCAGTATGGCACCGTCGAGGCGATCGACCGAGTTCTCTACCGCGGCGAGCCCGCCCAGAACCTCCCAGAGATATCCCGCCCGCCCGGCGTCGATGAGCTTCTGCGAGTGGGCGCACTGATGAGCATCCCGCTCGACAAGCGCGGCATAAGGTTCTTCGTGATCTTCGACCATCCTCGTCAGCCGTTCCGTCCCGAGACACGCGACCTGACACTCCAGAAGCTCCGTGACAAGTGCCGCGAGATCGAAGACACCTGGACGATCCGGATGCTCGAGCCGGGCGACCAGCCGCAGATTTCGATCTACGAGGGCAACGGAACGATGAGCGACTTCATCGTGATGGCACGTGCTCCGCACGGCTGCTTTCACGAGTTCGTTCATGACGTAGTCATGGGCCTGCGCGCCGTCGATCTGGACGTCCTGTTCGAGATGCGCCCCTACACACACGTGATCGCCGACCGCATGTTCTCCGACTTCCAGGAGACCCGTTCCGTCCCTGATGGCTTCGAGCATGTCGACGAGCGCACGGTCAACCAGGAAGAGGGCGAAACCCTAGAGTTCAAGGCGACCTTGACGAGCAACATCCGCTCGTACATGGCGGTGGGCAAGGTCGAGCGCAACCCCGACCGGGTCGATGACGTCGTGCGCGCTGTCTGCGGCCTCCTGAACTCGCCGCGGGCTGGGCTACTGGTCATCGGTGTGCTCGAGGTTCGCCGGGAGATCGATAAACGCACTGAGCCGCTCAGCTACTTGCAGGAGCTCACCGATAAATTCGGCTATGCGTTTGACCCTGCCGATATCCCCGATGTACCGAACGCCGTCGTCGGGATTGAGCTCGAGATCGAAGGCGGCCTCTTCAAGGATCGTGACCAGTACGTCGGATTCCTCCGAGACACTCTGCGCAGCCGGATCGAGCCGGTGCCGCTGCCGTGGATACGCATCGAGGTGGTTTCCGTTTCCGGACGAAGCGTCTGCGCGATCGCAACTAGGCCGGCGGACATCTGGTTCTACGCCCGGACCGGACAAGATGGACGGGAGAGCTTCTTCGTCCGTGAGGCCGCCTCAACCCGGGCCTACACCGGCATGGAGTCCGACCTGTACAAGCGCGCTCATCCCAGGGGCGAGCCCGGATGACAGCCGGATCAACGTCAGGCCCCGGCGGGCACGCCCAAACGGAGCTGACCTACAAACAGGCCATTCTCGTGCAGGGCGTGCTGCCTGTCCTGATCGTCTCGGTTGTCCTTCCGCTCGGGCTCGTGGCGCTCTTCCTTGCCACGGCCTCAGCGTCACTGCGCCTCGCCGTCAGTCACGGTGAGCTGCTGCTAGCTGGCGGGAACTCGTCGTTCGCTGGGTGCATCGTGTTGATCGCTGCTCGCCCGGACCGGCCGATCACGGCTGCGATCGTTTGTACGTTCGCGCTAATCGTGCTCGTACTCCCCTCCTACGGCCTGTGGGCGTACGTCACCGTTGATACGCTGACCGGGAGGATGTACGCTACCGCTATTGCGGGACTCGCCGGTGCTGCATGGGCCGTTGCGGGTATCGTGGTATCTATGACGATGGTGCGATACGCGTACCAACCCATCAAGAGCTAGTTCGGAGCCTTTCGTGACCACGGCAATAGTACTCGCGTGTACGGCGGCCGTCGCCGCTGCTTGCACCGTCATGTTGATGGTGCGTCTATTCAGAAACGATGAGATCGATCGGCGGTCGAGTTCCCGCCGCCGTCATGCTGCTCTAGCCAGGGGTGCAGAAGCGCTCGTGGTCGCCCACGACGCCGTGGCCGGTCGTGAGGAGCTCGAAAGTCAGATCGCGGCTCTGCGAGCGATGATCTTGCAGCTCCGTGTCGATCTCGCTGAGGCGCAGCGTGCCAACGAGCAGTCCCGCGTGCGCGACTTGGAGTTGCTAAGGCTCCGTGGCGCCGAGCTGGTCCGCGAAGCCGGGCGTGTCGTCCCACCGGACCGCTGGCGCGAGGACGAGGATGCGCTGACGCGGGAGGCCCGGCAGCTGCTTGCCTCCATGAGCGAGGTCTCGCTGGGCGCTCCACGCCCGTTGCCGATCTAACTGCGGTTCTCTCCGCGCTCGCCAGATCGGTAAGCACAGCATCCCGTCCCCCGAGGAACCCGAGAGACCGAGCGCCTCCGTCGTTTAGTCGGCCTGACCAGCCGCTGCGCGGCGGGTCAGGGACATGGCCCTGTCGCGTTATAGGCTGCGCCCGACCGTAGGTGCCGGAAGCCCGACCGGATGGTTTCAACGTTGGGCTCACATGCCGAGTACCGGCTCGCGCTACCTTGGAACACCGACCGTATCTGGTGGCGATGAGCCCGTTCGCGCCAGGTTTGCGCGGATTGCTGGTGTTCTCGCGTGTTGGCGCGTAGTCTCGTGGGGATTGGTTGAGTTTGCCCCCGGCGACAGGTGGTGCTGTCCCGGGGGCGTGGCACGGAAAGGAGTTGACCCTTCCCATGCGTGTTCAGCGTAGTGGTGGCGTACGGCCTGTGGGGCGGTGCGATGAGCTGGAGTTCGTGGTGCTCGTCTTGTTGTTGGAGGCGGGCGGCCCGGCGCTGTGGTCGCTGGGCGAGCTCGCACGGGAGGTCGGGTGCGAGCTGGCGACGACGCGGGCGATCGCAGGTCTGGACGCGGCTGGGCTCGTGAATCGGTGCGGCCGGTTCGTGTGGCCCTCGCGTGCGGCGTGTCGTTTTTGCGAGCTGCTGCGCGAGTAGCAGGCTGGCTGAACCAGGACGGATAGGACAACGTAAATAGTGCCCCCGCACCGTTGGTAGCGGCCGGGGGCGTGGCGCCGAGAGTGGTAGCTCCCGGCACGTGGGCAGCCTACCCCTGATGTGGGTGGTGGCCTGCTGGCCTGGCTGGGCTTTCGGGGCCTTCGATCTGAACGGAGGAACCGATGGGCGATATCGAGATCAACGAGACGGTGGTGTTGGCGGCGGTGGAGCGTGCGGTGCGCCACCGCAAACCAGATACGCCGGCGGGTGTGTCGGTGTGGGCGGTGCGCGAGCAGCTGGGTGCCTCGGCGCGCTCGCGTGAGGGTCGCGCCGTGCGCAACATGCTGGTGGCGCTCGAGGGCAAGGGGCTGCAGCGCGTTCGCCGTCATGGGGCGTTGACGTGGGAGTTGACGGCGGCTGGCAAGCGGCGGCTTTCGCGGCTGCGGAAGCAGGGTGAGCTGGCGGTGTTGGGGGAGTCTCCGCAGCACCGGGCGTGGAGGGAGGCGCACGCTCTGGCGGAACAGCGGCTGGAGGCGTTTCGCCTCGCGTTGCGTGAGGGGGCACAGTACACCGTGAGGCTGATGGAGGAGCCGTCGCCCTCGCCGGGGAGCCCGGACTCGGATGTGCTGCTGGAGGTCGGGGAGCGCCTGAAGCGCGTGTGCTGGGAGCTGGCGTCCGCCATCTACTGTCTTTATGAGTGGCGCGAGCCCGACGACGCCCAGGCGGACCACGACGACCATGCCGACCCGGGCGACGGTCAGATCGAGGATCCCCGCGAGCGCAAAGCGCGGCGGGCGCGGCGGATGGGGCGACGCAACATACGGTTGTGGGATGAGCAGCCGCTGCTCGCGTACATCGGTGCCGCGATCCGCGACCAGCGCGAACGACGGGGGCTCACCGACGGTGAGCTGGCCGAGCAGGCCGAGGTCGCGGTGGATGTGCTCGCGCGGCTGGAGGCCGGGCTGCTCGACCCCGGCGTTGAGCTGCTGGTCAGGGTCGCGAAAGCCCTGGCCACCGATGCCAGCGGGCTCGTCAAGCGCGCGGTCGCACTCGAAGAACTCGCCCCCGCGCCGTGACCAAGCCAGCGAGCTGCGGCATCAGGGGTGTCGCAGTTGCTGTCGCGGCGCGCGTCAGGTTCCGCGTCAAGTTGGTGTCGGCTCCCGCACCCGGTTTTGGCTTTCTGATGCCGCTCTGTCCACCCGGAGTGGGGTTGGGGGCTGGTGGGCCAGGTCATTGACCACCCCCTCTCCGCTTCGCTTTGATGCGGTGGTCAATGACCTGGACTGAGGTTGGTGATGGTGGGTGGGCAGAGCGGGAAGGTTGGTGGGTAGCGGGGTGCGGGAGCGAGAGAGAAGATCGAGAGAACAGAGAAAAAGAAACAAACAACAAACAAACAACGACGACGATGATGATGGCTGTGGCTGTGAAGGCGGGTAAGGCCGGCCCTGCGGCACTCGGGCCGGCGCTTACCTCCACATGATATGTAGCTGACGCAAGTTCTTGACAGGCAAACATGACTATGTATGATGCGTCGTGTTGGCTTGTTGATGGAGGTTGTTTGTGTCTAGCGTGATCGGCGGTGCTGCTCGTGGCGTGGTCGCCGAGATCGACACGCGGCTGAAGACGCTTGACGAGCAGCTTGCAGAGCACGAGCAGCTGCTGGGCGAACGCGAACGCTTGCGAGCTGCCAGAGCGACCCTGCTCGGGGAAGGCCCGGCCGGGCAGATCACCCAAGACGACGTGGCCGGCTATCTCACCGAGCACCCCGGCGCACGCCCAGCGGAGATCGCGGGAGCGCTCGGCGTCGACGCGGGCAGGGTGTCCGCGCACTTGTACCGCGCCAAGACCACCCGCTTCATCAAGCACGCAGACGGCTGGCATCTGCGCGGGCGCAAACGATGAACACCGCCCTCGTTCGGGATCGGCGCTTCGCGCGCAGGACGGCGGGCATGCCGTCCCGTGGGCGCCAGGCAGGCGAGCTGCTGCGTCGTCGTGATCTCGTGCTGCTCGCCTGGCTGGGGGAGCAGTACGCGGCGCGCACCGACCAGCTGGAGGTGCTGCTGGGCTGCGGGCCACGGACGGTGCAGCGGGTGCTCGCACGGCTGCGCGGGCAGGGG
>DATJMM010000019.1:0-65669 GCA_035508735.1 Solirubrobacteraceae bacterium | reverse complement strand
TCGGTGACCATGTAGGGCGAGATGTAGCCCTTGTCGAACTGCATGCCCTCGGTGAACTCGAGGTCCATGCCGAACGTCTGGCCCTCCTCGACGTTGACCACGCCGTCCTTGCCGACCTTCTCGATCGCGTCGGCGATCACGTCGCCGATCTCCTCGTCGCCGGCCGAGATCGTGGCCACGCGCGCGATCTGGTCCTTGCCGGAGACCTCCTTGGACTGCGTGGCGATGTTGGTCACCACCTCGTCGACGGCCTTCTCGATGCCGCGCTTGAGCGCCAGCGGGTTGGCGCCGGCGGCGACGTTCTTGAGGCCCTGCTTGACGATCGCCTGCGCCAGCACGGTGGCGGTGGTGGTGCCGTCGCCGGCCACGTCGTTGGTGGCGGTGGCGACCTCGCGCACCAGCTGCGCGCCCTGGTTCTCGAAGACGTCCTCGACCTCTATCTCCCTCGCGATCGTGACGCCGTCGTTGGTGATGGTGGGCGCCCCGAACTTCTTGTCGAGCACCACATAGCGGCCCTTGGGGCCGAGCGTGACCTTGACCGCGTCGGCGACCGCGTCCACGCCTGCCTCGAGCGCCTTGCGCGCCTCGGCGTCGTACTTGAGCTCCTTGTGTGCCATGTCTTCTTATCTCCTTGTGCGCGTGCGCGCGTTAAGCGACCTTTGCGAGGACGTCGGACTCGCGCAGGACCAGCAGGTCCTCGCCGTCGACCTTGATCTCGGTGCCGCCGTACTTGCTGTAGAGGACCTCGTCGTCGGCCTTCACGTCCAGCGGGATGCGCTTGCCGTTGTCATCGAGCTTGCCCTCGCCGACGGCGAGGACCTTGCCCTTCTGCGGCTTCTCCTTGGCGGTGTCGGGGAGCACGAGCCCACTGGCGGTGGTCTCCTCCTCCTCGATCGCCCGCACGATCAGACGATCGCCCAGGGGCTTGAGCTTCATAGTTGAAAAACCTCCGTCTTTAGAGAGTGCGACCGCGGCCCGTTCGCCTGCCCTCGCAGGAGGCCGCCTTCGTTGGCACTCTCAAGCAGAGAGTGCCAATTGCAACCCCCAATATATAGAAGCTGCGCCAGAAATCAAGGCCGGCTCTACTGCACCTGGCAGCCGGGGCTCGTGACTGCCAAACGACGCCGCGCAGTCGCGGCGTTTGGCAGCCACGAGCCCCGGCGTGTCGAGAAGCTCAGTTCTGCGCCCCGCCGAACCCCTTGATCGCCTCGGTGATGCCGCTGGGGTTGTCGAGGATCTGCGAGAAGCGCACGACGGTGACGACGTCGTCCGTGGAGACGGCGCGGCCGTAGATCTGCTCGAGGAACTTGATGAGCTCCTCGTGGCGGCGGAACTCGGGGTTGTCGTGCTTGATGTCGCGCGGGGAGAGCTCGTGCAGGCGCATCACCTCGACCTGGTCGATGACCGCTTCGAAGATGCGTTCGCGCGGCGAGTGCTGATAGCCGATGGTGACCAGCACGAGCTGGTTCTTGCGGTACTTGCCGGACTTGTCGCCGAGGCGGATGGTGGCGGTCTTGCGCCCGCGCTTGAGCTCGTCGGCGAAGATCGTGGAGTAGAAGTTGAGCACCTGCATGTGCGCGGCAGGCTACCGGTCTTTGCGCAGGCGGGCGCGGGCGAGCGCGACGATGTCGCGCTCGGCCTGGTGGCTGAGCTCGCGCTCGGCGCGCGCGAGCGCGATCCAGCGCACCTCCTCGACCTCGTCGTCGTGGTCGGCGGTGTCGCCGCCGGCGTACTCGAACAGGAAGAAGGCGACGGCCTTGCGGATCGTGCGCCCCTCGCGCCTGTACCAGTAGCGCGACTCGCCGAGCTCGCCGAGCGGCTCGCCGACGAGCACGCCGGTCTCCTCGCGCACCTCGCGCCGCGCGGCCTGCACGGGCGTCTCGCCGGGGTCGACGTGCCCCTTGGGCAGCGCCAGCACGCGCGAGCCGTCGGCGGCGCGCCGCGTGGGCACGATCACCGCGATCTCCGCGCCGCGCACCACCACGCCTCCGGCGGAGAACTCGCGCGGCTCCTGCGCGCGGCGCTTGGGCTGGGCTTTGGCTTTGCGCTTGCCCGCGGTGGTCTTGGCTTTGGCTTTGGCGCGCTCGCGCCGGGGCTCAGAAGACATACTGCTCGAGCGCCTCGGGGTCGTGCACGACCAGCCGCCCGCGGCCTTGCGAGATCACGCCGGCGCGCTCGAGTACGGCGAGGAAGCGGCTGGCGGACTCGCGCGAGGAGCCGGCGAGCTGGGCGAGTTCGGCCTGGGTGGCGATGACGAGCACGTCCGCGGGCGGCTTGCCGGCGTCGCGCGCCTGCTGCACGAGCTGGCTGAGCACCACGGCGACGCGGCTCTGGACGGTTTGGAAGGACTGGCGCGAGAGGCGCTCGTTGGTCTCGCGCAGGCGCCGCCCGAGCGCGATCACGAGGCGCGCGGCGATCTGCGGGTGCTGGCTCATCAGGCGGCGCATGTCCGGGCCAAGCACGCCGATCGCGCTGGTGGGCTCGATCGCCTCGACGGTGGCCGAGCGGCGCTCGTCCTCGAACATGGCGAGCTCGCCGAAGAAGTCGCCGGGCCCGAACGTGGCGAGCGTGATCGTGCGCCCGTCACCGTGGCTGCGCACGGCGCGTGCGTGGCCCTCGCGCACCACGTAGCAGGTGTCGCTCTGATCGCCCTCGCTGAATACGCGCTCACCTGGCGCGAAGCTGCGCGGCACGGCCAGCTGGGCGATGCGCTCGAGGTCGCGCGGCTCGAGCGCGGAGAACACCGGCACCCGGCCGAGCAGCTCCACCACGTCCGTTGAGCCGCTCGCCCCCATGCTCTTTTGGGATACCACAACCGGGGCCGGCGGCGCGTGCGCGACGCTATCTTGGGCTGCATGTCGGTCTGCAAGCATCGCCCGCTGGCGTTGGCGGCAGCGCTGCTGGGCTGCGCTGCCTGCGCCACCTTCGCAGCCCCCACCGGTGCCGCCCCGGCAAGCGCAGGCTCCCCCCGTCCCGCGCCGAGCAAGCCGAGCGCGGCGCAGCGCGCGCTGCTGCACTCGCACGAACTGTGGGCGACGATCGACGTGTGCGACCCGCGCGATGAGCCGGACACGGTGGGAATCCGTGGCTCGATGCCGGGCGACGGTCACGCGCACGACCGCATGTACATGAGCTTCCGCCTGCAGTACGAAGCCGCCGGCGGCCAGTGGCTCGACCTCTCGAGCGCGGCGGCCGGCTGGGTGGCGGTGGGCGGCGGCGCCTCGCCGCGACAGGGCGGCAGCAGCTTCGACCTGAAGCCCGCCCAGGGCAAGCCGCCGGTGACGCTGCGCGGGGTGGTCGACTTCCAGTGGCGTCGCGGCAAGCGCGTGCTGGCCAACGCTGCGCGCACGACGGCGGCCGGCCACAAGAGCCTCGCCGGCGCCGACCCCAAGGACTTCAGCGCGGCCACCTGCCTGATCGGCTGAACACGCTGACAGCCCACGAGCACCTTGTACTACATGAGCTGTGTACTACGAGGCGTGTGCGGTTCCCTCGGCGAACAGCCGCGGGTCGTTGGTGATGATGCCGTCGACGCCCATCGCGGTGAGGCGCTCGATCATGCGCGCGTCGTCGACGGTCCACACGTACAGCTCGCCGCCGCCCTCGCGCACCGCGGCGAGTAGCGCGCGCGTGACCACGCGCCAGTGCGCCATGATGGCGTCGACGCGACCCTGCCGCAGCGCGCCGCGCGCGCGGCGCGGCAGCGCGGCGCGGTAGCCGGTGAGCATCGCCAGCGCGGGGATTGCGGTGAGCATGTCGGTGGTGTAGTCGCGGCGCACGCGCGGCACCGACCAGCCGAGGCGCAGCGCGGGCTCGGCGGCGCGCATGCGCGCGAGCGCGTCGGGGAACATGCCGCTGACGAGCGTGCGCGGCACCAGCTCGAAGCCGCGCAGCAGCTCGAGCACGCGCAGCTCGTAGCCGGGCAGCTTCACGTCGACGTCGAAGCCGACCTGGGCAAAGCGCTCGCCCGAGAGGTGCCCGAGCGCCTGCTCTAGCGTGAGCGGCGTGCGCGCGCGCGCGTCCTCGTAGTCGTGGGCCACCAGCAGCCGCCCCTGGCCGTGCGGGTGCTCGCTCAGCACGTCCAGCTCGATCATGTCGACGCCGTGCGCAAGCGCGGCGTCGAAGCTGGCGAGCGTGTTGCCCTGCTCTATGTGCGCGGCGCCCTTGTGGCCCACGCGCAGCGGTCGTCGCTCGGCGGAGGAGATCATGCCGCCCACGATCGCAGAGTGCGCCGGCGCGCAGCGGCGCGGGCGCTGGCTTCAGACGGCGCGCAGCGGCTTGCGCGCGGCCTGGATCGACTCGACCGCCTCCTTGGCGCCGATGTAGGGCGCGAGCACGGTGAAGGCGAGGTAGTCGACCAGGCAGGGCAGGCGCACGAGCCTGCCGTTGGCGACGTAGCCGGAGATGATCGACCAGACGGCGCCGGTGACGGCCTCGAGCGCGAGCTCGGGACCGCGGCGCGGCGTGGGGCCGTCCTCGGTGAGCATGCGCGTGAACTCCTCCACCGAGCGGGTGAGGCGCCCCACCACGGCCGGGCCGACCTCGAACAGGTCGATGAAGGCGATGCGCAGGAGCGCCTCGTGCGCGACCAGGTACTCGACGAAGGCGCCCATTGCGCGGCAGACGGCTTCGGGCCAGGCGACGGCCTGCTCGAAGCTGGGCCGCACCTGTTCGAGCGCTTCGCGCACGAATTCGTCGATGACGGTGAGGAAGCACTCCTCCTTGTTGGCGAACTGCTTGTGGAAGGCCTCGGTGGAGACGCCGGCGAACTGCGCGATCTGCGGGTCGGTGAGCCCGGCGTAGCCCTCGTCGAGGGTCAGGTGCACGACCGAGCCGAGCACGCGCGCGCGCTTGTCCTCGCGCGTGAGGAAGGCGGCGGGCTCGGGCGGCTGGCGGCGCGGCAGGTTGCCGGCGGCGACGCCGAGCCGCGCGACGGCGGGCGTGCGGTAGGCCTCGACCCAGTCGAGCACTTCGTCGCTGAGCAGCTTCAGCTCGTGCTGGCGCTGCTCGAGCATGCGCGTGAAGATCACATTGCGCACGCCGCCGACGATGCCGCGCGAGGTCAGGCGGGGGAAGCCGATGCCGTCGGGCGGCTGCGAGAAGGCGGAGCTGACGAGCCGCTCGAAGGTGAAGCCGGAGAGCAGCAGGCGCTCGCGCGCCTTGGGGCCGACGCCGAGCGCGTCGACGAGCACGAGGTGCGGCCCCTTGGGCTCCTCGGCGATGTCGTCGAGCAGCGTGCGACAGGCGGCGTGCACGCGGTTGGCCCAGCCGCGCTCGGCGGTCCAGGCGTCGAGCATGCGCTTGCGCGCGCGCATCACGACGATGTCGTAGGTGGCGAGGAAGCACTCCTCCTTGTTGGCGAACAGTTCGTAGAAGGCCCGCCGCGAGACGCCGGCGAGCGCGATCACGTGCGCGACGGTGGTGCGCTTGTAGCCGCGCCGCGAGACCGCCTCGATCATGCCGCCGTAGAGGCGGGTGCGCTGGTTGCGCGCGACCTCGTCCCGCCCCATGCCGTTGGGCCCGTGCGGCAGCCGCCGGTAGAGCGGCTTGAGTTGGCTATCGCCTAGACTCATCCCCACCTGGTTGTCGGTTCCGGTCATCCCCACTGTTCAAGAAAATAGACCAACCCGCTCCTCCATGCAACCAAACTCGACTTTTAATAACAACCTGCTTGAAACGATTCCACCCGTGTCTCTCACAGGCGCAATCGTCCGACAGACAAAGCGATTCGGACCACCGGGCAAACGCAGTCCCATGCTGGGGATTCGCCCTGGCGGACGATCGTCGTCGCACGGCCCGCGGGTCGACTGTGGTTGGCAGGTAGCGCAGGTCAGGCGCTGAGCGTAAGCCGTCGCGGCCCGGATTGGAACCCGAGCTCGACGAGTGTTTCAGCGAGACCACCGGAGATCGCGGGCTCGCCGTCGATGCGCTCGAGCGCGAGCTTGCCGACCTGGCCGTTGCGCACGGCGGCGGCGAGCGCGGAGAGCGCGGCGGGCAGCGCGTCCTGCCGGCGCTCGGCCTCGGGCGCGGCGGCGCCCAGCGTGAGCAGGCTGCGCCCGCCGCGCTCGAGGTACAGCGCGGGCTCGTGGTCGAGCAGCACCACGTAGGCGCCGGCGACGCGGGCGGGTCGCCCGACGGCGCCACGCCGGCTCTTCTCCCCGCGGGCACGACGGGGCCAGGGCAGCGCGGCGCCGTAGGGCTGGGCGGGGTCGGCGGCGGCGAGCACGAGCGTGGCGTGGCCGTCGGCGCGGCCGCCGCCGGCGCGCAGGCGCTCGACGGCGCCGGGCAGCGCGAACTGGGCGCCGCCCATGCCCTCGACGAAGTAGCCGCGCCGGCACACGCCGACGATCTCGAGGTTGCAGAAGGTGTCATAGAGCGCGGCGAAGCCGCCGGCGACGCCCTCTGCGAGCACCTGCTCGCGGGTGACGACGCCGTAGCGCTCGAGCAGCAGCTCGGCGAGCGTGCGCCGTCGCTCGACGGCGCCGGCGGGCCCGTCCAGCTCGCCGCGAAACAGGCGCTCGGTTAGCGACCAGCGCCCCTGCACCTGCGACTGCGCGCGGGCGCGGGAGCGCGCGGCGAAGCGCGAGCGCCCGGGCGTGCGCAGCGCGCCGCGGCGCGGGGACTGCTCGCCGGCGCCCGCCCCGGCGAGCGCAACCGGACCGCGAGACACTCGCTCCGCTCGCATCGCCGAACCGGCCAGCGGCGCGCGCAGCGGCGCCCACGCGTCGTTGGTGACCTCGCCGGCCCAGACGAGATCCCAGAGCGCCTCGCGCAGCGCCTCGGCGGCGACGGGCAGCTCGCAGAGCAGCTCGGTGAAGAAGCACGGTGCCTGCGCGAGTCGCGCGCGCAGCAGCTGGTGCTCCTCGCGGGCGGGCGCGGCGGCGCCGGCAATCGCGCGGGGCGGCCCGATGGCGGCGGCGTCCTCGCGGAAGTACAGGGCGACGCGGCCGGAGCGCGCGCTGGCGCCGGCGCCGACCCACACGACCTCGCCGCCGGCGCAGAGGGCGTCGAGCCAGGTGGGCGAGTAGGCGCCGAGGCGGCGGGGCAGCACGTCGCGCTCCCAGGTCTCGGCGGGCAGCGCGAGGCCCTGCAGCGGCACGAGCGCTTCGCGCAGGCGCTCGACGCCGGCGCCGGCGCGCGCGTGCCGGTCGACGCCCTGCCAGGAGGGCAGGAAGGCGGCGAGCCGGCGCTGCTCGGCGGGCTCGATCTCCTTGCGCAGCACGGCGAGCGAGGCGCGCCGCAGGCGGCGCAGCACCTCGACGTGGCACCACTCGCGGCCGTCGCTCGGTGGATGACCGGGGCCGGATCCGTCCGGCGCCGGCGCGCTTGCGCTGCGGGGTCGCAGCTCTCCCCTGACGAGCTCTCCCCGGCGCTCGAGCTCGCGCAGCGCGGCGCCGGCGTCGACGCGGTAGCGCGCGAGCAGCTCCTCGCCGGTGAAGGGGCCGTGGGTGCGCGCGTAGCGCGCTACGAGCTGCGAGAGCGCGTCGGGCACGTCGGCGAGGAAGGCGTCGGGCAGCCCGCCGGGCGGCACCGCGCCGAGCGCGTCGCGGTAGAGGCCGGCGTGGTCGGCGGCGATGTAGCGCTGCTGGCCGCCGAGGCGCAGCGAGACGGCGCGGCGCTGGCGCACGAGGCCGTCGATCAGGCCGCCGGGGTCGACGCCGGCGAGCACGCGCTGCGCGATCTCCTCGCGGGAGAGGTCGCCGAGCGCGCGCAGCACGTCGTGGAGCTCGTCGCGGGTGCTGGCGCGGGCCAGCTCGGAGCGGCGCTGCAGGTCGTCCTCCACGCGCGCGAGCGCGCGCGGGTCGATCAGCTCGCGCAGCTCCTCGGAGCCGAGCAGCTCGCGCAGCAGCTGGCGGTCGAGCGAGAGCGCGGCGGCGCGGCGCTCGGCGGAGGGCGTGTCGCCCTCGTACATATAGGTGGCGACGTAGTCGAACAGCAGCGAGGAGGCGAAGGGCGAGGCGACGGGCGTTTCGACCTCGACGAGCGCGACCTCGCGCGTGTGCAGCGCGCGCAGCAGCTCGGTGAGGCCGGGCAGGTCGAGCACGTCGCGCAGGCACTCGCGGTAGGTCTCGAGCAGGATCGGGAAGTCGGAGTGGCGGCGGGCGACCTCAAGCAGGTTCTGGGCCTTCAGCCGCTGCTGCCACAGCGGCGTGCGCCTGCCGGGGTAGGCGCGCGGGATCAAGAGCGCGCGCGCGGCGTTCTCGCGAAAGCGCGCGCCGAACAGGGCGGAGGAGCCGAGCTCCTCGGTGACGGCCTGCTCGACCTCGTCAGGATCGAGCGCGACGAGGTCGGCGAGCGACTCCCAGCCGGCCGGCGCCTCGCCCCCGCCATCGCCCGCGCCGCGCGCCTCGCCGCAAGTGGGCGCCCCGGCGTAGCCGTCGGCCCCGGCCCCGCCGTCGGCCCCGGCCCCGCCGTCGGCGTCGGCGTCGGGCAGGTGCATGACGATGCCGTCGTCGGACCAGATGGCGTCGGCCTCGACGCCGAAGCGCTGGCGCACGCGGGCTGACAGCGCGAGCGCCCAGGCGGCGTGCACGCGTGCGCCGTAGGGCGAGAGCAGGCACAGCCGCCAGTCGCCGATCTCGTCGCGGAAGCGCTCGAGCACGATGGTGCGGTCGCTGGGGAGCACGCGCGTGGCGGCGAGCTGCTCGTGCAGGTAGGCGCTGAGGTTGCGCGCGGCGCGCGGGTCGAGGTGGTAGGTACGCTCGAGCGTTTGGGGCTGCTGCTCGACGGCCCAGCGCGAGAACTCGCCGACGGCGCGCCCGAGCTCCTTGGGGCGCCCTACGGAGTCGCCCTTCCAGAACGGCACGGCGCCGGGCGCGCCGGGCGCGGGCGTGACGATGACGCGGTCGCGCGTGATTTCCTCGATGCGCCAGGTGGAGGCGCCGAGCAGGAAGGCCTGTCCGGGACGCGCCTCGTAGACCATCTCCTCGTCGAGCTCGCCGACGCGGCGCCCGTCGGGCAGGACGACGGCGTAGAGACCGCGGTCGGGGATGGTGCCGGCGTTGGCGACGGCGAGCGCGCGTGCGCCTTTGCGCGCGCGCAGCGTGCCGGCGATGCGGTCCCAGACGATGCGGGCACGCAGGTCGCCGAACTCCGATGAGAGCCCGCCCGCCCAGCGTCCGTCGAGCATGTCGAGCACGTTCTCGAACAGCGCGCGGGAGAGGGTGGAGTAGGAGTGCGTGCTGGTGATGAGCGAGTAGAGCTCCTCGACGTCGGTGGCGCGGTCCTGAGGCGCGCCGTCTGCCGCTCCGTCCTCGCCGGGTGCGGCGCCGGCGGCGCCGGCGGCGCCCCGCGCGGGGGCGGCTCGGGTATCGGCGGCGGCAACGATGGCGACGATCTGCTGGGCGAGCACGTCGAGCGGGTTGCGCGGCACGACGGTGGGCTCGATCAGCCCCTGGTGCATGCGCTGGGCGACGACGGCGCACTCGAGCAGGTCGCCGCGGAACTTGGGGAAGATCCTGCCGACGCTGACCTGGTCGACTCCGTGCCCGGCGCGCCCGATGCGTTGCAGGCCGCGGGCGACTGACTTGGGCGACTCGATCTGCAGCACGAGGTCGACGGCGCCCATGTCGATGCCGAGCTCGAGCGAGCTGGTGGCGACGAGGCAGGGCAGCTGGCCGGCCTTGAGCAGCTCCTCGACCTTGGTGCGCTCCTCGCGCGCGAGCGAGCCGTGGTGCGCGCGCGCGATCTCCTCGTTGGCGAGCTCGTTGAGGCGCAGCGCGACGCGCTCGGCGGAGCGGCGGTTGTTGACGAACACGATGGTGGAGCTGTGCGCGCGCACGAGCGCTAGCAGCTCGGGGTAGATGGCGGGCCAGATCGACCCCCGCGTGGACTCGCCGCCGGCGAGCGGGTCGAGCTCGGCGGCGGGCTCCGCCTTCGGGGACGCTCCGAACGGGTCGCGCGCCAGCTCGCCGGCGACGTCCGCCCCGACGACTTCGATGGCGGCGGCGGAGGCGCGTCCGCCGCCGGGCGGCGCAGCGGGCTCGGCCATGGACTCGACGGGCACCTCGATGCGCAGGTCGAGGGGCTTCCTGACGCCGACGTCGACGATGTGCGCCTGGCGGTTGGGGCCGACGAGGAAGCGCGCGATCTCCTCGAGCGGGCTCTGCGTGGCGCTGAGGCCGATGCGCTGGATGGGCCTCGTGCGCGCGCCGCCGGCCTGCGCTTGCAGGCGCTCGAGCGTGAGCGCGAGGTGCGCGCCGCGCTTGCTGGCGGCGACGGCGTGGATCTCGTCGACGATCACGGCCTCGACGCGTTCGAGCATGGAGCGCGCGCCGGAGGTGAGGATCAGGTAGAGCGACTCGGGCGTGGTGACGAGGATGTGGGGCGGCTTGCGCGCCATCGCGGCGCGCTCGCGCTGGGGCGTGTCGCCGGTGCGGATGCCGACGCGCACGCGATCGGCGCCGATGCCGCGCAGGGGCGCGCGCAGGTTGCGATCGACGTCGTAGGCGAGCGCCTTCAGCGGGCTGACGTAGACGACGCGCGTGGCCGCCTCATCGGCCTCCTCGGGGTCGAGCCGGCTGAGCCGGTCGAGCGCCCACAGGAACGCGGCGAGCGTCTTGCCGGAGCCGGTGGGCGCGGACACGAGCACGTGCTCGCCGCGCGCGATCGCCGGCCATGCTCGCTCCTGGGCGGGCGTGGGCGCGACGAAGGCGCGTTCGAACCACTCGCGGGTGGGCGGACTGAAGCTCGACAGGGGCACCGGACGAGGCTAGCGCGCGACCCGAGGCGCCCTTGCGCGCCTGGGAGCCGAGAGCCCCGGAAGGTCACTCCTCGAGGGCGAGCGCGGCAGGCACACGCGCGGCGAGCCGGCCGGGAATCGCGAGGATCGCTACTGCGGCGGCGGTGACGAGCCCGACGCTGGCGAGGGCTGTGACGACGGCAACCGAGGGCACCACGGGATAGTTGACCGTTGTGGAGAGGGCGCGATCGAGCACCTGCTGCCCGAGCAGCCCGAATGCCGCCCCGGCGACGCATCCGGTCGCGAGCAGCACGGCGCTCTCGATCAGCACTGTCGCCCACAGGTCGTTGGGGCTGAAGCCCTCTAGCTTGAGCTTCGCCAGGCGCGGCCGCCGCTGCCAGATCATGCCTCCGACGGCGGCAGCCATTGCCAGTACGGCGGCGGTGAGAATCAGATCGGCGATCTGGGTGAGCCGCTGGAGGCCCTGGCGGGTCAGCGCGCGCTGCTTGCCGGCGTGCTGGGCGGCAGTCTGGACCGCCAGTCCGGAGCCTGGGCCGAGTGTGGCCTGGGCGGCTCGACGCACCGCTTCCTGGGAGGCGCCAGGATCCAGCTGCACATCATAGGCGCTCGGCTGCGTGGTTCCCCATGCGCGCACATAGTCACGGTCGTTGAGGATCACTGCACCCGGAGCCCAGCCTATGTTGGTGGAGATCGCCGCGAGGCGCAGCCTCAGCGGTCGCGGTGCGGGGAGGGTGAAAGTCTGGCCGATGCGGACACGGTGTTCGCTCGCGAGGGCCTGGGAGAGCACCGCCCAGCCTCCGTGGCGCAGATGGGCATCGGCGCCCGCCAGCGACCCTTCGAGGATCTGGCTGGGCGGGATCAGCGGCGTGGAGCCCGCCGGCGGAGCGATGATCCACGTGCGGCGCTCTCCCCAGTCGAGCAGGCTTCCGCGATAGAGCCGCACGGCTGCGACCCCGTGCAGGTGTCGCAGCCTCCCCAGCGCGGTCTGGGAGAAGGGTTGGGTCATGAGCAGGTCAAAGCTGCCCGCGGGGGCGACCCAGAGCTGCGTGAAGGCGTTCATGTCGTGGGCTGCGTCTTCGAGACCGCGCTGAAGGTCCGCGTGGGCTCCCTGGATGGAGACGCTGCCAAAGATCGCCACCGCGCCGGTGGCAGCGATCGCGGCCGCGCGGGTGCGGCTGGCTCGCAACTCCATCACCGCCACGTGCGGGATCGCGCTGCGCAGCGTCGGGGCTGCGCGGGCGACGAGCGCAAGCGCCCCGCGCAGCGTCAGCGACAGCAGCGCGAGCAAGGCGAGGGTGAGGGAGATCATCGCGACGATCGCAAGCTGCGGCGCGACGAGCAGGATCGCACCGGCGACCGCGAGGCAGACGAGCCCCGCGGCGCTCGGGGCGCGCATGCCGTGCAGAGGTGCTGTGCCGCCGGCTCGCTCGACCGCCGAGGGGCGGGAGAGGACGCGGCGCATCGGGCTGAGCACGGCGATCACCGCGGCGAGCATGCCCCCGGCGGCGGCGATCGCCGCCGCGCCGAGGCTCACCACCCGGCTCGAGCCCACGGCGAAAGCCGAGGAGAGATAGCCGGGAGTGGACGCGAAGACATGAATGGAGAGCTCGTCGCCGAGCGCGAGGCCGGCGATGCAACCGATGGTCCCCAGCACGAGCGCGTCGAACAGCAGGACGCCGGCTGCGGCCGCTGGCGTATAGCCGTCGCAGCGCAGCTCGCTGATCAGCCGCTGGCGTTGAGGGACTGTCAGCAGCATGGCGTCGAAGGCGAACAGGAAGCCGACGAGCGCGCTGATGACCGCGAACAGCGCGGTGGACTGATTGCTTGCGCTGGCGGCCTGGTTGAACAGACGTTCGTCGTAGGAGGCGGGCTCGACGAGAACGCGCCGGCCGGCAAGCCGCCGCAGCGCAGCGCGCACCTGTGTCTCCCGACCACGGGCCGGTACGACCAGCACGCGTGAGATTCGCCCCTGCAGGGCCGTGATTTCCTGCGCGAAGGCGAGGGTGGTGACCACGATCGGGGTATTGGCGAGGGGGCCGATTTGCGCTGCGCCGAGCTGCCGGTAGAGGGGCGCACGGGTGACCCTTCCGGCAACCTCGAGCGTGGCTTCGGCGCCGAACTTGGTGACGCCGAGCTGGTGCGCGAGCAGCGTGGGCAGCAGGATCGCTTCTATGCCCCCGAACGGGGCGAGGTCGATGTGGCGGACGAGCGCTCCTCCGAGAGCGCGCAGGCTCTCATCTGCGCCGACGAGCTCTACCGACCTCGAGCCTTGGGGCCCGATGGCGTTGGCGCTGGCTTCGAGCAGCGGCGCGGCTGCGCGGACGCCGGGGATCTTGCGCACAGCGGCGAGTGATCGTTCGTCGATCCCCTGGGGCGAGCGGGAGAGCAGCTGTAGCGACGCCTCGCCGAGAATCCCCCGCGAGAGCTGGGCGGGCGAGCTCGACAGGCTGTCGCTCGCGATCTGCGAGGCGAACAGCAGGGCGACGCCGGCGGCGATGCCGGCTATCGCAAAGCATTCCTGCAGCCAGCGGGCGGAAAGACGCGCCAGATAAAGGCGCGGGAGGTTGCGGAGCCTCATCGCCCTCGGCCGCGGGGGCTAGTCATTCAACGCCGGGGTGTGCTCGCCGTTCGCGGTCGGGATCTCGGGCTCCTCGAGACGGTGCTTGGCGAGGTGCCCGTCCCGGAGCGCGACCACGCGATCGGCATAGCCGGCGGCGAGGGGATCGTGGCTGACGAGCAGCACCGGCACGCGCCGCTCGCGGCAGAGCTCCTGCAAGAGTCGTAGCACCTCACGGCTGCGGTGGGTGTCGAGACTGCCGGTAGGCTCGTCTGCAAGCAGCAGCCGAGGGTCGGTGGAGAGGGCCCGAGCGATCATCACCCGCTGGCGCTCCCCCATCGAGAGCGTCTCCGACGGCTGCTCGAGCTGTTCGCCGAGGTCCAAGCGCTCCAGCAGCGGCCGCACGCGCTCGCGCGCCTCCTTCCAGCGCAACGTCTTCAGCAGCTTCAGCACAGCGTTGTCGATCGCGCTCACCCCCGGCAGCAGGTCGAAGCTCTGGCGAATGAAGCCGAGCTCCGCCAGGCGGTAACGCGATGCCTCGCGCTCTGTGAGCGAGCAGATGTCTCGTCCGTTGACGAGCACGGTGCCGCTGGTTGGGGCCAGCAGGGCGGCGATCATCAACAGCAGCGTGGTCTTTCCCGAGCCCGAAGGACCGTACAGGGCAAGCATCTCGCCCTGCGCGACGTCGAGCGATACGCCGTCGACTGCACGCACCGGCGCGCGCCCCTCCAGCGGATAGTGCTTCGTCAGCTCACAAAGCTGAAGCATCGATCTCCCGCTTGCCGGCAGTCGTCTCCAACACCAAGCGAACCTCTTCGCTCGCCGCGGTCGCGTTTCGCCCCGTGGACGCGCGGGCGATGGCGTCTCGAGCGCGGAGCGCGAGCACGGTGGCCCCCACCGGCCCGCCGATCGCCTCCCTGACCGCGTGGGCCTGGGGCTTCTCGGCGATCGATGTCAAGTAGCTGCAGGCCATCGCGACGACGATCAGCTCGTGACGTCGAGCGGACTCGAGCGTCGCCGCCCGGTGTCGGGCCGACACGGCGAGCGATGCCATGCGCGCTGTGGCTTCTGCGGGGGTGTGGTAGCAGCCGGCGAGGCTCAGCTGACCGGATGTCGCATCCTCCTGCTCGTCCGCCACGCTGTCGAGCAGCGAGTGCAGCGCGCAGACGTAGGGGAAGTAGAAGCTTTCGACGGCCTGGAGCTGGTCCTCGTCAGCCTCGGACGACGCGGCGGCGGCAATGAGGGCGTCCACGGCTAGCGAGGAGCCTGCGCCGGCGGCGAGCTCCCACCACCGCAACTCCTTCCCGCCCGGGAGGAGCGTCTTCGCCCAGCGCTCGAGCGGCGCTTGCGGACCCGCGCTGAGACTCTGGAAGGCCACGATGCGATTGGCTGCCCGGCGAGCCCGGGGGGCTACCGACTGCCACGATGGGAGTTGCTCGAGCGCGACGCGGCAGGCCTGGATCAGCTCCGTGACATACAGCGCGCCCGCGCCCCAGCGTTCCTCGACAGGCGCGGCGCGCGCATGCGTCGCTGGCCCGCATCCGGCCGGCGCCGGCGGGGGCTCCAGGCCACCGCCGAGGGCCTGGAGCAGGGGCTGGTGCAGACGCCGCGAACGCGCCACGGGATCCTCGTCGTCGACGGGTTGCTCAGCGAGCGTGTCGCAGTGGTTGTACAGAGCGTGGAAGGCGACGAGGGCACGCACGACCGCGTGCCGCCGGCGCAGCGGAGCAAGCGTGGCGAAGGCGGCGGCACCGTCGAGGTTCAGGTGCTTCTGATGGGCGTCGAACGCTATCTGTCGCAGCTTCGGATCGGCGATGCGCGCCGCGAGTCCACGCCAGCGGCGCCGCTCCCGCAGGGCCGCGGGGAAAACAGTGAGCCAATAGCAGGGCGCAGCACGCATGAACGCGACCGCCTGCGCCGCCCGCTGAGCCGCGCTCTCTAATGCCTGTGGGGACACGGCACCTTGGCTCTAGCCACCGTGCTGGTGCCGTCGGCGAACGAGAAGCGCGCAGAGAACGGGAATCCCCCGCCTGGACAGTGGAGCGGCACCGACACCCCGACGGGATGGAAGCTGAGGGTGTGGCCGTGCACCCGTTCGTAGTAGGTCAGACCCGCAGGGCCGATCGTGGCATCTACGCGAACGATGGAAACCGGTGGCCCTCCGGCGACACTCGGAATCAGCGGCACGGACGCGTTGAGGCGCCCGCTCGTCGTTTGCGAGCCCGCGATCAGTTCGCCCTCAAAGAGGATCTGCGCGAACACGGGTTCCAGTCCGCTTGCGTAGAACAGCACGACGACGTTGCCGTTGTGCGGTGGACCCATCAGCGCCTGGATTTCAGGGATCTCGTGGCCGGCTGTCTGGCCAAACGGAACTTCCACGAAGGCGCTCCCAGATCCGAGGCGGGAGTTGGGCGAGCAACCCGACAATCCGTGGGCAAGCAAGGCTGCGGGGTGGCAGATCGCCAGTCCGAGCGTAGTGGAGAGATAGTTGATGCCTGGAGGCATCTGCAGGCTGACGCTCTCGAGCGGCGCCGGCAGGCCGCCTTCGGTGCTCGTGATCTCGAAGCCGAATCCGATCGTGGTGCTCGCCCCGAGCCGGTCGGGGAAGAGCCTTGCATGCAGCGCCACACGCTCGGACGCCGCCGCCGTGGAGGCCCCAGCAGCGCACGCCGCCAGCACCGCCGCCAGCGCGATGATGGTCCTCGACACAACCCGCATGGATACCTTGGCCTAGAGCGAGAGAGAGCCGCTGAGCTTCACGGCGACGGTGTCATTGCGCCGCTGGATCCTGCCCTGGAAGCGCAGACCTGAGGCGCGGGCGCCTTCGTAGCTGCCCGTGCCACGGGTGACCGACAGATATCCGGAGAACGAGGCGTACGAGCCGACGACGCGGTAGCCGGCGGACCCGCGGCCCGAGAGGAAGCCGCCATGCGGATAGATGTTGACTTCGCTCGTTACCTTGCTGTTGGAGAGCAGATGCAGGTGTATGTAGATGCGCCCACGTATCGTCCCGCTGGCGACGCCTTGCTCGTTGAGCGTGAACCCACGCTTGCTGGTGAGGTGCAGGTTGGCGGTCTCCTCCAGCCGGATGGTCCTCGCAGAGGCTGCGCGCGTCGGGGCGAGAGGCGTACCAGCAGCGAGCATCGCTGCGCTCATGACCGGCAGCGCTGCGAGGGTCGCTCTGCGTCGTTGCGAGATCAAAAGCACCCTCACCTCCTCTCCGACGTACCCGGCCTACACGCCCTTCCGGTTCCGAAGCTTCGAACCAGCCTCTGGAGCGTGGCGCTGGCGCAAGCGAAAGTCAATGGCTGTCTTCGATGCCGGCGCGCGCCTGTCCCGCAGTCCGGCCGTGGCCGGCGGGACCATGCGCCGCTGCTCTACACGCGCGTCACAGGATCTCGCGCCTTCCGCTCGACGGCCACGCCAGGAGTTGATATCGGCAGACTGCATGTGGTCCCTGGCCTCATCATCGGCAACCGGCGACGCTATGGCATGCATGGTTAACCACGGTCAGCCCGGTATCTGAGGGCCTCTTTGTCCGGGCGCTGGGTCGCTCGAAACTCCAGTGTTTCTCGTTGCCCTTGGCGATAGGCCGAACTAAGGTCTGTTGGTCAGCCAATGGAACTTCTCGGGTAGAGAGAAGCTGCACGCCCTAATCCGAGCCTACAGAGAGACCGAGGTGCCGATGCCGAGAACGAGCTCAGCTGCGTCAAGAAGCGACCAGGACCCGGCCTGGTCGATACCCAGCCTGCGCGAACCGCGCTACTCGCAGTCGCTCGAGCGCGGCCTTGCGATCCTCGGCTGCTTCACGCCGAGCAGGCCGGTGCTGGGCATCGCGGACATCGCAGACGAGCTCGGCATGAGCCGCTCCACGACGCACCGCTACGTGATCACGCTGGTGGCGCTGGGCTACCTCGAGCAGGGCGCGTCGCGCAAGTACCGCCTCGGCCTGCGCGTGACCGACCTGGGCATGTCGGCGCTGAACTCGACGGGCCTGCGCGAGCACGCGCACCCCTACCTGGAGGAGCTGCGCCAGCGCACCTCCTACACCACCAGCCTGGGCGTGCTGGACGGCACCGAGGTGCTGTACGTGGACCGCGTGCGCAGCTTTCGCCGTGGGCAGTCGAAGATCGACCTGAACCTGCACGTTGGCTCGCGCGTGCCGGCCTACTGCAGCTCGATGGGCAAGCTGCTGCTGGCCCACCTGCCGGAGTCCGAGCAGCGCGACCTGATCGCCTCGATGAAGCTCGCCAAGCACGGCCCCAACACGCTGACGAGCAAGAAAGCGCTGCGCGAGGAGCTCGAGGAGATCCAGGCTGCGGGCTTCGCGGTGGACGACCAGGAGCTGGCGGCGGACCTGTACGCGATCGCGGCGCCGGTGCGCAACGAGGCGCGCGAGGTGGTGGCGGCGGTGAACCTGGCGGCGCACAGCTCGATGATCTCGCTGGAGGAGCTGGTGGACGCGCTGGGGCCGCACCTGGTGTCCAGCGCCGACCGCATCTCCGCGCGCCTCGGCTACAGACGCGACGACGAGCAGAGCTGAGCTATAGCCTTGCGGCTCCGATGAGCCGCCGCCTGGTGCCAGCCTCCGCCTGCCTGCTCGCGCTGGGCCTGGCCGGCTGCGCGAGCTCGACCTCGACCGCGGGCTTCTCCGGCGAACGGCACGCGGCGGCGCAGACGGTGGCGAACCTGCAGTCGCACGCGACCAACGCCGAAGACGCGAAGATCTGCAAGGAAGACCTGGCGGCTGGCGTGGTGAGCCGCCTCGGCGGCGCCAGGCGCTGCGAAGCGGCGATCAAAAGCCAGCTGACCGAGGTGGACGTGCCGGAAGTGACGATCGAATCGATCGCGCTCGGCGCGGGCGGCGCCTCGGCGACGGCGCGCGTGAAGAGCACCTACGAAGGCAGGAAGCGCATCACCTCCGTCCACCTGGTCAAGGAAGGCGGCAAGTGGAGGATCTCGGCGCTGTAGCCACCCGGCCGGGCCGCTGCATCGCCCGAGCGTTCCATCCCCGCTGGGCGCTTTCATCGGCGGTACGCTTCCTCCGGCGATGCCCACGCTGATCCTCGACCCCGCCCCGCACCAGCTGGAGGAGCTCATGGAGCAGCGCCGTCGGTGGGGCGCCGACCGCCACGACGAGGTTTGGGAGGGCGTCTACCACATGGTCCCTGGGCCGGGGATGCCACATTCACGGACCGTGCAGCAGCTTTCGGTGCTGCTCGACGCGCCCGCGCGGAGGACGGGTCTGTACGTGAGCAGCGAGTTCAACGTGGGATACGGCAAAGAGGACTTCCGCGTGCCCGACCTCGGCGTACATCGCGAGGAGCGCTCCGGTACGTGGGTACCGACGGCTGCGATCGTCGTAGAGGTGCTCTCGCCCACCGACGAGGCGTGGCAGAAGCTGCCGTTCTACGCCGCGCACGAGGTGGACGAGCTGCTGTTCGTCGACCCCGCCGAGCGGACCGTCGCGTGGCTGGCGCTGCACGACGGCGAGTACAGCCACGTGGAGCGCAGCGCGGTGATCGAGCTCAGCGCCGCGGAGCTCGCCGAGCGCATCGACTGGCCGCCCACGTAGCCGACAGCGCCCGCGACGGCCGTCGGCGGGCTCTCGGTCAGCTCAGCGACTTGCCGTACTGGCGCTCGTAGTAGGCGCGGTAGGCGCCGGAGCGGATCGGCTGCCACCACCACGAGTTCTCCCGGTACCAGGCCACGGTCTGCTCGAGGCCCTGCTCGAAGCGCACGCGCGGCTGCCAGCCGAGCGCCCTGACCTTCTCGCAGGACAGCGAGTAGCGGCGGTCGTGGCCGGGGCGGTCGGCGACGTGCTCGATCTGCGACTGCTGCGCGCCGGTGAGCTCCACGATGCGCCCGACCACGGTCATGTTGGCCTCCTCGTCGGGGCCGCCGGCGTTGTATACCTCGCCGGGCCGGCCGTGCTCGAGCACGTGCCCGATGGCGGCGGCGAAGTCGGTGGAATGGATCCAGTTGCGCACCTGCATGCCGTCGCCGTACACCGGCAGCGCATCGCCGTGCAGCGCGTTGAGGATCATCAGCGGGATCAGCTTCTCGGGGTACTGGTAGGGGCCGTAGTTGTTGGAGCCGCGGCAGATCAGCGCGGGCAGGCCGTAGGTGTGGAAGTAGCTGGCCACCAGCAGGTCCGCGCCGGCCTTGGTGGCGGAGTAGGGCGAGGAGGGCGCCAGGGGGCTGTGCTCGGTGAACGTGCCCTGCTCGATCGAGCCGTACACCTCGTCGGTGGACACCTGCAGGTAGCGCAGCCCGTGCTCCCGGGCGGCCTCCAGCAGCACGTAGGTGCCGAGCGCGTGCGTGGACACGAACGCGTCGGGCTCGGCGATCGAGCGGTCCACGTGCGTCTCGGCGGCGAAGTTCACGATCGCCTCGAGCGCCGCCGCCTCGAGCGCGCCGGCCACCGCCTCGCGGTCCTCGATCGCGCCGCGGATGAAGCGGAAGCCGGGCAGCTCGGCCACATCGTGGAAGTTCTCCTCGCGCCCCGCGTAGGTGAGCTTGTCGAGCACCGTCACCTCGTCGCCGTGCTCGAGCAGGCGCTGGCGCACGAAGGTGGAGCCGATGAAGCCGGCGCCGCCGCAGACGAGGAGTCTCATTGGCGCATCATGCCAGCACGCGCCGCCAGGTAGCCCGCCAGCCCGTCCTGCCAGGGCGGCAGCGGGATCACGTCCTCGCGCTCTGACGCGAGCGCCGACCACGCGGGACGGGGAGCGGGGCGCGCCATCTGCTCGCTGGTGGCGTCCTGCACGCGGCAATCCAGCTCGGCCTGGCGGAAGATCTCGACGGCGAAGCCGTTCCAGGACACGTGGCCGGCGCCCGCCAGGTGCACCAGGCCGCTCACGCCGCGCTCCAGCAGCCCCAGCAGCGCCGGCGCCAGGTGGCCGGTCCAGGTGGGACAGCCCACCTGGTCGGTAACCACCTGCACCGCCGTGCGTTCCCCCGCCAGGCGCAGCATCGTCTCCGCGAAGTTGCGTCCGCCGGTGCCGAACAGCCACGAGCTGCGCACCACCGTGTGGCGCGGCGAGGCCGCCAGCACTTCGCGCTCGCCTTCGAGCTTCGTTCGTCCGTACACCGATCGCGGCCCCGTGGGGTCAGACTCCACGTATGCGCGCGGCGCGCCGTCCCGCCCCACGAACGCCTCCCCATTGAAAACGTAATCGGTCGACACGTGCACCATCGCCAGCCCTTCCCACGCGGCCGCCATCGCCAGGTTGCGGGCGCCGTCGGCGTTGACCGCGCGCGCCTGCTCCGCCTGCGCCTCCGCGCCGTCCACGTCGGTCCAGGCCGCGCAGTTCACCACCGCCTCCGGGCGCACGCGCGCGAACGCCGCTTCCACCGCGCCGGCGTCGCTCACGTCGAGCTCCGCGCGCGTGAGGCCCACCAGCTCCATGCCCGCGCGCTCGCCGGCGCGCAGCACGTCCAGCCCCAGCATGCCCGCCGCGCCCACCACCAGCACCCTCATGTGCGGGACGCCGGTCCGGCGCCGCCATACGGTCGCGTCACAGGATCGAGATGTCGGAGTTGTCACCCACCATGAAGCGGTACGCGCGCGGCTGGCGCTGGCCGCGGCGCACGGTCACGTTGCGCCCCAGCAGCGAGGACTCCATGCGCCCGTCGAGGCCGCTAACGGTGGCGCCCGCTAGCAGGATCGAGTGCTCGATCTCCGAGCTCGAGATCTCGCAGCGCTCGCCGATCGCGGTGTACGGACCCACGTAGCAGTCGCACAGGCGCGCGCCGGCGCCGATGATCGCGGGGCCGCGCACGGTGGTGCGCTCCAGCCGCGCGCCGGGTGCTATCACCACGCGTCCTTCCACCTGCGAGTCGATCAGCTCGCCCTCGATGCGCTCGGCGAGGTTGTCCAGGATCAGGCGGTTGGCCTCGAGCATGTCCTCGAGGCGCCCCGTGTCCTTCCACCAGCCGCGCACGATGTGCGGCTCCACGCGCCGGCCCGAGTCGAGCAGGTGCTGGATCGCGTCGGTGATCTCGAGCTCGCCGCGCGCGGAGGGCGCGATCGCGCGCGCCGCGTCGTGCACGCCGGCGGTGAACATATACACGCCCACCAGCGCCAGGTCGGTGGCCGGATGCGCCGGCTTCTCCACCAGCCGCACCACCCGGCCGATCTGGCCGTCCGGCGCCGGCGCCAGCTCGGCCACGCCGTAGTTCTCGGGGTCCGGCACCGGCGTCAGCAGGATCAGCGCGTCCGGTTCGTGCTCGCGAAACGCCGACACGAGGTCGTTGATGCCACCCTGCAGCAGGTTGTCCCCCAGGTACATCACGAACGGGCTGTCGCCCAGGAAGGGCTCCGCGGTGAGCACCGCGTGGGCCAGCCCCAGCGGCTCGTCCTGGGGCACGTAGGTGATGCGCACGCCGAAGCGCGAGCCGTCGCCCGCCACCGCTTCGATCTCCGGGCCCGTCTCCGGCGCGATGATGATCCCCACCTCCTCGATGCCCGCCTGCGCCATCGCCTCGATGCCGTAGAACAGCACCGGCTTGTTGGCCACCGGCACCAGCTGCTTCGCGCTCGTGTGCGTGATCGGCCGCAGCCGCGTGCCCTTGCCGCCGGAGAGGATCAGTCCCTTCAACGTTTGCATCGCGCGTGAGCGTACCGGGGCGCCCGTCCGGGCAGCGTGCGCACGCAGGCCCACAGGCCGCCGCCGGGAGCGCGCCGGCGCTCAGCCTTCCCGCTCGAGCTCTTCCACGTGGCCGAGCAGCGTCGCCGCTCGCATGCCCAGACCGCGCGCCAGCGCCAGCAGCAGCTCGTAGTCCGGATCGAGCTCGCCGGCCTCCAGCGCTTCGATGCGCTCCGGCTCCACGCCCGCCGCAGCCGCCAGCGCGGCCGCGGTGAGGGTACGCTCTGCGCGCAGCGCGCCAACCGCTTCGCCCAGCGCGCGCATGTGACGACGTGCTTCCCGCTCGCTCTCCGACAAGAAATCCTCCCAAAATGGGCTGAAGACAACTGTCTGAGCCAGCTTTCGCCATATCTTCCCTAGCTCCTGCCCGCCGGGACAGTCAGGCTGCCGGCAATGCCTGAGCGGAAGTCCAAGCCTCGCCCGCGAAACGTGGCCCTGGCGAAGGTCATCGAGCAGCGCCTCGCCGAGAAGCCGGGCATGACCCAGGCGTCCATCGCCGCGCACTCGAACCTGAGCTACGAATCCGTCAACAAATACGTCCGCGGCCAGGTCGCGCCGTCGTACGTCAACTTCATGGAGCTAGCCCGAGGCTTGGGTCTGAAGCCGAAAGAGCTGATGGCCCGACTCGAAGACGAGCAACGCGCCGACGCCGCCGGCGGCGACGGCGACGCTCAGTAGACCCCGCCCAGCTTGCGGTGGTCCCAGCTCGCGCGCCGGCGCTCAACGAACTCGAGCGCCACGCGCTTGGCCGCCTGCTTGTCCACCATCGCCTCCACCTCCTGCGCCAGCGCCGTCGCCGGCGGCTGGCCGCGCGGGCCCGCATAGCGCGCGAGGATCTCCCGCCCCAGCGCCCTCACCACGTGCGGCTCGCGGTGCACCGCCACGTCGCACTCGAGCATCACCCCCCGCAGCAGCTCGTAGGACTCGCCCGCCTCCACCTGCAGGGTCGCGCGCGCGTCGCGCTCGAGGTTGCGCACCTTCTGCGAGGACGCGTACGTCCACGCCCACAGCCGCGGCCCGCGCTCTCCTTCCGGCGGCAGTCGCAGCACGTACCACAGCGGCATCAGGTGCGGCCAGCCGCGCGGGCCCACGGTGGCGCAGGTGACGGTGCGCTCCTCGGCCAGGAACACGCCCACCTCCGCCTCGCTCATCGTGATCTGCTCGCGGCGGCTCATCGGGCCTGCAGCGTAGTGCCCGAGGCCCGCCGGCGCCGTAGGAGCCGATCCCGTCGCGACCCGGTCCCGTCGCGACCCGGCAGCGGCTCAGGCGGCGGCGGGCGCCGCGCTCGCCTCGCGCAGGCGCGCCACCGCCGCGCGCACCGCCTCGCGCGCGTCCTCGGGCTCGAGCACGGCGGCGTCGCCCGCTTCCTTGAGGATCTCGCGCACCAGCCAGTCCACGCCGGCGAAGCTCAGCTCCACCACCACCGCGCCGTCGCGCCACTCCTCGACCACGCGGCGGGCCTCGCGCGCCCAGCGGGCGCGCTCGGGCGAGACCCACACCCGCGCGGTGCGGGACGCCGGCACCTCCCCGGTGCGCAGCCAGCCGTCAACCTCCGCCGCCGGGTCCACCTCAGGGCGCGGCTCGAAGCGCTCGTCGGTGACGGTCGCGTGCTTGATGCGGTCCAGGCGGAAGTGGCGCACCCCTTCGCGCTCGGGGTCGTAGGAGGCCACGTACCAGCCCTCGCGGCCGTTCGTCAGCGCGTACGGCTCCACCCTGCGCGGCGCCAGCTCGTCCTCGTTCTCCTTGTAGTACTCGATCTCGATCAGCTTTCGCTGGACGATCGCCTTCGACACCAGCCGCGCCACGTCGGAGTCGTCGCCCGCGGTCGGCGCCACCTGCAGGCCCTGCTCCATCGGGTCCTCCCCGAGGGCGGCCACGATCTTCTTGCGGGCCGAGGTGAGCGAGCCCTCCGGGATGTGCTCGCCGATCAGGTCGATGGCCGCCACCAGCGCCTTTGCCTCCACCGGCAGCAGGCGCGCCGGACGGTCGAAGTTGTCGCTGTAGGGCTCGGGGTCGACCTCGATCTCGCCCTCCTCGTCCTTGAACTCCGCGTACAGCACGTAGGAGCCGCCGCCGAAGTTGACCACGTTGAGCACGTTCACGTCCTCGCGCAGCTCCTCCTCGCTCACCTGCAGGCGCTCGCAGGTGTCCGCGATCGACACCCGCCGTCCCTCACGGCCGGCCTGGATCAGGATGCTCGCCAGCGTCACCAGGCGCGCGAAGCGCTCGGGACGGATCGCCGCCTCCGCGCGCGCCGGCGAGCCCTCGCCCTGCGGCGAGGCCGCGCCCTCCGCCGCCGCGGCGGTCTCGCTCCTGCCGGCGGCGCGTGCGCGCCCCTGAGAGCGCGCCGAGCCGGCGATTCTGGCGGCGCCGGCCGCGACCGCGGCGCTCGCGCCGAGGGCGTCCGCGCCCGCGGCCGCCGCGGGCGCCTCGCAGTGGCGCTCCTCCAGCAGCTCCAGACGCCGCTGCAGCTCCTCCACCAGCTCCTCCGGGCCGAGCAGCCGCGCGTTCACGCCGAGGCCGAGCACCCAGGCGATCAGGCTGCGGGGATTCGAGTAGGGGGTCACGAACACCGTCTCCCCCTCGCCCTCCGGCGACGCGGCGTCATCGGAGATGGACGCCGGCGAGGGCGCGCCGTCCTCCTCCCCCTCCGCCGGCGGCGCGACGATCTCGCCGTAGCGGCCGTAGTGGCGTTCGATCTGCCAGGCGATGCGCTCGCACACCGCGATGCGCGCCACGCCCTGCTCCTCGCCCAGCTGCCAGTCCGCGCGGCCGGCGTAGGAGCGCGGGTCGAAGTCCTCGGGGCGGCGGAAGTCGTGCTCGGCCTTGGTCGCGTAGGAGACCTTGCCGCGGATGCGCGAGAGGCGGAACACGCGCACCGCCTCGCGCTCGTGCGCGTAGCCCAGCAGGTAGAACTGCCCTCCTTGGAACAGCAGGTGGTAGGGGTCCACGCGGCGGCTTTTGATCTCGTCGCGCTCCATCGTGTAGTAGTCGAACACGATCGTCTTGTTGCGGAAGATCGCGGTCTCCACCTTCGCCAGGCGCGAGGACAGCTCGTGGCCGCCGGCGGAGGCTGTGATGCCGAGCGCCACCGAGCGCTGCTCGGGCGCGCGCAGCGGGCTGGGCCGCCCCCAGGTGATCTGCTGCAGCGCCAGTCGCAGCGGCTCCGCATAGGCGAATTCGCCGTCGAGCAGGATGAGCGCGGTCTGCAGCGCCGCGAGCTCCTTGTCGGTGAAGGCGATCGCCGGCAGGTGGAAGTTCTCGGGGCGCAGCGAGTAATTCTCCTGCTCGGCTGCCCCGTCCGCGGGCCGGTCCACGGTGAGCGCGATGCGCAGCGATTCGAGCTCGGAGCGGTCCGCGTAGAAGCGGCGTGCGAAGGCGTCCTCGTTCATGCCGCTGTAGCCCTCCACGTCGCGGCGGATCTCGAGCGCGGTCACCGGACGGCGCTCCGCCATCAGGTAGGAGATCAGCGACAGCTGGCGGATCAGCTTCTCGGTGTCCTTCGCCATCCGCCAAACGATAGAAGCCGGCGGCGAGACGGATGCCGCCCGGCAGCGGCGGCGAGCCGCTATTTGCGGCGTTTGAAGCGCCCTCAGGCGGCTTCGCGCGCCGCCTGGTCGCGCCGCCCCGCCGCGGCGGCCAACGGGCTCCCGGCGACGGCCGCCTCCTCCACGCCCGCCGCCGCGACCTCCGCCACGCCGGCGACGCGGGGCGAGAAGTAGGCGCTCACGCCGAGCGCCCGGTCGAACGGCGACCAGCTCGCGCCGGGCGCCAGCTCCTTCTCGAGGCGGTCGAAGCTGCCGAGCCGCCCGCCGAGGTTGTCCACCATGTGCACCAGGGTGGCCTCGCGGGTGCACGGCACCACCGGGCTGCCGTGCTCGAGCGCGCCGTGGTGAGAGAGGATAATGTGCTCGACCGCCTGCGCGAGCTCGGCGGGAAAGGACGGGATCTGCTCGATCATGCTGCGGATGCGGTAGTAGCCCAGCGCGATCTCGCCGTGCAGACGACCCTCGTCGGTCAGCTCGATGCCGCCGCCCTGCTCGCTGTAGGCCTCGAGCTTGCCGACGTCGTGCAGCAGCGCGCCGGTGACCGCCACGTCGCGGTCGATGCCGGGGAAGGTGGCGCTGATCGCGCTGACCGCCTGCGCCACCCCCAGGCAGTGCTCGAGCAGGCCGTGCGCGTAGGCCTGGTGGTAGTACTTCGCAGCCGGCGCGGTGCGGTAGCCGTCCCACAGCTCGCCGTCCTCTCCGAACGCGCGCTCGAGCAGCGTGCGCAGGTGCGGCTGGCGGATCGTGCCGAGCAGCTCCCGGATCTCGGCTTCCATCTGCTCGACCGCGCGCGCCGGTCCGTCGCGCAGCTCGGAGGGGTCGAAGCTGCCGGGCTCCGCCTCGCCGAGCGAGCGCAGGTTGATCTGCGGGCCGAAGCGCGGGTGCACCGTGTAGCGCCCCAGCACCCGCACCGGCGCGCCTGCGTGCGCCAGCCCCTGCGCCTGCGCGAGGTCCTCCCACACCATGCACACCACCGAGCCCGTGCGGTCGCCCAGCTGCAGGCGCAGGTACTCGCCGCCGTCGCGGCGGCGCCGGCGCTCGACCTCGCGCACGAGCAGCACCTGGTCTATCTCCATGCCATCCTCGAGCTGGTGCAGCAGCATGCGGCTGAAGGTAAAGACAGGCGCGGACGGGACCGGCGAGGGCCCTCGGGCCGTTGGCGGGCGCCGCCGCCCGCTGTGGCTGCGACGCCCGCTGAGACCCCGGCGCCGGGGGACGCCCTTGGATCTCTCCCGAGCACCGCCGGAGAGGTGAGACGATGCCCAAGCTCGCGACGCTACCCCCCGAATGCCCGCCCTCGTCACCAGTTTCGAGCTTGGCGCCGACGACGACTGTGCCGCCGCAAGCGTAGTTCCGCATATCGGTGCTGGCGAGGCGCGTTTTCCACTTCGGCGTCTGCGCAGGCGCCCGGCGCCGCCGCGGGCGCAGACCGCAACGTGCGCGCCTGCGCGACCCACATAGACTGGCCGTCGATGCACAGAAGGGCACGCCCATGAGCGCCCCCTCCGCGTCCGAGAGGGTCGCCGGACAGCCGCCGGCGCAGGCCGCGGCCGCCGGGCAGGCGGCAGAGCAGGCCGCCGCCGCACAGCCGCCGGCGCAGGCCGCGGCCGCCGGGCGGGTGCCGGAGCGCGCCGGCGCCGGGGGCGGCGTGCTGCCCGCGCAGCGCCTGCGCGAGGCGCTGGCGGAGGAGTGGATCGTGGCCGGGCCGTGGCGCATACCGGCTGAGTCCGTGCAGCCGGCGAGCCTCGACCTGCGTCTGGGGGAGCGCGCGTGGGTGCTGCGCTGCAGCTTCCTGCCGGACAGCAACTCGACCGTCGAGGAGAAGATCGAGGACCTCGCCTTCGAACAGATCGACCTGCGCGACGGCGCCACGCTGGAGCGCGACCGCCCCTACCTGGTGCCGCTGATCGAGCAGCTGCGCCTGCCCGAGGGGGTGCGCGCGAAGGCCAACCCCAAGAGCTCCACGGGACGCCTCGACGTGTTCACGCGCATCCTCACCGACCGCAGCCGCCGCTTCGACGAGATCGCGCCCGGCTACCACGGCAGCCTCTACCTCGAGGTGGTGCCGCGCACCTTCGCGGTGCGCGTGCGCACCGGGCTGGCGCTCAACCAGGTGCGGCTGATGTCCGCCGACGCGCGCCTGGCCGACGGCGAGCTGGTCGCGCTGCACCGTCGCACGCCGCTGCTGTACGTGGACTCGCAGCCCGTGCCCGACGCCGAGCTCGCGCTCGCCGACGGTCTCTTCCTGAGCCTCGACGTGTCCGGCCCGGCGGACAGCATCGTGGGCTACCGCGCCAAGAAGAACAGCCTGCCGATCGACCTCGCCAAGGCGGGCGCGCTGCGCTGGCGCGACTACTGGGAGCCCGTGCACCCCGAGCGCGGCGGGCGCATCGTGCTCGAGCCCGAGGTCTTCTACCTGCTGCTGTCGGCCGAGGGGGTCAGCGTGCCACCCTCGCTGGCCGCCGAGATGCTCGCCTACGACCCCACCGCGGGCGAGCTGCGCACCCACTACGCGGGCTTCTTCGACCCCGGCTTCGGCTACGCCCGCGACGGCTCCTCGCGCGGCAGCCGCGCCGCGCTGGAGGTGCGAGCGCGCGACGTGCCGTTCATGGTCGAGCACCGCCAGCCGGTGTGCAAGCTGGCCTTCGAGCGCATGGCGGAGGAGCCCGACGTGCTGTACGGAGCGGACATCGGCTCCAACTACCAGGGACAGGAGACGATGCTCTCCAAGCACTTCGTGGAGCGCTCGCGCAGCGACTAGCGCGGCGCGCCCTCTCCGTGGCCGGCGGCGGCCGCGGCGCGCCTACGGCGTCAGCCGGTGCGGGCCGCGGTACAGGAACGTGACCTCGCGCACGTTCTCCTGGTTCAGCATCTGCATCAAAAGGCGCGTGAGGCCGAAGCCGAAGCCCCCGTGCGGCGGCGCGCCGTAGCGGAAGAAGTCGAGGTAGTACTGGATCGTGTCGACCTCCACGCCCTTCTCGTGCGCCTGCGCGAGCAGCTGCTCGTAGCGGTGCTCGCGCTGCGCCCCGGTGGTCAGCTCGATGCCCCGCCACAGCAGGTCGAAGCTCTTGGTCAGCGTCCGGTCCTCGGCGTGGCGCATGTGGTAGAAGGGCCGCACCGCGGTGGGGTAGTCGGTCACGAAGCAGAACTCGTGGCCCTCGCGCGCGGCGATCAGCTGCGAGAGCGCGCGCTCGCTGGGCGGGTCGAGGTCGTGCCCGGCGCCGGGCGGCTCGTGGCCGGCCTCGCGCAGCAGCCGCTTGGCCTGCTCGAGCGTCACGCGCGGGAACGGCGCGCTCGGCACCGTGAGCGCGGCGCCGAAGGCGCGCTCGATCTCCTCGCCGTGCGCGTCCTCGACCGCCGCCAGCGCGTGCGCCAGCCAGCGCTCCTCGAAGGCCATCACGTCCTCGTGCGAGTCGATCCAGGAGATCTCCACGTCCACGCTCGTGAACTCGGTGTCGTGGCGCGAGGTGAACGACGGGTTGGCGCGGAACACCGGACCGATCTCGAACACCTTGCCGAAGCCGGCGGCCATCGCCATCTGCTTGTAGAACTGCGGCGACTGCGCCAGGTAGGCGTCGCGCTCGAAGTAGTCCACGCGGAACAGCTCCGCGCCGGACTCGCTGGCCGAGCCCATCAGCTTGGGCGAGTGCAGCTCGATGAAGCCCTGCTCGCGCCAGTGCTCGCGCATCGCCTGCTCGACCGTGCTCTGCACCTCGAAGATCAGCCTGCGCTCGGGGTGGCGCAGGTCCAGGTAGCGCCAGTCGATGCGCTTGTCGAGCGCCGAGTCCGGCGCGATCGGCAGCTCGGGCTCCGCCGGCGAGTCCACCTGCAGCTCCTCCAGCTTCAGCTCGAGCCCGCCGAGCTTGACGCGCTCGTCCGCCGCGACCGTGCCGGTGAGGGTCACCGCCGACTCGGCCGTGAGCGCCGTGACCTGCTCGTTGAGGGCGCTCGGCTGCTCCTCCTTGCGCAGCACCGCCTGCGCGAGGCCGCTCTCGTCGCGCACGATCACGAACTGCATGCTCTTCTGGTCGCGGATCGCGTTCACCCAGCCGCGCACCGTCACGCGCTCGCCCGCGTGCTCGCCGAGCTGGGAGATCATCGTCCTCGTCATCCGCGGGACCCTATCCGAGCCGCGGCGCGTCCGGGCTCACAGCGGGGGCCTCGGCGGGCCCGCCCAGGCTGTGGCTAGGCCGCGTCCTGCCCGGCGAGCTCGACCTCCACCGTGAGCTCCTCCCCAGGCGCACGCTCGACGACCGCGATCGCGCCGGCCTGCATCAGGTCGTCTTCGCCGAGCGCGAGCGCGGACAGGCGCTGCTCGCTGTCGCGTACCGTCACCCGCGCCACCGGCGCGCGCATCGGCTGGCGCGCCTGGGACTTGGCCTTGCGCACCTCGCGCAGCACGTCGGCGGTGACCTCGAGCGCGGTCTGCTCGCCGGCGCCGGCCGCGCCCGCGAGCGTGGCCAGCTCCCGTGCCTGCGGCCACGGCGCGCGGTGCACGGAGCCCTGCTGCCACCACGACCACACCTCCTCGCACACGAACGGCAGGAAGGGCGCGAACAGGCGCTGGAAGCTCGACAGCGAGGTCCGCAACGCCAGGCTCACCGGCCCGCTCACGGCCGGGTCGGGGTCGTAGCGGCGGCCCTTCACCAGCTCGACGTAGTAGTCGCAGTACCACCAGAAGAACGCCTCGGTGCGCTCGAGCGCGCGCGCGTAGTCGTACGCCTCGAAGCTCTGCGTGGCGGCCTCCACCACGTCCGCCAGGCGCGCCAGCAGCGCGCGGTCGAGCGGATGCGCGAGCTCCGTCGCGGGCGCAGGCAGGTCGGCGAGCGCGAACTTGGACGCGTTCAGCAGCTTCACCGCCAGCTTGCGGCCGCTCTTCATCTGCTTGGCCTCGAACGCGGTGTCCGTGCCGGGGCGCCCGCTGGCGGCCCAGTAGCGCACGGCGTCTGCGCCATGCTCCTCGAGCAGGTGCATCGGCGTGACCACGTTGCCCTTGGACTTCGACATCTTCTTGCGGTCGGGGTCGAGCACCCAGCCGGAGATCGCGGCGTTCGCCCACGGCAGCGCGTTCTCGTCCAGGTGCGAGCGCAGGATCGTGGAGAACAGCCAGGTGCGGATGATGTCGTGCGCCTGCGGGCGCACGTCCATCGGGAACACCTTGGCGAAGAGCTCCGCGCCTGTGCCCGTCAGGGCGTCCTCGCCCGGCCCAGGCGTCCCCGCCGGGCGCCCCCCGGCGATCTGCGGCGTCAAGGACGAGGTGGCCCATGTGTCCATCACGTCGGGGTCGCCCACGAAGCCGCCTGGCTGCCCGCGCTGCTCGGCGCGGTAGCCGTCCGGCACGTCGGTCGAGGGGTCGACCGGCAACTGCTCCTCGCGCGCGAGGAGCGGGCGCTCGTACAGCGGGCGGCCCTGCTCGTCGAGCATGTACCACACCGGGAACGGCACGCCGAAGAAGCGCTGGCGGCTCACGCACCAGTCGCCGGTGAGGCCGTTCACCCAATCCTCGTAGCGCGCGCGCATGTACGGCGGGTGCCAGCGCAGCTCGCGCCCGCGCGCGATCAGCGCCTGGCGGTGCTCGATCGTGCGGATGAACCACTGCCTGCTGGTGACGATCTCGACCGGGCGCTCGCCCTTCTCGAAGAACTTCACCGCGCGCGTCACCGGCTGCGGCTCGCCGACCATGTCGCCGTCGCGCTCGAGCAGCTCCACGATGCGCCTGCGCGCCTGGTTGAGCGTGCGCCCGGCCAGCTCGCCGTAGGCCGCGCGCGCCCGCTCGACGTCCTCGGACTCCCACCCCGGCGATCCCCACGGCACCTCCAGCAGGCGCCCGTCCGGCCCCAGGATCGAGCGCACCGGCAGCGACAGCTCGCGCCACCAGGTCACGTCGGTGAGGTCGCCGAAGGTGCACACCATCACCAGGCCGGTGCCCTTGTCGCGCTCGACCAGCTCGTGGCTGAGCACGGGCACGCGCGTGCCGAACAGCGGCGTGAGCGCCTCGCCGCCGACCAGCGCGCGGTGGCGCTCGTCGTCGGGGTGGGCGAGCAGCGCCACGCACGCCGCGATCAGCTCCGGTCGCGTGGTCTCGATCAGCGCCTCGCCGCCGGTGGACGACCTGTCGCCGGCGAGCGCGAAGCGCACGCGGTGCATCGCGCCGGGGCGCTCGCGGTCCTCGAGCTCGGCCTGCGCCACCGCGGTCTGGAAGTCCACGTCCCACAGGGTGGGCGCCTCCAGCTGGTAGGCCTGACCGCGCGCCAGCAGGCCGAGGAACGAGCGCTGCGAGATGCGCTGCGCGAGCTTGCCGATGGTGGTGTAGGTCATCGACCAGTCGACCGACAGCCCGAGCGTGCGCCACAGCCGCTCGAAGGCCTGCTCGTCGCTCTCGGTGAGGCGCAGACAGAGCTCGACGAAGTTCGGCCGCGACACCGCCACCGGCTCCCTTGCGTCCGCCCCCGCCGCGCCCGCGGCCGGCGCCTCGAAATGGGGGTCGTACGGCACCGACGGGTCGCAGCGCACGCCGTAGTGGTTCTGCACGCGCCGCTCGGTCGGCAGCCCGTTGTCGTCCCAGCCCATCGGGTAGAAGACCTCGCGCCCGCGCATGCGCTGGTAGCGCGCCACCGCGTCGGTGTGCGTGTAGGAGAACACGTGGCCGACGTGCAGCGAGCCGCTCACCGTGGGCGGCGGCGTGTCGATCGCGAACACCCGCTCGCGCGGGGCCGAGCGGTCGAAGCGGTAGACGCCGTCGCGCTCCCACGCCGCGCTCCACTTGCGCTCGAGGCCGTCCAGGGAAGGGCGCTCGGGCACGCCCGCCGGCGAGGCCGCCGGGCGCTCGAGATCAGGTGGTTGCGTTTGCGGCAAGGCCGCAGATCGTAACCGCCCTCAGCTCATTTCCACATAGCCCGTGGCTTCGCTGGGCGTGCGCACGTTGGCGGCGACCTTGTTTTCGTAGTTGCCCTCGATCGTCTGCACCTGCCCGTCGGGGAGCACGTCGCGCACGATGCCGACGTGTTCGTCGCCGAACACGATCAGGTCGCCCGGCTTGGGCACCACGCCGGGTCCGTTGAGGATCGCGCGCCCGGCGCTCCGCGCCCACGACCACACCTCCGAGACCGCGCCCGCGCCCTGCCCGCCTTCGCCGATCGGCTCGCCCGCCTGGCGCGCCACCCAGGAGGCGAAGTAGGCGCACCAGGGCGCGCCGGGCTCGGCCCCGGCGGTGGCCGTGCGGTACTGCGAGATCGCCGGCGATTCGTTCGATCCGGGCGGCTGCTCGCTCTGCCCGAGCTGGCTTTCGGCGATCGCCACGATGCGCTGTCCGAGCGAGTCCTGCGCATCCCCGTCGAGCGAGGACACCGCCGGGGCGCCGAGGCCGGCGGCCGCATAGCCGTAGGGCGACGCCGGGGAGGCGTACGCGGCGTCGGCGAGCCCCGCGCCTGTGATGCCGGGGGCGCCGGCCCCGACGTCGCTCGGGTCCTCGAGCTGCGCCTCGACCGTCCCCACGGCGCCTTCGCCCGCGCCTTCGTAGCCGCCGCTGGCCCGCTGCAGCGCCGCCGCGAACGACGATTCGCCGCCGGTTGCGGCGGGCGCTTCGACGCCGCCGGCGAGCCGTCCGGCGCCTTCGATCAGCGCGGCGGGGTCGGCGAGGGCCTGCCTGATCGCCGACACGCGCGTGAGCGTCTCCTCGAGGCTCATCACCGAGGTAATCGGCAGGCGCCGGCATAGCTCCAGCGGCCGCGGGCGCACGAGCGCTACGCTGAAGCGACGAGCATCGCTCAGCAGCTGGCCGAGTTGCTCGGCCAGCCGGCACGCCTCGCCGATCTGGTCCCGGCGATGGGAGAGTTCAACCTCGGTGAGTCCGAACACGATTTCCGCGTGCCTGACGGGGGCATTCACCGCCCGGGCGCCGGCGGCACCTGGCTGCCGACCGCCGCCCTCGTGGTGGAGATCGTCTCGCCCGGCGACGAGAGCTGGGAGAAGCTGCCCTTCTACGCCGCGCACGCCGTCGGCGAGGTCCTGATCGTCGACCCGCAGAAGCGGGCCGTCGACTGGCTCAGCCTGCACGACGGCGAGTACCGGCCGCTGCAGCGCAGCGGGCTGATTGCGCTCGGCGCGAGCGACATCGCGCGAGCGATCGATTGGCCGGCGGTGGACGGCGGGCGCGGGGCCCAATAAAAATGGGCGGGCGGCCGTCGCCGCCCGCCCGACCACCGTTCCCTCGATGAATCGGCGGTATGTGGCTCCGCCGGCCTTTCCCGGACCGCCCGAAGCGTTATGTGACCCCTCTGCCCGAGATGGGACGGGCGTCAAACGCCAATCGCACGGGTCAGATGGGCTTCACTGCAGCGGTGGCGTCCAGAGGGCGCCACCGCTGAGGAAGTTTGTGAGCCGGTCGGCTTACTAGCCTTCCAGCAGGTGCAGGATCGCGTCAGGCAGCTGGTTGGCCTGGGTCAGAATCGACACGCCGGCCTGCTGCAGCACCTGGTCCTTCGTGAAGTTGGTCATTTCGGTGGCCATGTTCACGTCGTCCAGGGCGCTCACCGCCGAGGTGAGGTTCTGGCTGTAGACTTCCAGGTTCGCCTGGGTGTACTGGATGCGGTCCTGCACGGAGCCGAATTCGCCCGCGAGCGAAGAGACCTTGGCGATCGCTTCGTCGATTTCTTTGAGGCCTGTGGCTTTGGTCGCGCCACCGCCTTCGCCTTCGAGTTTTTCGAGGGCTTTTTCTTCGGCTTTTTCGACGGCCTTGGCTTCGAGTGCTTCTATGGCCGGTTTTTCTTCGCCTTTGACCTGCGTTTCAGCCGCTTCCGTCACTTTTTCTTCGTATTCCAGTTTAGTGATTTCGGCGGCTTCTTCTTCTTCCTTCCATTCAGTGGCTTCGGTGCCTGCTTCCACTTCGGTTTCCGCTTCGGCGACGGTCTTGAGTTCGCCTTTTTCTTCCAGCTTTTCCTTTTCTTCCGCGGAAAGCGTGAGGCCTTCTTCTTCGACTTCTTTTGCAATCGCTTCTTTTTCCGCTTTGGTCAGTTTGGCGGCTCCTTCGCTGCCCCCAAGCCGTTCGCCGAGCGTTTTGGTTTCGACGAATTTTTCGATTTCTTTGTAGAGTTCGATCGTTTTGACGCTGATCTTTTCGCCGTCGTTGGCGCCGACCTGGAAGCTGATTTCTTCATCGGCGTTGAGCAGGTCCTTGCCGTTGAACTGCGTGGTTTCGCCCACGCGCTTGATCTCTTCGGTCAGCTGTTTGACCTCGGAGATGATCGCTTCCTGATCTTCTTCGGAGGTGGTGCCGTTGGCGTACTCGACGCCGAGCTCGCGGATGCGCTGGAGCATTCCGTTGACGTCGTTGAGGGCGCCCTGGGCGGTCTGCGCGAGCGCAACCGCGTCCTGGATGTTTTCGCCCGCCTGGTTGAGGCCGTTGACCTGAGCCTGCAGGCTCTGGCTGATCGCGTATCCCGCGACGTCGTCGGCGGCCGAGTTGATGCGCAAGCCCGAGGACAGGCGCTGCATCGTCTGCGAAAGCGTGTTCTCGGTCGCGTTCAGGTTCCTCGAGGCGTTCAGCGCCTCCAGGTTGGTGTTGATCGTCAGGGACATGCGTTCATCTCCTTGATGACGTTGTTGGGGGTGGTCCCGAGCCGACTCCGTGTCGACCCACGCCGATTATCGACAGCGCGCAGGGATACTTGAGGATTGCGTGCCTACCCGCATCGCAATTCCCCCTCTGGCCCGGAATTCCTGCGCGTGCAGGCGCGCGCTCAGGCGCGCACGTCGACGTGCGGGAGGCCGTCGTCGTCCTCGTCGGGCCGATCTTCGATGCTCGGCGGCGGCGGTTGCCGGCGCTGGCGCCCACGCTGGTCGCGTTCGGGGCGGTCGCGCTCGCGGCTGACGCGCTCGGCGCGCTGCACCGGCAGGCGCTCCGGCACGGCGGGCACCTGCGGGACGATCGGCTGGATCGGGTCCATCAGGAGGCCGCCCTAGCTTTGGCGCGCGGGCGCTCGGGCGGCCCCGGCGGCAGCTCGCGCCGCGCGGCGGCCGCCTCGGCCGCGGCCTGCGCCTGCTGCTGGCGACCCTTCAGCTCCAGCACCACCAGGCGCCGCCACAGGAACACCGCGCCGGCCCACACGGCCACGTAGCAGACCACGCCGGCGACCAGTGCGCGCAACGCCGCTTCGGCCATGGTGCTGGTGGACAGCGACAGGTAGCCCGCCAGCGCGAAGCCGGCGAGGCCGCCCCAGCCCTTGGCGCGGGCGACCGCGCGGGCGGCGCGCGGGTGCGCCGCGATCGAGGGCCCGTCGGAGGCGCCCGCGGGCGCCTCCGGCTCGCCCTTCTTTCCCTTCTTGGGCTTCTTCGCTGCCTTCTCGCCGGCCTTGCCGCTCTCCTTGCCGGCCTTGCCGGCGGCACCCTTGGCGCCCTTGCCCTCCTTGGCGTCCGCGGGCGCCGCGGCGGGCCCTGCCGGGGCGGGGGCGTCGGGCGCGACCTCGCCGGGAGCGGCCGTCTCAGCCGCCATGGTGCTCGTCCGTCGCCAGGCCCATGCGCAGCTCGGCGCGCTGGCACTCGAAGATGAAGCGCACGAGCCGGCGGCGGTCGAGGTCCTTGATGTCCTCGAAGACCACGCCGCGATGGCCGCGGGCGTCGATGCGCACTACCTTGCCGGAGCCGCACACGGGCAGCTCGCCGAGCGTGAGCTGCAGTTCGAACTGCACCTCGTCGCCGACCTTCAGCGCCTCGCCGCCGGCCAGCAGGAAGCCGCCGCCGCTGATGTCGACGGTGCAGCCGTCGACGCGGCTGTAGTCCTCGCCGCCGAACAGCAGCACCGGTCGCGCGGAGCGCAGGCGCACGTACTCGCGTTCCTGCACCACGTCGAGCGAGCGGGGCGAGTCGAAGCGCAGCACCTCGGCGTCCTCCATCACGGCGGCGCCGGTGAGGCGCACGCGCCCGGTCGAGCCGATGAACTCGACCACCGCGCTCTGCAACCCGGCCGCGCCGAGCGGCGCGGCCGGCACCATGATCGCGACGCGCAGGGCGCCGGCGCTCGAGTCGAGCACGCGCGCGGGCATGCCCTCGCCGGGACCGGCGTACAGGGTGACGGTGGCGCCGTGCTCGGGCAGCTGCAGCGCGAGGCTCGCGGGCTCCTGGTCGTGCGCCTTGCCGCGCCCGCCTGTCCCCGGACGTCCGAACTTCATTGCAGCAACCTCGCTGCGAGGCCGGCGGGGTCGACGCGGCTGAGCCGCCAGCCGCCGCGGGAGCGGTCGAGCACGTACTCGGGGGCCAGCTCGAAGCGGCAGGCGGCCTCGACCGCGACGCCGATCTGATCGGTCTCGTCGGCGTGCGTGACCGCCAGCGAGTTGGCGCCCAGCGGCTTCAGCGCGGCGAGCAGCTGCGAGGCGGCGGCCGGCCCGAGCGTGGCGGGCAGCGCCACCACCACGCGCTCGGGCTTCAGCTCGCCCAGCAGGCTGGCCAGCTCGCGCACGCCGGCGCGGTCCGACGGCGACAGGCTGGGAGTGTCGATCACCGCCAGCCCGTCCTGGCGGGCCCGGCGCAGCGCGCGCAGCGCGCGCGGCGTGCGCGCCGGCGTGGGCTTGACCAGATGCGGGCTGAGGAGCACGCGCAGCTGCTCCGCCTCGCGTGTGACCGTGGCGAAGCTGGCGGCCAGCGAGCTGCTGCGGCGGTAGGCGCCGAGCAGCGCGGCGCAGCAGGTGGTCTTGCCGGCGCCGCCGGCGCCGACCATCACGATCGCGGCGCCGCCGGCGGGCAGTGGTGGCGCCACCGGTATTCGCTGTGCGAGCGTGGCGCGCACCGCCTGCGCCATGCCGGCGCGCGGCGCCAGCGCCAGCGCGTGCGCGCTGGCGGCGTCGATCAGCTCCTCGGCGAGCTGCGCGCTTATGCCGTAGCGCTGCAGGCTGCGCGTAACGCCCGCGCGGGCGCGTGCGTGCGAGCCCGCGGCCACCACCCTGAGCTCGCTCGGCGCCGGCGCGGGCGGCGGACGCTCCACGCGCGGCGGCGCGGTCAGCTCCTGCGCGGCGCGCGCGCTCAGCTCCTGGAAGTCAGAGCTCCACGGCGCCGGCTCGCCGGTGCCCTGCAGGGTGCGCGCCTGTGCCGCGCGCGGCGTGGCCGGCTCGCCGGAGGGCGGCACGGGCGCGAACGGCTCGAGCGGCGCACCGGCGACCGCCGACGCGGGCCGCGGCCGGTTGGCGCGCGCGAGCGCGGCCAGGCGCGCGGTCACATAGGTGCTGCCTTCGCCGGCGGGCGGCGCGGAGTAGCTCTCGCGCGGCGGGAACGGGGCAGGCGCCGGCGGGGCAGGCGCGGCAGGCGCGGGTTCGGCGGGCGCGGGCGCGGGCTGCGCGGGTTCGGCCGGCGCCGCGGCGGCGGGACCGGCGGCGCCCGGCCAGTATCCGAGCGCGGGACGGAGGTGCTCGGTGGAGCCCGGCGGGCGCTCCGCTGGAGTGGGAGCGGAGGCGGGGGCGGGAGCGGGAGCGCCCGCCGGCGCCGTGGGCTGCGCGGGCGCGGCAGGCGGCGCGTAGGCGCCGGCGAGGTAGGGCTGCGCCGGCGCGGGCGCGCCAGGGGGCGCGTAGCCCCCGGCCGCGTCCTGCGCACCCGCCGCGGCCGGCGGCTGCGCCGGACCGGGCCCGAGCAGCGCTGGCTGCGCGGGCTCGGCGCCCGCAGCGCCGGCGCCACCGCCCGGCGCGCCCGCAACGCCGGCGCCGCCGCCGGGCGCGAGCGGCTCGGGCTCGGCCTGGTGCTGCTCGTCGTAGAGGTCGACGGCGGGGGCGCCGGGCGTGGCTTCGATCTCGACGTAGGTGCGCTGGAAGAAGCCGAGCACGCCGCCGGTGAGGCCCTCGCGGCGGCGCACGATGATGGCGTCGGGGCCGAGCTCGCGCTGGATCTGCGGCACCAGCTCCTCGACGGAGCGCCCGCGGAACAGGCGCGCGCCGCCGACGCCACCGCCGGAGAAGCGCGCGCGCGCCTCGCGGCCGAGCGCTTCGAGCAGCTCGCCGGGCGTGCTCACGTTGGCCCGCCCTGGCGCGGGGTTGCGGCGAGGGCCACGACCAGGATGGGCGGCTCACGCATGGATCACGCCCACCGTTTCGACGTTGATGCCGGGCGCGATCTCGTTGTAGGAGCAGACGGCGAGCTGCGGCTGGGCCTGTGCGATCAGCCGGCGCAGGTGGCGCCGGATGCGCGCGGAGCACAGCAGCACCGGCCTGGCGCCGCGGGCGGTGGCGTGCTCGACCTGCGTCCGCAGGGCGGCGACGATCGCCTGGGCGCGCGGCGGGTCCATGGCGAGGTACTCGCCGTCGGTGGTCTGCGTGATCGAGGTGGAGACCTCCTGCTCGATCGACGGATCCAGGGTTATCGCTTGCAGTCGCAACTGCTCGTCCAGGTGCGGAGCGGTGATCGCCCGGCCCAGCGCCTGGCGAGCGTACTCCGTCAAGAGGCTTGTGTCACGTGTTGTTCGCGCCTTGTCGCCGATTGCCTCCACGATCGTGCCGAGATCGCGGATGGGCACGCCTTCTGCGAGCAGCGACTGCAGCACGCGCTGGATCTCGCCGAGCGAGAGCGCGTCGGGCACGACCTCTTCGACGACGGCGGCGTTGGTCTCCTTGAGGCGATCGAGCAGCGAGCGCACGTCCTGGCGGGTGAGCACTTCGGCGGCGTGCGCACGGATGGTCTCTGTCAAGTGGGTGACGATGACGGACTCGGGGTCGACGACGGTGTAGCCGAGCGCCTCGGCCTCGGCGCGCTGGCCGTCGGGGATCCACACGGCCTCCAGGCCGAAGGCGGGCTCGCGCGTGGGGATGCCCTGCAGCTTGCCGGCGGCGTCGCCGGGGTCCATGGCGAGCAGGTGCCCGGGCATGACGCGCCCGCGCGCGACCTCGGAGCCGCGCACCTTGACGAGGTACTCGTGCGACTCCATGCCGAGCTCGTCGTGGATGCGCACGGGCGGGATGACGACGCCGAGGTCGGAGGCGAGCTGGCGGCGGATCATGCTCACGCGCCGCAGCAGCGAGCTGGTGGCGGCGCCGGGGCCGGCCTGCACGAGCGGCACCAGCCCGAAGCCGATGGCGAGCTCGAGCGCGTCGACGCCGACCTCGGAGATCGGCTCGTCGGGCTTGGGCAGCGCGGCCTTGGCGGGGGCCTTGGCGGCGGCGTCGGCGGGCATGCCGTTGCGCACGGCCCACGCGACCGCGCCGAAGAGGGCGGCGATGAGCAGGAAGGGAAGCTTGGGCAGCCCCGGCACGAGCGCGAACAGGCCGATGGCGCCGGCGGCGACCAGCGGCGCTTTGCGCTGGCGCAGCACCTGGTTGGCGATGTCGGAGCCGAGGTCGCGGTCGGAGGCGGCGCGGGTGACGATGATGCCAGTGGCGACGGAGATCAGCAGCGCGGGGATCTGCGCGGCGAGGCCGTCGCCGACGGTGAGCAGCGAGTACTGGTGGGTGGCTTCGCTGAAGCCGAGGCCGCGCTGGAGCATGCCGACGACGATGCCGCCGACGAGGTTGATGGCGGTGATGATGAGGGCGGCCATGGCGTCGCCTTTGACGAACTTGGAGGCGCCGTCCATGGCGCCGTAGAAGTCGGCCTCGCTGGCGATCTCGCTGCGGCGTGCGCGCGCCTGGTCGTCGGTGATGAGACCGGCGTTCAGATCGGCGTCGATCGCCATCTGCTTGCCGGGCATGGCATCGAGCGTGAAGCGGGCGGCGACCTCGGCGACGCGCCCGGCGCCGTTGGTGACGACGACTAACTGGATCACGACCAGGATCAGGAAGATGACGAGGCCGACGACGACGTTGCCGCTGACTACGAATTCGCCGAAGGCCTTGACGACGCCGCCGGCGTTGCCGCTGGTGAGGATCAGCCGCGTGACCGACACGTTGATGGCCAGGCGGAACATGGTGGTCAGCAGCAGCAGGCTGGGGAAGGCGGCGAAGTCGAGCGCGCGGCCGAGGTACATGGTGGTGGCGACGACCGTGAGCGCGCCGGCGATGTTGAGCGTGATCAGCAGGCTGAGCACCGCCGAGGGCAGCGGCACGACCAGCATCGTGACGACCACCACCACGCCGGCGGCGGCGAGCAGGTCGGTGTGGCCGAGGATCCTGCGCAGGGCGGGGCTGTCGGTCACGAGGCGAGCCTCCGGGTGGGCGGCGCGCTGCGGGGCGCGCCGGCGCCGGCCACCATCGAACGCCGCCCGGCCAGGCGGTAGACGAAGGCGAGCACGCGCGCGACGGCGGCGTAGAGCTGCTCGGGAATCACCTGGCCGACCTCGACCGAGGCGTGCAGCGCGCGCGCGAGCGGCGGGTCGCTGACCACCGGCACCTGGTTCTCTTCGGCGATGCGCCTGATCTGCAGCGCGACGTGGTCCTGGCCCTTGGCGAGCACCTCGGGGGCGGTGCGCGAGCCGTCGTAGCGCAGCGCGACGGCGTAGTGGGTGGGGTTGGTGACGACCACGTCGGCGTCCGGCACGGCGGCCATCATGCGCGCGCGCGCGAGCTGCGTCTGGCGGCGGCGCAGCGCGGCCTTGAGCTCGGGGGCGACGCCGTGCTGGCGCAGCTCGTCCTTGACCTCCTGCTTGGTCATCTTCAGCTTGCGCTCGTGCTGGCGGCGGCGCCAGGCGTAGTCGACGACGCCGACGAGCAGGTAGGCGCAGGCGGCGCGCTGGGCGACGGCGAGCGCGCTCTTGCCCGACAGCGCGCCGAGCGCGAGCGGCGAGATGCCGACGTAGGCGGCGAGGCCGGTGAGGCCGGGCAGCAGCGCGAGCGCGGCGACGGCGCCGACGACGGCGACCTTGACCAGCGCCTTGAGCGCTTCGAAGACGGCGTTGGGGCCGAACAGGTTGCGCGCGCCGGAGACGGGGTTGAGGCGGCGGAAGTCCGCTTTGAGCGCCTGCGGCGCGGGCCGGAAGCCGACCTGGGCGGCGCCGGCGAGCAGGCCGGTGAGCAGGCAGGCGCCGGCGATGGGGGCGACGGCGAGGGCGATCAGCGAGAGCATCGAGTGCATCAGCCCGTTGAGTCCGGCGGCGGTGAGCGCCTGCGCGGGGGTGGCGATGTCGCCGAGCGCCAGGCGCATGGCGCCGGCGGCGGCCTGCACCACGTGCGGCCCGACGAGGCTGACGGCGAACAGCCCGGCGGCCACCACCAGCGAGCCGCCCAGGTCGCTGCTGCGCGCGACCTCGCCGCGCTCGCGCGCGCGCCGGCGGTGGCGCGGCGTGGGCTTCTCGGTGCGGTCGTCGCGGGGCATCGCTCTGGACGCGGCTCACGCGACATGCAGCGCGCCGAGCGCGTCGCCGACGCTGACGGACAGCTGGTTGGAGATCCAGTTGGCGGCGAACGGCAGCGAGGCGCCGACGACCAGCAGCGCGACGGCGACCTTGGTGGGGAAGCCGACGGCGAACACGTTGAGCTGGGGCACCACGCGCGAGACGACGCCGAAGGCGACGTCGGTGATGAGCAGCGCGATCAGCACCGGCGCGGCGACCTCGAGCGCGCCGGTGAAGACGGTGGCGAACACCTGCTCGGCGCCGCCGAGCAGCGAGGACAGGCGCGGGGCGCCGGTGAGCGGCACCAGCGTGAAGGTGCGGTCGAGGCCGCGCAGCGTCCAGGCGTCGCCGCCGATGACGAGGAACACGAGCGTGCCGAGGAGCGCGTAGAAGCGCGACATGACGGCGCCTTCCTGGCCGTTGAGGGGGTTGATGAGCTGCCCGTAGGAGAAGCCGGAGAGCACGTCGATGACCGCTCCGGCGGATTCCACCGCGGCCATCAGGACGCTCAGCGTGAGCGCGAAGCCGAGCCCTACGAGCATGCCCACGACGACCAGCACGAACAGGGCGCTCGGCGCGGTGGGAATGTGCTGGCCGTGCAGCGCGATCGGCGTGAGGCCGATCGAGATGCCGACGGCGATGATGCCGCGCACGTGCGCGGGGATCACCGCCGAGGAGAACAGCGGCGCGATGAAGAACAGCGGCGTGACGCGCGCGAGCACGAGCACGAAGCCGGCGAGATCGCCCCCGGCGAGCTGCTGCAGGAGCTGGTTCACTGGCCCACCATCGACGGGATCGAGGTGTAGAGCGCGGTGGTGTAGGTGACGAGCTGCCCGAGCATCCACGGCCCCAGCAGCACGATCACGACGGCGACGCCGGCGATCTTGGGGATCAGCGAGAGGCTCTGCTCCTGGATCTGGGTGACGGCCTGGAAGACGCTGACGAGCAGGCCGATCACGAGCGCCACCAGCAGGATCGGCCCGGCGACCTTGAGCGCGAGGCTCATGGCCTGGGAGGCGAGGTTGACGACGGTGTCCTGGTTCATCAGTGAAAGCTCTGGACGAGGGCTTTGATGACGAGGTCCCAGCCGTCGACGAGGACGAACAGCAGGATCTTGAAGGGCAGCGAGATGAAGGTGGGCGGCAGCATGATCATGCCCATGCTCATCAGCACCGAGGAGACGATCAGGTCGATGATCAGGAAGGGCAGGAAGATGAGAAAGCCGATCTGGAAGGCGGTCTTCAGCTCGGAGACGATGAACGCGGGGATCAGCACCTCGGTGGGCACTTCGGCGCGCTTGTGCGGCGTCTTGGCGTGGGCGAGGGAGACGAACAGCGAGATGTCCTGCACGCGCGTCTGGCGGAACATGAATTCGCGCAGCGGCTGCTCGGCGCGCTCGATGGCGGTGGTGGTGGAGATCCTGTTGGCGGTGAGCGGTTCGACGGCGTCGCGCTTGATCGCGCCGATCGTGGGCGACATCACGAAGATCGTGAGGAACAGGGCGATGCCGACGAGCACCTGGTTGGGCGGCGCGGTGTTGGTGCCGATCGCGGTGCGGATGAAGCCGAGCACGATCAGGATGCGGCTGAAGCCGGTGACGGTGAAGAGGATCGCGGGCACCAGCGTGAGCCCGCCGATCAGCAGCAGGATCTGGACTGCGTTGCTGGAGTTGACGCTGAGGCCCGCCGCGAGCGGCAGCGCTGCGGCGAGGCTCATCGCCTGACCGTCATTTCGCGCAGCCGGTCGATGACGTTGGCGGACGGCGCGGGCGCGCGCATGGGGTCGGGCCGGGGGCCGACGACGGGGCTGTGCGCCACCTGGTCTTCGAGCCAGGGGGCGCTCGCCTCGGGGCGGGGACGCGTGCCCGCGATCAGCTGGGCGGCGCCGCTCAGCAGGCGCGGGCGCTTGGGCGGCGCGGCGGGCGCCAGCAGCCCGACCTCGCGCGCCTCCTCCTCGCTGTAGCGGTGGATCGGCGCTACGCCGTGCTCGGTGGACCCGAGCAGCACGTAGTCGCTGCCGGCGCGCACCAGGTGGACGGAGCGCCCCGAGCCGAGCGTGAGCGCGGCGACGCTGGCGAGACCCTCGCTGGAGAGGTGCGGATCCTTGCCGGCCTTGACCTGCTTGAGGATCCAGGCGAGCCCCCAGATCACGGCGATCACGATCGCGAGGCCGACGATCGTGCGCACGATGCTGGCGCCGCCGCTGCTGCTGGCGGCGGCGTGCGTGGAGCCGCCCGACGCGCCCAGGTTCAGAGGCGTGTTTTCCCCTCCCGCCTTGGAGGTGGGGCTGAAGGCGGCCGCGGGGCTTGCGAGCGCGGCGTCGAGCGCGCAGGCGAGCGCTCCCGCGAGCACACCCAGGCGGGCGCCTTCCCGTCGGAAGGACAGGCAGGCGGGCAGGCAGGCGCCAAGCGTCGCGGCCGCCGTCGCGACCGCACGGGAAAGCAGTCTTGAGTTGTTCATCGAGGGACCGACTCCGAGGGAGAGTCGTCCCAGTTATCGGCGCCGCGCGTACGCTCTTGAGGCGCCGCCGGCGGGGCGTCAGTGCACCAGCTCGCCGATCTGCACGCCCCAGTGGCCCTCGGAGGTGACGACCAGCGTGCCGTTGGCGAAGCAGAGTCCGTTGGCGAACAGCTCGACGGGCTGCTCGACCTCCTGGTCGAGCGCGACCACGGCGCCCTGCGTGAGCTCGAGCGCGCGCCCGAGCGCGAGGTGGGTGCGACCGAGCTCGGCCCACACGCGCACGAAGATGCTGTCGAGGATGGCGCGCCCGTCGACGTTGCCGGTGCTGTCGTGCAGGTGCGCGCGGGCGCGCTCGAGTTCGGCGCGGCCGAGCTTGGCGTAGGTGTCGCAGCGCACGGGCGGCTCGTCGGTGGTGGCGATCTTGACGGCGCGGCGCAGGCCGCTGCGACCGGGGCGCCCGCGCCCCAGCGAGATCTCCTCGGCGAACAGCAGCACGCCGCCGTCCGCCATCTCCTCGAGCGCAACCAGCGAGCCGGCCTCGAGCGTGAGCATGCGCTCGATCGGCATCTGCGCGGAGCCGATCTCGGCGCGCACCAGCACGCGCGCGCCGGCGACGTTGCGGCGCAGCGCGCTGGCGCCGCGCGGGTCGGTGCGAGGGCGGCTGTCGCCGCCGCGGATGCGCTCGGTGATCGGTTCGATCGCGCCCCAGGGGATCAGCAGCGACATGCCGCTGGCGAGTCCGTCGATCTTCGTCTCGATGGCCACCGACAGCGTGGGTTCGCCGATCGGCGTGGCCACGCCGGCGTCGCCCTCGAGGTCCACGTCGCCGCGGGTGAGCTCGGTGCCGCCGAACTCCTCCCAGGCGATCGACAGCTGCTGCACGGTGGAGTCGAGCACGCCGCGCGTGAGCACCCAGTCGACCTCGGTGAGGTGGCGCTCGGCCGGCGCCTGGTGGGCGTCGCCGCCGAGCAGGCATTCGAGCGCCTGCAGCACCTGCGGGAGCTCCACGCTGAGCAGCATGTGGCGCTCGATCGCGACGGCGTCGATCGCTACGGCGACGGAGTCGGCCGGGAGCTGCGCCTTGGCCGCCGCCCACGTGTGCTGGCTGATCTCCGTGAGCGCAACCTCCACTTCGGCTTTGAGCTCGCCTGCGAGGCGCGTGCCGAGCGTCTCGCAGAAGGAGTCCAGCGCGCGCGCGATGCGCCGGCGGATCTCGGTGGTGAACTTGGTGGGCTGGGAGAAGTCGAGCGCGCGCATGCGCTCGCCGTCGTCGGCGCCGTCGCGCTGGGAGACGACGGCCTCGACGGCGTCGCCCGCGGCGCTCTCCGCGCTCTGCCTCTTGCTCTGGACTGCGCTCATGCTCGGCTCACACGCTTGATTTCAACGGTCGCGGCGAATGTCCTGGCGCCACGGCCACGGCCACGGCTGGGCGCTACCCCTCGCGCGCGTCCGGACCCGGGTCCTCGACGACCTGGGCGTCCTCGACGTGCTCCTCGCCCTCGGGCGCGGCGGCGGCCTGCGGCGCGGCCGGCTCGGGCGCGGCCGGCTCGGGCGCGGCGGGCTCGGTGGTGCCGTCCTGCTGGCGACGGGGCGGCACGGCGCTGCTCTCCCCGTCGTCCTCGCCGGCGCGCCGGCGCGCCTTGGTGGTCTGGGCCTCGCCCTCCTCGCGGTCGTCGAGGCCGGCACCGGACGCGGCGCCACGTGCACGGGCGCCGTCCTGCTCGGGCAGGCCGCCGAGCTCGCCGTCGCCATGGCGGTCGAGGATCTCGGTGAGGCGCAGGCCGTACTGCTCGTCGATCACGACCACCTCTCCGCGGGCGACGGGGTTGCCGTTGACGAGCAGGTCGGCGGTCTCGCCGGCGAGGCGCTCGAGCGCGACGACCGAGCCGACGCGCAGGTCCAGGGTCTCGCCGACGGTCATGTGCGTGCGCCCGATCTCCACGCTGAGCTCCATGGGGATGTCGCTGAGCCGGCTGAGGTCGGCCTCCCCCCCGGGCGGCGACGCGCCGGCACGCTCGGCGCCGTTGCGCGCGGTGGACTCGAACTGCTCGTACTCGATCGCCTCTGGCACTGGGACTCCTATTGCACGGTGAGGTCGGGGAACAGCACGGCTTCGACCTTGACGTCGGTCTGCTGGCGGATCATCTTCAGGATCGCCCGCTTGACGGCGGTTCGGCCCTTGTTGGAGATGAGCGTTTCACCGCTCTGGTTGGTGACGGCGTTGGTGACGATTTCGCGCACCAGCGGTTCCTCGGGCAGGGTGCCGACGGTGCCTTCGCCGCTGGAGGAGCTGGCGGTGGCGCTGGCGCCGTCGCTCTGCCCGGGGGCGAGCTCGAGCGCGACGGTGAGCTTGGCGAAGCGCCCGTCTGAGAGGTTGAGCAGGAACGGCGCTGGCATCGAGTAGATGGTCCCCTTGATCTTGTCCTTGTTGACGGGCTTGGGCTGGGACATCTTGTAGCCGACGCCCAATATGAGAATCGGCAGGGCCACGGCGAGCATGAGCTTCTTTTTCTTGAGCATGGTGGTTGGGTTCCCGGGTCAGAGTCCGCCGGTGGGGGTCGCGCCTTCGCCTTCCGGCCCGTAGATGCGCCGCATCACGATCTCGACGCGGCGGTTGCGCGCACGCCCGGCGGCGGTGGCGTTGCTGTCGGCGGGGCGCTGTTCGGCGTTGCCGGTGGCGGTGAGCCGGCTGGCGGACACGCCGTGTCCGATCAGGAACTCCACCACCGTGCTGGCGCGCGCCGTGGAGAGCTGCCAGTTGCTGGGGTACTGCGCGGAGTGGATGGGCACGTCGTCGGTGTTGCCTTCGACCGTGATCGGGTGCGTCTCGTCGACGTTGAGCAGCTGCGAGATCTCCCCGAGCAGGCCGTCGGCGCGGGGTTCCAGCGAGGCCTGGCCGGAGGCGAACAGGAGGTCGTCGGTGAGCACCCGTATCACCAGCCCGCGGGCTTCGATCGAGGCCTTCACGCTCTTGGAGAAGCCGTGCGCGGCCGCGTAGGCCTGCAGCTCGCGCTTGATGCGCAGGAACTCGGCGGACTCGTTCCGCGCCTGCGCTTCCCTGCTGGCGGCGGCGGTGGCGGAGGAGCTGCTGGAGCCGCGCTGGGTGCTGTTCTGCAGCGCCGCGGAGCCTTCCGTCTGGACCGGCTCGATCGCCTGCAGTTCGACGCTGGAGGGCGTCTGCGCGGCGTTGGCGGTGGCGCCCTGCTGGGCCACGGACTTGCCGCCGGGGAGGATGTTGCCGGAGAAGGCGGCCTTCAGCGACTTCTGCAGCGTCTCGTACTTGGAGATGTTGACCGAGGAGATCGAGAACAGCACCATGAACAGCGCCATCAGCAGCGTGATCATGTCGGAGTAGGTGAGCAGCCAGCGCTCCTCGCTTTCGTGCTCGCCGCCGTGGCCGCGGCGCCGGCCGTGCCCCCGCGCCATCTCAGGCCGCCTTGGCCTCGACGTCGATGCGCGCCACCTTCTGCTCGTCGGGCGAGCTGCGCTCTTCGGGCGGCAGGTAGGACATCAGCTTTTCGGCGACCAGCCGCGGGTTGTCGCCTGCCTGGATCGAGAGGATGCCCTCGAGCGTCATCATCCGCAGCTCCATCTCTTCGGCGGAGATCGCCTTCAGGCGGTTGGCGATCGGCAGGAAGATCACGTTGGCGGAGCCGACCCCCATCAGCGTGGCGATGAAGGCGGCGGAGATGGAGGGCCCGAGCGTGGAGGGCGCGGCGAGGTTCTGCAGCACGTGCACGAGCCCCAGCACGGTGCCGATGATGCCCATCGTGGGGGCGAAGCCGCCGGCCTTCTCGAACGGCGCGGCGCCGGCGGCGTGGCGAGCGGCCATGCCGTCGACCTCCGCCTCGAGGATCGCGTGCACCATCTCGGGGTCGGTGCCGTCGACCACCAGCTGCAGCGCGTTGCGCGTGAACGGGTCGTCGATCTCGGACAGGCTCGCGTCCAGCGCCAGCAGGCCCTCGCGGCGGGCCTTGTCGGCGAGCGCGACGAGCTGGTCGAGGCGGGCGCGCAGGTCGGGCGGTTCGGCGGAGAACACGAGCTTGTACAGGCCGGGTATGCGCTTCATGCCGCCCATGCCGACGCTGGCCATCGTGACCCCGCCGGTGCCGCCGAGGATGATCATCAGCGCGGGGATGTCGATGAACGAGGCAGGGCTCGTGCCGTCCATCATCGCGCTCAGCAGCAGCGAGCCAAAGGCCAGCCCGATTCCAATGGCCGTCGAAGCCTTCACCCTCCCTACATCGGCTGCCGCACGAAATCCTTCAATGCTGTGCGGGGGGCGTGCACGAACCGGCGGGCGGCCCCCGCGCCGGCTGCCGCCGGCCCATCGGCGCAGCTCCCACCGGCGCGTCCGCGGGCGGGGCGGGCGGGCCCTCAGCCGGGCTCGTCTTCGACCGCGGTCAGCCGCGGCGGCTCGCGGTGCGGCGAGGAGGAGGAGCGCTGCGGCGCGCCACGGCGGCGGAAGGCCTCGGCCAGCACGTCGGCGCGGTAGGAGCGCACTGCCGCAGCAACCTCCTCGGGTGTCTCCGCCACCACCACCTTGGCGCCGGTGGCGAGACCGATCACGGTGTCCGGCGTGGACTCCACCGTGACGATCATGTCGGGATTGAGCTGGAATGGCTCGTTGGTGTGGCCGAGCCGATTTAGCGTGATCATCTGAACCCTTCCCCCTCGCCTGCCACTTTAGCCGCAGGGCGGGACGACCAGCTGTGGCCGTCCCGCCCCGGGCTCCTCGGAGTGGTCGCTGATGCTCGTCCTTTCCTCGAAGATCTTCCTCTGCGGCGAAGCCTGCGCTACTGGACCATCGAGACCAGCGTGTTGAGCATTTCGTCGGCCACGGTGATCGTGCGCGAGTTGGCCTGGTAGCCGCGCTCGGCGGTGATCATGTTGGTCATCTCGCCGGCGAGGTCCACGTTGGACATCTCGAGCTCGCCGCCGATGGTGGCGCCGAAGCCGGGGGTGTCGGGAGTGCCCACCAGCGGCGCGCCGGAGTTGGAGGTCTGCGCCCACAGCGAGCCGCCGAGGCGTTCCAGGCCGTCTTCGTTGGCGAACGTGGCCAGCGACAGGAAGCCGGCGGTGACGCGGTGCAGGTATTCTTCGGATTCGGGGTTCTCGTCGGTGTAGCTGACCGAGCCGTCCTCGCCGATCGCGATGTTGCTCGAGCCGGGCGGGATCAGGATGTAGGTGTCTTCGGTGCCGGCTTTGTAGGTGTCGCCGGTTTCCGATTCGCTGGCCACTTCGGCGTTGCGCCCGATCACGTATTCGCCGGACTGCGTGGTGAGGTAGCCGGCGGCGTCGGTGGTGAGGTCGCCGGCGCGCGTGTAGTTGACGTTGTTGGGGATTTCGGCCGTCAGTTCGGCTTCTTTGGGAGCGCCTGGGCCCACGCGCAGGAAGCCGGGTCCCTCGATCGCCACGTCGAGCGGGTTGTTGGTGGTCTGGAAGGAGCCCTCGGTCATTTCGTTGATCGTCGCCTGCAGCTCCACGCCGAGGCCGATCTGCAGCGGGTTGGAGCCGCCGTTGCTGCTGGTCGGGCTCGCGGCCCCGTGCATCACCTGCGTGAGCGAGTCGGCGAACGTGACGCTGGCCGACTTGTAGCCCACCGTGTTGACGTTGGCGAGGTCGTTGGCGGTCTCGTTGAGCATCGCCTGGTTCGCGTCGAGGCCGCTGATCGCGGCGTACATTCCTGCCATCATCGTGGCTGCCCTTCCTTTCGCGGCCTCCTCGATGAGGTCCGGCCGGGGTCGTGTGTTGCCGCTCGCCCGATGCGATCACGGCGCTGTAGGCGCGCCGTGCCGCCGATGCGGCGACGGCGCTCCCTGTGCGCCGCCCCGCTCATGCGATCACGGCGCTGTCGATGTTGGTGAACACGTTGTGCTTCATGTGTTCGGAGCCGACGGCTGTGATGACCGTGCGGTTGTCGACGGACACCACGAAGGCGGTGCCGTCCACGAGCACGAGGGAGTCGCGCGAGCCCTTGCCGGCGGCGCGGTCCACCCCCTCGGAAAGCCTGCCGATGGTGCCGGCGTCGAGCTCGATGCCGCGGCGCTGCACGCGCGCGAGCGCGTGCTTGGAGAACTGCAGGCGCGAGGCGCCGGCGGCGCGCGCGAGCTGATCGGCGAAGGACGGGCCGGCGGCGGCATTGGCCGCGCGGCCGCCGTCGCGGCGGCCTGCGCCGGGCGGCGCCGGCGCGGCGGCGGGGGCGGGGCCGGCGAGGCCCCCGGGCGGGACCAGGGCTGGGTTGGTGATGGGGGTCATTCGATGTTGGTGATGCTGGCCAGCTTCACGCCGGCTTCGCCTTCCACGGTGACGGTGGTGCCGCTTGCGTCGGACTGCACGCTCTGCACGGCGCCGGTGGCGATTTCGCCCTTGGCGTTCTCGTAGGTGACCTCGCGGCCGATCATCTGCACCGCGCTCTCGAGCTCGTTGGCGTTGGCCAGGTTGGTGATCTGCTCCACGTCGGTGAACTGCGCGAGCTCGTTGATGTATTCGTTGGAGTTGCCCGGTTCGAGCGGGTTCTGCGCCTGCAGCTGCGCGACCATCAGTTTCAGGAAGTCGTTCTGGCCGAGCATGCCGCCGGGGTTTTCCGCCTGCGACGACGACGCGGGCGCGCCGGAGCTGCCCGTCGGCGCGGTCTGGCTCTGCTGCGTGGCTGTGAGTGCGGTGGCGTTCATGCGCATGCTCCTTTCAGTGGTTCACGCGAGCACGTCGACGAGCTCGCCGCCGGCGATCGGCGCCGTGGCGGCGCTCGGCGCGCCCTGTGTGGCGATCTGCTCGTCGTCTTCCCCTTGCTCGCCGTTGGCGCCGGCGGAGGCGCGCGCGCCGGCGGAGCCGGCGGCGGCTCCTTCGCCGCCGCCCGCATCGCCCTGCTGCGCGCCCGCCTCGGAGCCGGCGAAGGAGCCGATCTCGAGACGCAGCAGCGACACGCCGAGCGAGCTGAGCGACTGGTGCAGCTCGGAGCGTGCGCCGGCGAGCGCCTGCGCGGCCGCTGCGGTCTGCGCGTTGACGCGTGCGAGCAGCCCTTCGCCTGTCTGCGTGAGACGGATGGCGATGTGACCGAGCTCTTCGGGCTGCAGCGCGATCCGCGCCTGCGCCACGCCCTGGCGCGCGGCGATCTCGATCGTGGCGCGGATCGACTCGATCAGCTCGTGCATGCCCACCCCGGCCGCCGACGTGGGCCCGCCCGCCGAGGCGACAGCCGCCGAGGCGCCCGCCGTCGACGCGGAGCCCGCGCCGGCGAGCGGCTGCGTGCCCGCTTCGCCGTCCTGGGGCGCGGACGCGCGCTGGGCGCCCGCGCCGCCCGGCGCGCCCGCGCCGGATGCGCGCGTGGCCGCGGCGGCGTGCGCGGCCGCCGCGTGCGCGCGCGCCTGCCCGTCGCCTGTGCCCGCCGGCGTGCCCTCCGCTGCGCCTGCCGCCGTGGCGGCAACCGTGGACGCGCCCGCTGCGCCCGCGCCCGCTGCGGGCGAGCCGGACGCGGAGGCGGCCGCGGCCGACTGCGAGGGGACAGCCGTTGCGGCCGCGCCCGCCGCCTCCGCGAGCTGCTGCGCGGCCTGCGGCGACTGACCGGCGTCGCCTGCTGGCGCCTCGCCAGCGCCGGCTGCGCCTGCGGGTTCGCCTGCGGCCGCTGCGCCGCCGGCAGCGGCGGACACGGCGGCCTTCGGGGCCTCGGCGCCGTCTGCGGCGCTCGCGGCGCCTTGGCCGCGGCCCGCCCTAGAGCCGGCGGCGGTTGCGGCGGCGGTCGCGGGCGTGGGCGGCTGGGGCCGGCCGGCGTTCGCCGCGACAGCCGGCGCGGGCGCTTCGGCCTCCTCGGCGACCTGTGCTTGGGCTTCGACGGCGCCCTGCGCGCCGGGCTCCCCGGTGCCCTGCGTGGTTGATTCCCCGGCCCCCTGCGCGTCTGCCGCGGCGGCGCCCTGCGCTTCGGCTTCTGCGGCTGCGGCCTGGTCTTCGGCGACGGGCGACCGGGCGCCGGCGCCGCTCGCGCCGGGCTGGGCGGCCGCGGGCGCGGCGCCAGACGCGATGACTCCGTCCACGCCCGCTGCGCCGGCGCTCACGGCGTGCGCGGCGGCTTCGCCCGCGGCGCCGTCACCGGGCGCGGCGGCCGCGGCGGCCGCGGCGGGGCTGGCGAACGCCTCGGCGCCCGCGGACGCGGCGGCGGCGTTGGCGTCGCCCCGTTGGCCCTGCGGCACGCCTTGGCGGTGGCTTTCGCGCCAGCGTTCCTGCTCGCGGCGGACGCTCAGCACGCCGTCCGCGTTGCTCCTTTGCTGTTGGCCTTCCGTCTGTGCGGTCCGGGCCCAGTGTTCGGCGAGCGCGCTGTGGAAGCTCGGCGCGCCCGGTGGAGCGCCCTCCCCCGGCGGCGCCCCGGAGAGGGGGGGCGAGCTCGATGGGGCTGGCGCGATCGCCATTGCGGTGTTCATGTGAGCGCTCCGGTGGTGTCGGGGTGGGTGTGTCGGTAGCTTTCGGCGTAGCCCAGCACTTTGCTGACGTAGCTCTGGGTTTCTGAATACGGCGGAACCCCCCCGTACTCCTGCACGGCGCCGGGACCGGCGTTGTAGGCGGCCAGCGCGTCGCCGGCGTTGCCGGCGAACTGGCGCATCAGCTCGCCCAGCAGGCGCGCGCCGCCTTCGATCGATTCGACCGGGTCGAGCGGTTCGGCGACGCCCAGCGAGGAGGCGGTGGAGGGCATCAGCTGCGTGAGCCCGGAGGCGCCGGCGCTGCTGACGGCGCCGGCGTCGAAGCCGGACTCCTGCTCGATCAGCCCGTGCAGCAGCGCCGGTTCGATCCCGTTGCGCGTGGCGGCCTGCTCGATCAGCGCTTCGTACTGGCCGCCTTCGCCGGCTTCGCCGCCGGCGGGCGCACCTGCGAGCGCCTGCCCGGCCACGCCGGAGGTGGCGTAGGCGGAAGCTGCGTAGGAGAGGGGCTGGTAGCCGGTGGGCTGGTAGCCGCCGTATGAGAGGCCGGCGGGGGCGGACGTGCCGGCGGCGCTGTCGGCGTCGGCGGCGGTGGCGGCCTGCAGCGCGGAGGCGAAGTCCGATTCCGGCGAGGAGCCGGCGGTCGTGGTGGCGGTGGGGTCGCCGGCGACGCTGCCGCCGCCGGCGACCTGCTGGGCTGATTCGATCAGCGCCTGCAGCTGCTGCACGCGCTGCGCGAGCGCGAGCTCGCCGGCCGGCACACCCGCCAGCGCCTGCGTGCTCACGCGCTGCTCCCGCGGAAGCGCGAGGCGGTGATTTCGTCGAGCACGTTGAGCTCGCGCCGCGCGACCTCGCGGTCGTGCTCGCGCCTGCGGCGCTCGCGCAGGCGGTTGAGCATCTCGTGCTCGCCGGCGGCGACGGCCAGCTCGGCGTCGCGCTCGGCCACTTCGTCGTCGTGGCGGGCCAGCTCGTCGGCGCGCTCGCGGCGCTGCATCTCGGTGCGCTCGAGGAACGCCTGGTGGGCCATCAGCTCGGTGGCGCTGACGGCGCCGGCCTCGGCCACCGCGGTGCGCTGCTCGGCGCGCGCGTGCTCGACCTCGGCGTCGGCGCTGCGCAGCTCGGCGACGCTGGTGGAGCGGCGCGAGAGCGCGTCGGCGAGCTCGCGCTGGGCCAGTTTCTCCTTGCGCTCGCGCACGGCGCGCACGCGCTCCAGCCGGAACCGAAACGAGGGGCTCACGGCCCCGTAATCGGACGATCGGCGCGCTTCTTGAGGCCTGCGCTCAGATGCTCAGCCCGAGCGCGGGGATCGCGGGCGGGGCGTCCTGGGCGCCGGCGGCCTCGACACCGTCGGCGGCGAGCTCCTCGACGTCGGCGATCTCCTCGTCGTCGCGGGCGAGCGCGTGGGCGAGCGAGCGGCCGAGCTCGATCAGCCGCGCGTCGGTGGCGAGCGGGTCGCTGCGCTCGTGCACGGGCTGGCGCAGGAAGCGCTCGATGCGCGCGCGGTGCGCGAGCGCGGCGTCCAGCGCGGGGTCGCTGCCGGCGTGGTAGGCGCCGATCGCGACCAGGTCTTCCTTCTCGCGCAGCACCGACAGCGCGGCGCGCAGCTGCTGGCCGGCCTGCTCGAGCTCGGGCGAGACGATCTCGCCGATCAGGCGCGAGACGCTGGAGAGCACGTCGACGGCGGGGTAGTGGCCGGCCTGGGCGAGCGAGCGCGTGAGCACGACGTGCCCGTCGAGGATGGCGCGCACGGCGTCGGCGATCGGCTCGTTCATGTCGTCGCCGTCGACCAGCACGGTGTAGAGCGCGGTGATGGAGCCGTGCTCGCTGGTGCCGGCGCGCTCCAGCAGGCGCGGCAGCAGCGCGAACACGCTGGGCGTGTAGCCGCGCGTGGCGGGCGGCTCGCCGATCGCGAGGCCGACCTCGCGCTGGGCCATGGCGAAGCGCGTGACGGAGTCCATCATCAGCATCACGTCGTGACCCTGGTCGCGGAAGTACTCGGCGATGGTGGTGGCGGTGAAGGCGGCCTTGATGCGCACCAGCGCGGGCTGGTCGGAGGTGGCGACGACGACTACGGAGCGCTCGAGCGCGTCGCCGAGGTCGCGCTCGACGAACTCGCGCACCTCGCGCCCGCGCTCGCCGACGAGCGCGATGACGTTGATGGAGGCGCTGGTGGAGCGCGCGATCATGCCGAGCAGCGAGGACTTGCCGACGCCGGAGCCGGCGAAGATGCCGAGACGCTGGCCGAGCCCGCAGGGCACGAGCCCGTCGAGCGCGCGCACGCCGAGCGCGACGCGCTCGCTGATGCGCGGCCGCGACAGCGCGCCGGGGGGCGGCGCGATCGTGGGGCGCATGGGCGCGGCGCCCAGGGGCCGGCCGTCCTCGGGATTGCCGAGGCCGTCGACTACCCGCCCCAGCAGGCTCTCGCCGACGGCGACGCGGAAGGACGCGCCGGTGGCGAGCACGCGCGTGCCGGGCCCGATCCCGTGCAGCTCTCCTAGCGGCATCAGCAGCGTGCGGCCGTCGCGGAAGCCGACGACCTCCGAGGGCACCGCGCGCACGCCCTCGCCGGCGCCGCCGCGCGCGCCGGCGCCGGGGCGAGCGGCGCCCACCAGGCAGACCTCGCCGACCTCGGCCTGCAGGCCGGTGACCTCGATTATCAGCCCTATGAGGTTGCTGACGAAGCCGTGCCGGCGCGCGAGGTCGGCGTCGCGGAGCGCCTGCGCGGCGTCCGCCAGCAGCCCGGGCTCGCCGACGGCTGCGCCGGGCCCGCCGGTGGCGCCCTGCGCCTCGCCGGCGCCGGCGCCGGCGGGCGCGGCGGCTGCGTGGCTCACGACGACGCCTCGCCGGCTTCGAGCGGGGCGCTCTCGCCGGGCGCGAGCGAGGCGGCGACGACCTCGCGTGCGCGCTCGAGCTGGGTGGCGACGCCGGCGTCAACCTCGCCCTCGACGGTGCGCACGACGGCGCTGCCGCGCTGGAGCCGCTGGTCGGCCTGCAGGTCGCACAGCTCGACGCCGCTGCCCTGCGCGGTGAGCGCGCCGATGGCGGCCTCGACGGGCGCGAGGTCGGCGGGGCTGACGAGCACGGTGACGCGGCGGCGGTCGACGATCCGCCGCAGCGCGCCCTGGACGGCCTCGACGACCAGCTCGGGGCGCGCCTGCAGGGCGCCGCCGAGCACCTTGGCGGCGAGCGAGAGCGCGAGCTCGACGGCGTCTCGCTCGACCGCGAGCGCGCGCTCCCGGCCGAGCGCGTGCACGCCCTCGGCGGCTTCGCGCAGCGCCTGCGCGGCGCGCGCGGCCTCGCCGGCGCCGGCGTTGCGGCCGGCGGCGAGCCCCTGCTCGAAGCCCTCGCTGCGAGCGCGCTCGCGGATGGCGTCGGCCTCGGCCATGGCCTTTGCGATGACGCGCGCGGGCGCGTCGCGGGGCGGCGGCGCGGTGGGCTCGAGCTGCTCGAAGGCGTAGCTGACGGGCGCGTCAGACAACGGCTTCGCTCTCCTCCTCGTTGCCGCCGGCGATGACGATCACGCCGGCCTCCTCGAGCCGGCGCACGACGGCGACGATGCGGCTCTGGGCGGCGTCGATGTCGCGCTTGCGCTGCGGCGGCTGGATCTCCATCTCTTCGCGCAGCATCTCGGCGCCGCGCTCGGACATATTCTTGAGCACGACCTCCTTGACGTTCTCGGGCGCGCCGCGCAGCGCGAGCACGAGGTCCTTCTGGTCGGCCTCGCGCAGCACCTGCTGGATGGCGCGCTCTTCGAGCTTGACGATGTCCTCGAACACGAACAGCATGCTGCGGACCTCCTCGGCGAGGTCCTGGTCGGTGGAGGCGAGCCCCTCGAGCACGCTGCGCTCGGTGGAGCGGTCGGCGTTGTTGAGAATCTCGGCGAGCGCCTTGGGACCGCCGGAGGCGGAGAACTCCTGCTCGCCGGCGACGGACAGTTTGGCGCGCACGACCTCCTCGACCTGGCGGATGACCTGCGCGCTGGTCTCGCCCATGCGCGCGATCCGCCGGGCGATGTCGGGCTGCTGAGCCTCGGGCAGGCGCGCGAGCACGCCGGCGGAGAGGTTGGTGGGCAGGTTGGCGAGCACCAGCGCGATCGTCTGCGGCGCCTCGCCGCGCAGCAGCGAGGCGGCGCGCTCGGGCGGCGTGCGCCCGAGGAACTCGAAGGGGCGCGACTCGGTGCGCGATGACAGGCGCCCGAGGATCTCGACGGCGCGCTCGGGCCCGAGCGCCTTGACGATGACCTCGCGCACGAAGGCGATGCCGCCGGCGGTGCCGGACTGTTCGTTGGCCTGGACGGCGAGTTCGCGGAAGATCGATTCGGTGATTTCGGCGCCGACGGGGTCGAGCTTGGCCATCTCCAGCGACAGCCCCTCAATCTCCTCGGGGCCGAGCTGCTTCATCACCCTGGCGGCGCGCGTGGGGCCGAGCGCGGCGAGCACGACGGCGGCCTTGCGCGAGCCCGGCAGGGCGGGCGCGGCGCTGGAGGCGGCGGGCAGCTGGTCACCGCCGGCGGGCGCGGGCAGCGCGGGGAGGGCCTCGGGCGCCTGCTGGGGCTCCTCGGCCACGGGCTAGCCCTCCTGCATCCAGGTGCGCAGCTGCTGCGCGACGCGGTCGGGGTCGTTCTCGGCGAGCTGCTCGACGCGCCGGCGCGCGTTGCTGTCGCGCTCGCGCTGGGCGCTGCCGCCCTGCGCGCCGGCGCCCTGCGCGCCGCCTGCGCCGGCGCCGTTGGGAGCGGGCGCGGCGGCCATCACGGCGGTGGGCCTCGCGGCGGTTTCGCGTTCGAGCTCGGACAGGCGCATCGGCGCGTCGAGCTCGCGCAGCCACACGGGCTCCTCGATGGCGGTGCGTTCGCGCTTGCGCAGCGAGCGCGTGGTGAAGAACAGGAAGATGACGGCGCCGAGGCCGAGCAGCGCGTACTTGGCCATGCCGAGCGGGCTGCTGGAGGAGGCGGCGGAGGGCTGCTTGGCGAAGGCGACCTGCCCGATCGAGATGGTGTCGCCGCGCTTGGCCTGGATGCCGGCGGCGTTGGTGATGGCTTCGCGGATGGCGGGCAGCGCGGAGGCGGGCACGGATTTGTCGAGCAGCACGGAGACGTGCTGGCTTTCGACGGTGCCGGGGGCGATGGTGGAGTGCGTGACGGTCTTGGAGACGCCGAGCGTGGAGCTGGTGGTTTCGTGCTTGTAGTTGGACTTGCCGCCGCTGCCGGCGGCGGCGGCGGCGGTGTTGGCGGTGCCGGTGACGCCGCCTGCGCCGCTGCCGTTGCCGGTGAGCGTTTCCTTGGACTTGGTCTGCTGCAGCGGCGTGCCGGCCTTGCCGTATTCGAGCGCTTCCTTGGTGGTCTGGTCGACGTTCATGTTGGCGTAGACGAGCACCTGCGCCTTGCCGGGCCCGAGCGTCTGCGCGAGCATGGCGTCGAGGCTGGCCTCCATGCTCTGGTCGTAGCGCTGCTCGGCTTCCTGCAGGTTCGAGCCGGCGCCGGCGCCGCCGCTGCCGTTGGGCCACAGCAGCTGGCCGGAGGCGTCGGTGATGGTGACCTTGTCGAGCTGCAGCCCGGGCACGCTGGAGGAGACCAGCTGGGCGATGCCGCGCACGGAGTTGGGGTCCAGCGCGGAGGTGCCGGACAGCAGCACGGCGGCCGAGGAGGTGTTCTGGCTTTCGCCGAAGATCTGGTTCTGCGCGTTGGGCAGCACGAGCTCGACCTGCGCGCCGGAGACGCCCTGCACGCTGTCGATGGTTTCCTCGAGCTGCCCCTGCAGCGCGCGCTGGTAGGTGACCTGCTGCTGGAAGTTGCTTTCGCCGAGTTTGCCTTTTTCGAAGAGTTCGAAGCCGGGCTGGGTGTTGCCGAGCAGGTTGGCGCTGGCCAGCGCGACGCGCGCCCTGGCGCTCTGGTTGGACTGCACGGCGATGGCGGTGCCGTTGTTCTGCAGCTGGTAGTTGATGCCCTGCGCGCTGAGCGCGCTGGTCATCTTGCCGGTCTGCGAAGGCTGCACGCCACTGACGAGCGTGGAGTAGCTGGGCGAGGAGACGGTGTGGACGAAGAGGTACAGGAACAGGATGGCGCCGATGGCGCCGGCGCCGGCGATGAGCCATCCGCGCGGGGTGAGCCTGGAGGCGAGCTGGGCTACGGGCATGGCTCAGACCTGCGTGTTGAAGACGCTCTGGACGGCTTCGGTGGCCTTGGTGCGGATCTGCGCGGCGAGTTCCATGGCGAGCTGCGCGTCCTGCACGGTGACGACGGCGCTCTCGGGGTCGGCGACGGTGCCGGTGGCGAGCGCCTCCGAGGCGCTCGAAGCGCTGTCCTGGCTCTGCTCGAGCGAGTCGATGGCTTCGGTGAGCGCGCCGCCGAAGCCGGAGCCGCCCCGACCCGTGCCGGCGGCGGCGCCGGCGCCGCCTGCGCCGGCGGCCTGGCCGCCCTGGCCCACGCCTTCGAGCGCGGCGAGCGACAGCCCGCCGCCGATGGAGCCGATCGGGGGGATCATGCGCTGCTCACTTGAGCAGGCCGAGGGTGGCGGTGAACATATCCTTGGAGGTCTGCATGGCGGTGACGTCGGACTGGTAGGACTGCGACTCGGAGATCAGGTCGGTCATTTCGGTGACGGTGGAGATGTTGGGCAGCTTGACGTAGCCCTGGGCGTTGGCTTCGGGGCTGCCGGGGTCGTAGACGAGCTGGTCGGGCGTGTTGTCGGAGACGATGCCGGTGACCTGCACGCCGCCGGGCGCAGAGCCGGAGCTGCCTTGCGCGAGCGCGGCGGGCGTGCCGGCCTGCGCGAGCGCGCCGCTGAGCGCGCCGCCGAAGTCGCTCGACCCGACCTGCGCGAGCTCGACCTCCTGGCGCTGGTAGGGCTTGCCGCCCGCGGCCTTGGTGGTGTCGGCGTTGGCGAGGTTCTCGGCGGTTACGTCCATGCGGATGCGCTGCGCGGCGAGGCCGCTGCCGGCGATGCCGATGGCGTCGAACAGGCCCATCAGGCGGCGCCCCCGCCGGCGCCCATGGCGGAGCGCAGGATGCTGTTGCGCGCGCCGAGCACCTCGGTGAGCGCCTGGTAGTCGAGCCCGTTTTCGGCGAGCTTGGCGGATTCCTGATCGACGCTGACGGAGGTGCCGTTGGGGCCGTCTTCGGCCGGCTTGGTTTCGGTGGTGAACTGCACTTCGGCGGGGGACAGCCCGCCGCCGAGCGCGCTCTGCAGGGCTGACTCGAAGTTGACTTCCTGGGGCGCGTAGCCGGGGGTGTCGGCGTTGGCGATGTTGTTGGTGAGCGCGGTCTGTCGCTGCCAGGAGCCGCGCATGGCGGCCTCCAGCAGCTGCTGGGTGGAGTCCACGAGAGCCAATGTACGAGTGTCCTTTCCGCCCTCCCTGGGCTGAAAGACGACGCTCTCCCTGAGGTCGCTCACTGCTTGAGTCGCGTTCGTCGACGACAGCGCTTGCGCCGGCTCGACTATGTGGTTCGTCGATGACGGCGCCCAGCGCCGGCTCGACTATGGAGTTCGTCGATGACGGCGCCCAGCGCCGGCTCGACTATGGCCATCGAGGGGCCGCCCACTTGATCGGCCGATGGCGGCGGAGCTTTAGGCGCAAGCGGGCTTGCAATACGCCCGCGCAGCGCTCGCCCACGCGTCCAAGCGCGCACGGCGGCGCTCACGGGCGCGAGCGCGAGGGTCGACGCAGCGGGGGACGTTTATCTATGAGTGTCGCGATCGGGGGAACGATGGCCGCTGCGGATTGCAACTTGGGAGCTCGGGCCGGCGCGCGGCGCGCAACGCTGACGCTGCTGGGCGCGCCGACGCGGGCGTTGCGGGCGCGGCGCGCGACGCTGACGCTTCTGGGCGCTCTGGCGCTGGCGGCCGGCGCGGCGCCGGCGGCGGCGGGCGCGCACCCGACGGCGTCGGCGTATCGCACGCAGCGGCTGTGCGAAACGCGCGAGCGGCAGACGGCGAGCTGCCTGGGCATCCGCCTGCTGTCGCGCTCGCTGACGGGCTCGCAGCTGCGCGCGAACGCGGTGCGCCAGGAAGACGAAGCGGCGGCGGGCGTGACGCCGGCGGTGGCGAACAAGTCGCCGCTGGGCGGGCTGACGCCGGCGAACCTGCACGCGGCCTACTCGCTGCCGAGCGAAACGCTGTCGGCGGGCACGCAGACGCTGGCGATCGTGGACGCGTACAACGACCCCACGGCGGAAGCGGACCTGGGCGTGTACGACAAGCAGTTCGGCCTGCCGGCGTGCACGGCTGCGAACGGCTGCTTTCGCAAGCTCAACCAGCAGGGGCGCACGAGCCCGCTGCCTGGCACGCAAGGCGAATGGGCGACGGAGATCTCGCTGGACGTGGAGATGGCGCACGCGGTGTGCGAGAACTGCAAGCTGCTGCTGGTGGAGGCGTCGAGCTCGTCGTATGCGGCGCTGGGCGCGGCGGTGGACACGGCGGTGAAAGCGGGCGCGACCGAGGTGAGCAACTCCTACGGCGGCGCGGAGGAAGGCGCGGACGCGAGCTACGACGCGGCCTACGACCACCCCGGCGTGGCGATCACGGTGTCGACCGGGGACTGCGGCTATCTGGACCGCGCCTGCTGGGAACCGGGCGCGCCGAACTTCCCGGCGGACTCCCCGGACGTGGTGGCGGTGGGCGGCACGGCGCTGAGCGAAGCGGGCGGCGAATGGGCGAGCACGGCGTGGGAAGACGCGGGCAGCGCGTGCAGCGGGGTGTTCTCGGCGCCCTCGTGGCAGAGCTCGCTGAGCAGCTACGCGGCGGCGGGCTGCGGCGGCGAGCGCGCGAGCGCGGACGTGTCGGCGGACGCGGACCCGTACACCGGCGTGGACGTGTACGACAGCACGCCGGCGGGCAACGGCGACCCCACCGGCTGGGTGATCCTGGGCGGCACCTCGGAGTCCTCGCCGATCGTGGCGGCGGAGTTCGGCCTGGCGGGCGGCGCGCGGGGCGTGCAGTTCCCGGCGCAGACGCTGTACTCCAACGCGGGCGACGCGCAGGCGCTGAGCGACGTGACCTCGGGGCACAACGGCGCGTGCGCGACGACGATCTGCAAAGCGGCGAGCGGCTACGACGGCCCGACGGGGCTGGGCAGCCCGCTGGGCCTGGAGGCGTTCACGATGGCGGGCAGCCCCGCCAACGTGTCGGCGCCTGCGGTGAGCGGCTACGCCGAGCAGGGCCAGCCGCTGAGCGTGACGCACGGCGAATGGTCGGGCGAAGCGAGCTCCTACGGCGAGCAGTGGGCGCTGTGCAACGCCTCGGGCGCGAGCTGCACGGCGATCGCGGGCGCGCAGGGCGCCACCTACACGCCGCCGGCGAGCGCGGTGGGGCACACGATCCGCGTGCAGGAGAGCGCGACCAACGCAAGCGGCACGAGCGCGGGCGCGCTGTCGGCGGCGAGCGCGACGGTGCTCACCGACACCCCCTCGATCTCCGCCTTCACGCCGGCCTCGGGCATCACCGGCTCGACCGTGACGATCGCCGGCTCGGCCTTCGTGGGCGCGAAGAAGGTGACCTTCGACGGGCGCTCGGCGAGCTTCACGCTGCGCTCGCCGAGCGCGATCGAAGCTACGGTGCCAAACGGCGCGAGCCCGGGCACGATCGCGGTGACCACCTCGACGAGAACCGTGACGAGCACGAAGTCGTTCGTGCCGACGCTGTCGATCGGCTCCTTCAGCCCGGAAACCGGCGCGCCGGGCAAACAGATCTCGATCAGCGGCGTGGGCTTCACCAGCAGCGCGCAGGTGAGCTTCAACGGCGTGGCGGCGAGCAGCGTGACCTACGTGTCCTCGAAGCGGCTGAAGGCGACGGTGCCGGCGGGCGCCGGCAAGGGCTTCATCACGGTGACCAACACGGCGGCGCCGAGCGGCACGGTGACGAGCGCGAGCCGCTTCGCGGTCACCTGAGCGCAGCTAGGCGCTGCGGTCGACGCGCGGGCGCGGCGCGAGCTGGCCGGAGTAGCCGCGCGCGGTGCGGCGCGCCTGACGCGTGGTGGCCAGTTCGCCGAGCAGCAGCTCGCGCAGCCTGACCAGCTCGACGCGTGCGCGCACGTTGATGAGGCGGGCGCGCTCGATCAGCGGCGCGGCATCCGGCGGCGGGTGCGCGGGCAGCGCGGCGGTGAGCTCGCGCCAGCGCTCGCCGAGCTCGGCCAGCGGTGCGATCTCGCCGCGCCCGGCGAGCTCCAGTTCCAGCTCGGCATGCCGGCCGAGCGCGGCGTAGGGCTCGAGCGAGGCCTCGCCGGCGGAGGCCCGGCTCGCGAGCGAGGCCTCGCCGGCGGACGACTGGCTCGTCGGCGAGACCTCCCTCGAGGGGCGCTGGCCCGCGCGCACGGAGGGCCGGCTCGCGCTCATCCCTGCTCGGCCTCCGCGGCGACCTGGCTCCAGGCGTCGCGCAGCTCGCCGAGCAGCTCGCCGACCTCCTCGATCTTGCCGACGTCCTGCGTGAGGCGGGCGGCGCCGAGATGGGTGAGGCAGAAGGCGTAGATGGCGTGCAGGCGCTGTGGCAGCTCGCCCTGGTCGAAGTCGAGCGTGGCGTCGAGGTGGCGGATGATGCGTTCGCCGCGGCGCAGCGCCTTGTGCGCGCTCTCCACCTGCCCGTCGGCCATCGCGACGGCGCCGCGGTGCAGGAAGCGCATGGCGCCGTCGTAGAGCATCACCACCAGCTCGCCGGGCGTGGCTGCGAGCACCGAGGCGCGGCGGTAGGCGACGTGCGGCGGCGGGGCGAGGTTGCTCATCTGACCCCTTGATCGTCAGCGTGCGCGAATGCTTGAAGGGCGCGGTTCACTAGCCTTTGGCTTTGCTGAGCGCTTCGGCCTGCTCGATCAGGTAGTTGTCCTGGTTGGTGTTCTGGGCGAGCACCCCTTCGAGCTGGGCATACGTCTCCTGCAGCGCTTTTTCGCGCACCAGCAGGATTTCGTCGAGCGAGCTGATCTGGCTCTGCAGCTGCGTGACCTGGCTGGCGTCGCCGTTGATGCGCGCTTCCATCGTGCCGCCGGCGGCGGAGACGTCTTCGATCGTCAGCTGCAGACCCTGTGAGAACTGCGCGAGCATCTTCTGCACACCCGAGGGGTTGGCCTGGATCGCTTCGGCGAGCTTGGCAGGTTCGAGCGTGAGGAGGCCTTCCAGCGAGGACTGCGAGGCGCCACCGCCGCTGGGGGCGCCGGTGCTGACGCCGATGTCGAACGGGCTCGACATTTCCGCTTCGAGGCCTTTGAGCGGTTCGTACATGCTGGCGCGCATGTCGTCGAGCAGGTTGGTGAGTTCGGGGTCGGCGAACAGCGTGCCGACCCCGTATTCGCTGCTCGAAGGATTGGCGGGCGGCCTCGTGGCGAGCTGCGTCTGGATCGTTTCGACGGTGGAGTTGTACAGCTGGATGAAGGCCTGCAGCTTGGCTTCCACGCCGCTCACTTCGAGCCCCGGCGGCTGCACGTCGATCGTGACGGGCCCGTTCGAGGTGAGACCGCCGAGCGTGAGCGTGACGCCGGGGATCGCGTCGGTGACGGTGTTGGAGCTCGAGCTGCCTTCCACGCCGTCGATCTTGAAGATCGCATCGCGTCCTTCCCTGGCGGTGCCGGCGACTTCCGTGAGCGCTTCGCCACTGACCTGGATGAATTCGGAGCTCTTGCCGGTGGCGCGGTCGGAGAGGACCAGGTCGCCGTCTTCGAGCACCACCGCGTAGACGGTGGCGCTGCTCGAGCCGTTGACGGCGCTGGCCAGCTGCTTGGCGGTCTCGCCGGCGGACAGGTTGAATTCCTGGCCGTCGATCGAGATCGTGCTCGCTTTGCCGGGGCTGGTGAAGGCGAACGTGCGCTGGGCGGAGTTGGCCAGCTGCGTGACCTGCACTTCGTAGCCGCCGACCGCGGCGCCGTCGCTGGCGGTGGCGCTGACGCGCGCGGGTTCGTTGGAGCTCACCTGCTGCTTGCTTTCGAAGGCCCCCGAGAGGGCCAGTTCGGAGCTCTCCTGCGCGAGCGTCTGCAGCGCGCTTTGCACGCTCTGCAGCTCGCTCTCGGCGGCCTTGACCTTCGCCTGCTGTGCGCTCAGGTGCGTGACCGGCTCGCGCTCGGCCTGCATCAGCGCGTTGATGATGGCGCTGGTTTCCAGGCCGGAGGCGAGCCCCTGGACCGTGATCGGGGCGCCCGAGGTCGAGCCGACGGACAGCGGTGAGCTCGACATGCGGCGCCCAGGCCCCTATGCGCGCGCCGGCTCGGCCGCCATCTGCACGGCCTCTGCGGCCGACAGCGTGCACAGCGAGTTGCCGTCGCGGTCGTGGATCTCGATGCGGGCGCGCTCCCCCGGCTCGGCGGGGAAGAAGCGCATCTCATAGCCGCATGCGCTCAGCTGCTCGGCGATCGCGCAGGCGGCCGCGATCTCGAGCGCCACCTCGGGCGGCGGGCCGCCGCGCGAGGCTTCTATGCGCGGCGCGCCGACGGCGTCGCGCGCGAGCGCGCATGCGCCGCGGTCGGGGGCGTCGAGGTCGACGGTGGTGATGGGGCTGGACGGGTCCAGCGGACCCTGGGCAGACAGGCTCGGCGAGTTCATATGGCGTTTTCTCCCTGAAAACGTGCAACGCGGTCCAATCCGTGGGCCGCCTCGCGCTTGGTTACGTTCATGGTGATCGACGCCCTCCAGGCAGACTTGAGGCCTTGTCGCGAATTTCCTCGGCTTGACGACGGTCTTGCGGCCGGCGTCGCGGCGCGTCTGCCCCGGTCATCGACCGCGGCGTGCGATCCGTGAGCGCGGCGCGCGCGAGCTGCGAGGTGGCAGCGGCGCGCACGGCGAGTCCCGGCCGCCCGCCACCACGAGACGAGCGCGGCGCCGACGGCAGGGAATGCGCGCGGGAGCACGAATCAAGAGCGGTCGGACCGCTGCAGATCCGCGCTCGGACGCGAGCGAGAAAACGGACGGCCGCGAGCCGCAGACCGCCGCATTCCCTCGAACCGAGAAGCTGGAGCATGGAGACAATCGGCAAGCGCGTGAGCAGGACCTCGGAGGCCGACGTCCTCTCGTTGTGGGAGGAGTACAGGTGTGGTGGGGATGTGCGGGTGCGTGATCGGCTGGTGTTCATGTTCATGCCGATGGTGCGCTACATCGTGTATCGCAAGGTGCGGGAGGTGCCGGCGCAGTGCGAGGTGGAGGAC
>DATJMM010000018.1:0-16101 GCA_035508735.1 Solirubrobacteraceae bacterium | reverse complement strand
GGCGAGGCCGACCGCCAGCTCGGGCGCGCGCTGCGCGGCGTCGAGCGTGAGCGCTACTGCCTCGTCGGCGCGATCGGGCACGACTTCTACACGGGCGAGCGCGAGGGCGCGAAGGGCTTCCCGCGCTTCACCGACCCGCGCCTGCGCGCGCCGGCGGGCTTCGCGGACTACGTCCGCATGGCCACCGAGCGCAGCCTCGAGCGCTGTGGCGTGGAGCGCTTCGACCTGCTGCTGCTGCACAACCCCGATCGGGTGGGTTACTCGAGCGAGGCGGTCTGGCAGGGCATGCAGGCGGTGCGCGATCAGGGCCTCACGCGGATGCTCGGGGTGGCCCCCGGCCCGGCCAACGGCTTCACGCTCGATCTGCTCGACTGCCTGGAGCGCTTCTCCTCGCTGATCGACTGGGCGATGATCATCCTCGGGCCGCTGGAGCCGTGGCCCGGCGAGCTGGTGCTCGAGGCGGCTCAGGCCCACGGCGTGGGCCTGATCACGCGCGTGGTGGACTACGGCGGGCTGTTCCACGACGATGTGCTGCCCGGCCACGAGTTCGCGCCCCGCGACCACCGCGGCTTCCGCCCCGACGGTTGGGTGCAGGCCGGCCGCGAGAAGCTGGAGCGCATGCGTCCGATCGCCGAGCGCCACGGCCTGAGCATGCTGCAGCTGGCGTGCGCGTGGAACCTCGCGCAGCCGGCCGTGCGTTGCGTGGCGCCGACGCTGATCCAGGAGCCACAGAGCGATCCCGCGAGGCCGGCACGACCGATCGAGGACAAGCGCGCGGAGCTCGCGGCGCTGGCGGGAACCGGGCAGGCGCTGAGCGCGCAGGAGGTGGCGAGCATCCGCTCGATCGGCGAGAACACCGGCTGCATGGCGCTGAAGGGCGCGAGCCTCGAACACGACGGGCCCGCGAGGCCTGACCGCTGGAGCCTGGACGAGCGGCTGGCGGCGGTGGGCGAGCGCTGGGGCGTGGAGCCGGGCCGCGACCTGTTGGCCACGGCGCACGCGGGCGCCGGAGCGGGTTAGGCGAGCGCGACGGCGGGCAGATAGGCTCGCATGACGACGATCAGCGAGCAGATCCCACACATCGCGCTCGGCGAGGGCGTACAGATACCGCAGCTCGGCTTCGGCGTGTTCCAGGTGCCGCCGCGGCAGACGGCGGGCGTGGTGGCGCAGGCGCTGCAGGCCGGCTACCGCCACATCGACACGGCGGCGGCGTACCGCAACGAGCAGGGGGTCGGCCAGGCGATCGGGGAATCGGGCCTCTCCCGCGAGCAGGTGTTCGTGACCACCAAGTGCTTCAACGACGACCAGGGCTACGAGCAGGCGCAACGCGCCTGCTCCGCCAGCCTCGAGCGCCTCGGCTTCGAGTTCGTCGACCTCTACCTGATCCACTGGCCGGTGCCGGCCCACGACCTCTATGCGGAGACGTGGAGGGCGTTCGTCGCGCTCCATCGGCAGGGCCGGGCACACGCGATCGGCGTGTCCAACTTCAAGGAGGCGCACCTGCGGCGGGTGATCGAGGACAGCGGCGTGGCGCCGTCGATCAACCAGGTCGAGCTGCACCCCTACTTTCAGCAGCGGCAGCTGCGCGAGCTGCACGCGGAGCTTGGGATCGTGACCGAGGCGTGGAGCCCGCTCGCCCAGGGGGCGGTGCTGGAGGACCCCACGATCGCGGCGATCGCGGGCGAGCATGGGAAGTCGGCCGGGCAGGTGGTGATCCGCTGGCACCTGCAGCTCGGCAATGTGGTGATCCCGAAGTCGGTGACGCCCGCGCGCATCCGCGAGAACATCGACGTGTTCGACTTCGAGCTGGACGACGCGCAGATGGAGGCGATCGCCGGCCTGGACCGGGGCGAGCGCACCGGGCCCGACCCGGACACGTTCGTGCGGCCATAGCTGCCGCTAGAGCACGCCGAGGCCGGCAGCCAGGGCGTTCAGCTCCTCGACCACGTCGCCGGTCAGGCGCAGGTCGGCGATCCCGTCCAGCGGCGTGGGTCCCTGCGTGAGGATCGCGACGCTGCCGCCGGCGTCGCGGGTGAGGAGGGGCAGCGCGGCGACCGGGTGCACCTCGAGCGAGGAGCCGATGCACAGCAGCACCTCGGCGCCCTCGCACAGCTGACGGGCGCGCTCGAGCGCCTGCGCCGGCAGGAGCTCGCCGAACAGCACCACGTCGGGCTTGAGCGCGGCCGCGCAGAGCTCGCAGCGCGGCACGCCGTCGGCGGCCTGAGCCAGCCGCTCGCGCACCTCCCCCACCGGCACGCCCGTGCGGCAGCGCGGGCAGGTGCAGCCGGCGATGCTGCCGTGCACCTCCACCAGCTCGCGCGTGCCGGCCTTGCGGTGCAGCATGTCGACGTTCTGGGTGATGACCGCGTCGAGCAGGCCGTGGCGCTCCATCGCCACCAACGCGCGGTGGGCGTCGTTGGGCTGCTTCTCGCCGAGGCTCGCGAAGCGCTGCGCGTAGAAGCCCCAGAAGCGCACCGGGTCGCGGCGGAACGCGTCGACGTGCGCGACCTCCATCGGATCGACCTTCTCCCACAGGCCCGTCCCCGGCGTGCGGAAGTCCGGGATCCCGGAGGGCACCGAGATCCCGGCGCCAGTGAGCGCCACCGCCGACCGTGCGCCGCGCACCAGCTCGATCAGAGCAGCGGGCGCCGGCCGGGGGGTACGGCCGGCGCCCGCCGAGGGATCACTCCCCCGATCGCGGCCGCGCAAACCCTCCGTCTTCTCGATCGTGGACACGGGCTCTCGCAAGCAGCGCCCGCGGACGGGCCGGTCTTCTTTACGCCGGCACCGCCGTCGGCTCCCCCTGCGGGGACGATGCCTCGGCCCGCCGCGGCAGCAGCGTTTCGCGCGCGATCACGAGCCGCTGGATCTGCGAGGTGCCCTCGTAGAGCTGCATGATCTTGGCGTCGCGGAAGAGCTTCTCCACCGGGTACTCCTTGATGAAACCGTAGCCGCCGTACACCTGCACCGCTTCGGTGGCGGTCTTCATGGCGGTGTCCGCGGCGAAGCGCTTGGCGTGCGAGGAGACGAGCGTGTTGCGTTCGCCGTTGTCGAGCATCGACGCCGACTTCCACGTCAGCAGGCGCGCCGCCTCGATCTCGGTGGCCATGTCGGCGATGATGAACTGGATCGCCTGGTGCATCGCGATCGGCACGCCGAACTGCACGCGTTCCTTGGCGTAGTCCACGGCGAACTCCATCGCCGCGCGCGCGATGCCGGTCGCCATCGCGGCGACGCCCGGGCGCGTGCGGTCGAGCGTCATCATCGCCAGCTTGAAGCCCTTGTTCTCCTCGCCCAGCAGGTTCTCCGCGGGCACCTCCACGTCGTTGAAGGAGATCGTGGCGGTGTTGGAGGCGCGCTGGCCGAGCTTGTCCTCCTTCTTGTCCACCACCACGCCCCACTCGCGCTCCACCACGAAGGCGGAGATGCCGCGATGGCCGGCGTCCTTGTCGGTCTTCGCGTAGACGGTGTAGAAGTCGGCGTGGCCGCCGTTGGTGATGAAGCACTTGGAGCCGTTGATCACGTACTTGTCGCCCTGCTTGACGGCCGTGGTGCGCATGCCCGACACGTCTGAGCCGGCGTCGGGCTCGGTCAGGCAGAACGACGCCAGCTTGGGAGCTTCGGTGAGCATCCCGAGGTACTTCTTCTTGACCTCCTCCGAGCCGCCCAGCGCGATCGGCGCGGTGGCCAGGCCGTTGCAGCCGAGCGAGGTCTGGATGCCCGAGCAGCCCCAGGAGAGCTCCTCCTCGATCAGGCAGCCGTCGAGGTAGCTGGCGCCGGCGCCGCCGTACTCCTCCTCGATGTGGCTGTTCATCAGCCCGACCTCCCACGCCTTCTGGATGATGTCCTCGGGCCAGGTGCCGTTCTTGTCGTACTCCCAGGCGACGGGGCGTATCTCCTTGACCGCGAAGTCGTGCGCCATCTCGCGCAGGTTCTTCTGCTCGTCGGTGAGCGTGAAATCGACCATTCTCGGGATCTCCTAGCAGGCTTTCGTGGAAATAGATTGACTGGTCAGTCAACCCGCGCGCTCCAGGGTAGCGGAGGGCGTGCCGATCGGCAACAATCGCCGGCAGTGCATGCCATCGCCGCGATCGTCGAGGCCGCCGCGATCGAAGGCGGCGCCGGCCTGGTCGCGGTCGGCGCGATCGCGCTGCTCCTGCTCACCGTGCTCGCCTTCGCGCTGACGCGCGGCGGCGGCGGCGGCAGCGCCTACGACCGCATCGGCGCCGGCGGCATCTCGCGCGCGGGCGAACACGGAGACCCCCCGCCCCCGCCGGACTCCCCGGCGGCACGCTCCGAGCGCGAGCGCGAGATCCGTCAGATGCTGGAAGCCCGCAGCGAACGGCTCGTGCGACAGGGGGGCGAGCCCCTCGACGTGGAGGCCGAGCTCGCTCGCCTGCTGGCGCGCGAGGGCGGGCGCCCGGCACACGACGCGGCGCTCGTGGCGGAGGTGCGCCAGCTCGCGGTCGCGCGCAACGAGCGCCGCCTGCGCCAGGGCCAGGAGCCGCTGGACGTCGACGCGGAGATCGCCCGCACGCTCGCGGAGCTTGAGCCATAACACGACGCCCGGCAGTCGGGTATAAACGGGCCCATGACCAAAGCGCGACGCTTCCAGCTCGACGAGATCACGCTCCGCCCCGGCACCTACTTCAACCCCCAGACGGAGATCATGATCGTCGTCGACGACTCGCCCGAGGTCGATCACGAGATCTTCGAGAGCGACGAGTTCGAGGGCGAGGAGTGGGTGCTGATGTCCGACGACGCACCGCTGGACGAGAACAGGCGCGACGAGATCGTCGAGCGCTTCCAGCTCTCGCACGGCGCGGGCGGCGACCTCGGCCCCGACGACGATCTCGACGACCTTGACGACCTCGACGACGAGGAGGACGAGGAGGACGAGCTCGACGGCGTCGACGACCTCGAGCTCGAAGCCGAATGAGCTGAAACCCGAGGCGCGCCGGCGCGGCGGTCGCACGCGTCACCGCGCAGGACGGCTCGCAGGACGGCCGCTGCAAGCGGTCCTGCAGGCACGGTTCCCGCTGGAACGCGCGGGCGGGCGTCCGTAGCATCGTCTCGGTGCCAAGCATCGAGCGACCCGTACGGCGGCTTGCGCAGCTGGCGGCCGCGGTCTCCGTGACGCTCGCCGTGAGCCCCGCCGGCGCACTCGCCCATGCCTCGCGCGGGCGTGCAGCTCGCGCCGGCAGCGCGCTTGCGCCCGTCCGCACGCACGCCCGCACCCCCGCCCGGGCCGCCGCCCACGGCCCCAGCGTGTCGGCTGCGCTGAAGACGCTGCTGCGCAGCTCCGCGATCGACGAAACCGCTTACCAGCGCGACTACTCGGCCTACCTCGCCGCCAAAGCCACCGTGGCCAAGCTCAAGGGCACGCGCAAGAGCGAACTGGCGGCGGTGATGGCCAACGTGCAGGCGATGGCGGCGGCCGGGGAGATGACCCCCTCGCGGCTGCCGGTCGTGTTCCTCACGCTCGAACGCAACCGGCTGTGGTGGAGCGAGGACTCGCTGCTCGGCGACGACGCGCGCGTCACCTTCCCCGGCAGCCACATCATCTGGGAGCACTATCCCGGCCAGGGCATCGAGATCCAGTGGCTGGCGACGTTCGGCGAGGCCAACGGCTACTTCCTGGCCGGCGACGAGAACGCCGACCTGCGCGCGTTGCTGTCCGAAGTGATCCCGCTGGCGACCCAGCGCGCCGGCGGCATCGCCTGGGAGTACTTGTTCGAGTTCGACGGCGGCGCGCCGCCGTGGACCAGCGGCCTGTCCCAGGGGACCGCGCTGCAGGTGCTGGCGCGCGCCTGGCAGCGCTTCAAGGAACCCGCCTACCTGACCGCCGCGCAGCAGGCGCTCGGCATCTTCGAGCAGCCCCCGCCCCAGGGGGTGCGCGTGGACACGCCGGCCGGCGCGCTGTACGCCGAGTACACCTACGCGCCCGGCGACCGCATCCTCAACGGCTTCATCCAGGCGCTGGTGGGGCTCTACGACTACACCTCGATCACCAAGGACCCGCTCGGCCTGTCGCTGTTCGAAGCCGGCGACGCCGAGGCGCGCGCGATCACGCCCTCCTACGACACCGGCGCCTGGTCGAAGTACGACCAGTACGGCGAATCGGATCTGAGCTACCACGAACTGCTGACCGAATTCCTCCAGCACCTGTGCGAACGCACGCGCAAGGGCCCTCCGCTCGCGCCCGCGCCCAGCGCGCCCCCGGCCTCGGGCAGCGGCGGCAGCGCCACCACCCCCACCAGCACCACCAGCGCGCCCACGAGCACCTCGACCGGCGGCGCCAGCGCCTCGGCGCACAAGGCGTCGGCCAGCGCCCCAATCGCCGGCGATCAGGTCTACTGCACCGCCGCGCAGGACTTCACGGCGGACCTGCGCACCGCCCCGGTCGTCTCGCTCCTCTCCAAGCGGCTGCCCGCGCACGCCCGCGCCGGCGTGCGGCTGTCGCTGTCGAAGATCGCCACCGTGAAGATGGTCGTGCGGGACGGTTCGCGTGTGGTCTGGACCAACACCGCCACCGTCGAAGGCGGCAAGCCGCGGCTGCTGTGGGTGACGCCCGCCAAGGGCGGGAGGTTCACCGTCGCGCTCACCGCCACCGACCTCGCGGGCAACGCGGCCGCCGCCGAAGGCACCGTCACCGTGAGCGGCCGTTAGCCATCTGCGGCGAGCCTAGACTGGGCCGGTGAGCCCGAAGCCGATGAGGCCCGACCCGTGCGCGCCACCACTCCCGCGGCCCGCGCCGAGCCTGCGCCGATGAACCGTCTCGCGCGGGCCTGGCGGGCGCTCGCGGCCGAGCGGCGGGCGGCCGCGCTGCTCTCGGCGGGGCTGTTCGCCTCGATGTTCCTGCACTGGTACAGCAAGACGGACACGCTCGTCGTGCACGGCACCGCCAAGGCGACCGAAACCAGCCTCAGCGCCTTCCAGGCGTTCTCGTTCGTGGAGGCCGCCGTGCTGCTCGTCAGCGCCGGCGTGCTCACGATGCTGTTCGCGCGCGCCGAGGGCCGCCACTTCCAGGTGCCGGGGGGCGACGGCCTGATCGTGATGATCGCCGGCGGCTGGGCGGCGTTGCTGATCTTCTACCGCATGCTCGACAAGCCGGGCCTGCACGGCAACGCGCGCGTCACCGCCACCGTCGGGGTCGAGTGGGGCATCTTCGTGGCGCTGCTGCTCGCGCTCGGCCTGCTCGCCGCCGGACGCCGCATCAGGGCGCACGAACGCCCCGAGCCGCCGCTGCTGCGCGCACGCGCGCCGCTCGCGCACGAGCCCCCGCCGCCGCTCGCGCACGAGCCCGCGACGCCGCTCGAGCAGGAGCCGCCGACCGTGGTCGCCTCGGCCCGCGCGCCGCGGCCGGCGGCGGCGAGCGCGGCGGGCCGCCGCCGGCCGCGCTATCCGCCGGCGCCGGCGAGGGCAGGGGCGAAGGCGAGGGGCGAGCAGCTGTCCTTCGAGGACCCGCCCGCGGGCGAGGGCTGAGCGGGCGACGCGCGGCGCAGCCGGACGCTCGGCAAACGCGCTCGCCGACGGCGGCGCTCGCGGGCGCGCCGCATATCATGGACCGCACATGAGCGCCGCCCCATCGCCCGAGCCGACCTCCGTGCAGGAGGTGTCCGACGGGCTGCGCGCGGTCGGCTACCTGCCCGGCGAGTCCACCGCGCTGGTTGCGTTCCTGGCGACCAGGCTGGGCAAGCCCGTGCTGGTGGAGGGCCCGGCCGGGGTCGGCAAGACCGAGCTGGCCAAGGCGCTTGCGGCCTTCCTCGGCCGCGAGCTGGTGCGCCTGCAGTGCTACGAGGGCCTGGACGAGGCCAAGGCGCTGTACGAGTGGAACTACCGCAAGCAGCTGCTGCGCATCCAGGCCGAGGCGTCCGGCACCGGCTGGGAGGCGGTGCAGGAGGACATCTTCGGCGAGGAGTTCCTGCTGGCGCGGCCGCTGATGAGCGCGATCGCCTCCGAGCAGCCGGTGGTGCTGCTGATCGACGAGATCGACAAGACCGACCAGGAGTTCGAGGCGATGCTGCTCGAGGTGCTCTCGGACTTCCAGATCTCGATCCCCGAGCTGGGACGGGTCGAGTCGCGAACGCATCCGATCGTGCTGCTCACCTCGAACAACTCGCGCGAGCTGACCGAGGCGCTCAAGCGCCGCTGCCTGTACCTGTGGCTCGACTACCCCGAGCTCGAGCACGAGCTCGAGATCGTGCGCCTGCACACGCCCGAGCTGCCCGAGACCGTGGCGCGACGGCTGGTGGAGGTGATCGGCATGGTGCGCGAGCTCGACCTGAAGAAGCCGCCCTCGATCGCCGAGTCGATCGACTGGGCGCGCGCGCTGCTGCTGCTCGGCGTCAAGGACATCGACGCCGACACGTTCACCGAGACGATGTCGGTGATCGTCAAGCACCGCACCGACATGGACGTGGTGGCCGAGCGCGTGGGCGTGAAGCTGCGCGCGCCCGCCGCGGATGCCGCCTGAGGGCCTGCCCGCCCACATCCTCGAGTTCGGCGAGGAGCTGCGCGGCGAAGGCGTCGCCGTCGGCACCTCGGAGATGCTTGACGCCTTCGCCGCGCTGCGCGAGATCAGCTGGCGCGCGCAGGCCGACTTCCGCGAGGCGCTCGCCGCCACGCTCGCCAAGAGCCAGGAGGACCGGCGCATCTTCGAGCTCGTGTTCGAGCGTTACTTCTTCCGCGCGGTGGAGATCGCCGCCGTGCGCGAGGGGGTGCGCGAGGAGGACCTGGCCGCGCTGGCCGAGCTCGGCGAGGCGGAGTTGGAGGAGCTGCGCATGCAGATCGCCGCGGCCGTGCGCGACGGCGCCGAGGGTGCGATGCGCGACCTCGCGCGCATGGCGATCGCGGCCTTCGCGCGCCGCCAGGAGGGCTCGGGGGTGATCGGCGTGGACGTGCAGCGCATCCGCCGCGCGCTGGGCCTGCGCGCGGAGCCGCAGCCCGAGCTGCCGCCCGCGGACCCGCGCAGCGAGGGCCTGCCGCGCGAGGCGCTCAGGCGCTTCGAGGCGCTGCTGCGGCGCGAGCTCGAGCGCGACCAGATCGAGCGCACCGGCAAGCTGCCGCCGGCGCGGCCGCTGGGGGAGCTCGACCGCGCGCTGCCGTCGGGGCCGCTCGCCGACCTCGCCGCCGTGCACCGGGTGGTGGCGCAGCTGCGCCGGCGGCTGGCCACGCAGGGCATGCAGGCGCGCGGGCACCGCCGCCACGCCCACGTGGACGTGCGCCGCACGATGCGCGCCTCGCTGCAGACCGGCGGCGTGCCGGTGGAGCTGAAGTTCCGCCCCCGCCGCCCCAAACGCCCGGAGATCTTCGTGCTGTGCGACGTGTCCACCAGCGTCACCTCGGCATCGGTGTTCTTCCTGTCGGTCCTGCACGCCCTGCACGACACCTTCCGCAAGATGCGCTCGTTCGTGTTCATCGAGCGCATCTCCGAGGTCACCGACGTCTTCGAACGCGAGCGCGACTTCAAAGCGGTGAGCGAGCGCATCTCCAGCGACGCGGGCGTCGCGGACATCTCCGGCTACACCGACTACGGGCGCGTGTGGTCGGAGTTCCTGCACCAGGTCGAGGACGAACTGCACCCGCGCGCCACCGTGATCGTGCTGGGCGACGCGCGCACCAACGGGCGCGACCCGCGCGCGGACGTGTTCGCGCGCATCGCCGCGCGCGCCGGGCGCACCTTCTGGCTGAACCCCGAGCCGCGCCTGTACTGGAACTACGGCGACTCCGTGATCGCCGCCTACGAGGAGTTCTGCACCGCCTTCGAGTGCTGGACCACGCCGCAGCTCGAGGACTTCGTGCGCGCGCTCACGCGCCCGGCGCTCAGCGCGTAGCGCACGGCCGCCGCGCGCTAGCATCGTGCCCCAGAGCAGACACCAGGGGGGCTGGCGGGAAAGCCGGCTGAGATGGCGCACAGGAACCACTCCCCGGCGCCGACCCTTAGAACCTGTGGGGTAATGCCCGCGAAGGGAGCGAAGTGCCGACCGAACTGCAATCTCGCCCACAGCCCCGAGACGGGCGGCTCGCTCGCTCCGGCGCGGGCGAGCTCGCGCAGGCCGGCGCCTCCGCGGCAGCGCTCGAGGGCGTGAGCCGCAGCTACCGCGCGCCGGCGCGCGGCGGCCTGCGCCGCCGCAGCCGCGGCGAGCGCGCGGTGCAGGCACTCGGTGGAATGTCGCTGGCGGTGGCGCCGGGGGAGCTGGTGGCGGTGGTGGGGCCGAGTGGCTGCGGCAAGAGCACGCTGCTGGAGCTGATGTGCGGGCTGCAGCGGCCCGACGCGGGCACGGTGGCGTGCCTGCCGGCGGTGCTGATGCCCCAGCGCGACCTGCTGCTGGGGTGGCTCGGCGCGCTCGACAACGCCGCGCTGGGGGTGCGCATCGCGGGGGCGTCGCGGGCGCAGGCGCGCGAGCGCGCCGGCGCGCTGTTCGCCGAGCTCGGCCTCGACGGCTTCCAGCGCGCGCGCCCGCACGAGCTCTCCGGCGGCATGCGCCAGCGCGTGGCGTTCGCGCGCACGCTGCTGTCGGGCAAGCCACTGCTGTGCCTGGACGAGCCGTTCGGGGCGCTCGACGCGATCACGCGCGCGCAGATGCAGGACTGGCTGGCGGCGGTGCTGGCGCGCGAGCGCCGCACCGTGGTGCTGGTGACGCACGACGTGGAGGAGGCGGCGCTGCTGGCCGACCGCGTGCTGGTGCTCTCGCCGCGTCCGGGGCGCGTGCTCGCCGAGATCCCGGTGCAGACGCCGCGCCCGCGCGCGCGCACCGCCCCCGCGGTGCTCGAGGCGCGCCGGCGCGCCCTGGCGGAGCTGGGCATGGGAGCGACCGCGTGAACGGCGCCGGCGCTCGCGCGCGCGCGTCGAGCCTGTGGGCGCCGCTGGCGCTGGTGGCGGCGCTGCTGGCGGCGTGGGAGCTGTACGCGGACTTCTCGAGCGTGCAGGAAGACCTGCTGCCGGCGCCGCACGCGGTGGCGAGCGCGCTGTGGCACAACGGCGGGATGATCTGGCGCAACTTCGCGGTCACCGCCGAGCAGGTGGTGCTGGGGCTCGCGCTGGCGCTGGCCGGCGGCTTCGCGCTGGCCGTGGCGATCCACCTGCTTCCGCTGCTGCGGCGGGCCGTGTACCCATTGGCGGTGGGCTCGCAGGCGGTGCCGATCCCGGTGGTGGGCGTGCTGCTGGTGTTCTGGTGGGGGTTCGGCATCTTCCCCAAGCTGGTGGTGATCGCGCTGATCTGCTTCTTCCCGGTGGTGGTGGCCACCGTCGACGGGCTCGCGTCGGTGGACCCCGAGCAGCCCAAGCTGATGCGCACGCTCGACGCCTCGCGCTGGCAGACGTTCCGCTTCGCGGAGCTGCCGGCGGCGCTGCCGGCGGCGCTCAGCGGCGCGCGCATCGCGCTCGCGGTGGGCGTGATCGGCGCCTTCATCGCCGAGACCAGCACTCCCACCGGCGAAGCCTACGCGGGGCTCGGGCACGAGATCATGACCGACGCCGGCGGCTTTCAGACCCCCCGCGCGTACGCCGCCACCGCCGTCTTGTTCGCGTTCGCGATCGCCTGCTTCTACGCGCTGGCGCTGGCCGAACACGCGCTCGTCCCCTGGCACACCCGACCCCGAGGAGAGACGACTTGAGACACCGACTGGGAAGGTCGCGGCGGACGCTCGCGATCGCGGGCCTCGCGCTCGCGCTGTGCCTGGCCGCCTGCGGCACCAAGCAGGAAACGCTGACGGCGGCGCACACCAAGCGCTTCACGGTGATGCTCGACTGGTTCCCCAACGCCGACCACGCGGCGCTGTACGAGGCGATCGCGAAGGGCTACTTCCGCGCGGTGGGGTTGGAAGTGGACCCGATCGCCCCCTCGGAAACCGCCGAACCGCTGAAGCTGCTGGCCGCCGGCAAGCTCGACATGGCGATCTCCTATGAGCCCCAGGTGCTGCTCGCCCGCGACCAGGGCCTGAAGGTGGTGTCCGTCGCCGCGCTCGTGCAGCGCCCGCTCACGTCGATCATCGCCCTGCCGGAAGCGCACGTGGGCTCGGTGGCGCAGCTCGCCGGCAAGACCGTCGGCACCGCCGGCATCCCCTACCAGGCGGCGATGCTGCGCACGATCCTCCAGCACGCCAAGCTGCCGGCGTCGAAGGTCAAGGAAGTGAACGTCGGCTTCGACCTCGTGCCCGCGATGCTGTCCGGGAAGGTCGCCGCCACGCTCGGCGGCTATTGGAACTACGAGGCGGTCCAGCTGAAGCTGATGCACAGGCACCCGCTGGTGATCCCGGTCGACGAAGCCGGCGTGCCGAGCTACGACGAGCTCGTGCTCGCCGTCCGCCAGGACGAGGCGCGCTACGACGGCGTCGACCTGCGCTCCTTCCTGCAGGCGCTCAGCCGCGGCGAGCGCGCCGTGCGCGCCGACCCCGCCGCCGCCGCCGCGGCGGTCATGAAGGCCAACCCCTCGCTCGAAGCCAAGCTCCAGCTCGAATCGATCAAGCAGACGCTGCCGGCGGCGCAGCCGAGCGACCCCGGCGATCCCTACGGCTGGCAGGACCCCTCCGCCTGGGCCGCGTTCGGGCAGTGGATGTACTCGCACGGCCTGCTCCGGCACGACCCCGGCGCCGGGCTGCCCCCCTTCACCAACGAGTTCCTGCCGGGGCAGGGCATCAGGTGAGCGCGAGGCGGCGCGTCCGGTGAGCTCCGAACGCGGGCGGCGAGGAGGCATGCGCGCCATGCAGTTCGAGGGCGTCGAGCGGCCGCTGCGGGCGGTCGAGCGGGCGATCCCCGAGCCGGGGCCGGGGCAGCTGCTGATCCGCGTGCAGGCCTGCGGCGTGTGCCGCACCGACCTGCACCTGCTCGACGGCGAGGTTGAGATCGCGCGGCCGCCGCGCATCCTCGGCCACCAGATCGTGGGCACCGTCGAGCGGCGCGGCGCCGGCGGCGAGGACCCGCTGCGCGCCGGTGAGCGCGAGCCGGGCGAGCAGCCCCGGCGCGTGGGCGTGCCGTGGCTCGGCTGGACCTGCGGCGAGTGCGTCTACTGCCTCAGCGGCCGCGAGAACCTGTGTCCCAACGCGCGCTTCACCGGCTGCGACATCGACGGCGGCTTCGCCGAGTACGCGCTAGCCGACGAGCGCTACTGCTTCGAGCTCCCCGAGAGCTACCCCAGCGAGCAGGCCGCGCCGCTGCTGTGCGCCGGCCTGATCGGCTACCGCGCGCTGCGCATGTGCGGCGATGCCCGCAGCATCGGGCTCTACGGCTTCGGCGCCGCCGCGCACATCCTCGCCCAGGTCTGCCGCGTGGGCGGCGAGGTCGCCGACGGCATGCCCGAGCGCCGCGTGTTCGCCTTCACCCGTGCCGGCGACGCGGCGGCGCAGTCGTTCGCGCTGGAGCTCGGCGCCGAGTGGGCCGGCGCCGCCGGGGAGCAGCCGCCCGAGCCGCTCGAGGCCGCCATCGTGTTCGCCCCCGCCGGCGAGCTGGTGCCGGCCGCGCTGCGCGCGCTGGCCCCCGGCGGCGTGGTCGTCTGCGGCGGCATCCACATGAGCGACATCCCCTCCTTCCCCTACTCGATCCTGTGGCAGGAGCGCAGCGTGCGCTCGGTCGCCAACCTCACCCGCCGCGACGGCGAGGAGATGCTCGCGCTCGCCCCCAAGGTGCCGGTGCGCACGCACGTCACCGTCTACCCGCTGGAGCGGGCCAACGAGGCGCTCGCCGACCTGCGCGCCGGCCGCTTCACCGGCGCCGCCGTGCTGGTCCCCTGAGCGAGGCCAGGATGTCGGAATGATTCGGTAAGCGCTCGTGCGTTGGTGTATTGTCCGTCGGGGCGATTTTGCCGAGACGAGGGGACATGGCGAGCGCGAACGCAGACAGGATGAGGTGGATGCGGGGTCCGTCGACCCCGATGCGCGGCGCGCTGCTCGGGCTGCTGCTCGAACGACCCGGACACGGCGGCGATCTCGCCAACCGGCTCGCGGCGCGGCTCGGCGAGACCTGGCGGGTGGACACCAACGACGTCTACCGCCTGCTGGAGCAGCTGGAGAAGACCGGCCTGGCGCAGTCGCGCGACGAGCCCAAGCGCAACAACCACAGGCGCACCCACCTCGTCTACTACCCCACGGAGGAGACCTCGGAGGCGCTGACGCTGTGGATGGAGACACTGCTGCCGCGCGAGCCGGTGCGCCTGGGCCTGCAGGCGAAGCTGTCGGTGGCGCGCGAACAGGACGCGCCGCGGCTGCTGCAGGCGCTGAAAGCGTACGAGCGCGAGTGCCTGATGCTGGCGCAGCTGGTCGGACCCACCGATGGGCGCGGGCGCTCCTGGACCGCGCTGTGCATGGACTGCACGCGCGAAGCGGTGTACGCACAGCTGCAGACCGAGATAGACTGGGCGCAGCGCACGCGCCGTCGCATCAACGAGCACCTCGAACAAGCCCGCTAGCCGCGCGCGAGATGGCTTCGCTGCTCTCCTTCGCGAACGTCAGCAAGCGCTATGGCGACGGCGGCCGCGAGATCTGCGTGCTCGACGGCGTCTCGATGGAGATCGACGCCGGCGTCTCGGTGGGCGTGTGGGGCACGCGCCGCTCCGGCAAGTCCACGCTGCTGCGGTTGGCCGCCGGCATCGCCCTGCCCGACTCCGGCGCCGTGCGCTTCTGCGGGCGCAACCTCGCGCAGATGTCCGGCGGCCAGCGCAGCCGGCTGCTGCGAGGGGAGATCGCGTTCATGTCGGCGGGCGACTGGCGCGCGCACCCCGGCGAGAGCGTGATCGACCACGTGGCCACGTCGCTCGGCAGCGAGGGGCTGACGATGCGCGAGGCACGCCGCCGCGCGATGCAGGTGCTCGACCGCGTCGAGATCGGAGCCGCCTGCGCGGAGGAGCGCACCACCGCGCTGTCGCTGAACGAGCGCGCACGGGTGATGCTGGCGCGCGCGCTGGCGCGCGAGCCGCGCATGCTGGTGCTCGACGAACCGGCGCTGCTGCCCAACCTGGGCGATCGCGACCGCTTCTACGCGCTGCTGCGCGCGGCCGCGCAGGAGCGCGGGACCGCGGTGCTGATGGCCTCCGAGGAAATGGCCGCGCTCCAAGGCGTGTCGGTGCTGATGTCGATCGCCGACGGCGAAGTCGTGTCCACCGATCGCAGCGGCACCGTCGTGCCGATGCCGGGACGCCGGCGCCTCGGCGCGGAGCGTCCCGCGCGGTGAGCACGCTCGCGCTGCGTGAGGTCGTCAAGCACTTCGCGAGCGACGCCGAGACGATCAGGGCCGTCGACGGCGTGTCGCTGACGGTCTCGGCGGGCGAGTTCGTCGCCCTCTACGGCCCCAGCGGCTCGGGCAAGACCACGCTGCTGATGCTGGCCGCGGCGCTCAGCTCGCCGGACAGCGGCAGCGTGAGCTTCGACGGGCGCGAGCTCGCGCGCATGTCCGCCCGCGAGGCCGCGCTCTACCGCCGCCGCGATGTCGGCTTCGTCTTCCAGGCCTTTCACCTGATGGCGCACACCTCGGCGCTCGACAACGCCACCATCAAGCTCACCGGCGACGGCTGTACGCTGCGCGAGGGCCGGCGCCGGGCGCTGCCGTGGCTGGAGCGCGTGGGCCTCGGCGGGCGCATGCAGCACACACCCGAGCAGCTGTCGATGGGCGAGCGCCAGCGCGTGGCGATCGCCCGCGCGCTCGCCAACGAACCGCGCCTGCTGCTGGCCGACGAGCCCACCGGCAACCTCGACTCCCGCTCGTCCGCCGACGTGCTCGCCATGCTGGACGAGCTCCACCGCAGCGGGCGCACCATCGTGCTTATCACCCACGAACAGGACGTGGCCGAGGCGGCCGAGCGGATCTTGCGCTTCCGGGACGGCCGCTTCGTAGGTCAGGAGGAGGCGGCGGCGTGAGCTGGTTCGATACCGTGCGCTCAGGGCTCGAGGCCATCGCCAGCCACCGGCTGCGCTCGGCCCTCACCGTGCTCGGCATCTTGATCGGCATCGCCGCCGTCATATTGACCGTGGGCCTGGGCGAGGGCGCTACCTCCTCGGTCAACTCGGCCATCAGTGCCCTGGGCAGCAACCTGCTGATCGTCACCCCGGGCAGCTCCACCACTGGCTTGGTGCGCGGTGGCTTCGGGTCGGCGTCAACGCTTACATACC
>DATJMM010000017.1:0-218793 GCA_035508735.1 Solirubrobacteraceae bacterium | reverse complement strand
CGCTTCGCCGCCGGCGCACCGCTCGTGCTGGGCGGAGACCTGAACCTGCGCGCACCGCAGGCGCCGCCCGCCGCCGTCCACCTGGGCCGGCGCGACGTCGATCACGTGTTCGCGCTCGGGCTCGGCCCGGCCACGCCGGCGGGCACGCTCGACCGCCGCGTGACGCTGCGGGGCCAGGCGGTCGAGCTCTCAGATCACCCGCCGCTGTTGGCGCAGGCGCGCAGCCCTGCCACCGGGTGAGCTGTACCCGCCAGGCGCACGGCGTCTGCCTCGGGCGCTGCCTCCGGGGCGCCCTCAGCCCGCCGGGAAGGGCAGCTCCTCGAGCTCCGCGTGGGCGCCCGCGTCCCCGCCGCCGGCGAGCTCGAGCCGTGCGCCGGGCTGCGCCTCGCGGCGCACCAGCGCGAGCCCGATCGGCCCCAGCCGCGGCGAGAGCGCGACGCTCGTGAGGATGCCGACGGGGCGCTCGCCCAGGCGCAGCTCCGCCCCAGCGCTCGCGGGCGCGCTCAGCCGCAGCCCCCGCAGGTGGCGGTTGGGCTTGCCCTTGTAGAACAGGCGCGCGACGGTCTCCTGGCCCACGTAGCAGCCCTTCGTGAAGCTCACCGCGCGCTCGTTCAGGCCGGCCTCCTGTGGGATCACGCCGTCGTCGAGGTCCACGCCGTAGCGGGGGCGCCCGCGCTCGATCCGCAGGCACTCGGCCGCCTGCTCGGACACCGGCTCGGCGCCGCGCGCGACCAGCGCCCGCATCATGGCGGCGGTGTCCCCGGCTGCGCACAGCAGGTCGACGCCGGTGTCGGTGCGCACGGCGAGCGTGTCGATGCCGTCGAGCTCGAGGGGGGCGTTGGCGTGCTCGGCCTCCCCGAGGCTCTCGACGCCCGCCACCGCGGCCGCCCGCGGCCCGATCAGCGACAGCAGCCCGCGCTCCAGGGTGCGCTTGTGCAGCTCCACGCGGTAGCCCACCCTGTAGCGGCGGATCATGTCGAACAGGGCCTGCAGGCAGGCGCGCTCGGTGTCGAGCAGGAGTTCCAGCTCGCCGGCCGCGGCCGCCGCGGCGGGCTCCGCCTCGACGGCCAGCACGCGCAGGTCGCCGAGCATCTTGCCCTTGTGGGTCAGGAAGGCGGCGTAGCGGCCCTCGCCGGGCCGCAGCCCGGCCAGCTCGTTGGTGACCTGGCCGTTCAGGAACTCCACCGCCTCGGGCCCGGTGAGCGCGAGCTTGCCGCGCTCGGAGCGGTCCAGCAGGCCGCAGCGCTCGCTCAGGATGCGGTGCTGCTCGGCAAGCGCCCGCGCCTCGCCGTCGCCGGGCGCCGGCTGTGCCGCCGGCGAGCCGGTGGGCGCGGGCCCCGGAGCTTCGCTGCGCACGCTTGCCATGGCTTCGAGAATAGCCGCGCTAGGCTTCCAGCCGATGGCGCTCGCAGAGGACTTCCAGCGGATCGTGGACTCGCTGCCGGAGGACTGGACCGACCTCGAGCTGGACCTGCGCATCGCCGAGGAGTCGCGCTACGTGGAGGCCGCGCTGTATCTGACCACGTGCAACGCCCGTCCCTACTCCCACCACGACTGGCACTGGCGGCTGCTGGTCGCCCACCGCTTCGGCCACGCCGCCTCGGCGCCCACCGTGCACGGGTCGCTGCGACTGCTCGACGAAGCCGGCATCGAGGGGGAGATGGTCGTGCGCGAGACGCGCAGCGGACGGGTGGAGGTCACGCAGATGTGGGGCCGGCCTCAGTCCGCCCGCGAAGAGTTCCGCCGCCTGCGCGCGCAGTAGCGATGGCGCGCGTGCTCGCGCTCACGGGGGACCTGCTGTTCGGCTCGCGCGTGCAGGGCGCGCTGGCCGCTGCCGGCCACGAGGTGGAGCTGGTGGGCTCCGCCGCCGATCTTGGCCAGCGGCTGCGCGCCGAGGCGGGGGAGTCGAGCGGACGGGCGCAGCTGCTGGTGGTGGACCTGGTGGACGGCGAGCTCGACGGCGCCGGCGCGGTGGAGTCGCTGCGCGCCGCCGGCGAGCTCGATGGGGTGCGTACGCTGGGCTTCTATTCCCACGTGGACGCCGCGGCGCGCGAGCGGGCCGAGCGCGCGGGCTTCGACCTAGCGGTGCCGCGCTCGCGCATGGCGCGGGAGGGCGGCGAGCTCGTCGCGCGGCTGCTGGCGCCCTGAGCCTTCGGGGCCGGCGGCAGGCGTGGCTTCGCGCCGCATGGACGCTTCGGCGTCGCCTCGCGCGGGCGCTACGCGGCCGCTGTCGCCTCCCGCTCCCCGGCGTGCAGACGCCGCAGCAGCGGGTGGTCGGCGCGGGCGCCCGGTCCGGCGAGCGCGCGCACGTCGCGCGCGGACAGGCGCGCGCCGCAGCTGGCGCAGATGCGGTGCTCGTCGACGGCGCCGCCGCAGCCCCGGTGCTCGAGCAGCACCGGCGGGCCCGCCGAGGGCGCGGCGTGGCGGTCGCCCCACTGCATCAGCGAGACCATCGTCGGCCACAGGTCGAGGCCCTTGTCGGTGAGGAAGTACTCGTAGCGCGGCGGGCGCTCCCGGTAGGGCCGCCGTTCGAGCACGCCCGCGCCGACGAGCTTGGTGAGGCGGGTCTGCAGCACGTTGCGTGCGATCCCGAGGTCGGCCTGGATCTCGTCGAAGCGGCGCGCGCCGAGGAACACCTCGCGCACGATCAGCAGCGACCAGCGCTCGCCCACCACCTCCAGCGCCGAGGCGATGCTGCACGTCTGGCTGTCGTAGCTGCTGCCTAGCACCTCCACGCCAGCATAGCCGATCAAGTTGCATGAAGCAACCGACCTGTGCTAGGGTGCGTTTCGTGATGCAACGCAAATGGCTGGTGTCGCTGATCGTGTGCGTCGGGGTGTTCATGTCGAGCCTCGACCTGTTCATCGTCAACATCGCCTTCCCGGCGATCTCGCGGCACTTCCACGGGGCGTCGCTGTCGTCGCTGTCGTGGGTGCTCAGCGGCTACGCGATCGTGTTCGCCGCGCTGCTCGTGCCGGCCGGGCGCTGGGCGGACGCGTTCGGGCGCAAGCGCGCGTTCCTGCTGGGGCTCGCGGTGTTCGTGGCGGCGAGCGCCGCCTGCGCGCTCGCGCCCTCGGTTGGCTTCCTCGTGGGGGCGCGGCTCGTGCAGGCCGTGGGCGGGGCGCTGATGCTCCCCACCTCGCTGGGGCTGATACTCCCCGAGTTCGAGCCCGAGCGCCGGCACACGGCGATCGGGATGTGGGCGGCGACGGGGGGCATCGCGGCCGCCTCCGGACCCCCGCTCGGAGGCCTGCTGGTGCAGGCCGACTGGCGCTGGGTGTTCCTCGTGAACGTCCCGGTGGGCGTCGCGGGGCTCGTGTTCGGGACGCGGACGCTGGCCGAGCGCCGCGAGCGCACGACGCTGCGCCCTGACCTGCTGGGCGCGGGCGCCCTGATGCTGGCGGTGGGAGCGCTGGTGGTGGCGATCGTGAAGGGCCAGGAATGGGGCTGGGGATCGGCGCGGGTGATCGCCCCGCTGGCGGCGGCGGCGCTGCTGCTCCCCGCGGTGTGGGTTCGATCCTCGCGCCACCCCGCGCCGGTGGTGGAGCCTTCGATGCTGAGGGTGCGCACGTTCGGCCTCGCGGTGGGCGCGTCGGTGCTTTTCTTCGCCGGCTTCGGGGCGATGCTGCTCGCCGGGGTGCTGTTCCTGACGGGGGTGTGGCACGAGAGCGTGCTGACCGCCGGGCTGATGCTGTTCGCGGGCCCGGCGATGGCGACCGCCTTCAGCATCCCCTCGGCGCGGCTCGGCGCGCGCATCGGCTACCGCATCCCCGGAGTGGCGGGGGCGTTGACGTTCGCGGCCGGGTCCGTGTACTTCATTGCCCGCACCGGCAACCGTCCCGACTTCTTCGCCGGCTACCTGCCCGGTTCGATCCTCACCGGCGCCGGGGTGGGGCTGGTGATCCCGACGCTCACCGGCGCCGGCGCCTCCTCGCTGCCGCCCGAGCGCTTCGCCACTGGCGCGGCGGTGCTGACGATGGGCCGCCAGATCGGCGTGGCGCTGGGGGTCGCGGTGCTGGTGGCGGTGCTCGGCGCGCACGCCGTCACCGCCTCGTCGTTCCACACCGGGTGGTTGATCACGGTGGCGAGCGGCATCGTCGCCGGGGTCGTGCTGCTCGCGCTGGGGCCGCCGGACCGCCGTGTGGTGGGAACCGGCGAGCCGGTGATCGCGGAGCCGATCTCCGATCCCGTGATTGCGGAGCCCTTGATCGAGGAGGCGGCGTGAGCGCGCCCGAGGCCGCGCATCGGCTCGTCGGTGGGCGCGAGGCGCTGCGGAGCCGCACGTTCAGCTGGAGCGACCCGGCGGCTGTAGCGGCCGAGGGGATGAAGCTCGCCGGCGTCGACTACATCTGCGCGATCCGCAGCGGAGAGTTGCCGCCGCCCCCGATCGCGCAGCTGCTCGGCTTCGAGATCGTCGAGGCCGAGGCGGGGCGGGCGCTGTTCGCGATGGAGCCGGCGGAGTGGATGTACAACCCGATCGGCATGGTGCACGGTGGCGTGGCGGCGACGCTACTGGACTCCTGCATGGGCTGCGCGGTGCACACCACCCTGGAGGCCGGCGTGGGCTACACGACGACGGATCTCCAGGTTCGCTACGTGCGTGCGATGAGCCAGGCCACCGGTCGCGTGCTGGCCGAAGGACGGGTGGTGCACGCGGGCAAGCGCACCGCCACCGCCGAGGGGCGGCTGTTCGTGGAGTCCGACGGGCGTTTGATCGCGCACGGGAGCACCGGCTGCGTGATCCTGCGCTGAGGGGCCTGACTCTGCGCTCGAGCCCGCGGCGGGCGACGACCGCGAAACGCGAGCATGGAGGACGCTGCGCGGCTCGCACGCCCACATCTTCGTGGTGGCCGGCGAGGACGTGGACGGGTGACGAAGTTCGCCTGGCAGCTATGCGGCGGACGATCGCCGAGATCGCCGCCGGAAGAAGCCCCGCCGCACCGAGAGCGGATGCCCGTCACCGATGTTCCTCCACTGCTCCTCGGTCAAGTTGAACTTGCCGCGCTCTTTCTTGAGGTCGTCAGCCACCAGATCCTCCAGTGGGGCTGTCTTCTTGATCACTTTGGAGAGATCGAGGGGTGGTCTGTCGGCCATGAGCCAATGATATCGGCCACCTCGGCGACCGCTAAACGACGAGCTCGAGGAAAACCCCGAGGTTGCTCGCCAGGAGCTTCAGCGCGCGCAGCCGGCGGTCTCCGAAGCGTGGGGCAGCTGCGCTGCTCGAAACGCTGAGCACGCCGAGCGGCCGCTCCGCGTCGTCGCGGATCGCAATCGCGGCGACCATCGTCAGGCCCTCGTAGTGTTCGAGCTGCTCTGTGGTGAGCGTGCGGTTGAGGGTCGCGAGCTCGGAGCGCCGGAAGACGAGTGGATCGGGGCTGTTGGTCTTGAACGTGAGGCCGATCGCGCCCGTCGCAAGGGGCCAGTGCTGCCAGGTCCTGATGTCCGTTGACAGAAACGGAACCAGCTCCGTTGGCTTCTCGGTTGGCGATGCGATGAAGACCCGTGGACTGAAGTTGCGCAACAGCTGCGCCTCGGGCCCGTTCTCGAGGACCAGGCTGATCGCTCGAACGACGGCCTCCCTGCGACGATCGCCGCGAAGCGTCGATGCACGGGTGCGCAACGTCTCGAACACGCTCCGCAGCTCGCCGTCCTTCAAGAACGCGATCGCGGCAAGGACTATGGCGCACACGCACCACGCCAGGAAGAGCGGTAGCGCTGGCTTGCGCCATCCTGCCGCTGCTCCGCCCGCCGGATTCAAACCGGCCGTGAGAATCGTGTACACCGCGGGGAGCCCCGCGAGATAGATCGTTGCGACAGATACCACGAAAGCGCCGAATGGGCTATCGACGATCCGCTGTCGAAGCTGGGCTAGCGGTTCGCGTCTATCCGATTCCACCGTTGGAAATCACGCTAGTAGTCGATCCGGTCGGAAGGCTCCGACCGGCACCCGGCCGCTCGCCCGAGCGCTCAGCTGGCGAGCGGCGCCGCGCCGCCGCCGAGCTCCGTGAGCTCCCCGGCGAGGGCGGCGCGGTCCCCATCCCCCTCCGGGGACGACGCCGGGGAGGAAGGCAGCGCCACGAGCGCGGCGTTGGGCACCCGTTTGACGTGCTCCAGCAGCTCCCCGGCGCGCACGGCCAGGGCGGCGCGGATGACCATCCCGTGGCAGACGACGAGCGCGGGCAGCTCGCCGGCTTCCACGTCGTCGAGCGCCGCGCCCACCCGCACCTCCTGCTGGGCGAAGGACTCGCCGCCGGGGAAGGCGAAGTCCGCGTGGGCCCCGGCGAAGGCGGCGAACGCCTCCGGCGCCTGTGCGATCACCTCGGCGAAGCTGCGGTCGGTCCAGTCGCCGGCGTCGGTCTCCATGAAGCGCTCGTCCTCGACCGGCTCCAGCCCGATCAGCGCGGCTACCGCGTCGGCCGTTTCGCGGGCGCGCAGCAGGGGGCTGCACCACAGCGCGCGGAAGCCGTAGGGGGCGGCGCGCTCGGCCAGCTCCCGCGCCTGCTCGCGGCCCACCTCGTCGAGGGGGATCGCCTGCTGTCCCTGGAAGCGCCCCTCGAGGTTGTAGGCGGTGCGCCCGTGGCGGGCCAGGTACACGTGCGCCGGCATGGCCGCAGCGGAGCCCGTGCTCAGCCCAGGTCGAAGCGGTCGAGGTTCATGACCTTCTCCCAGGCGGCCACGAAGTCGCGCACGAACTTCTCGCCGGCGTCCTCGCTCGCGTACACCTCGGCCAGGGCCCGCAGCTGGGAGTTGGAGCCGAACACGAGGTCCGCCGCGGTGGCGGTCCAGCGCACCTCGCCCGTGCGGCGGTCGCGTCCCTCGTAGACGCCCTGGGCCGAGCCGTTGCCGTTCGCGCCGGCCGCCCTCCACTCGGTGCCCATGTCGAGCAGGTTCGCGAAGAAGTCGTTGGTCAGCGTTTCCGGGCGCTCGGTGAAGACGCCGTGCGGCGAGTGCCCGAAGTTCGCGTCCAGGGCCCGCATGCCGCCGACCAGCACGGTCATCTCCGGCGCGGTCAGCCTCAGCATGAAGGCGCGCTCCAGCAACCCGTGCTCCAGCGCCAGCGGCTCGCCCGGCCGGGAGTAGTTGCGGAAGCCGTCGACGGTCGGCTCGAGCACCGCGAAGGAATCCGTGTCGGTCTGCTCCTGCGAGGCGTCGGTGCGCCCCGGCGCGAAGCTGACGGCGACGTCGTGGCCGGCGCTGCGCGCCGCCTGTTCGACCGCCGCGCAGCCGCCGAGCACGATCAGGTCCGCCAGCGAGACCCGCTTGCCGGCGGCCTGCGAGGCGTTGAACTCCTGCTGGACCCGTTCGAGCGCCGCCAGCGCGCCCGCCAGCTCGGCCGGTTCGCTCCACTCCCAGTCCTTCTGCGGGGCGAGGCGAAGCCGCCCCCCGTTGGCGCCGCCGCGCTTGTCGGTGCCGCGGAACGACGCCGCCGCCGACCAGGCGGTTGCGACGAGGCGCGAGATCGGGAGCCCCGAGGCGAGGATCTTCTCCTTCAGGGCCGCCGCGTCGGCGTCGTCGATCAGCTCGTGGTCGACCGCCGGCACCGGGTCCTGCCATAGCTGCGCCTCGGGCACCCACGGCCCGAGGTAGCGCGAGATCGGCCCCATGTCGCGGTGCAGGAGCTTGTACCAGGCCTTGGCGAACGCCTCTTCGAGCTGGTCGGGGTGCTCGTGGAAGCGCCTGGCGATCGGCTCGTACACCGGGTCGACCCGCAGCGCGAGGTCGGTCGTGAGCATCATCGGGGCGTGCCGCGTCGCGGGGTCGTGCGGGTCGGGCACCGTGCCCTGGGCCTCGGGGTCCTTGGGCGCCCACTGCTTGGCCCCGGCGGGGCTCTCGGTCAGCTCCCACTCGTAGGCGAACAGGTTCTCGAGGAAGCCGTTGTCCCACTTCGTGGGCTCGTTCGTCCACGCCCCCTCCGGGCCGCCGGTGAGCATGCGCACGCCGTCGCCGTTGCGGTGCAGGCTGCCCTTCCAGCCGAGCCCCTGCTGCTCCAGCGGCGCGGCCTCGGGCTCCGGGCCGACCGCGGCGGGGTCGACCGCGCCGTGGGTCTTGCCGAAGGTGTGCCCGCCGACGATCAGCGCCACGGTCTCCTCGTCGTTCATCGCCATGCGGGCGAAGGTCTCGCGGATGTCGCGGGCGGCGGCCGCCGGGTCGGGGTTGCCGTTGGGACCCTCGGGGTTGACGTAGATGAGCCCCATCTGCACCGCCCCGAGGGGCCCCGCCAGCTCGCGCTGGCCGCTGTAGCGCTCGTCCCCGAGCCACGTGTCCTCTGGTCCCCAGAAGATCTCGTCGGGCTCCCAGATGTCCTCGCGGCCGAAGCCGAAGCCGAACGTCTGAAAGCCCATCGACTCCATCGCCACGTTGCCGGCGAACACCAGCAGGTCCGCCCAGGAGAGCTTGCGCCCGTACTTGCGCTTGACCGGCCACAGCAGCCGCCGGGCCTTGTCGAGGCTGGCGTTGTCGGGCCAGCTGTTCAGCGGGGCGAAGCGCTGGGCCCCCTCGCCGCCGCCGCCGCGGCCGTCGGCGATGCGGTAGGTGCCGGCGGCGTGCCAGCTCATGCGGATGAACAGGGGCCCGTAGTGGCCGTAGTCGGCGGGCCACCACTCCTGGGAGTCGCCCATCAGCTCGATCAGGTCCCGCCGCAGCTCCTCGACGTCGAGGGTCGCGAACTCGCTGGCGTAGTCGAAGCCTGGCCCCATCGGGTCCGACAGGGGCGAGTGGCGGTGCAGGACGCTCAGGTCCAGCCGGTCCGGCCACCAGTCCTGGATCGTCCGCGGGCGGTGAGCCGCGGGAGTGGGGCTCGCAATCGCCGGGTTCTCGCTCTCGCTCATGTCGCTCTCCTTGTGGTCTGAGGTGCTTCGGGTCGTCGGGGCCGCGACGATCAACTTATCGATCGACCCGCCACAAGTGGCGGGTCGCCGGGGCCGCATGCGGCCCCGGCCCGTCGCCGCATGCGGCGACAGCCCACGAAACGACTACGCCGCCTCCTGCAGCCCCACGCGCGCGTGCAGGCGGCGCAGGGGGGCGGGCGCCCACCAGTTCCAGTCGCCCATCAGCGCCATCAGCGAGGGCACGAGCAGCGCGCGGATCACGCTCGCGTCGATCGCCACCGTCAGCGCAGCGCCGACGCCGAGCTGTTTGGTGAAGAACAGCTCGGAGCTGGCGAGGGCGCCGATCGCCACGCAGAACAGCAGCGCCGCGGCGGTGATGATGCGCCCGGTGCGCTCCACGCCGAGCGCGATCGCCTCGCGGTTGGGCATGCCCTGGTCGTGCGCCTCCTTGACGCGGGCCAGCACGAACACCTCGTAGTCGGTGGCGAGCGCGAAGGCGACCACCATCATCAGCACCAGCGTCGACTCTTCCAGCCCGCCGATGGGGGTGAAGCCGAGCAGGCTGGAGAAGTGGCCGTCCTGGAAGATCAGCACGATCAGCCCGGTGCCGACGCCGACGCTGAGGAGGTTCATTACGAGCGCCTTGAGCGGGATCGTCACCGAGCCGGTCATCGCGAACAGGAACACGGCGGTGAGCGCCAGCAGGATCGCCAGCGCCAGCGGGATGTGCGCGGCGATCGAGCTGCGCTGGTCCACGAAGAAGGCGGTGGTGCCGCCGACGAGCGCGCCGTAGGGGCGGGCGAGCGCGCGCAGCCGCGAGAGCAGCCGCTGCTGGGCGGAGGTGAAGGGCGAGCCGCGCGGCAGCACCGTGATCTCGAAGGCGCCGCGGCCGAGCGCGACGGGCGCGGACACGCTTGCGAGCCCGCCGGCGGCGGCGCCCGCCTGCGCCGCCAGGCGGGCGGCGGACGCGCGGGGGACGGTGGCGACGATTTCGGTGGCTTCGCCGACGTTGGCGGGGAAGCGCGTGGCGAGTGCGCTTTCCACCCGATGGCTTTCGGCGCCGGCCGGCAGCAGGTTGGCGCCGGGGGAGGTGAACTGCACGTGCGCGACCGGCGTGGCGGCCGCCACCAGCGCCACCGCGGCGAGCGTGGCGACGGGCAGGGGGTGGCGCACGACCCCGTGCGCCAGGCGCCACCATCCCCCCTCGCCGGTGGCGGTGGCCGAGCGCGCCGCGCGGCGCTGGAGCCACGCCGGCGAGAGCGCGTCGATGCGTCCGCCCAGCACGATCAGCAGCGATGGCAGCACCAGCAGCGCGACCGCCCCCGCGCACAGCGTCACGAGCGCGCCGCCGACCCCCATCGACGAGAGGAAGCGCAGCGGGAACACGAGCAGGCTGGTCATCGCCGCGGCGACCGTGAGGCAGCTGTAGAGGACGGTGCGCCCCACCGTCTGCAGCGTGCGCTCGATCGCCGCGGCGGCCTCGCGGCCCTGCGCGCGCTCCTCGCGGTAGCGGTAGAGCACGAACAGGGAGTAGTCGATGCCGAGCCCCAGGCCCATGCCGCTGACGAGGTTCAGCGCGAACACGGAGATCGGAGTGAACTGGTCGACCACGCGCAGCCCCAGGAACGTGAGCAGGATCGCCAGGCCCCCGACGAGCGGCGGCAGCAGCGCGGCGAGGAGGCCGCGGAAGAACCAGAACGACAGCGCCAGCAGGATCGGCAGCGCGACCAGCTCCGCCCGCGCCAGCTCGCCGGCGGTGAGCTCGTTCAGTTCTTCGTTGATCAGCGCGGGGCCGCCGAAGCGCACGCCAAGCCCCGCCGTCGCGGCGCCGGCCGGCCCGCGCGCGAGCGCGCGACGCACGCGCGAGGCCGCGGCGACGGCCTCCTTGGCGGTTGCGAACGCGGCGAGCACGAGCGTTTCGCGGCGGTCGCGCGAGACCAGCGCGGCGTCGCGCGAAGCGCCGCCGGCGCGCCCGTAGTCGAGCATCCGCTGGAAGCCCTGTTGGGAGGCGATCAGCCGCGCGAGCGCCAGCACCGAGCGCCGCGCGCGGGGGCTCGTGACCCGGCCCTCGCGGCTGCGCGCGAGCGCCGCCAGGTTGTAGTAGGGGCTCTGCCCGGTGGCCGCCGCGATCGCGGCGTTGGCGCGTTCGTACTGCGAGCCGGGGTCCGAGAAGTCCCTGCTGCTGGAGCCGAGCATCCCGGTGACGGGCGCGCCGAGCGCGGCGGCGAGCACGAACACGGCGCCGGCGGCGAGCAGCGCGCGCCGCGGGTGGTTCGTGGCGAGCCGGGCCAGGCGCGCGATCACGGACGGCCCTCCGTCGCGCTCAGGCGCGGATGGCGGCGGCGTCTCCGCCGCCGGCGGCGGCGCTCCGCTCCGAAGCAATGGCGCCCCGGTGCAGCAGCCGCGCCTCGAAGGCGTCGGCGCCGGCGCGCGGCCCGCCGGCGGCGGCGAACGCCGCGGCTATCCGCCGTGCTCCTGCTGCCAGGTCGATCGCCTCGCGCACCTTGTACCTGAGGCGGTCTGGGCGCAGGCGCCGCGCGGGCAGCCTCGTGCCGGCGCAGGCGATCTCCACGCGCCGCGCGACCTCGAACTGGTCGCGTCCGAACGGCACCGCGCACACCGGCACGCCATACGCCAACGCCTTCTGGGTGGACCCCATGCCGCCATGCGTGACCGCGCAGACCGCGCGCTCCAGCACGGCGGCGTGGGGAAGGAAGCGCTCCACGCGGGCGTTGGCGGGCATCCGCGGCAGGCCGGCGAGCTCCCCGGTGGGCTGCGTGGCCACCACGCACACGGGCTCCTCGGCCAGTGCCTCCAGCGCGACCCGCACGAGCCCACCGTCGTCCTGGAACTCCGTGGAGGTGTTGACGAGCACGATCGGCCGCGTCGTCCGCCGCAGCCAATCCGGTGCCTTGGCTGGAGGATCCCACGCGCACGGCCCGATCATGACGACATTGGCCGGCCAGTCGCGTCGCGGGTACTCGAACGGTTCAGCGCTCATGTACAACATCAACGGCGGCTGGCCGAACCACTCCTGTGCGGAGTCAAGCCTGTCGAGGCCGACCTGCCGGCGCAGCCGGTTGAGGGCGGGGCGAATCTGGCGCTCGAGGATGACAGAGATGAGCGGCCGCATGAATCGATCGCGCGCCCGTCCCGGCGCCCCTCGCGCGGGTGCCAGCCCTGGGCCGTATGGAGGGGCGTCGCGAGAGGGGAGCGGCAGCGGATATGGGCAGAACGTGGCCCAGGGACCGCCCCACGCCTCGGCCGCCATCAGCGCGCCCCAGCAGTTGTAGTCCACCAGGGCTGCGTCCGGTCTCACCTCGTCGAGCGCGCGCTGGAGGTCGGGCCCGTCGTGCGCGCCGCGCGCGCAGAACACCTCTGCGTTCATGCGCAGCGACTGCAGCGCGATGCGCGCGCGCCAGTCGGTGTGCTCGAGCGCCTCGACCGCCGGGCTGACGGGGCCGGCGTCGAAGCCGCGTTCGCTGCCCACCTGCACCTGGGAGGCGAGCGTGCGCAGCACGATGCGGTGGCCGCGACGGGCCAGCTCGTCGAGCACGGGCATGAGCGGGAACAGGTGGCTGCGAGCGGGGGAGGTATAGGCGAGGATGGTTGCCATCTGCTCTGATTTGATCTTAGTCATAATAAGATGAATATGTCAAGCGAGGAAAAGCGACGGCCGTACCGCATGTCCGCGCGCGCGCAGGCGGCGGCGGCGACGGGGGAGCGGGTACTGGCCGCCGCCTGGCGGCAGTTCGGCTCCCGCCCCTACGACGACGTGCCGCTGCGGGAGATCGCGGCGCAGGCGGGGGTGACCGTGCAGACGCTGCACGCGCGCTTCGGCGGCAAGGAGGACCTGTTCACCGCTGCCTACGCGTGGTTCGGGCGCGAGGAGCTGGAGCGGCGGCCCGCGGCCCCGAGCGAGGACGTGGCGGGCGCAGTGAGCGTCCTGTACGAGCGCTACGAGCGCCATGGCGGGGCGGTCCTGCGGATGCTCTCCCAAGAGCAGCGCATCGCGGCGGTTCGTCGCATGACGGAGGCCGGTCGCCTGTACCATCGCCACTGGGTGCAGACCACGTTCGCGCCGCTGCTCGCGGGACTGCGCGGGAGCCGCCGCGCGCGCTGCCTGAACGCGATCGTGCTCGCCACCGACGTTCTGGCGTGGAAGCTGCTGCGCGAGGACATGGGGCTGGCGCGGGAGGAGGCGGAGCGCACGGTCGTGACGATGGTCGAAGGGGCGGCGATGGCGCAGCGGCGGCGGGCCGCGGCGGACGGCCCTGGCGCGGCGGCGAGCGGGCGAGCGCCCGCCGCCGACCCCGGCGGCATGGGGAGCGGGCGGGCGCCCGCCGCCGGCCCTAGCCCGCGGGCGCGGCGCCGGCCAGCGCCGCCATCATGATGCGAACCCAGGTGTCGACGAGCGCCTCGTCGTCGACCGGGGCGGGGACGCCGAGGACGCTCTGCAGCAGGCGGGAGGAGAGCAGCGAGCCCAGGCCCACGGCGGCGATCGCCTGCGCGTCCCGTTCCGCGAGCGGGTGCTCGGCGCGCTCGCCGATCCAGGCGGCGAAGCCCGCGAAGGTGGAGCCGATCAGCTCGTCGAGCGCGGTCTTCAGCAGCTGCGGTCGCTGGCGCACGTCGGAGGCGAGGATGCGCAGCAGGTCGGACTCGCTGTCGAGCTCCGCGAGGACGTAGCGGGCGGTGAGCGTGAGCTCGGCTTTGAGGTCTCCGAGGGGAGCGAGCACGCTGCGGATCTCGCGCAGCGCCTCCAGGCGGGCGAGCTGGCGCTCGATGCCGGCGGCGAGCACGGCTTCCTTGCTGGCGAAGTGGTGGTAGAGCCCGCCGGCTCCGGGGGTGAGACCGGCGGCCGACTCGATCTTGGCGACGCTGGTGGCGGCGTAGCCGTGCTGGCTGAACAGCTGCATCGCCTGGTCGATGATGCGCTCGCGCGTGACGCTTGACATGCCCAGCTCCCAAGCATACGCTTGCTTGAAGTCAGCGGCTGATGAGGGGGCGGTGAGACCATGTCCGACGAGCTTCCTGCAGACGCTGCCGGTGCGCCCGGCGACGGCATCAGCCAGGGGCGGCTGCGGCGAGCGGCTCCGCTGCTGGGCCTGAGCGCCCGCACCGCCGGCGAGCTGCTCGTGGGCGGGCTGCGCGGCGGGCGCTCCGGGGCCGACGCGACGGAGCTTCACGTGCGTACGGCGGAGCGCTACGCGGAGCTGCTCGGCCGCTCCAAGGGCGCGCTGATGAAGGCCGGGCAGATGCTGTCGTTCGCGACGAGCGCCCCGGCGGTGCCGAGCGAGTTCCAGTCGATCTACCAGTCGGCGCTGAGTCGCCTGTGCGGCGACGCGCCGGCGATGGAGCCGGAGTTGGCGCGGGCGGCGCTCGAGCGCGAGCTCGGCTGCGCCGCCGAGCGCACGTTCGCCGAGTTCGACTGGAAGCCGCTGGCGGCGGCCTCGATCGGACAGGTGCACGCGGCCCGGCTGCACGACGGCCGCGAGGTTGCGGTGAAGATCCAGTATCCGGGGGCGGCGGGCGCGATCGGCGCCGACCTCGCGAACGCGCAGCTGCTGGCGACGTTCCTGAGCCTGTTCGTCGGCGGCCTGTCGTCGCGCAGGCTGAGCTTGGACGTTCGCGGCGTGGCGCGAGAGATGGGCCTGCGCATCGCCGAGGAGCTCGACTACCGGCGCGAGGCGGCCTACCAGGCGGCGTTCGCGGCGCACTACCGCGGGCACCCGTTCATCCGCGTGCCAGAGGTGATCGGCGAGCTCTGCACCGAGCGGGTGCTGACCCAGGGGCTCGCGCGGGGCCTGCGCTGGAGCGACGCGCTGGCGGCCGGGCAGGACCTGCGCGACCGCTGGGCGGAGGCGATCTGGCGCTTCACCTACGGCTCCTTCGCACGCATCTGCATGATCAACGCCGACCCGCACCCCGGCAACTACGTGCTCCACGACGACGGCAGCGTGAGCTTCCTGGACTTCGGCTGCGTCAAGCGCTTCCGCCGCGAGCAGGTGGAGATGATGGACGCGATCATCGGCGCGTGCCTGCGGGGCGACGCGCCGGGGACGTGGCGCGCCTGCGTGGAGGCCGGGTTCTGGCGGTCCTCGGACCCCGTCAGCCCCGAGGAGGCGCTTGCCTTCTGGCGCGAGGACTGGGCGATGCTGTGGGCGGACCGGCGCTTCGTGGTGACCCCGCAGCACGTGGCGCGCAGGATCGAACGCCGGTGCTCGCCGGACGGTCCCTCGGCGAACGCGCTGCGCCACGTGCAGATGCCGCCGGAGTACACGGTGATGGGTCGCGTGGAGGTCGCGGTGGCGTCGGTGATCGCGCAGCTCCGCGGCGGCGCCCACTGGGGCGCGATCGCGGCGGAGCACCTGCAGGGAGCGCGTCCGCTGACCGAGATGGGCAAGCGCGAACGCGCGTTCTTCGATCAGGCTCATCGGGCCGGGCACGGTGTGCGGCGGTAGGCGCTGACGGTCTCCGGCCTGGACGGTTCGCCGTCTTCGGCGAAGATCACTTCGGTCTTCAGCGGGAAGCCTCCCCGGGGGCACGTCTTGGGGACGCGGCCGTAGTAGACGGTCCTGCCGTGCGAGCGCCTGGCCGCGCCGAAAGTCGCCGAGATGGTTTTGACCGACGCGTAGGGCGCGCCGGGCAGGGTGGCGACGAGCGGCACCTGCTCTTCCTCCTCGAAGCCGTAGCCGTCGATGCCGTCGAGGTGGCTGAAGCGGCCCTTGGTGAGGATTTCGAGCTCGACCGGGGAGTGGCCGTCCGCCAGGTACTCGGTGCCGCCGCCCGGCCCGAAGAACTCGAACAGCTCTCCGTGCTCTTCGACGCGTTCGCCGCCGATCGTGACGAAGCCGACCAGCGTGCCGAGCCCGGCCGACGAGCCCTGCGGGCAGCCGATCGCGCCGACGTCGAGCAGCGTCTCTTCGGGGCACGTGGGGAACCCCCGCCGGTGCAGCACGGTGCCCTTCGGGGCGTACACGTTGATGGCGATGATCGGCGGCGGCGAGCCGAAGTATTCGCTGCCGCCGATCGCGTACTCGAACGCCAGGTCGGCGCCGGCGCCGAGGATGTTGCCGGTGTGCGCGAACCCCGGGATCGGGACGACCTTGGCATCGAAGGCGACGGTGGGCGTGGCCGCGGCGACGCCCGGCAGCTCGAGCGGCGCCAGCGTGACCGCCACCAGGGCGGCGAAGTACGCGAGTGGTGTGCGCATCGGGCTCCTCCTCGTCTCCCGCACGGCCGGCGTGTCCATGGCCTAAGTATACACTTTGGTAGACAAAGCAATTGGTGAGGCGGGCCCGCGCGGCGCGCGTCATAGACTCGTGCGCATGCGCCGCCGCGTGACCTTCTCGCGCAACCTCACCCTGTCGCTGTCGCGCACGTGCCGCTGCTACTGCAAGTACTGCGCGTTCGCGACGCACAGGGCGCACCTGCACTCGCCGGAGGAGGTGCTGGAGATCCTGGACGGGGCGGCGCGGCGCAACGTCAAGGAGCTCTTGGTGCTGACGGGCGAGCGCCCGGAGGTGAACGCGGAGGTGGCGGCGCGGCTGCGCGGCTACGGCCACGAGGACTTCACGGGCTACGTGGCGTGGACGTGCGAGCGCGCGCTCGAGCGGGGCCTTCTGCCGCACACCAACCTGGGGGTGCTGGAGCGCGAGGACCTGGCGCGCCTGCGCGCGGTGACGGCCTCGCAGGGGCTGATGCTGGAGTCGGTCTCGGAGCGGCTGATGCAGACGGTGCACGCGGGCTCGCCGACGAAGCACCCGGCGCGTCGCCTGCAGACGATCCGCGCGGCGGGCGAGCTGCGCATCCCGTTCACGAGCGGCATCCTCGTGGGGATCGGCGAGAGCGAGGAGGAGCGGGTCGCCTCGCTGGAGGCGATCGCGGCGCTGCACTCCGAGCACGGGCACATCCAGGAGGTGATCCTGCAGAACTTCGTGCCCCACCCCCGCTACTACGGCCGGGAGCCGGCGCAGATCGCGGAGCGGGCGTCGCGCGAGCGGTGGGCGAGCGAGCAGGACCTCGCCGCGGCGGAAGCGAGCGCCGCCCTCGAGCGCCCGCACCTGGCGCTGCCGGAGTGGGCCACGCAGGGCGCGGGGCCGGTGGGCATCGAGGATATGAAGCGCCTGATCGCGGAGACCCGCAGGCTGATGCCGGACGTGGGCATCCAGGTGCCGCCGAACCTGGCCGACTGGTGGGGCGAGCTGGTGCGCGCCGGCGCGACCGACCTGGGCGGGCTGAGCGCGAACGGCGACCACATCTCCCCCGAGCACCCGTTCCCCTCGCCGCACCGGGTGCGCAAGCAGCTGGCCGCCGACGGCTTCGCGCTGACCGAGCGGCTGTGCGTGTACCCGCGCTACATCGACCCGCAGTGGCTCTCGCGCGGCGTGCTGGACACGATCAAGGTGAAGTACTGGAGCTTCATCCCCCGCCGCGGCTCCGGCCGCACCGACCCGGCCGCGAGCGGCGCGCCGCCGATTCGCCCGGACCTGGTGGCGGGCGCGACCGAGCGCGCGCGCGAGGGCCGGCGGCTGGACGCGCAGGAGCTGACGGCGATGTTCGCGGAGACGCGGCCGCAGGCGATCGAGCGCATGCGCGCGGCGGCGGACGAGCTGCGCGCGGAAGTGGCGGGGGAGACGGTGACGTTCGTGGTGAACCGCAACATCAACATCTCCAACGTGTGCACGGTGGGGTGCGCGTTCTGCGGGTTCGGCCAGGGGCGCCGCTCGCCGGACGCCTACGAACACGATGAAGAGGAGTTCGTCGCCCGCGTCCTCGAGGCGATCGACTTCGGCGCGAGCGAGCTGTGCATCCAATCGGGCATCCACCCTGATTGGCAGCTGGAGGACTACCTGGCGTGGCTGCGACTGGCCAAGGACACCGCGAGACGGGCGGGCTCGGAGCTGCACCTGCACGCGTACAGCCCGATGGAGATCGCGCATATGTGCGACATCTCGGGCCTGCCGCCGGGCGAGGTGTTCGCGGCGCTGCGCGAGGCGGGCCTGGGCTCGACGCCGGGCACGGCGGCGGAGGTGCTGCACGACGGCGTGCGCGAGCGCATCTCGCCGAACAAGCTGCCGGTGGCGCGCTGGGTGGAGATCGTGGAGGCCTCGCACGCGGCGGGGCTGTGCTCGACGGCGACGGTGATGTTCGGCCACATCGAGGAGCCGTGGGAGCTGGCGGAGCACATGCGGGTGGTGCGCGAGCTGCAGGAGCGCACGGGCGGGATCACGGAGTTCGTGCCGCTGTCGTTCATCCCCTTCCAGACGCTGCTGGGGCGCACGCACGGGGTGGAGGAGATCTCGCGCGAGGAGAACCTCAAGCACACTGCGGTGTTCCGCCTGGCGCTGGGCAAGACGATCGCGAGCGTGCAGGCGAGCTGGGTGAAGATGGGCCTGGACGCCGCCACGGAGTCGCTGCGCTGGGGCGTGAACGACCTCGGCGGCACGCTGATGGAGGAGTCGATCAGCCGCCTGGCGGGCTCCTACCACGGCACGCGCCTGGAGCCTGGGCAGCTGGCGGCGGCGGCGCACGCGGCCGGCCGCCCGGCGGCGGAGCGCACCACGCTGTACGAGCTGCGCCGCCGCTACCCGCTGCCGGCGGCGGGCGGCTTGACGGTGGCCGCCTGAGCGGCGCCGTCGGCGCCGCGCGGGCCGCGGGCGCTCCCTGCGCGCTCGTCGCTGCGGGCGCCGGTGAGGTACTCGTCCATGCTGTCGAGCAGCTGGCGGTGGTAGGCGATGCCGGCGATCAGCGTGGCTTCGGCGCCGCGCCACTTGTCCTCGCGGGGTCCGTCCTGACCGGCCTGCAGCGCCTGCAGGTAGCCCTCGAGCTCCGCTAGCTTGGCGCGCGTCCAGGTGGCGCGGCGCTCGAGGATGGGGCGGGGATCGGCGCCGGCGAAGATCTTGAGCATGGCCTCGTCGCGCAGCTGGGGCGGCGCGACCTCGGGGGAGTCGGCCCACCCGCGCAGGGCGCCGCGTCCGGCCGGGGTGAGCGAGTAGCGCTTGCGCCGGCGCCCGCCGGGCTCCTGGCGCACCGACAGGTAGCCGGCGCGGGCGAGTCGCTGGGGCTCCTCGTAGAAGGTGGTGTGCGGCACCGGCCAGAAGTTCTCGACGGAGGCTTCGAGCGCCTGCTTGAGGTCGTAGGGGGTGGCCTCGCCGAGCACGTCGAGCAGGCTCAGCACCGCGTAGGAGGTGCTTGTGAGCTTGATGACTTTGTTGCGTTCCATAGTTCGACCTGTATAGTCCGTCACGAAGTGTAGATGAGGGCGCAGCGTGCCCCGGCCTCGCGGGGGCGAAGCGTCCGCCCACTGACGAGCGAAGGAGCTTCGAGCGATGTCCGCTGCAGACTACGAAGGTGGCCCTCCGTCAACCGCCTCCACACCGTCCGCCGCCTACGACGCGGTGATCGTGGGGGGGAGCCTCGCCGGCTGCGCGAGCGCGATCATGCTCGCGCGCGCGGGCGCGCGCGTGGCCCTGGTCGAGCAACGCCCCGACCCGTCTGCGTTCAAGAAGATCTGCAGCCACTACATCCAGGCCTCGGCGGTGGCGACGCTCGAACGGCTGGGCCTGCTGGAGCCGATGGTCGAGTCCGGGGCGCTGCGCTCGCGGGCGCGCATCTGGACCCGCTGGGGCTGGATCGGGGCGCCGGCCGGCAGCACGATCCCGAGCGGCGTGAACATGCGCCGCGAGCTGCTGGACCCGATGATCCGCGCGGCGGCCGCGGAAGCCGACGGGGTGGACGTGTTCCTCGCGCACACGGTGCAGGAGCTGCTGCGCGACGGCGGCGCGGTGCGCGGGGTGCGAACGCGCGGCGCGGACGGCGGCGGGCTCGAGCTCGAAGCGGCGCTGGTGGTGGGCGCGGACGGGCGCGGCTCGCGCGTGGCGAAGCTGGCGGGCGTGCGCGAGCGCACGGTGCGCCACGGGCGCTTCGCCTACGGCGGCTACTTCGAGGGCCCGCGCCCGGCGCACTACCCGGACGCGGCGCTGTGGCTGCTGGACCCGCACATGGCGGCCTGCTTCCCGACCGACGCGGGTCTCATGTTCTACGCGGTGATGCCCACCATGGACCTGCTGGAGCGCTTCCGCGCGGACCCCGAGCGCGAGCTGGTGGAGATGGTCGCGGGCGTGCCGGAGGCGCCGCCGATCCGCGCCTCGCGGCTGGTTGCGCCGGTGCAGGGCAAGATCGACATGACCAACGTGGCGCACGAGGTGAGCGCGCCGGGCCTCGCGCTGGTGGGCGACGCGGCGCTGGCGATCGACCCGCTGTGGGGGGTGGGCTGCGGCTGGGCGCTGCAGAGCGCGGAATGGCTCGCCGACAGCGTGGCGCCGGCGCTCGCGGCCTCGCCGGCAGAGCGCGCGGGGGCGCTGGCGCGCGGCCTGCGCCGCTACCGCCGCCGCCATGCGCGCGGGCTGCGCGGTCACGCGACGATGATCTACGACTACGCCGGGGGACGCAGGCTCAACCCCGGCGAGCGCTTCCTGTTCTCGGCGGCGGCCAGCGGCGACGCGCGCCTGGCGGCGACCTTCGAGGCGTACGGCAGCCGCTGCATCGGGCCCGCGCGGATGTTCGCGAGCGCGCTGCCGCGTGCCACGCTGGTGCACGCGCGGGGCCTCTTCGGCGTGCGCGGCGGCGGCCCGCGCGCGCTGCAGGCGGGAAGCGCCTGATGGTGCGCCGGGGCGAGGTCGTGGTCGGCGGCCTGCGCTCGCCGGTGATCGAAGCCGGCGAGGAGGGGGCGCGGGAGGCGGTGGTGTTCGTGCACGGCAACCCCGGCTCCTCGAGCGACTGGAGCGCGCTGGTGGATGCCGCCGGGGCGTTCGCGCGCGCGGTCGCGTTCGACATGCCGGGCTTCGGCAAAGCGGATGCGCCGCGCGACTTCGACTACCACGTGGGGGCCTACGCGGAGTTCATCGACGGCGCGCTGGCCGAGCTGGGCGTGGAGCGCGTGCACCTGGTGGTGCACGACTTCGGCGGGCCGTTCGGCCTGCTGTGGGGGCTCCAGCACGCGGAGCGCTGGGCCAGCGTGGCGCTGGTCAACGTGGGCGTGATGCCAGGCTACACGTGGCACAAGATGGCCAAACGCTGGCGCACGCCGCTGCTGGGCGAGCTCGTGCAGGCGTGGATCCCGCGCGCGGGCTGGCGGCGGGCGATGCAGAGCGCGAACCCCAAGGGCCTGCCGCCGGCGTTCGTGGAGAAGATGTACGACGACTACGACCGCGCCACCCGCCGCACCGTGCTGAAGCTGTACCGCGCGACGCCCGACCCGGGCTCCACCGCGGCGCAGCTGGCGCCGGCGCTGAGCGCTCTGCACAAGCCGGCGCTGGTGGTGTGGGGGGCCAAGGACCCCTACATCGGCGTGGAGTACGCGGAGCGCCAGCGCGAGTTCTTCGACGTGCGCGACGTGGTGATCCTGCCGGACAGCGGCCACTGGCCCTTCCAGGACGACCCGCAGGGGGTGGAGGCGGCGCTGCTGCCGTTCCTGCGCGCGCAGCTGCAGGGCGCGCCCGCCTGAGCGCGTCTGGCGGCCGATCGGCGCTGCGGCCGCTGCGCCGGCCCCGTGCGCGCGTGCCGCTCGCGCGGCGGCGGCGCTCAGCGGAACAGGTCTTCCTCGAGCGCGCGTTGCAGCGCCACCGCGCCGGGGCCGTCGTGCTCGCCGACGAAGCGCTCGAGGCCGTCGATCACCACGACGGGCTCGCCGGAGTCCTTGGCGCGCGCGAGCTCGGCGGCGGCTGCTGCGGCGTCGGCCACCGCCGGCAGGGTGGCGTGCAGCTCGCGCCCGTGCGCGTCGCGGCGCCCGCGCCAGTCCTCCAGCGGCTGCATGCCGGCGAGGCCGATGGCGACGTCGACTTGCCCGTGGCGCCAGGCGCGCCCGAAGCTGTCGCTGATCAGCACGGCGGGCGCGACGCCGGCGAGCTCGCGCAGGCGCGCGCGCAGCCGCCGCGCGGAGTCGTCGGGATCGCGTGGCAGCACGATCACCGCGTCCTCGCCGTGCGGGCCGGCGTTGGAGGCGTCGACGCCGGCGTTGGCGCACACGAGGCCGTGGTGGGTGCGGCAGATCAGCACGCCGCGCTGCGCGCGCACGATCTCAGCGGACTGGTCGAGCACGACCTGCACGACGCGCGCGTCCTTGGCGCCGGCGCCGGCGCCGTCCGCGAGCACGCGGGCGAGCTCGCGGGCGCGGGCGCCGGGCTCCACGTCGGTCAGCGCGACGATCGCGCCCTCGGCCTTGGAGACGGCCTTCTGGGCCACCGCCACCACCTGGCCCGCCCGCAGCGGCTCGGCGCCGAGCGCCTCGAAGATGAGCTGCGCGAGGTCCGCGCCGGGGCGCACCTCTGGCAGCGGGCCGAGGCTGCGTGCGCGGATGCTCGTCACGGCGCTGCGAGCTCAGGCGCGGCCGCTGAGCGCGAAGGCGCCATCGCGCCGGCCGGCGTCCAGCACCGTGCGGGTGCGCGTGGCGCCGCCGGCGCGCGCGGCCAGGCGCGCGCGCAGCGCGCCGAGGTCCGCCCCGGTGTCGACGTCGAGCAGCAGCGACGGCAGCGCCCGCACCGCGCAGGGCACGCCGGCGGCGGCGGCGAGCGCCTGGTGGCGGGCGCAGCTGCCGGGGCCGAAGCTGGGGGCGATCGCGCCGGGGGGGCGCAGCAGCAGGCCGTTGGTGCCGCTGCCGTGGCGGTCGGGGAGCACGGTCACCGCCGGCCCCTCGGCGGCTGCGGCGGCGTCAGCGGCGAGCAGCCGCTCAAGCTCGCGCGGGTCCATCGCGGGGCAGTCGCCGGGCACGCACAGCACCCGCTCGAAGCCGTCGGCGCGCGCGCGTGCGACGCCGATCGCGGCGGCGTGCGACTGCCCGCTCTCGGCCGCGTCGTCGAGCAGTAGGACGCCCGGCGCGCCGGCGATGCCCGCCACGCGGGGCTCGCGCGTGACCACGATCGTGCGCTCGATGCCAGCGGTGCGCTCGAGCGCGGCCAGCACGTCCGCCACCATCGCCTCGGCGAGCTCGCGCCGGAGCGCCTCGAGCACGCTTGCGCGCAGGCGCTGCTTGGCGCGCGCGAAGCTCTTCACCGGCAGGACCGCGGCAGTGCGCATCTGCCCCGAGACGATAGTGCGCCGGCCGCGCCGAGCTCCGGGCTGCTCTACCAGCCGAGCAGCATCAGCGCCACGGTGACGCCGGGGCCGATCGTGACCATCAGCCCGCGCTCGCCGGGCGCGGGCTTGCGGCGCTCGATCGTGTCGCGCAGCACGTACAGGATGGAGGGCGTGCCGATGTTGCCGTGGTCGGCCAGCGCGTCCCAGCTGGTGGCCACCTGCTCGCGCGTGAGCCCGAGCGCGGACTGCACGTTCTCGATGATGCGCCGGCCGCCGGGGTGCACGATCCAGTGGTCGATCTGCGAGCGCTCCAGGCCCTGGCGCTCGAGGAAGGAGGCGACCACGCCGGGCAGGCCGGCGCCGGCGATCTCGGGCAGCTCGCGGGCGAGGTGCAGGTAGCTGGTGGGGCCGTCGACCTCGAGCTGCACCGCGCCGAGCGTGCCGCCGACCTGGTGCACCTGCGAGGCGAGGATCGCGGGGCCCTCCGCGCGGGCGTCGTGGGAGAGCACCGCCGCGGCGCAGCCGTCGCCGAAGATCGAGGAGCCGACGGTCTTGGCCTTGGCGTCCTCGGGCGTGGCGGCGAGCAGGATGCCGCTCATGCTCTCGGCGGCGACCACCAGCGTGTGCCTGTCGCGACGCTCGCCCTCCGCGGGCGAGGCGTGCAGCGTCTGCGCGGCCAGGCGCATCAGCGGCACGCCGCTGGCGCAGCCCACGCCGGTGACGTGGTACTTGTCGGTGGTGGGGTCCATCTCGTAGTGCTCGATCAGGCGGTGCGCGAGCGTGGGCACGCCGAGCGAGTAGAGGCTCGCGGAGATCACGGTGCCGACCTGTGCGGGGTCGACGCCGAGCGCGTCGACCGCGCCGATCGCGCGCTCCAGCAGTTCCCGCTCGACCTGCGGCGTGCGGTCCTGCAGCGAGCGCGCCATGAAGCTGGGGTCGAGGTTCAGGCGCCGTCGCTGCACGCCGCAGCGGGCGAAGATGCGCTCGGCGAACTCGTCGCCGGCGAGGCCGAGGCGCTCCAGCACCTGCGCCTGCGTGTAGACGGTCTCGTCGTCGTAGGTGGCCAGGCCGGCGATGCGCGGCGCGGCCCTGCGCACCACGGGCTCTCCCGCCACCGGCTCGGGCAGCACGGGCTTGGCCGTTCCGGGCGCGCCGGCTGCGGGCTCGGTCGCTGCGGGCGCGGTCAGCACCGACGAGGCGGCGGCATCTCGGTAGGATCCGTCGCTGGCGTACGAGCCGTTGAGCACAGTAGAGACTCCTTGGTTGGCGGTGGGCGCCCGTCGCGGGCCTCCAGCTGGGGCGCCCACGATATGAGGCACGGCGGCGGCTGCACTGCCGTCGGATTGGCTTCTTATCGACTTCTTCGCGTGGTCTTGGGCTTGATCTGCTGCGATGCACGCTAATTCTAGGAGGTAACGGACGGTGGGAGACACAAACGGGTCGCGGGGTCTGCGGCTGATCAGCGCGGGATTGCCGCGCACGGGCACGCTCTCGCAGAAGATGGCCTTCGAGGAGCTGGGCCTGGCGCCCTGCTACCACTGGGTGAACGTGATCGCGGACCTCGACCAGGTCGAGCTGTGGATGCGGGCGATGGACGGCGGGCAGCCGTGGGAGGAGGTGTTCGGCGACCAGCGCTCGAGCGCGGACTGGCCGGGCGGCTACTTCTACCGCGAGCTGATGGAGCACTACCCGGACGCCAAGGTGCTGCTGAGCGTGCGCGAGCCGGAGGGCTGGGAGCGCAGCTTCCGCCAGACGATCGTGGAGATGTGCCACGGCGAGACGCTGATGCCGCGGATCTCGAAGGCGCGCGCGAGCGTGGACGGACGCTGGGAGCGCTACCTGGAGCTGGTGGACCGCATGTTCTGGGGTCCGCAGGGCACCTTCGCGCAGGGCTGGGAGCGCCCCGAGCAGCTGATCGAGCAGGCCGAGGCCCACAACGAGCAGGTCAAGCGCACGGTGCCGGCGGAGCGACTGCTGGTGTGGGACGTGAAGGAAGGCTGGGAGCCGCTGTGCGCCTTCCTCGGCATCGACGTGCCGGCCACGCCGATGCCGCACGCCAACGAGCGCGACGCGTTCGTAGAACGCGTGATCAACGGCGCGCTCGACTGGTTTCAGGGCTGGCGCGAGCGCGAGGCGCCGGCCTCCGGCTAGCCGGCGAGCGCCTGCGCGAAGGACAGCGTCTGCTCGGCCACGCGGGCGCGCGCGTCGGCGTCGCGCATGCGCGTGTCGGTCTGCAGCGTGGGCAGGCGCGCGACGTCTTCGTCGGCGACGACGCCGTCGAGCAGCTCGCCGTAGAAGTCGACCACTCCCTCGGCGCTGCACTCGAGCGCGGCGAACGCCATGAACGAGGCGGTTGGGCCCTTCAGCACCTCGCCGGCGACGATCGGGCTGACCGCCACCACCGGCGCCTCGGCGCCGGCGAGCGCCTCGCGCATGCCCGGCAGCGCGAGGATCGGGCCGATCGAGGCGAGCGGGTTGGAGGGCCCGATCACGATCGTCTCGGCGGCGGCGATCGCCGCGAGCGCCTGCTCGCTCGGCCGCGCCTGCTCGGCGCCGCGGTACTCGAGGCCCTCGATCGCGCCCTGTGCGCGCTCGCGGATCATGAACTGCTGGAAGGCGCACCAGCCGGCCTCGCCGGTGCGCACCCACGTGCGCACGGGGTCGTCGCTCATCGGCAGCACCCGCGAGCGCACGCCCAGCGCCGCGTTCAGCTGCGCCAGCGCGTCGGTGGGGGTGAGGCCCTCGGCGAGCATGCGCGCGCGCTCCAGGCACCAGGCGAGGTCGCGGTCGCCGAGGTTGAACCAGATCTCGCGCCCGAGCGCGCGCAGCGCGTCCATCACCGCGAAGCTGTCGCCGCGCAGCCCCCAGCCGCGCTCGTCGATCGCGTCGGCGAGCCAGAAGGACACGAGATCGGGGTCGGGCGAGACGTGGGCGCCGTAGATCTCCACGTCGTCGCCGGTGTTGACGATCGCCGTGAGATGCTCGGCGCCGGCGGCCTGCGCGATGCCGCGCGCGAGCTTGGCGCCGCCGGTGCCGCCGCTGAGCAGCACCACCTCGGGCGCGGCTACCGCCACAGCTCCGCGGGCAGGCCGGTGAGGGCGATGCCGGCGTGCACCTTGTAGCGCGCGTTGATCGAGATCAGCAGCGCGGTCATCGCCTCGGTGGTGCGCGCCATCTCCAGGCGCCCGCAGTCGACGCAGCGCAGGCCCTCGACGCGGTCGATCAGCGCGGCCGCCTCGCGCTTGTCGGCGCGCGAGTCGCCGCACACGAGCACGTCCTGGGCGAGCGGGTGCGCGAGGTCGGCCAGCGAGGCGGCGCTGACGGTGTGCAGCGCGGAGACCACGCGCACGCCCTCGCCGGCCATCTCCTGCGCCTGCTGCGCGGCCGAGCCCTGCCACACGCCCAGCATGCGCGTGGCCTTGCCGGCGACGGCAGCGGCCAGCGGCACGGTGGCGTCGATCAGCAGCTTGCCCGGCGTGAGCGCCGGCTGGAGGTTGGCGAGCGTCTCCGCCTGGTTGCGGAAGGGAACGCTCAGGATCAGCGTCTGCGCGGCGTCCGCGGCGGCGGCGTTGTCGTGGCCGGAGAAGCTGCCCTCGGGCACGAGCGCGGCGGCGCGCTCCGCGGTCTCGGCGGCGCGGGCGGCGTCGCGCGAGCCGATCGCGATCGGCACGCCGGTCTGCGCGAGTCGCAGGGCCAGGCCGAAGCCGAGCGCCCCTGAGGCGCCGATGATCGCCACCGGGTCGGGGCTCTGGGAGGGCACGGCGGCGAGTATAGGCTTCGGGCGATCATGCGCCTGCCGAGCAAAGCGCCGTGAACGCCCTGCCGCAGTCGGTCAGCATCAGGGAGGTGGGCCCGCGCGACGGCTTCCAGAACGAGCCCGAGGTGATCCCCACCGAGCGCAAGATCGAGCTGATCGACGCGCTCGCGCGCACCGGCCTGCGTCGCCTGGAGGCGACCAGCTTCGTGCGCGCCGACGTGATCGCGCAGCTGGCGGACGCCGCCGCGGTGCTGGCGGGGATCGACGTGCCCGCGCAGGTGAGCGTGTCGGTGCTGATCCCCAACGAGCGCGGCCTCGAGGCGGCGCTTGAGCTGCGCGAGCGCCTGGACGGCCACCCCGTCTCCGGCGGGCCGGGGGCGGGCGCCGGTGGCGGGCGCCGCGCCCGCGCCAGGCCGGCGTTCGACGAGATCAACGTGTTCATGTCCGCCTCCGAGACGCACAACCGCAAGAACGTCAACCGCTCGATCGCGCAGTCGCTGGCGGGGCTGGAGGCGGTGCTGGCGCGTGCACGCGGCGCGGGGTTGCGCTGCGAGGGCGTGATCTCCACCTCGTTCGGCTGTCCCTACGAGGGGCGCGTGCCGCCGCGGCTGGTGCTCGAGATCGCGGCGCGCCTGCGCGACGCAGGCGCGCAGGAGGTGGGCTTCGGCGACACCACCGGCATGGCCAACCCGCTGCAGGTGCGCGAGTTCTTCGCGCTCGCGCGCGAGCAGCTCGGCGGCGAGCTGCAGCTGACGGCGCACTTCCACAACACGCGCGGGCAGGGCCTGGCCAACGTGCTGGCGGCGCTGGAGGCCGGCGTGGACAGCTTCGAGTCCAGCTTCGGCGAGCTCGGCGGCTGCCCCGTGCCGGCGGGCGCCACCGGCAACGTCGCCACCGAGGACCTCGTCTCGATGCTGCACGAGATGGGCATCGAGACCGGCGTCGACCTCGAGGCGCTGCTGGCGTGCTCGCGCCGCGTGCAGGAGGTGCTCGGGCGCCCGCTCGGCAGCCACACGCTGGTGGCGGGGCCGGTCAGCTGGCAGCCATAGCCGCGGGCTCGGCCGCGGCGGCGTTGGCGCGCGCCACCATCATGCAGTACTCCTGCACCGCCACCTCCATCTCCAGCGTGTGCGCCAGCGCGGGGCGGGCGGAGGCGTCTAGCACGCGCTTGGCGCGGCCCACCGCCACGTGCGAGTTGGCGAGCAGCTCCTCCACGAGCGCGCCGGTTGCCGCCTCCAGCTCCTCCGGCGCCACCACGCGGTTGACCAGGCCGATGCGCTCGGCCTCGGCGGCGTCGATCGTGCGGCCGGTCATGATCAGCTCCTTGGCGCGGCCGAGTCCCACCACGGCGGGCAGGCGCGTGGAGCCACCCACGTCGGGGATGATCCCGAACCTCACCTCCGGCAGGCCGAGCTGGGCGTCGGCGGAGGCGATGCGCAGGTCGCAGCCGAGCGCCACCTCCAGCGCGCCGCCCAGGCAGGTGCGGTGGATCTGGCACACCACCGGCTTGGCCATCTCTTCGCACAGGTTGGGGCAGTCGAGGAACACGCCGCGGAAGTGGCGCAGGTGGCTGTTGGAGGAGTCGCCGGCGGACGCGGCCAGCTCGACCAGGTCCACGCCGGCGGAGAACACCGGGCCCTCGCCGCGCAGCACCACGCAGCGCACCGAGTCCTCGGCGGCCGCCTCGCGCAGCGCCGCGCCGAGCGCGCGCAGCAGCTCCTGGTTCATCGCGTTGCGCTTCTCCGGGCGGTTCAGCACCACGTGGCGGACGTGGTCGCGGTCCTCGGTGTAGACGATGCTCATGGCGTGGCCTCCTGTATGTCCTGGGGCTGTCAGGGTATGCTCGATCAGCTCAGATCCAGCACCGTGGTCGGCGGCTGGATCTCCTCGTCGTGGCCCTCGCGCGGCACGATCGCGGTGCCGATCGCGAAGAACTCGATCGTGTGCGAGCCCCAGCCGTGGCTCTTCTCCTGCAGCGACACGCCCACGATGCCCTCCGCGCCGATCTCCTGGGCCTCGGACTGCATGCGCTCCATCGCCAGCTCGCGCGCGTCGTAGAGCGCCTGGGTGAAGTTCGCGAGCTCCACGTTGCGCCCCGTCTGCGCCATCGACTGGAACATGCCGCGGTGCGCCACGTGGTAGACGCAGCTGCCCATCACCATCCCCACCGGGCGGTGGCCGGTGCGCAGCAGCGTCCAGAAGTCCTGGCCCGACAGGTCGCTGGTGAAGGGGCGCCCGTTGGGGGCGCGGTGCAGCTGGCCCTCGCGGTGCTTCACCGCGGTGCCGATCGCGATGAACTCGGCCATGTCCTGGCCCCACTCGTAGCGACCCACGTCCAGGCGCACGCCCACCACGCCGTCCGCGCCGAGCTGGTCGGCCTCCTCCTCCATGCGCGTCATCGCCAGCTGGCGCGCCCCGTACATCGCCTCCGAGAGGACGGTCATCTCCTGGCTCTTCTTCCAGCCCGCCATCTGGATGCCGATGTGGTAGATCGAGCTGCCCACCACCAGCCCCAGCGGCTCGAAGCCGGCCTGCTTGACCAGCAGGAACTCGTTCACCGACAGATCGGAGGTGAACAGGCCCTGGCGGTTCTGCTGCAGGCGCGCGCGGCCCGCCTCCGGCACGCCCTCCAGGGAAGATGGGTCATACGGGGTCTCACGCTCGTTCATGCGCTCTCGCTCCTTTTCAGCCGGACAGGCCGATCGTCGGTTTCGGGGGGTGGACGAAGCTCTCCTCGCGCTCGCGCACGGCCGTGCCGATCACGTCGAAGGTCACCATCAGCCCCCTCAGCTCGCGCATGCCGACGCCGCCGCCGAGCGTGTGCGGGCGCACGCTGTGGCCGATGCGCACGCCGATCACGCCGGAGGCGCCGAGCGCCGAGGCCTGGCCGTCGATCCGCCCCATCACCGCCTCGCGCGCGCTGTACACAGCCTGCGTGAACTCGCGCAGCTCGAAGTTCTGGGCGCCCATCGCCATCGTGCCCACGCCCAGCCCGCCGGCGCCCAGCATGCCGCCGAACACGTAGCTGGTGAAGAACACCGAGCTCCACGCCACGATGCCCAGCGGCTCGAAGCCGCCTTCGAGCAGCATCGCGTACTCGGCCACCGACAGCTCCGTCAGGATCGGGTGCTCCGCGCGAGCGCCCTCGCGGCGCACCGCCGTGCCCATCGCCACGTGCTCCAGCGCCACCGTGCCCGTTTCCAGCTCGCTCTCGCCCGCGCGCGTCTGCACGCCCACGACCGCGTCCGCGCCCACCGCGCGCGCCTCCAGGCCCAGGCGCGTGAGCGCGCGGCCGCGCACCTCGTTGAGCGCCTGCGAGAGGGTGTCCAGCTCGGTCAGGATCGGCCCGCCGAAGCCCATCGGGCCCCACGCCCCCTGGTAGCCCATCTGGTAGATCGAGCTGCCCATCACCTGCGACAGCGGCCTCAGCCCCAGCCGGCGGCACAGCGCGAAGTCGCCCACCGACAGATCCGAGGTGAAGGCGCCGGCGCCCGCGCGCAGCTCGCCCAGCCGCGCCTCGGCCGACAGCGGCAGCCCTCCCCGCTCCAAGCTCGCGAGCGAGCGCTCCTGCTGCCGCGCCTCCGCCTCGCCGTCGCTCATGCGCGCCGCGAGCCTCCCCCGGCGGCGGCCGCGGCGGCCCACACGGCGGCGACGGCGACCACGCCGGCGGGCGCGGCGGCCACCACGGCGGCGGCGGCGGCGGCGGCGGCGCGCATCAGCGCAGCAGCTCCTCTAGCGCGGCGCGCGCGTGCGCGCTGCGCTCGGCCTCGGCCCGCAGGTCGCCGGTCAGCGCCGCGATCCACTGCTCGGGGCTCAGCGGCTCGCGCTTGATCGAGATGCCGCCCACCTGGCGCTCGCGGAAGCCCTCCACGCGACCGTCGTCGTAGCCGAGCAGGTACGCCGCCGAGCCGAGCTCCACGCGCACCGCTCGCACCCGCTTGGGGCCGCGGCCGAGCAGCCCGCCGCCACGTCGCTCCACCCGCGCCTGGCCCGGCAGCGCCTGCTCGAGCTTCGCCGCCAGCACCTCCACCGACCTCGCCAGGTCCGCCCCGTCCATGCGCAGGCCCGCCGCCACCAGGTCGAAGGTGTCCTCCTCGCTCACGCTTGGAGCGTACTGCCGCGCGCACCACGCTGGCGAACCCTCCAGCTCTTGACTACATTCAAGGCATGAGCGACCCATCGCAGCTGCGCGTGGCGGACGCCGATCGCGAGCAGCTGGTCGACGAGCTGCGCGAGCACGCGCTCGCCGGACGCCTCACCGCGGAGGAGCTCGAGGAGCGAGTGGGCGCCGCCTACGCCGCCACCACGCGCGCCGACCTCGACGCGCTGCGCGCCGACCTGCCGGTCAGCTCCAGGTCGGTCGCGCTGGCGCTCGGCAAGCGCAAGGGCCGGCTGCGCCGGCGCCTGGCGCAGGAGACCGGGGGCAGCCTCGGCGTGTCCGCGCTGTGCGCCGGCCTGTGGATCCTCACCGGCGCGCACGGGCCCTTCTGGCCGGGATGGGTGATCGGGCTCACGCTGCTGCCGGTGGTGCGCGACTCCTGGCAGCTGTTCGGCCCGGCCTCGGACCTCGAGACCGTCGAAGCGCGCATGCAGGCCCGCCACGAACGCCACCTCGCGCGCGGGCGGCGCGGCTACCGCCACCGCTACCGCGGGCTGCCACGGTGAGCTCCGCACCCGTGCCGGCGACGGTCTCTTCGTGAGCGCACTCGAGGACGCGAGCGCGCGCGCGCTCGCGGGGGGGCCGCAGCGCCATCGCGAGAAGGCGCGCGAGCAGGGCAAGCTGGCGGTGCGCGAGCGCGTGGCGCTGCTGCTGGACGACGGCTCCTTCGCCGAGGAGGCGCTGCTGGCCAACTGGCACGAGGACGGGCTCGGCGCCGACGGCGTGGTCACCGGGGTGGGGGAGATCGACGGGCGCGCCGTGGCGCTGATGGCCAACGACCCCACCGTCAAGGCCGGCTCCTGGGGCCCCAAGACGGTCGAGAAGATCCTGCGCATCCAGGAGCGCGCGCTCGCGCTCGAGGTGCCGATGGTCTACCTCGTCGACTCCGCCGGCGCGCGCATCACCGAGCAGGTGCAGATGTTCCCCGGCCGCCGCGGCGCCGGGCGCATCTTCCACAACCAGGTCAAGCTCTCCGGCGTGGTGCCGCAGGTGTGCGTGCTGTTCGGCCCCTCCGCCGCCGGCGGCGCCTACATCCCCGCGTTCTGCGACGTCGTCATCATGCGCGAGGGCAACGCCTCCATGTACCTCGGCTCGCCGCGCATGGCCGAGATGGTGATCGGCGAGCAGGTCACGCTCGAGCAGATGGGCGGAGCGCGCATGCACACCGCCGTCTCCGGCTGCGCGCACCAGCTCGTCGCCAGCGACGCCGAGGGTCTCCAGCTCGCACGCACGTATCTCTCATATCTTCCAGGCAACTGGAGGGAACGCCCGCCGGCCGCTGAGCCGGCGCCGCCGGCCGAGGAGCCCGGCCGCGTGCCCGTCGGCGAGCTGATCCCCGCCGACGAGAACAAGCCGTTCGACGTCAAGCTGCTGATCGAGGCGCTCGTCGACGCCCCGCGAGGGGGCACGGGCGAGAGCTCGTTCCTGGAGATCCAGCCGCGTTGGGCCAAGGAGCTGGTCGTCGGCTTCGCGCGCCTGGACGGCCGCGCCATCGGCATCGTCGCCAACCAGCCCAAGCACAAGGGCGGCGTGCTGTTCTCCGACTCCGCCGACAAGGCCGCCCGCTTCATCTGGACCTGCAACGCCTTCAACGTGGCGCTGCTGTTCCTCGCCGACGTGCCCGGCTTCATGATCGGCACGCAGGTCGAGCGCCAGGGCATCATCCGCCACGGCGCCAAGATGATCTCCGCCGTCAGCGAGGCCACCGTGCCCAAGATCTCCGTGATCGTGCGCAAGGCATACGGGGCGGGCCTGTATGCGATGGCGGGCCCCGCCTTCGACCCCGACTGCTGCATCGCGTTGCCCGGCGCCTCGATCGCCGTGATGGGCCCGCAGGCCGCCGTCAACGCCGTCTACTACAACCAGCTGCAGGCCATCGAGGACGACGGCGCGCGCGCCGCCCGCACGGAGGAGCTGCGCGAGCAGTACGCGCGCGACATCGACGTGCTGCACCTCGCCTCCGAGCTGGTGCTCGACGCCGTCGTCGCGCCCGAGCAGCTGCGCGCCGAGCTCGTGCGGCGCTTCGCGCACGCCGCCGGCAAGCAGCGCCAGTGGCCCGCCAAGCGCAACCCCGTCACGCCCGTCTAGATTGCCTCGCATGGACCGCGCCGAGCCATCCCCGCCAGCCACCCCCACGGGGGACGCCGAGCTCGCGTTCGCCGGCATCGCCCGCCAGGCCCAGCTGATCGCCGCCGGAGAGGTGTCCTCGCGCGAGCTCGTCGAGCTGTGCCTGCGGCGCATCGAGCGCCTCGACCGCCCCACCGGCGCGCTCGGGCTGAACGCCTTCCGCGTGGTGCTCGGCGAGCGCGCGCTGCTCGAGGCCGACCAGGCCGACGCGCGCCGCGGCGCCGGCGGCGAGGCCGGCCGGCGGCCGCTGCTCGGCGTGCCGATCGCCGTCAAGGACAACATCGACGTCGCCGGCGAGCTCACCTGCGAAGGCACCAACGCCGTCGAGCAGCCCGCGCGCGCCGACGCCGAGGTGGTGCGCCGGCTGCGCGAGGCCGGCGCGGTGGTCATCGGCAAGACCAACGTGCCCGAGCTGTGCATGTGGCCGTTCACCGAGACCGCCACCTTCGGCGTCACCCGCAACCCCTGGGACCTCCAGCACGCGCCCGGCGGCTCCAGCGGCGGCAGCGCCGCCGCCGTCGCCGCCGGCCTGGTCGGCGCCGCGCTCGGCTCCGACGGCGCCGGCTCGATCCGCATCCCCTCCGCCTGGTGCGGCCTGTTCGGGCTCAAGCCCGCGCGCGGGCGCGTGCCGCTCGCGCCGCACCCGCGCCACTGGCACGGCCTGTCGGTGATCGGGCTGCTGTCGCGGCGCGTCGCCGACACCGCGCTCTTCCACGACGTCGCCTCCGGGCCCAGCGAGGTCGATCTCGACCGCGCCCCCGCGCCGCCCGTGCCGTTCGCCCAGGCCGCCGCCACGCCCGCCGGCAAGCTGCGCATCGCCTACAGCACGCGCACCCCGCCCGGCATCATCAGCCGCCTCGACGCCCACGCCGAGCGCGCGCTGCACCAAACCGTCGAGCTGCTGCGCTCGCTCGGGCACGAGCTCGTCGAGCGCGACCCCGACTACGGGCCCGCCGCCGGGCCTGCGCTCACCGCACACTACCTGCGCGGCATCCACGACGACGCCGCCAAGGTCGCGCAGCCGCAGCGCCTGGAACGGCGCACGCGCGGCATGGACCGCCTCGGCGCGCTCGTCACGCCCGCGCTGCTCGAGCGCGCCCAGCGTGCCGCCGCCGAGCTCAGCGCGCGGCTCGGCCGCCTGTTCGAGCAGCACCACGCGCTGCTCACGCCCGCCACCGCCGCGCCGCCGCCGCCGATCGGGCGGCTGCAGGGGCGTGGCGCGCTCGCCACGCTCAACACCGTCGCCGGCTGGGTGCCCTACAACGGCGTCTGGAACCTCACCGGCCAGCCAGCCGCCTCGGTGCCCGCCGGTCTCGGCGCCGACGGCCTGCCGCGCGCGGTGCAGATCGTGGGGCGCGCCGGCGACGAGCCCACGCTGCTCGCGCTCGCCGCGCAGCTCGAGGCCGAGCGCCCATGGGCCGACCAGCGCCCGCCGGGCTGCTCGTGAGCGAGCCGCTCGGAGCGGGCGGCCCGCCCTCCGGCCCGCCCTCCGGCGAGCAGGCCGGCGCCGATGCCAGCGAGCCCGCGCCCGCCGCCCTGCTCGAGCTGGCGATCGAGGCCGCCACCGCGGCCGGCGCGCTGCTGGCCGAGCGCGCGCGCGCCGGCGTCGAGCGCTCCGTGTCCGCCAAGAGCACCCCCACCGACCTCGTCAGCGAGGCCGACCTCGCCTCCGAGCGCGCCATCCGCGAGCTGATCGGCGCGCGCCGCCCGCAGGACGGCTTCCTCGGCGAGGAGGGCGACCACCTCGAGGGCTCAAGCGGCCTCAGCTGGGTGGTAGACCCGCTCGACGGCACCGTCAACTTCCTCTTCGGCATCCCGCAGTGGTCCGTCAGCGTCGCCGTGCGCGACGCGCAGCGCACGCTCGCCGGCGCCGTCTACGACCCCAACCGCGGCGAGCTCTTCACCGCCATCGCCGGCGGGCCCGCCGAGCTCGCCGGGCCCGCCGGCACGGTCGCGCTCGCAGGCGGCGCCGCCCACGCAGCTGCCGCGCGAGCCGGGGAGGACGGGCTGGCCGGCGCGATGGTCGCCACCGGCTTCGCCTACGACGCGCGCGTGCGCGCCGCCCAGGGGGAGGTGCTCGCGCGCCTGCTGCCGCGGGTCAGAGACGTGCGCCGCTTCGGCAGCGCCGCGCTCGACCTCGCCTGGACCGCCGCCGGCCGCTACGACGCCTACTTCGAGCGCACCGTCAAGGCCTGGGACATCGCCGCCGGCGCGCTCGTCTGCGAACGCGCCGGCCTGCGCGTGCTCGAGCTGCGCGAGCGCGAGCACCTGCCGTGGGGCGTGCTGGCCGCGCCCGCCGGGCTCGCCGAGCAGCTGGCGGGGTTGGTGGACGGGGGGTAGGGGCTACCCGCTGGTGCGGCGCTTGCAGGTGCGGCGGGTGGGAGTCGAACCCACACGCCCTTGCGGACAGGGCCTTTTGAGGGCCCCGCGTCTACCGTTCCGCCACCGCCGCACACGAGCCCGCCACCGCGAGCATAACCGCGCCGCTCAAGCTGGGTGCGCCGGAGGCAGTTCGCCGGCGTCCCGCGCGAAGCCGGGGTCGCGGCGCTCGAGCTCCACGTTCCAGCCCTGCTGGAAGCCTCGCAGCGCGAACGTGACGAGCAGGATCTGCACGGGCACGATCAGCAGCGTCAACAGCCCCAGCAGCCCGGCGTTGAGCGCAGGCTGGGCGAACCCGGATTTGTCGCGGTCGAACCAGCCGGGCCCGGCCACCAGTGCGAAGATGCCCAGCAGCACCGCGAGCGCGGCCGAGATCGGCAGCACGCCGCGGTTCCAGCGCGTGGCGTAGAAGGCGAACACCACGTACACCACGATGTAGCCGATCTGAACCGGCACCGCGCCCTCGAGCAGGTTCCAGCCGCCCACCGTCACGATCGTCACCAGCGCCGCGCTGACCAGCAAAAGCACCACCACGGTCGCACGCGTGGCCTGCACGACGGGCTTGTCGCGGTTGGGGTGCGTGATGATCACGCCCGGTCTCTGCTGCGCCGACGGCGACATGGTGTGCAGGACGATACAAGCTCCCGCGGGCATGTGGCGGGCGTGCAACATGCTGGCTACGCTTGAAGCGCCGCGCGGGCGTGGTGGAATTGGCAGACACGCCGGCCTTAGGAGCCGGTGGGCCCTAGGCCCTTGGGGGTTCGAGTCCCTCCGCCCGCACCTCGTTGCGCTCCCACGCAGACGGACGACGGCCGGGTCCGCCGGCCGCGGCCTCGCGTGCGTTAGCCGCCCGTGGGGGCGGTCTCGCGCACGATCCGCCAGCCGGCCTTCAGCGGAGCCAGGAAGTACGGCGGCTCGTCGCTGGCGAGGCGCTGATCGTAGTTGTAGTTCTTGAGATAGCCCGTGTTGCCGGTGGTGCCGACGATGCCGCGGAAGTTCTGGGCGATCGCGCCGAAGATGTTGAGGTACCCAAGCGAGCTGCCGCAGCCGAAGTTGTCGACCAGGAAGGAGTGCGAGGTCGACAGGATCGCCGCGTAGATCCATGGGTTTTTCGGCCCTTCTTCTTTCGTCGACCAGCCCGACTGCGAGCACGGGTGGTACATGCGGATGAACTTGGTCGCGATCAGGCCGAGCGTCGCCGTGCCGCTGGGCGCCGTTTCGGTTACCTGCCCCGAGCTCGGCGTCGTGAAGTTGCTGGGCGTGAGGCTGCCCTTGATCACGATTTCCTTTTCGGCGCCGATCGTGAGAGAGGAGGCGTAGTTGCCTTCGACGTAGGCTGTTCCGCACGGCGCTTCTTCGCTGATGTCGCTCGACGTGTCCGCGTTTTCCTGGTTGTACTGGTAGGTGCACGCCGGCGAGGTCGTCGAGCGAATGTAGATCAGGCCGTTTTTCGGAAGTTTGATTTTGGTGCGTTTGCCGCTTTCGTAGTGGGCGTTGGTCACCCACACGTATTCGCCCGCCAGTTCCAGCGTGGTCGCGCCTTCGAATTCGTAGCCGGATTCGACGTACGCCTTGAGGCTGGTGTCTTCTTCCGGTGGGATCATTTCTTCGCCGACGCTGTAGGAGCCGCTTTCCGTGTTGAAGACGGGATTGGAGCCGTGCGCGCATTCCGATGCGTAGGTGCCGCCGTTGATTTCGACGGTGTCGGGCCGCCCTTCTTCAAGGCGCTTCGCGCGGCCGAATTCGACGCTTCCGCACGCATCCGCGGCATCGTCGGTATGCATCGGGCCGCGCACGCTGTCTTCGGGTGCGAACTGGATCGTGCCGCCGCAGCTGTAATGGTTGCTGACACGGACCGAATGGTAGGTCGAGCACTGGGTCACATTCGCGCCGATCAACGAGGGGTCCTCATCTTCGAAGTGCGTGAAGTACACATAGTCGAGGAAGCCCTTCACCTGGAAGGTCGCGATCACCGCTCGCGATTCTTTCTGGTTGGAGCCCACGGCCTCGACGCGAAACGTGTTGGCGTTGCGCCCGCCCGACTCGATCACCGTTTCAAATGGTTTGGCCGTGTTGCAGGTGGTGCCCGCGGGCTCGTTCGATGCCGCCAGCACCGAGACTTCGTAATGGCTTTCCGCTTCCTGCGGGAGGCTCGCGCTGATCGATTCGCACGTCTGCCAGAAGTTCGGGTTCTGCTCCAGCTTGTACTCATAGGCCTGGATGCCCGCCAGCGCGGCGTAATAGGCCTGCTTCTGCGCGATGTCGCCGCGCGATTGGTGGACATCGCCGTTGACCGCCGTGAAGGCCGCCACGATCAGCAGGCTCATGATCAGCGCGACCGCGAGCGTGAGGATCAGCGTGAAGCCGCCCTCGGCGCGCAGGCGCGTGCCCGTCGACGGGGGAGCGGATGCACGACCGTTCAGTAGCATGGCTCGTCTTTCAGTTTGGATTCCACCGCGGGAGAGCCGAGCGAAAGCGTCACCTGCGATTCGAGCAGCACGCCGCGTCGCTTTTCTTCAGCGACGCTCAGTTTTTGTTCGCGGTCGGCCGGACGCTGTTCGAAGCCAATCTGCACGGCGGCTACGGGCAGGGCTGCTTTGGCTTCCGTTTCCCGTTCTTTGAGGGTCTGGTGAGAGCCGAGCTTGATTTCTTCCAGCGTCGGCGAGGAGCTCGTGGCTTCGACTTGGGTTGGCAGTTCTTCCTTGTACTTCCAGTATTTGAACACCCATTCGCCCGTGCCGCCGGCTTCGACCGGTTCGAGGTGCGTGCCGAGCTCCACTTCTTTGGTCTTACTCACCGCTGTTTCGACCGTCGGAATGCCGGGCAGGGCAGCGACGCTGCTGGTGGGAAGGATCTTGTCCCACAGCGTTTTGGCGGGTCGCGTGTGCCCGTTCACCGTTTCGGTGGCTTTGTAGTACTTGATGGCATGCTCGTACACGCCTTCCTTCGCGCTTTCCGTCGCGCTCTTGACTTCTGCGCCTTCGCTGTAGGCGTTGAAGAAGATCAATTCGGTTGGGCTGCTGCTCGCCTGCACCGGTGCGAATTCGCTCATGAAGCAGGCGGAGTGGAGCTCGTCGGCGATGTCGGTCATCGTCTGGCGGGCGCTGCGGTTGGCCTGCACCTTGTCGCTCAGCCGCCTCGTCTGTTCGGTCGTGACCTGCAGCATCGTGAGCACGACCAGCCCGAGCACGAGCCCGGTCACGGTCGCGACCAGCGTTTCCACGAGGGTGAAGCCGCTGTCGTCGGCGGCGGCTGTGCGCAGGCGATCGGCGGCGCTCAACATGACGACACTTCTTTGTCTTCGCGTTCCGATGAAGCTACTTCTGATTCGCTCGTGAGATTGAGATAGATGTTGGCTACGACGGGTTTTTCAGGTTCCTTGTTGACGTAGGCCGATTTGACTTCGAAGGCTTTGGTGGCCGTCTTCTTGAGGCAGATCTTGAATTCCCCAAAGGGCTGGAAGGGGTCCTGCAGGTGGCCGCCATTTTCGGAGCCGGTGGTCGTGAGCTGCACGTGCTTGTAAGCCGTCGCGTTGGTGACGGTGTTGTTTGGCGTTTGCGCAGAGCATTTCGTGTTGCTGATCGTCACTTCGTAGGAGGTCGACGTTTCGAGGTAGGAAGTGACGCTTTCTTTTTTCGTGAGCTTTTCCTTGATCAGTTTCTGGCTGCGTGAGTAGACGTTCAATTCGACGTAGGTCAGCGGCACATTGAGCGTCTTGTCTTCGCCGGGAAGCAGAACGGCCGTTTCGGCTTTTTCGGTGGCGAGCCATTTTTCTGGGTTGTTTTCGGGGCAGTCCCCGGCGTATGCCGTCCAAGCTTTCGGGGACGGGAAGGGGAACAGGTTTCCAGCCGGGTATTTCGCGGCTTGGGTGGGGCTCGTGATCGTCGCTTTGAATCCGGCGGGCGCTACTTCGAACTTTCCCGCGGTGGAGGAGAAGGTAGTGGGCGACAGCGCGTTGCCCTTCTGGAAGTTGGGGGATTCGCCCATTTCCGCGTTGTAGGCGACGAAGGTGTCGCCTTCGACGTTCTGGGGTTCTTTTTTGCCCTGGTTGTTGATGTGTTCGTAGCTGGCTTGGCCCTTGAAGGTGAAGCGGGCGGTGATGGCGCCCGCCGTGGCCGCCCTGATGGCCACGTGCGTGATCACGTTCGGCGCGAGCGTGAGTTTCTGGATCGGCCAGGTCTGGTTGCCGGCCGGGCTGACGATTCCCGGAGCGGGCGCTATTTCGACTGTCGCTTCGGTGGCGGGGATGCCGGCGAAGAGCACGCAGCCGGCGGTGCCGGTGCTTCCTTCGAGCTTGGTTTCTTCTTTGGAGCCGTTGGGCGTGTACTTGATCACGACCGGCACCCCGGCAGTGGCGATTTCGCCGTTGCTCGCTTCGACGTCGATGCCGGAGCCGGTCGGTGGCGTGATGATGCTGGACTCGACCACGGGGTGGACCTTCATATGCGGCCACGTGATCTTGGTGCTGACGAGGATGTAGCTGCCCTGGCCTTTTTTGGTTTCGCTCGAGGCGCAGCTGATCTGTTCGCCGTTGTCGTAGGAGGCTTCCTGGGTGACCGTGTACTTCGTGTTGGCGCGCGAGATCGTGTAGACGTTGGCGTTGTTTTCGAGGCTGAGCAGGAGGTTGGCGGGCTCGCTGCGCAGGTTCTGCTGGGATTCGGCGGCGAGCACCGCCGCCTCGTTGCGCGCGCGCTCTTCTGTGCCCGAGTGTGTGAGCGCGTCGAGCCCCGTCAGCGTTGCGACGACGACGAGGCCGATGATCAGCGCGCTCACCAGCACTTCCATCAGCATCAGGCCCGCCTCGGGGGCCTCGCGGCCGGCGCGCGCGAGCAGGCGGGCGCGCGCAACGAGCGGGCCGGTGAGACCGGTGCCTAGGCCCGAGCGCCAGCGGCCGGCCGGCTGGCGGCGGCGGCGCAGAGCCCGTGCAAAGATAGTACGCATTGTCACAAGTGGTCCTTGTGCTACGTCGCTGTCGGCAGCCAGGACGGCCGCCTTTAGCGCGGGCGCCGGAGATAGGCGGGTTATCGGGCGTGTCGGCGCTCGCGACCGCTGCTCGGGCGCGCGCCGGCCGTCGCACCTCGACACGGCCGCGCCGGCGGTCCATGGGAGCGCCTAGAATCCGAACTCCTCCCGGGGGACTGGTGTATCGGTAACACGGTGGTCTCCAAAACCGCAACGCGAGGTTCGACTCCTCGGTCCCCCGCTTTGGCCTCGCCCTCCGTGAGCCTCGGTGTGCCGCGGTCGGCGCCCGCCCGCGGCGCATGCCGTTCGCGGCCTGCGGCTCGACCGGGCGGCGCTCGAGGGCCGCGTCGGCCAGCCGCCGAGCGCTCGCGCCACGAGGCGCCCCGCTCGCGCGCCACTCGGCGCCCGCCGTGCTGGCGCCCGCCGCGCCCGCCCGGCCGATCGATCAGCCGCTAATATAAGCAGCTGATGCAAACTATGGCGGCGACGAAGCGGGCGAGCAGGGGCAGGCGCCTGGACGAGATCGCCGAGGCGCTGCCGCAGCGGGCCTCCGCGATCTCGCGCCTGTTCCTCCGCCACACCACTGTGGAGGTCTCGCGCACGGAGGCGAACGTGATGCGCGCGCTGTCCACGCGGCCGCGGCGGATAACCGAGCTCGCCGCCGGCGAGGGCGTGACGCAGCCCGCCATGACGCTGCTGGTGAAACGCCTCGAAGAGCGCGGCTGGCTGGCGCGCGGGGCGGACCCCGCCGACCGGCGCGCGGTGCTCGTCTGCCTCACGCACGAGGGACGGCGGGTGTTCGACCTGCTGCGCGCGGAATACCGTGCGCTGCTGCACGAGGAGATGGCGACGCTGCCCGACGCGGACGTGCAGGCGCTGGCGCGGGCCGTGGACATCCTCGACGGGCTGATCGAGCGCTTGATGGTGAGGACGCGATGAGCGCGGACGGCTTCCGGCACGTGCTGGCGATCCTCGACGGCGAGCCCGAGGACTACCGCAGGCTGCTCGCCGGCGCGGTCGAGCTGGCGCAGGTGCAGCACGCGCGGCTGACGCTCGCCAAGACGAGCGACGCCGGCTGGCTCGCGCAGTGCGTGTGCGTGTTCCCGATCGTGTGCGTGGCGCCCAGGGCAGAGCTCGAGGAGCACGCCCGCGACGTGCTCGCGCGCAGCGCCGAGCTGATCCCGCAGTCGATCTCGCTCGCCACGCTGCTGCTCGGCGAGGACGCGTGCCTGTCGCTGCGCCGCCTGCTGAGCGGCGGCGAGTACGACCTCGTGGTGATGCGGGAGGCGTTCCTGCGTCGCCGCGGGCGCCTGCGCCGCGTGCTGCGCAGGGCCGGCGTTTCGACGCTCGCCGTGGCGGTGGGGCCTCGCGAGCGTGTCGCCGCTAGCGAACGGCTGCGTCCGCTGGCGCCGGCGCCGTAGCGGCCGGCGCCGGTAGCTCAGGCGAGTTCGGCGCTGCCGCGCTTGGCGCCGCGCACGCGTCGCACGCGCTGCTCGTCGGCGATCAGCACGAGGCTCACCATCTGCGGCGCGAACAGCCCGTGCTCGACCACGCCGGGCAGCGACTCCAGGTGCGCGGCCAGCTCGGCGGGGTCTCCGACCGGTGCGAGATAATCGGCGAGCAGGCCGCCGTCGGGCGTCGGCGGCGCCTCGCGCAGGCGCGCGTCGCCGACGCAGGCGAGCGTGCGCTGCACGCCGAAGGCGACCAGCTCGAGCGGCACCGGCGGCGTGAGCTCCTCCACGGCCTTCTCCGCGGAGGCGATCACCACGAACGACCTGGCCGACGCCGCCACGATCTTCTCGCGCGTGTGCGCGCCGCCGCCGCCCTTGATCAGCCAGCCGCTCGGCGCGATCTCGTCGGCGCCGTCGATCGCGAGGTCGAGCTCGCCGAGCTCGTCCAGCGGTTCCACCACCAGGCCGAGCGCGAGCGCGGCGGCTTCGGTGGCCGGCGAGGTGGCGGCGCAGCGCACGCCCTCGAGGCCTCGCGCGGCGATCGCCGGCAGCAGGTGCGCGACCGTGGTGCCGCTGCCGAGCCCGAGGCGCATGCCGTCGCGCACCAACTCTGCTGCGGTGCGCGCGGCAGCCTGCTTCTGGCGCTCGCGTTCGTCGCTCAGCGGCGTTTGCTGCTGCCGCGCAGTCGCACGAGTGGACGCCATGGCGCGGACGTTACCGCTCCCGCGGTACCCCTGAGACGGACCCGCTCCGCCGAGGCCGGTTCGTGCAGCAGGAAGCCCTGTCCGACCGTGCAGTCGAGCTCGCGCGCCAGCGCAAGCTGGCGGTTGGTCTCGATGCCGACGGCCACCGCCGTGAGGCCCGCCTCCTTGGCCAGCGCGATCGTGGCGGCGAACAGCGCCCGGCGATCCTTGTCCTGGTGGAAGCTGCCGGTGAGCGTGCGGTCGAGCTTCACGAGGTCCAGCGGCATGTTGCTCGGCAGCCCGAGCGATGTCTGCCCGAGGCCGAATTTGTCGAGCGCGATCAGCACGCCCAGCCGCTTGAGGTCCTTCAACGCGGAGCGCGCGCGCTCGGGGTCGCGCACGATCGCTTCCTCGCCGATCTCCAGGCACAGCGCGTGTCCCGGCAGGCGCCTGAAGGCGAGCTCCTCACGCACCCGCTCCGCGAGGTCGAGCTCGGTCAGCTCGCGCGGGGAGATGTTGATCGAGAGTGGGATCGTGATGCCGGCGCGCCGCCACGCTTCCGCCTGGGCGCAGGCGGCGTGCAGCACCCAGTTGCCGATCTGCACGATCAGCTCGCTGTCCTCGGCCGGCGGCAGGAACGTGGAGGGCATCACGGTCGGGTTCAGGGCTGCGCCGGCGTCGGTGGGACGCCAGCGCACGAGCGCCTCCACGCCCAGCGGCTGGCCGCCGGCGAGGCGCAGGATCGGCTGGTAGGCCAGCACCAGCTCGCGCTGCGGCAGCGCCGAGCGCAGGCGGCTCTCGAGCTCCAGGTGCTCGCTCAACTCGCGCCGCAGGCGTTCGTCGAACAGCTCCAGGCGACGGCCGCCGGCGCGCTTGGCGCGGTACATCGCCAGGTCGGCCTCGCGCAGCATCGCCTCCGGATCGGTGTTGGGCTCGTGCGCGATCGCGATGCCCACGCTCGCCAGGATCGCCACTTCGGCGGAGCCGAGCGGGAAGGGCTCGTTGAGGGCGTCGAGCGCGCGTGCGCCCAGCGCCAGCGCCTCGCCCTCGCCGTCGATGTCCTCCGCCAGGATCACGAACTCGTCGCCGCCCAGGCGCGCCACCGTGTCGCTGTCGCGCATCAGCTCCCCCAGGCGCGCGGAGACGGCGAGCAGCAGCCGGTCGCCCATGTCGTGTCCGAGGTTGTCGTTGACGGCCTTGAACTTGTCGAGGTCGATGAACAGCATCGCCACCACGCCGCGGCTGCGGTGCAGGCGCGCCAGCGCCTGGCGGGCGCGGTCCATCAGCAGCAGCCGGTTGGGCAGGTGCGTGAGCGGGTCGTGCAGCGCCTGGCGCTCGAGCCACACGCGGTCGGTCACGTCCTTCCCCGCCGCGTACCAGCTCTCGCCGTCGCGGCGCGCGCTCCACAACAGCCAGCGCCAGGAGCCGTCGCGGTGCTTGTAGCGGGTGGTGAGGTTCTCGATCTCGGTCAGCTCGTCGCCGGCCGCTAGCATCGCCCCCAGCGACTGCTCCACGTCGTCGGGGTGCACGAACTCGCGCACGGGACGGTCGAGCAGCTCCGCGCGGCTCCAGCCCAGCAGCTGCTCCCACGCGGGGTTGAGCAGCGTGAAGCAACCGTCGGGCGAGATCATCGCCAGCAGGTCGCTGGTCAGCTCGAACAGGCGCGCGATGCGTGCCTCGCCGGCGAACGCAGCCTGGGCGCTCGCATCGGACTGCGTGCTCGTCTCCTGCCTGGCCATCGCTTTTCATCAAGTCGGCACGGGCGAGCCCGCGCCGCTGCGGCCGGCAAGCCACTGGACGGATAGGCAGCGTCGGCGAGAGGCTGGCGCTCAGGAGGCGGTGCTGAGGGGGGCCGCCGATTCGGCGGCGGGGGCGGGGCGGAGCTCGCCGGGCCGGGGCGAGCCGGGGTCGACGCGCAGGAAGCGCCAGACCGCCAAGCCCATCAGGATCGTCATGATCACCGCGCTCGCCACGCAGTCCTCGCAGATTTTTTGCAGGCTGAAGACCTCGCGGTAGGTGAGGTAGGCGCTGAAGGCGAAGCCGCCGAGGGTGAGGGCGGCGGTGGCGAAGCGTGCGCGTTCGCCGTCGGAGGCGAGCAGGGTGCCGAGGATCAGCAGGTAGCCGATCGCCCCGATCAGCGCCACCGGCACCCCGGCGAGCTCGGAGTACACGGATTTCTGCACCGCGGCGCAGGGGTCGCCCTTGAGCGAGCAGACGGGGGCTTCGCCGGAGTAGTGGACGTAGGTGAGATAGGACGCCCAGCCCATGCCGACGATGGCGAGCACGACCAGTGCGGTACGGAGCGTGCGGGGGCTGATGCTCATGGCCGCGCTAGGAGCTCAGCAGCTTTTCGACCGCTTCGTCGACGAAGCCGGGGTTGCCCGGCGAGCTCGTGTATTCGAGCCTGCTGAGCTTCCCGCCGCTGCGCCCGATCAGGAACGAGGGCGTGCCGGTGAAGCCTTCGTTGTTGGCGAGCTGCTTGTCGGTTTCGACCTCGTTGGCCAGTTCGGGGTCGTTGCGGTCGGAGGTCCACTTGGAGAGGTCCAGGCCGGGCACCTGTTTGGCGATTTCCTGGATGTATTTTTCGGTCACGTAGCCCGAGTCCTCTTCCCCCTGCTCGTGGTAGAAGGTCTCGATGAAGTACCACGCCTTGTTCTGCTTGCCGGCGGCGTAGGCCGCCACCTGCTGCTCTTTGAACACTTCGGGTTCGCGCGTGGCGGTCTCCATCGACTGGTATTCGATCCGCAGCTTGCCGCTGCGCACCCACTTGGGGATGATCTGCGGCAGCGCTTCGACCGTGAACTCGCGGCAGATCGGGCACTCGAGGTCGCCGAAGTACTTGAGCGTGACGGGCGCCTTGGGGTTGCCCAACGCGTTGCCTTCCTGCGGGATGCCGGCGATCAGCGAGGAGATCTGCTTGGTGACCGAGTTCTTTTCGCCCGCGGAGCTCGGCACGCCGGCTTTTTTCGAGCCGCCGGTGGCGATCAGCACGATCACGATCGCCACGATCACCACGCCGACCACGATGCCGAGCTGGGTCAGCCTCGCTTTGCGCGCCGCGCTCGCCGCCGCGGCCTCCTCCACCGCCTTGCGCTGCGCGCGCGCCTGCTCGCGCCGCTGCTTGCGGGTGAGGCCCTCCTCCTCGTCGCTTCCCACGGAGCTCATAGCGGGAACTTTTACAGATTTCGGCTCAAGCGCGTCTAAGGATCCGTCCCGCGGGCGCCCCAGCATTGCGCGCTGGCGGTTTCGATCCAGCGAAGCTGCGAGGATGGGAGCGCCACAACGGCGCCGCCACCCGCCGCCGCGTGGGCGACGGGCCGGCCTTCGCCCCCGTAGCTCAGCTGGATAGAGCATCGGACTTCTAATCCGAGGGTCGCTGGTTCGAATCCAGCCGGGGGCGCTGGCGCGCGCACGGGCGCGTGCGCGCGCGGTCGAGCCCGCCCTCGGCTTTACGATCGCCCGCGATGTTCCTCGCTACCGCGGCGCTCTATCCGTGCGCGCTGGCCGTCATGTGCCTCGGTGCGGGCCTGCTGCTGGAGCGCGCGGGCGGGGCACGGCTGCCCGCGTCGCTGCTGGCGTGCCTCGGCCTGGCCGCGCTGATCGCGCTCTCGCAGCTCAGCACCTACATAGCGCCGCTCGCGCCGGCCACGCCATACCTGATGCTGGCGCTCTCGCTGGCCGGCTTCGCGCTGGCGCGCCGGCGCGCGCTCGAGCTCGCGGCACGCTGGCGCCGGGGCGCATGGGCGGCGCTGGCGTGCGTGCTCGCGTACGCGCTCGCGCTCGCGCCGGTGCTGGCGGCCGGCAGGGCGAGCTTCTCCTCCTACATGGCGCTGGCCGACTCCGCCGTGCACATGATCGGGGCCGACTACCTGCTGCGCCACGGCCAGCGCTATGCGCATCTGGACCTGCGCAACTCCTACGGGCAGTTCATCCACGACTACTACGGCACCAGCTACCCGTCCGGCGCGGACACGCTGTTCGGCGGCAGCGCCTTCCTGCTCGGCCTGCCGCTGATCTGGGCGTTCCAGCCGTTCAACGCGTTCGTGCTGGCGTGCGCGGCCGGACCGGCGTGGCTGCTGGCGCGCGCGAGCGGACTGCGCGGCGCGTGGGCCGCGGCGGCGAGCCTCGCGGCGACGCTGCCGGCTCTGGTGTACGCGTACGAGCTGCTGGCCTCGGTCAAGGAGCTCACGTCACTCACGATGATCCTCACGCTGGGCGCGCTGCTGGCCTGCCACCGTCGCTGGCTCGGCGCGCGCGCGCGCGGACCGATCCCGTTCGCGCTGGTGCTCGCCGCCGGCGTGTCGGCGCTGGGGCCGGCGTTCGGCGCCTGGGCGCTGGCGCCGCTGCTGGTGCTGGGGGCGGTGGCGGCTGTTGACCGCGCCCGGATCGGCGCGGTTGCCGGCCGCGCCAGGATCGGCGCGGCGCCCGCCACGGGTGCCGGCGCGCCGTCCCTCCAGCGCCGCCAGGCAGCCCGAGCCCGCCGGTCCCGCCGGCGCCTGGCGGCGGGGGTCGCGCTGGGCGCGCTCGCCCTGCTGACGTCCGCCTGGCCCACCTGGGCGCAGCTGCCCTCCGCGCTGCGGGTGGCGCAGGCGATCGCCACCACCGGCAACTCCGGCAACCTGCACGCGCCGCTGCGCGCGATCCAGGCGCTCGGCGTGTGGCTGAACGGCAGCTACAAGCTCGCGCCGGCGGGAGCGGCGCTGAGCGCCACGCACGCGCTGGCGGCGCTGGCGCTGGCCGCGGCGCTGCTCGGCCTCGTGCAGCTGCTGCGCCGCCGCGCCTACGCGCTGTGCGCATGGTTCGCGCTGACGCTGCTGGCGTCGCTGATCGTGAGCCGCACGGCCACCACCTGGGCGGACGCGAAGACGCTGGTGCTGAGCTCGCCGGCGGTGGTGCTGCTGGCGTGGGCGAGCGTGGCGGCGCTGCGCTCGCTGCCGGCGGGGCGGCTGGCGACGGCGGCCGCGGCTGCGCTCGCGCTCGCGCTCGGCGGCGGCGTGCTGTGCTCGGACGCGCTCCAGTACCACAGCTCGAACCTCGCCCCCACGGCGCGCTATGAAGAGCTCGCCTCGATCGGCCGACGCTTCTCGGGACGCGGCCCGACGCTGTTCACCGACTTCGACGAATACTCGATGTACCAGCTGCGCGACCTGGACGTGGGCGGCCCCGACTTCGTGTACCCGCCAAAGGCGCTCGCGCGCTCCGCCGGCGGCTACGGCCGGCCGGTGGACCTGGACGAGGTCAGCCCCGGCGCGCTGGCGGCCTATCCCTTGATCGTCACGCGCCGCGACCCGGCCGCGAGCCGTCCGCCGGCGGCCTATGCGCTGCTGTGGCAGGGCTCCTACTACCAGGTGTGGGGGAGACGGCCGGGCGCGGCGAGCCCCAGCGCCCACGTGGCGTTGAGCGGCGGCGTGGCGCGGCAGTGCGCCCGCATCGGCGCGCTGGCGACGCGCGGGCGTGCGAGCGCCGGCGCGCGCCTGGTGGCGTCGCGGGCGCCGCTGCTGGTGCGCGTGCCGCTTCTGCGGGCCTCGCGCCCGCGTCGCTGGGGCCGCGAGCGGCGCGGCATCGTGATGGGCTCGCCCGGCACCCTGCGCGCGAGCTTCACCGTGCCGCACGGCGGGCGCTGGCAGGTGTGGGTGCAGGGGCAGATCATGCCCGCCGTGGCGCTCTCGCTGGACGGACGGGCGCTGGCCTCGATCGCGGGCCAGCTCGACGGCAACTCGCTGGTGCCCGACACGGTGCCGCCGCTGGCGGCGAGGCTGAGCGCCGGCAGGCACACGATCGCGGTCACGCGCACGGGCTTCAGCCTCGCCCCCGGCGCCGGCGGGGCGGCGGTGCTCGACGCGATCTTCCTCACGCCGGCGGCGCCCGAGCCGAGCGGGCCGCTGCGCACGGTCGCGGCGGCGAACTGGCGGGCCCTGTGCGGCGTGCGCTACCGCTGGGTCGAGCTGATCGCTCCATCGGCGCGCGAACGTAGGCTCTGAGGCCGATGGCCACGCCCGCGCAGCAGCCCGCCTGCGACCAGATCATCCTGGGCGAGAACCTGAGCGTGCTGGCCGGCTTCGCCGACGAGAGCTTCCAGCTGATCTACGCCGACCCGCCGTTCAACACCGGCAAGGTGCAGTCGCGGCGGACGCTGGCGGTGGTGCGCAGCGAGGAGGGAGAGCGGCTCGGCTTCCAGGGGCGCCGCTACCGCACGCGCCTGCTGGCGCAGTCGAGCTATCGCGACAGCTTCGAGGACTACCTGGCCTTCCTCGAGCCCCGCCTGCGTCAAGCGCACCGGCTGCTCACGCGCGAGGGCACGCTGTACTTCCACATCGACTACCGCGAGGCGCACCACTGCAAGCTGCTGCTCGACGAGATCTTCGGGCGCGAGTGCTTCCTCAACGAGATCATCTGGGCCTACGACTACGGCGCGCGCACGAGGAGGCGCTGGCCGGCCAAGCACGACACGATCCTCGTCTACGTCAAGGACCCCGTCGCCTACTTCTTCGACAGCGAGGAGGTGGACCGCGAGCCCTACATGGCGCCCGGCCTGGTCACCCCCGAGAAGGCCGCGCGCGGCAAGCTGCCCACCGACGTGTGGTGGCACACGATCGTGCCCACCGCCGGCGGCGAGAAGACGGGCTACCCCACGCAGAAGCCCGAGGGGATCGTGCGGCGGATGGTGCAGGCCTCGAGCCGTCGCGGCGACTGGTGCCTGGACTTCTTCGCCGGCAGCGGCACGCTCGGAGCGGTGGCCGCGCAGCTCGGGCGCCGCTACGTGCTGGTCGACTCCAACCCGGAGGCGGTGCGGATCATGCGCGCGAGGCTGGGCGCGCGATAGCGGTACGTGCGAGGCTGTGCGTCGTGTACCACGTCGAGCTGCGCGAATTCCCTCACAACGTGTGCCGCTTCAACCTGTCCGCGCCGGAGTTGCAGGCGATCGTCGGACCTTGGCTGCGCGGCGTGCCCTTCGAGTACCGCGAACACGAGTGGGTCCCCCCCAAGGCCAAGCTGACGATCGTGGAGGGGCCGCGCCTGGATCCGGGGCAGATGACGATGGGCCGCGGCTGGAGCGTGGCGCAGCGCGAAGGCGAGGATGTGACCGAGGCGGTGCTGACGGCCGCCGGCGAGAGCGCGCGCGCCGGCTCTGCGCCGGCGGGGGCGGGAGCCGCCGTGCCGCCGGCTCCCGCCGGCGCCCTCGGCGCGGCTTCGCCCATCGCGGCCGCGCCCTCGCCGGCGCTCGGCGACGCGTTCACACTGGGGGTCCAGATAGCGGCGCTGCTCGGGCCGGATCCGCTGCGCCTGCTCCACGCCTGGCGCGAGGCCGCGACGCAGGCGCCGGGGCTCGGGCCGAGCGAGACGCTCGCCCGCGCGGAAGCGGCGGTGCGGGCCGCCGGCGGCGAGGAGTGACGGCGCGGCGCTAGACTTCGAGCTCGCATCACGTGGCGGGCGTAGCTCAGCTGGTAGAGCTCCTGGTTGTGGTCCAGGCGGTCGTGGGTTCGAGCCCCATCGCTCGCCCCTCGTTGGCTGCTGCAAATCCGATCACGCCGCCGATCATCATGTCGGCCTGCGGGACATGCCGAAGCTGGAGGAGCTCCCTCTCGCCCAGCCAGGGATCCGGCGTTCAGAACTCGACGATGAAGCGAGGTACGAACGTCGTGGCGGTCGGGCGCACGCCGGCAATTCGATCGACGCGATAGCTGCGCAGATGCCCATGGTCGTTGACCACGAACAGCAGGAGGTTGCCGTCGTTGGTGCGACGCAGGGAGTAAGGCTCGACGACGCGCGGCCCGGAGCGGCCCTGCTCGGCGCGGTAGTCCACCTCGACCTTCAGCCGGTTGGCCCCCGCATAGCGGATGATCTCCAACGGGACACCGCGGCGCCACGATGTGATCGCCCTCGGCGGCACCCAATCCGGGTCCAGGTCCCTGTCGAGTTCTGCACGCAGCAGCGCACGTGGCGCCGCGCCGCCCAACCACGCAAAGAACGGGCCGAGAGCGTCCCAGAACGACTCGAACGGCGGCAACGGTCGCGGCAGCTGGTGGCCGAGCATGTTCTCCCACTCCTGCGCGAGCTCACCGGCATGGGGAGAGGAGCGGATAGTCTCCATGTCGGGGACCCGGATGCCGACATGCTCACACTTGCGGGCGAGCACGCGCCGCGTCCGTGGCCCGGCCTCCAGCAGGTCCGGGTGTCGGTAGACGTGCACGACGTCGTACAAGTCACGGGGACGACAGCGCTCCGCGAGCGCGCGGGTCTTCTCGGCGGCCAGCTCGGTGAGCGAGTAGCAGAGCGCTCCCTCGCTCGGCAGCGGACCGTCGCCGTAGGGATGGACAACGCGGCGCAGCACGGGCCGCTCGACCAGCATCTCATCGCTGGTGATGTCGAGCTTGACCTTGGGCAGAACCGGCGGTGGATTGGGCCCTCGATAGGAGATGCGCGCCTGTGTCGTCGGGTTGCCGCGCAGATTGCGGCGCTGCCCGAACGTCCGCTCGTCGACGAGCAGCTCTATCCCTGAACGCTCTTGCAGCCACGACGCCACCCGCGCAAAGATCTCGGCCAGCTCCTGGGGCTGCTCAGGCCCACCCTCGATGACCGTGAAGTCGAGATCCTCCGAGAACCGGTAGGTCTCGTAGTAGCACTTGCGCAGGCAGGTGCCACCCTTGAAGACCCAGCTCTGTGCGAGAGCAGGCTCCGCCGCGATTGCAGCCAACAGCCAGCCGAGCACGTAGTCCTTTTCGATGACACCAAGGTCCAGCTGCCACTCCGCACGGGCCTGGAGCAGCTCCTGCTTCGAGATCACGACGGGCTCTCGGCAGCCACGTGGACGTTCGCGCGAATAGACCATCTGGGCATGCGGGGACCGTCGCGTGGTCCGTCGGGATCGAGGAGCGCCACCCCTGCCGACCTACGTGCCAGGCACGCCGCCGTCAGCTCGGGCTCCTCGCGCCCAAGCGCCTCGACCAGGAAGCCCAGGCGCTTGAACACGGCCCGGTTGCCGAGCCGGTCCGCGTACTCGACGAGCAGCTGGGGGTCGTGCTCGTCGAGGTAGCTTCCGAGGATCTCCGCGGCATGGCGGATGCCGCCGCCTATGCGAGGCAAGTCAAGGATGTCGACCATCGTGCGCGCAGGATCTGCGATCCGCAAGCGCACCTCCTCCTGCCACACCGACGCAAGCCCCCAACCCATCGACTGCTCGACAGCGTGAACGAGCAGATAGTCCGAGTCGAGCATACGCACCTCTGAGCGACGAACCCTCCGCACCGTCTTGACGACGGTCGTGCGGAAGACCTGCTCCGTCAGGCCCCACTGGGCGGCTGCGGTCCAGCCCGAGAAATAGCACGGCGACCAAACGGCGGCAGCGACCACCATCGCATCCTGCGACCAGCTCTCGGGGTGCTCGGCCTCCACGGGAACGGGGATGTAGAGGCCACGTCGCACCCTGCGCAGCCACCCCTTCTCGGCCCAGTGAGCCAGCTTGCGCGCCGCCACGCGCGCATCTACACCCAGCTCAGCCGCCGCGTCACCGGGAGACACGAACCGGCGGCGGCCGGTGACCGCAGCAAGCTCCGCACGGCCAGGGCCGGATATGCCGTGGGCCGAGATTGGTGATCCAGGAGTTCGATCGTGCATGAACTTTCTGGCCTGACGATATCACAAGCTGGCCGACCCCTGAGTACCCGTTCTTTCGCTCTACATAGAACTCCTGGACTATGACGACGGAGTGTCAGCCATCCGGATGCTGGAAAGGCGGTCGTGGGTTCGAGCCCCATCGCTCACCATCGCTCGCCCCTCGAGAGAACAGACATGCTCCTGGCGCGTGAGGCGTGGCGCGACGGTACGCCGCCGGGCTGGAGCCAAGGCGCGCTACGGCGCGACGCCGAGTGTTTCCAGCACCTGGTACCAGTCTTTCTGGCCCAGCATGAATTCCGCTTCGGCGAGCTTGAGTTCGCCGTGCTTGATGTAGGCGACGCGGCTCGCTTCGTCGCCGCGCTCGTACGAGGACACCAGTCCCCAGGGGATGTCAGGGATCCTGAGCGGTTCGACGTGTTCGTCGAGCACGAGCACGTTCGGCGGGACGGTGCTGAAGCCACTGGCGGTCCAGGTGCGCACGTCGTCGCACAGGTTCGGCAGCTGGATCGTGGCGAGGCTGCGCAGGGTGGTGGCGAAGGCGTGCACGGCCCGGTTGAAGCGCGCGTTCGTCCAGTGCAGCTTCTTCACGGCGCCGGCGAACCTCTCGGTCGGCCCGGCGGCCGCGCCGTAGCTGATCGACCAGAGCGCCACCGCGACCTCTTTGCTCATTGGGCTCGCCGCTTCGTCCTCCGGGCTGCCGGCGCCCACGTTGGGGCATTCCGCCGCCAGCTTGCGATCATACTGCTCGACCTTCGCCTGAGCGACCTGAATGGTCGCCACCCGCGTGCGCGCCAGCGCGTAGTCGGCGGCGATCAGCGCGTGCGTCGCGGCCGCGTCCTGCCCGCTCGCGAGCGCCGGAGCGGGCGTCACGAGGGCGAGCGTGAGGATCAGCAGTACCAGCCGGCGCATGGAGCGTCGTCGATCGGGGACGCTGTCGTCGCTCTCCCCATCGACGAGCACGGATGCTAACACGGGGTCGGCAGCCGAGCAGGCGCTTCCCTTCCGCGGCGCCGTTCGCGCCGCGCCGTCTGCCCCGCCCGCTCGCGCACGGCGCGCATCGCAGGTGTGCCACGATGTGGCGGTGGGCTTCGACCAGTACCACGAGCCGCCCGAGGAGCTGCCGGCGGGCACGCGCACGTTCGCCCGCATGTGCGCATCGCTGACCGAGGAGGCGGAAGCGATCGGCTGGTACGAGCAGCGGCTGGCGGTGGAGCGCGACCGCGAGGCGCTGGCGGTGATGCGCGACGCGCAGGGCGAGGAGTTCAAGCACTTCTGCATGGACCTCGAGCTGCTGCTGCGACGCACGCCGCTGTGGCGCGAGATCGCCCAGGGGATCCTGTTCCAGCCGGGCGACGTGGTGGAGCACGGCGAGCGGGCCGAGGAGCAGGCGGTGGAGGACGCGGCCGGGCAGGGCGCGCCGCTGGCGGGCAGCGCCTCGCTGGGCATCGGCAGCCTCAGAGGCGCTCCCGCATGAACCACCTGCTGCGCGAGCACGCGCCGATCACAGAGCAGGGCTGGAGCGCGATCGACGAAGAGGCGCGCACGCGTCTGACGCCTGCGCTGGCGGCGCGCCGGCTGGTGGACTTCGAGGGCCCGCACGGCTGGGAGCGCTCGGCCCGCAGCGTCGGGCGCGTGAGCCCGCTGGAGGACGGCCCCGGCGAGGGCGTGAGCGCGGCGCTGCGGCGCGTGCTGGCGCTGGCCGAGCTGCGCGCGCCGTTCGCGCTCGCCCGCTCCGAGCTGCGCGACGCCGACCGTGGTGCCGGCGACGTGGACCTGGAGCCGCTCGACCGTGCGGCGCGCGCGCTGGCGGTGGCGGAGAACCGTGCGGTGTTCCACGGCTGGGCGGCGGCGGGCATCACCGGCATCGCGCCCGCCGCGCCGCACGAGGCGATCGCGCTGGGCGAGGAGTGCGAGCACTATCCGCGCCACGTGGCGCGTGCGGTGCAGGCGCTGCTGGACGTCGGGGTGGGCGGCCCCTACGCGCTGGCGCTCGGCGGCAAGGCCTACACGCACGTGCTGGAGTTCGCCGAGCACGGTGGCTATCCGCTGCTGGAGCACCTGCGCGAGATCCTGGGCGGCCCGCTGGTGTGGGCGCCGGGCGTGGACGGCGCGGTGGTCTTGAGCCAGCGCGGCGGCGACTACGTGCTGGACGTGGGCGAGGACCTGTCGGTGGGCTACGAGCGCCACGACGCCGAGCGCGTGGAGCTGTACATCGAGGAGAGCTTCACCTTCCAGGTGCTCACCGCCGAGGCGGCGGTGGCGCTGACGCTGTGACGCCGCCGCCGGCTCTGACGCCGCCGCCGGCTGCGGGCGCGGCTGGCTAGGCGAAGCGGTCGAGGCCGGCCCAGGCGCGTCCGCTGACCTGCTCGAGCGTGCGCTCCGGCGCGCCGCGCATGCGCCGGTAGCGGTTGAGCGCGCCGAGCATCTGCTCGAGCTCGCCGGCGTCGAGCTCGGCTTCGCGCTCGGGCGAGCGCGTGGGACGCCAGTCGAGCAGCTCCTCGGCGCCGCCGGCGTAGAAGTGCGCCGCCACCAGCGCCACCGCCAGCAGCAGCGCCGGCAGCCCGAGCACCACGAGCAGGAAGTAAAGCTCGGCCACGTCGCTCATTGTCTCACCGCGATCAAGCTCCGGCTGCCGCCGGCCTGGCGCTCGGCCGTGCGCGCGCGCCGCCGGCCTTGCCGGTGGACCGCTTGCCGGCCTGCTCGCGCTCGTCGCTCGCCGTCGTCGCCGGCACGCCGACGCGCCCGCGTGTGAGCTCGTCGATCGCCGCCTGCAGCGCGCCGAGCCGCCGTACCAGCGTGTCGCGCACCCGCTCGAGCTCGGCCTCGTCCAGCAGCGCCGGGCCGCCGCCCTCGCGGCGACGGCGCGACGGCGCCAGCAGTCCGGGGTGCTTGGCTTCGAGCTCCACCAGCGTGCGCTCCAGCGCAGCGATCTGCTCGCGCAGCAGGCGCCGGCGCTGCACGGGCGCGGCGGCCCGCGCCGGCGGCCCCGGCGCCACGTACAGCGCGGCGGCGACCTCGCGCGGGTCGACGCCGCTCTCGCGTGCATCGCGCATCGCGGCGGCCACGATCGCGGCGAGCGCGGAGGGACCGCCGGGGGCGGCGGCCACGAACGTGCCGCTGCCCTGCTGGCTGTCGACCAGGCCGTCGCGCTCGAGACGCTGGTAGACGGAGCGGACGGTGTTGACGTTCACGCCGGTGGCCTGCGCCAGCTCGCGCAGCCCCGGCAGTCGCTGGCCGGGCCGGTAGGCGCCGTCGCGGATGCGCGCGCGCAGCGCCCACGCGAGCTGCACCCCGATCGGGATCTCCGCCTCGCGGTCCACCGCGAGCCCCGGTCCCGCGCTCTCGGTTGCGTACGAGCGCTTGCTCACGTCTCAACTCTACCGGCGCCCGCGGAGGAGACATAGTGTGCTGGTGATCTAGTACAATAGGTCTATGGCGGGAGGCTCGGGGACCGGGGCATCGTCGGCGCAGGGGCTCGAACGGGCCATGCGGCCCTTCAGGCGCGTGCTCGAAGAGCTCGGCGACATGATGGTGCTGGCGGCGCGCACGATCGTGTCGGCGCTGCGAGCGCCCTATCCGTACGGCGGCGAGCTGGTGGCGCAGTTCCTGTTCGTGCTGCGGCTGGTGTGGTTCCCGCTGCTGATCTCCACGGTGGCGATCGACTACGGCGCGCCGGGCCTGCAGGCGGCCAACTTCCTGAGGCTGTTCGGGAGCATCGACTTCCTCGGCGGCTTCTTCGTGATCGAGGTGGTGCGGGAAATCGGGCCGCTGATCACGGCGATTGTGGTGGCGGGGGTGGGCGGCACGGCGATCACCGCGGACCTGGGCGCGCGCAAGGTGCGCGAGGAGCTCGACGCGCTGCAGGTGCTGGGCGTGGACCCCGTAAAGAACCTGGTGGTGCCGCGCTTCCTCTCGCTGATGCTGGTGACGGGGCTGTTCAACGTGTACTCGGTGCTGTTCGGCCTGTTCGGCGGCATGATCGCGGAGCTCGAGTACGGCGGTCAGCTCGGCCCGTTCTGGAGCAGGCTGTTCGAGAACGCAGACGTGACCGACCTGTGGGGCTCGGTGCTGAAGACCGCGATCTTCGGCGCGCTGATCGCGATCGTGTGCTGTTACAAAGGCATGACCGCGTCGGGCGGCGCGGAGGGGGTGGGGCGCGCGGTGAACGAGGCGGTGGTGGTGGCGTTCCTCGCCTTCGGCGCGCTGAACTACGTGTTCACGCAGACGCTGCTGGCCACGCACCCGCAGATCGTGATCCTCAAATAGGAGCGGGCGGATGAGCGAACTGCCGGCGCTCCCCCGCGAATGGCTCGCCGAGAGCGGCGAGATCGGCGGCTTCATGGGCACGGTGCTGCGCGACGTGCTCGCGCTGCGGGTGCTGCGCTTCTTCGGCGAGTCGCTGCGCCAGGCGGGCATCCTGATCGTGGGCTCCACCGGCGTGATCTGGGGGCTGGTGTTCGTCACCGGCCTGGGTCCCTGCGGCATCCAGGCCGCCTACTTCACCGAGGCGGCCGGCACGCCGGCCTACTCCGGCGTGTTCTCCGCCTGGTGCGACCTGCGCGAGGCGGTGCCGCTGGTGTTCGGCTACATGATGTCGGCGAAGGTGGGCACCGGCATCGTGGCGGAGCTGGGCGCGATGCGCATCTCCGAGGAGATCGACGCGCTGGAGGTGATGGGCGTGAACTCGATGACTTTCCTGTGCGCCACGCGCCTGCTGGCGGCGTGGCTGGTGCTGCCGTTCATGTACGTGGGCGCGATCGGCGTGGCCTTCGTCGCCTCCTACGTCGCGATCGTGCACCAGGTGGGCTACGTGTCCTCGGGCGGCTACCTGCTGGTGTTCTGGCAGTTCCAGAACCCCGGCGACTACCTGTTCAGCGTGATCAAGGGCATGGCGATGTCGACCGCGATCGTGCTGGTGGGCTGCTACTACGGCTACAACGCCGGCGGCGGCCCGGTGGGGGTGGGTCGCGCGACGGCGAGGTCGATGGCGCTCAACCTGGTGCTGGTGAACGTGATCGATGCGGTGGGCACGCAGGTCTTTTGGGGCGGCAACGCGCGCGCTCCGATCGGGGGTTAGCTGGAGCGCGAACCGGCCGCGGCGGTCACGCCGGCGGCCCGCGCCCGGTCCCGCCGGGCGGCGCGGCGCGATGGGCGCGGGCGCACTAACTTGGGCGGCATCGAGCGCGCAGCCCGCACCGCGTCCTCCCCGGAGGGGGAGGAGATCGTCCCCGGCCTGTGGCGCTGGAGCGCGCCCCATCCCGAGTGGGACCCCGAGGCGCAGCCGGGCAGCTCGGGCGATTGGGACCGGCTGGTGGGCTGCGTGCTGTACGAGCTGCCCGAGCGGGTGGTGCTGATCGACCCGCTGCTGCCGGCGGAGCCGCAGCGCGCCGGGCTGCTCGCCTGGCTCGATCGGCTTGTGGACGAGCGCGCCGTGAGCATCCTCACGACCATCCACTGGCACAGCCGCAGCCGCGCGGAGCTGGCGCGGCGCTACCGCGGGCGCGGCTCGCGCGCGTGGAACTACATCCCGCCGCAGGTGCGGCGCCGGCCGCTGCGCGGCGCGGGGGAGACGGTGTTCTGGCTGCCGGGGGTGGCGGCGCTGGTGGTGGGCGACCGCCTGGTCGGCGCCGGGCGCGCCGGCGCCGGCGGCTCGGGCGCAGGGGGCTCGGGCGCAGGCGACGCATCGTCGGCGGCGGCGCAGCTGCGCGTGTGCCCCGAGAGCTGGCTCGCCGGCGTGCGCGCCGACCGCGCCGAAGTGGCGGCGCTGCTCGAGCCGCTGACCGAGCTGCCGATCGAGCGGGTGCTGGTCTCGCACGGCGCGCCGGTGCTCGCCGGCGCCCATCACGCGCTCGTGCAGGCGATCGCCGAGGCGCGCGGGCGCTACTCCAGCGGCGTGGTGTAGGCGCCGGACAGGCCGCCGTCGATCAGGAAGGTGGAGGCGGTGACGTAGCTCGAGTCCTCGCTGGCCAGGAACAGCGCGCCCTGGGCGATCTCCTCGGCGCGCGCGAAGCGGCCGATCGGCACGTGCACCAGGCGGCGCGCGGCCTGCTCGGGGTCCTTGGCGAACAGCTCTTTGAGCAGCGGCGTGTCGACCGGGCCGGGGCAGAGCGCGTTGACGCGCACGCCGCGGCGCGCGAACTCCACGCCGAGCTCGCGCGAGAGCGCCAGCACTCCGCCCTTGGAGGCGGTGTAGGAGATCTGCGAGGTGGCCGCGCCCATCACCGCCACGAAGGAGGCGGTGTTGATCACCGAGCCGCGCAGCGGGCCGTCGTTCTCCAGCAGGTGGGGGATGCCGTGCTTGCAGCACAGGAACACGCTGCGCAGGTTCACCTGCTGCACGCGCTCCCACGCCTCGATCGTCGTCTCCAGCACGGAGCCGTCGTCGCTGGGGGAGATGCCGGCGTTGTTGAACAGCACGTCGATGCGCCCGAAGCGCTCGCGCACCTGCGCCAGCGCCTCGCGCACCTGGCGCTCGTCGGTCACGTCCACCTGCAGCGCCAGCTCGCCCGGCGAGCCCGGCTGCACGTCCAGGCCGGCCACGCGCGCGCCCTCGCGCCGGAACAGCTCCACGGTGGCGGCGCCGATGCCGCCGACCGCGCCGCTGACCACGCACACGCGTCCCGCCAGCCTGCCGCCGGCGGCGCTCACAGCCCGCCTCGCCCGCGGCTCGCCGGCCGTGCACGGCGCTTCCCACCGTCCGTGCGGGCGGCGGCGCTCATCGCTCGGTGGAGTAGAAGATCGTCTTCATCTCGGTGTAGGCCTCGAGCGCGTGCGGGCCGAGCTCGCGACCGTAGCCGGACTGCTTGAAGCCGCCGAACGGGGTGCCGACGCGCACCGAGGTGTTCGTGTTGATCGAAAGCACTCCTGTCTGCACGGCGCGCGCCACGCGCAGCGCGCGCGCGCCGTCGCGCGTCCAGATCGAGCCCGACAGGCCGTAGATGCTGTCGTTGGCGAGCGCCACCGCCTCCGCCTCGTCGGCGAATCCGATCACCGCGGCGATCGGCCCGAACACCTCCTCGCGCGCCACCCGCGCGCGCGGCGAGACGGGCGCGAGCACCGTGGGCGCGAACCAGAAGCCGGCGCCCTCGGGGGCGCTGCCGCGGAACGCCACCGGCGGGTCGTCCTCCAGGAACGAGGCCACGCTGTCGCGCTGCGCCGCGGAGATCAGCGGTCCCATCTGCGTGGCCTCCTCCAGCGGGTCGCCCACGCGCAGCGCCTTGACCGCCGGCTCGAGCAGCGCCAGGAAGCGCTCGAACACGCTGGCCTGCACGAGGATGCGCGAGCGCGCGCAGCAGTCCTGGCCGGCGTTGCCGAACACGGCCAGCGGCGCCGCCGCGGCAGCCGCCTCGAGGTCGGCGTCGGCGAACACGACGTTGGCCGACTTGCCGCCCAGCTCGAGCGTCACGCGCTTGATCGTGCGCGCTGCGCCGGCGGCGATCGAGCGTCCCACCTCGGTGGAGCCGGTGAACGCGATCTTGGCCACCTCGGGGTGCTCCACCAGGCGCTGTCCGCAGCTCGAGCCGGGGCCGACCACCACGTTGACCACGCCGTCGGCGAGGCCCGCCTCGCGCGCAAGCTCGGCGAAGCGCAGCGCGCTCAGCGGCGTCAGCTCGGCCGGCTTCAGCACCACCGTGTTGCCCGCCGCCAGCGCCGGCGCGAGCTTCCAGGAGGCGATCGTGAGCGGGAAGTTCCAGGGGGTGATCAGCCCCACCACGCCGAGCGGCTCGCGCACCGTGAAGGCCTGCCCGCCGGCGGCGGGGATGGTGTCGCCGAGCAGCCGCTCGGGCGCGCCGGCGTAGTAGCGGAAGGTGTCGACGACCATCGCCATCTCGCCGCGCGCGTCGGCGATCGCCTTGCCGGCGTTGCGCGCCTCCAGCAGCGCCAGCTCCTCGCGGTGCTCGTCGAGCTTCGCCGCCAGCGCCAGCAGCGTCTCGGCGCGCGCGCCCGGCGCGAGCGCCCGCCACGCCGGCAGCGCGGCGCCGGCGCGCGCCACCGCCTCGTCGACGTCCTCGACGCCGGCGCGGGGCAGCCGCTCGAGCACCGCCTCGGTGGCGGGCTCGATCACTGACAGCGTCTCGGTCAGCGCTCGGCCCCGTCGATCCGCCGCGCAGCCGGCGCGCGGAGCGCCCAAGACAAGTACAAAGCCGCCTCCTACGGGTTCTGCGCGATCTCCGGCAGCGCGATTTCGGTGTCGAGCTCGTCGATCGTGCGGATCGGCCCCTTGAACGTCTTCTTCGCCGAGAGCAGGAACCAGATCGTCACGGCCGCCATCACGCCGATCGTGACGATCGGGGCGTAGTTGACAGCCGACCATTCAAAGCCGTGCTTGAAGAACACGCCGGCGGGCGCGAACGGCAGGCAGAAGATGATCACGCAGATCCCCACCCACGTGAACGCGATCGGGTTCATCCACTTGTATTTGCCGCCCAGCGTCCACGGCCCCGCTTTGAAGGCCTCGCCCATGCGCCAGCGCAGGAACACCGGGATCGTGTAGGCGATGTACAGCCCGATCACCGAGATCGAGGTCACCGCCAGGAACGCCACCGGCGTGCCGATGTGGTTGGGGAAGTAGGCCGGGATCGTCACGATCAGCGCGAACAGGCACACGAACAGCACCGCCCAGGTGGGCGTGCGGTTCTTGCCCAGCCGCCGCCACAGGTTGTGGCCGGGCACCGCGCCGTCGCGCGAGAACGCGAAGGTCATGCGCGAGGCGCTGGTCACGCACGCCATCCCGCAGAAGATCTGGCCCACCGTCGAGATCAGGATCACGGCCTTGGCCGCCGCGCTGCTGAGCGCGGTCTCGAAGATCGCGAGCGCCGGGAAGCCAGCTTCGTAGACCGCCGCTTCGTGGCTCCTGGGGATCGCGAAGGTGATCGCCAGCAGCACGATCCAGCCGATCACCGCCGAGTAGAAGACCGAGCGCCACACGCCTTTCGGCGAGGAGTGTTCGGAGCCGTGGGTCTCCTCGGAGACGTGCGCGGAGGCGTCGTAGCCGGTGATCGTGTACATCGTCAGCAGGAAGCCCAGCGGCAGCACGTAGAACCAGTACATATGGCCGCCGAAGCCCGAGATGTTGGCGCGGTGGCCGAACACGTAGGAGAAGCTCGCGTGGTGGCTGGGCACGGCGATCAGGATCACCACGATCACCGCCACCCCCAGCACGTGCCACCACACCGAGATGCCGTTGAAGATCGACACCAGATGGCTGCGGAACACGTTGACCGAGCCGTGGAAGGCGAGCAGCACCGCGAACAGCGCGAAGTTCACGTGGGCGGTGTAGTGCACGTTTTCGCCCGCCGCCGCCTTCGCGAAGTTGAAGATGAAGTGCACGTCATAGAGGCCAAGCAGGTTCATCAGGAACGACGCGCACACGTAGTCCACCGAGGCCACCACCGCCACCAGCCCGATCAGGTTGAACCAGCCGGTGAACCAGCCCCAGCCGGCGCCGCCGAGCTTCGAGGCCCAGTAGTAGATGCCGCCGGCGGTGGGCATCGCCGAGGCCAGCTCCGACATCGAGAAGGCCACCATCAGGATCAGTACGCTGATCGCCGGCCACGCGATCGAGATCGCGATCGGGCCGCCGTTCTTGAGCGCCTGGCCGTAGGTGGTGAAGCAGCCGGCGAGCACCGAGATGATCGAGAAGGAGATCGCGAAGTTGGAGAACCCGCTCCAGCCGCGGCGCAGCTCCTGCTTGTAGCCCAGTTCGGCGAGGCGCTGCTCGTCGTGGGTCATGCTCCCAGCTGTGCTCATCCGCTGCCCCCTGTCAGAACAAAAGGTTTGGTTATCCGTCCTTCAATCGTGACAATAAGCTCGATCGCGACTTGGTGTCAAGTCCCCCTGGCGCAAATAGCGAGCGCCGCCGTGGGACAGCTGGCCAATGGCGAGAAGCGCCGGCTGCCGGCGGGCGCATGCGCCCGCCGCGGGGCCGCACAGGTGCGCCGCCGCGCACACGATCGACGCCGGAGCGACGATCAGCCGCCGGGCAGCAGGCCGGCGAGGATGTGCTCGGTGCCCTGCAGGTGCTCGCACATCAGCCGCGCCGCGCGCATCGCGTCGCGCTCGCGCACCGCCGCCAGCAGCCGCCGGTGCTGGGCGTTGGAGGAGGACAGCACCTGCGGCGGGTGCGCGATGCAGGAGATCAGGTCGGTCATCGCGCCCTGCGCCTCGGTGCTCGCGCGCACCAGCGCGCTCGAGCCGGTGGCCTCGGCGAGGCCCACGTGCAGGCGCACGTCCGCCTGCCGGTAGGCGGCGAAGTCCGACAGCGAGCCCTCGAGCACGCCGGCGACCTCGTCCAGCGCGTCCAGGGCGGCGCTGGCCGCGCGTTCGGCCGCCAGCACCGCCACGCCCAGCTCCACCGCCAGGCGCCGGTCGCAGGTGTCGCGCCACTGCGCCAGCATCGAGGGCGACGGCGGGTCGCTCGGCGGCAGCGGGTCGGACACGAACGTGCCGCCGCCGCGCCCGCGCGTGGCGAACACGTGGCCGCTCTGCCCGAGCGCCGTCAGCGCCTGGCGCAGCGTGGAGCGCGCGATGCCCAGGCGCGCGCACAGCTCGCGCTCCGCCGGCAGCTGCGAGCCGGGCGCCAGCAGGCCGAGCTTGATCGCCGTGCCGAGCCGGTCGACGGTCTCCTCGAAGGCGGTCTGCGAGCGCACCGGCGCGAACACCGTGTCCGGCGCGGTCAGCGTCACAGCCGCTCGAACCCCCGCACCCGCTCCCAGTCGGTCACCGCCGCGCCGAACGCCTCGAGCTCCACGTCGGCGGCGTTCAGGTAGTGCGCCACCACCTCCTCCCCGAAGGCCTCCCGCGCCACCTCGCTGGCGGCGAACAGTTCGCGCGCCTGCGCCAGCGTGCCCGGCAGGCGCGCGCGCCCGGCGTCCGCGTAGGCGCTGCCCTCGAAGGCAGGCTCGAGCGCCAGCCCCGCGTCGATCCCGTGCAGCCCGGAGGCGACGATCGCGCTCAGCGCCAGGTAGGGGTTCAGGTCGGCGCCGCCCACGCGGTTCTCGAAGCGCAGCGAGGGGCCGTGGCCGACAACGCGCAGCGCGCACGTGCGGTTGTCGTGGCCCCACGCCACCGTGGTCGGCGCGAAGCTGCCGGGCGCGTAGCGCTTGTAGGAGTTCACGTGCGGCGCCAGCAGCAGCGTCAGCTCGCGCAGGCACGCCAGCTGACCCGCCAGGAAGGACTCGAACAGCTCGCGCTCGCGCGCGAACAGCGGCGCGGGCGGGTCGGCGTCCTCGGCCAGCGAGAAGTGGATGTGGCACGAGTTGCCCTCGCGCTCGTCGAACTTCGCCATGAACGTGATCGCCATGCCCTCCTCGGCCGCGATCTCCTTGGCGCCGTTCTTGTAGATCGCGTGCTCGTCGGCGGTGCGCAGCGCGTCCGCGTAGCGGAAGTTGATCTCGTGCTGGCCGAAGTTGCACTCGCCCTTGGAGTCCTCCACCACCATCCCCGCCGCCGCCATGCTGTTGCGGATGCGGCGGATCAGCGGCTCCACGCGCGCGGTGCCGAGCAGCGAGTAGTCCACGTTGTAGAGGTTCGCCGGGCGCAGCTCGCGGTAGCCCTTGTGCCAGGCCTGCTCGTAGGTGTCGCAGAAGACCAGGAACTCGAGCTCGGTGCCGGCGTTCGCGCGCCAGCCGCGCTCGCTCAGGCGCGCCAGCTGCGCGCGCAGGATCTGGCGCGGCGAGGCCACCACATCGGAGCCGTCGAGCCAGGCCACGTCCGCCAGGCACATCGCCGTGCCCTGCTGCCAGGGAACCGCGCGCAGCGTGTCCAGGTCGGGCTTCAGCAGCATGTCGCCGTAGCCGCGCTCCCACGAGGACATCGCGTACCCGTCCACCGTGCGCATCTCCACGTCCACCGCCAGCAGGTAGTTGCAGCTCTCCGCCCCGTGCTCGGCCACCTGCTCCAGGAAGTGGGTGGCGGCCAGGCGCTTGCCCTGCAGCCGTCCCTGCATGTCGGTCATCGCCAGCAGCACCGTGTCGATCTCCCCGCGCGCCACCGCCTCCGTCAGCTCTTGCAGCTCCACGCTCGTGAAGGTACTGGAGCCGGACCTATTGCGGTCAGCCGGGCCGGCGCTCACGCATCGCTCGAGGCCGCCCAGATGTTGATGGCGCTGTCCTGCGCGTGGCGGTCGATCTCCGCCAGCTCCTCGGCGCTGAACTCCAGGCGCTCGAGCGCCGCCACGTTCTGCTCGAGCTGCGCCACGCTGCTCGCGCCGATCAGCGCCGAGCTCACGCGCTCGTCGCGCAGCGTCCACGCGATCGCCATCTGCGCCAGCGTCTGCCCCCGCGCCGCCGCGATCTCGTTCAGCGCGCGCACGCGCGCGAGCGCCTGCTCGCTGAGCAGCCGCTCGTCGAAGTGCTCGCCGCGGCGCACGCGCGAGTCCTCCGGCACGCCGTGCAGGTAGCGGTCGGTCAAGAGGCCCTGGCCGAGCGGCGAGAACACGATCGCGCCCGCGCCCACCCGCTCCAGCGCGTCCAGCAGCCCGCCCTCGATCCAGCGGTTCAAGAGCGAGTAGGAGGGCTGGTGGATCAGCAGCGGCGTGCCCAGCGAGCGCAGGATCTCCGCCGCCTGCCCGGTGCGCTCGGCCGAGTAGGAGCTGATGCCCGCGTACAGCGCCTTGCCCGCGCGCACCGCGCTGTCCAGCGCCCCCATCGTCTCCTCCAGGGGAGTGCGCGGGTCGAAGCGGTGCGAGTAGAAGATGTCCACGTACTCGAGCCCCATGCGCGCGAGGCTCTGATCGAGGCTCGCCAGCAGGTACTTGCGCGAGCCCCACTCGCCGTAGGGGCCCGGCCACTGCTCATAGCCCGCCTTCGTGGAGACGATCAGCTCGTCGCGGTAGGCGCGCAGGTCCTCCGCGAAGACGCGCCCGAAGTTCTTCTCCGCCGCGCCGTACGGCGGGCCGTAGTTGTTGGCCAGGTCGAAGTGCGTCACGCCCAGGTCGAACGCGCGCCTGAGGATCGCGCGCTGGTCGCGCAGCGGGCGGTCGTCGCCGAAGTTCTGCCACAGCCCCAGCGACAGCGCCGGCAGCTGGATGCCGCTGCGGCCCACGCGGCGGTAGCGCATGCGCTCGTAGCGGCCCTGCTCGGGCACGTACACCGGATCGGCGCGCGATGGGTCGAAGGGCATGTGCGATCCGCCGCGCGCGCCTTGGACGAACGCCGCGACCCTCCTAGACGTCCTCGGCGCCGCCGGCGGAGGGCGAGCCGGCCGCCTGCGCTTCCGCGTGGGTCTGTTCGCGCGCGCGCCGGTACTCGTTCACCACGATGTCGGTGAGCTCCTCCACGGAGGTCTCCGCGGTGGGCTTGTCCAGCGCGATCACCCCGTCGGTGATCATGCTCACGCGGTCGCACGCCTGCAGCACGTGCACGTAGTTGTGGAGGATCATGATGATCGACACCCTGCCCTCCGCCTTCAGGCGCGCCACCAGGTCGAGGATCTGCGCGCCCTCTTTTGCGCCCATCGCCGCCAGCGGCTCGTCCAGCAGGATGATGTCGGCGTCGGAGTTCACCGTGCGCGCCACCGCGATCGCCTGGCGCTGGCCGCCGGACAGCCGCGCCACCGACACGTCGATGCGGGGGATGTTGATGCCGATCTCGTCCAGCGCCGCCCGCGCTTCGCGCTTCATCTGCCTGTTCGCCAGCAGCGGCACCGGGTGGTGAATGCGCTCCTTGCGCAGGAACAGGTTGTGGTACACCGACAGTTCGTCGACCAGCGCCAGGTCCTGGTAGACGGTCTCGATCCCCTGCGCGCGCGCGTCGTCCACGCTCTTCGGCGCGTACGGCCGGCCGTGCAGGAACATCCTCCCCGAGTCCTGCTTCTGGAAGCCGCAGATGATCTTGATCAGCGTCGACTTGCCGGCGCCGTTGTCGCCCAGCAGGCCCAGCACCTCGCCCTTCTTCAGGTGCAGGTTCACGTCGCGCAGCGCCGTCACCGGGCCGAAGCGCTTGGCGATGTGCTCCACCCGCAGCACGTCGTCCGGCGCCTGCGCCGGCGGTGCCGCCTGCTCCTGCGGGCCGTTCGCGTCAGCCACCGCGGTGCCCCCTGCGCGCGCGCTGCACGTAGATGTTCACCGTCATCGCGATCAGGATCGCAAGGCCGGTGTAGAACAGCTCGTAGTTGGCGTTCACGCCTTTCAACACCAGCCCGTCTTTGAGCACGCCGAGGAACAGCGCTCCGATCAGCGCCCCCACGATCGTGCCCGAGCCGCCCGTCAGCAGCGTGCCGCCGATCACCCCCGCCGCCACCGCCAGGAACAGGATTTCGTTGGCGCCCGCCGGGTCCGGCTGCACCGAGCCCGCGCGCACCGCCTCGAGGATGCCCACCAGCCCGGCGGTGAGGCTGCACAGCACGAAGTTGCGGATCATCACTCCCTTCACCTTGATCCCCGCCTCGGCCGCGCCCAGCTTGTTCGAGCCGATTGCCACCGTGTACAGGCCCCAGCGGGTGAACGTCAGCACCACCTGCAGCACCAGCACGATCGCCAGCGCCCAGATCAGCTCCGAGTAGGTGCCCGAGCCGAACACTTTCGCGAACGTGCCCACGTGGTTCACCGTTTCTTTGAGCACGATGTGATGGCCGTTGACCACGTGCGCCACGTTCACTTCCGAATGCGTCACTTCCGAGCCCGGCGTCGCCACCGGCTCGCCGTGGCTGATCACCAGCGCCAGGCCCTCGAACGTGAACAGCATCCCCAGCGTCGCCACGAACGAGTTGATCCCGATCACCGACACGAAGAAGCCGTTGAACATGCCCACCGCCATGCACACCAAGAGCGCTATCACCACGCTCGGCACCAGCGGTATCCCCGCCGAGGCGTTCAGCTTGTAGAACACGAACGGCGAGAACAGGTACATCGCGCCGATCGACAGGTCGATCTCGCCGAGGATCATCACGAACACCTCTCCCGCCGCGAGGATCGCGTAGGGGGCGAAGTACGGCAGCAGCGTCTTGAAGTTCGCGCCGGTGGCGAAGCTGCTGGTCTGCACGGTGAAGTAGATCGCCGTCACCACCGTCACGACGACGATGCTGCCCTCGCGCAGCGCCAGCGCGCGCTCGCCCAGCGCGCGCCACGGACCCGCGGGGGAGGCCCGGCGCGCCGGCGCCGGGCCTCCCCCGCCCGAGACGGCGGGCTCGCCGGCGGCTGAGTCTCCCGCCACGCTCGACACCTCAGGCTTCGGCGCCGGCCTTCAGCGGGACCACCTTGCGCGCCGAGGAGGTTCCCTCGAAGCGCGACTTCGATTCCACGTACGGTCCCACCGTTTCCTTGTCGAGGAACTTCAGGCCGGTGTCCACTTCCGCCGGTCCCGTCAGCGAGCCCGACGCGCGCCACAGGAACAGCTCGAGAATCGGCATGAAGCCCTGCAGGTAGGGCTGCTGGTCGATCGTGAATTCGATCTGGCCTTCCTGCAGCAGTTTCTGCGTCACTTCGGTGAGGTCGAAGCCCCCCGCCTTCACCTTCCCCGCGAGGCCGAACTTCTGCATCACTTTCGCCAGCTGCGCCGTCGAGTCCCCGGCCACCGAGTACATGCCCTTCGTTTCCTTGTGGCTCAGCCAGTACGCTTCGATCGTCGAGAGCTGGCCCGTTTCGACCGTGCCGGTCGAGATCGCGTGCGTCGTGATCGGCTTGCCGGAGGCCTTGATCGCCGCTTCCGCGCCTTCGATGCGCGGCTGCAGGTTGGCCGAGCCCGGCGTGTCGATGAACAGCGCCACGTCGCCCGAGCCCACGTCCGCCACGATCCGCTCGCCCATCTTTTCGCCCGCCAGTTTCAGGTCCTGCCCGATGTAGGCGAGGCGCTTGTTGGCGGGCTCGTCCGCGTTGTAGGAGACCACCGGGATGCCCGCCTTCAGCGCCGCTTCCACCGGCGCGTTGAACGCGTGCGGGTCGATCAGCGACAGCGCGATCCCGTCCACGCCGCTCGCCACCGCGGTGTTCACCGCGTTCACCATCTGGTTCACGTTGCTCGATTCCGAGCCCGTCCACTCATACGAGCAGCCCAGCAGGTCGCAGGCGTCGGCGAGGCCGTACTGGGTCGGCACGAAGAACGAGTTGGTGGTGACGTGGTTGACCACCGTGAACTTGTACTTCGGGTGCGAGCCGAAGATGCTCGCGGAGCCGCCGCTGCTGGACGCGCTCGAGCCGCAGGCCGCCAGCAGCGAGCTGACCGAGCCCGCCGCCACCCCCGTCAGCGCGCTGCGGCGCAGGAACGCGCGGCGGTCGAAGCCCCCCTCGTGCCGCTCGATCGTCGTCACGCCGTCCGCGTGCCCCATGCGCTCGAGAGCCTCTCGCGCCTGATCGGTGTCTGGCATGTCTCCTCCTATCCGCAGGTTTTCGGCGATCCCACCGCCATTGCGACATACGACACTAGCGTCTCCGGGGGCCGGAGCGTGGTCCGGTTGCTTACCGCCGCCGCCAGGTGTCGCTATACCCTCGTCTGATGTCATCCAACCCGGATGGGGAGAGGCGCGGAGCCGGCGCGGGCGGCGCGCGCGGGGGCGGGGCGCGGCAGCACGCCGCCGGCGGGCGGGGCGCCGCCGTCGCGCCCGAGCAGGCGGGCGAGGGCCGCTACGGGCCGCTGCTGACGGAGCCTCGGCGCAAAGGCGACGGCCGCGCCCTCACCCTCTACCGCCACGCCCCATCGACCCCGGAGACGCAGGCCGCCGACGGCGGCCGGGGGCGTGGCGCCGCCGGCGGCCGGGAGGGCGCGCGGCCTTGAGCGAGCTGCGCTTCGACGAGCTGCGCGGCGAGCAGGTCGACTACGCGATCCACCGCCAGGACCGCACCTTCCTGCCGCCGCGCGACCACTGCCCGCTGTGCCCCACGCCCGCCGGCGCCGTCGGCACGGCGGCGGAGACCGAGATACCCTTCCCCGCCTTCGAGATCGCCGTCTTCGAGAACCGCTTCCCGGCCTTCGAGGCGCCGCTGGGGGCGGCCGAGGTGGTCGTCTACACCGACGACCACGACGCCTCGCTCGGCACGCTCGCGCCGCAGCGCGCCGAGGATCTGATGTGGGTGTGGCGCCAGCGCTACGAGCAGCTCGGCGCGCGCGCCGACGTCGACTACGTGTACATCTTCGAGAACCGCGGCGTCGAGGTGGGGGTCACGCTGCACCATCCGCACGGGCAGATCTACGGCTACCCGTTCCTGCCGCCGGTGCCCAGGCTCGAGCTCGCCGCCGATGAGCGCCTCGGCGGCTGCGCGCCCTGCCGGCTGATGCAGGGCGAGCTCCGGGACGGGCGCAGGCTGGTGCACCAGAACGACGCCGTCGTCGTGTACGTGCCGTTCGCCGCGCGCTGGGCCTACGAAGCGCATGTGGTGATGCGCCAGCACCGCCGCAGCCTGCTCGAGTGCCACGCCGGCGAGCTGCGCGGGCTCGCCGCCGCCCTGCAGGCGCTGCAGCGCGGCTACGACGCGCTGTTCGCGCGCCCCTTCCCGTACGTGATGGCGCTGCACCAGGAGCCCACCGACGGCGCCGCGCGCGGCGGGCACCTGCACGTCGAGTTCTACCCGCCGCTGCGCACCGCCGAGAAGCTCAAGTACCTCGCCGGCTCCGAGCAGGGCGCCGGCGCGTTCATCTCCGACACCTTGCCCGAGGAGTCAGCCGCGGCGCTGCGCGAGGCGATCGCCCGTGCCGCATGAGGCCGGCCGCCCGCGCCGCGTCCCGCGCCGCGCGCGCGATCGGGCGGTGAGCCGTGCCGCATGAGCGCAGCGCCGCCTTCGCCCCCGGCCGCGTCAACCTGATCGGCGAGCACACCGACTACAACGAAGGGCTCGCGCTGCCGTTCGCGATCGCCGAGGGCGTGAGCGTGCACGCCGAGCGCGAGGCCGACGCGGGCGGGCGCGCGGCGCGCGTGCAGGCGCTCGCCGAGGACATCGGGGAGAGCGACGAGTTCGCGCTCGCCGCGCCGGCGCCCGCCGAGGGCTGGCGCGCGTTCGTCCACGGCGCCGTGGCCGAGCTCGCGCGCGCCGGCTTCCCGCTGGTGGGCGCGCGCCTGCGCATCGCCGGCGAGATCGAGCGCGGTTCCGGGCTGTCCTCCTCGGCCGCGCTCGAGGTCGCGCTGTGCCTCGCGCTGATCGAGCTCGGCTCCGCAGCGCCGGCCGGCGCTGCGGTGGACGCGCTCGACCGCATCGCGCTCGCGCGCCTGTGCTCGCGCGTGGAGAACGAGTGGGTCGGCGCCCACACCGGCCTGCTCGACCAGCTCGCCTCGCTCTACGGCGCGCCCGACACGGCGCTGTGCATCGACTTCCGCGCGCTCTCGGTGCAGCCCGTCGCGCTCGCGCTCGGCGACTGGAGCCTGGTCGTGCTCGACTCCGGGCAGCGCCACGCGCACGCCAGCTCCGGCTACAACGAACGCCGCGCCGAGTGCGCGCGCGCCTGCCGGCTGCTGGGCGTGCGCTCGCTGCGCGACGCCGACGCCGACGCGGCCGCCGTCGCCGCGCTGCCGCAGCCGCTGCGGGCGCGCGCCCGGCACGTGCTCGGCGAGAACCGCCGCGTGCGCGACACCGTGAGCGCGCTCGCCGGCGGCGACCTGCCCGCGGTGGGGGAGCTGCTGAACGCCTCGCACGCCAGCCTGCGCGACTGCTTCGCGGCCTCCACGCCCGCGGTCGAGGCGGCGGTGCGGCGGCTGCTCGACGCCGGCGCCGCCGGCGCGCGCATGGTCGGCGGCGGCTTCGGCGGCAACGTGCTGGGGCTGTTCGCGCCCGGCGCCGGCCCACCCCAGGGCACGCGCGAGGTGCGCCCCAGCGCGGGCGCGCACCTGCTCGACGCGACCTGACGGTCCGCGCCCGCCGAGGCCGAGCCGGGCTGCGGGCGCGTCGCCGAGGCCGAGCCGGGCTGCGGGCGCCTCTATGGCGCTACTGCGCCAGCAGCGCCAGCGCGCGGGCGCGCAGCTTGGCCATGCCGCGGACCCAGCGCTGCGGGTTCTCGGCCTTGCCCACCACGAACTCGTGCATCTCGGGGTGGGTGAGGATCAGGAAGGTGTCGTCCGCCAGCGCCGCCATCACCCGCTCCACCGCCTGCTCGGGCGCCAGCACCTCGCCGCCGCCGATCGCCGCGCTGGCCTTGGCGGCGTCGCCGTCGCCGCCCGCGCGCAGCATCGCCGTGTCGACCGCGCCGGGGCAGATGCAGGACACGCGCACGCCGCGGTCGGCGTAGCTGAAGGCGAGCCACTCGGCGAAGCCCACCGCCGCGTGCTTGGTGGTGGAGTAGGCGGCGTCGCCGGCCGCGGTGAGGATGCCGGCCATCGAGGCGGTCGTCACCAGCTGCCCGCCGCCGCGCTCGATCCAGCCGGGCAGCAGCGCGCGCGCCGCGTACACGTGCGACATCACGTTGATCCGCCACTGCCGGTCCCAGTCCTCGTCCCCATCCTCGGGGCCGGTGCCGGTCGCCAGGCCCGCGTTCGCGAACCACACGTCGATCGGGCCCACCGTCTCGCCGAGCTCCGCCACCAGCGCCTTGGTGGCCGCCTCGTCGGCCGCGTCCAGCGTGCGCGCGAGCACGCGCTCCGCCCCCAGCTGCGCGCTCAGGCGCTCCACGCCGGCGCCGTCGAGGTCCGCCGCCACCACCTTCGCCGCGCCGCGCGCCAGCAGCGCGCGCACGAGCGCGCCGCCGATGCCGCCGGCGGCGCCCGTCACCACGATCACCTTGCCCTCGGGGTCCATGCGCTCGCTGGACCATACCCCAGGGCCGCGGCGCGCGATCTAAACTCGCCGGTCGTGGCGTCGGTCGCAGGCCGCTCACCGGCTAGGCGGGGGTTGCGGTCATGGGCCGCGCGCAGCGGCCTGCCGCCGAAGTGGTCGCCGCCCGCGGCGCTGCGCGCGATCCGCGCCACGCTGGTGATGGGCGGTCTGTTCGCGCTCACCGATCAGGTGCTCGGCAACCTGCAGATGGCCACCTTCGCCGCCTTCGGCAGCTTCGCCACGCTGGTGCTGAGCTCGTTCTCGGGCACGCGCCGCGACAAGCTCGTGGCGCACGCGCTGCTCGCGCTGGTGGGCTGTGCGCTGGTCGCGATCGGCACGCTGGTCTCGGCCCACGTCGCGCTGGCCGCGGTCGTCACCGTGCCCGTCACCTTCGCGGTGTTCTTCGCCGGCGTCGCCGGCCCCAACGCCGCGTCGGGCGCCACCGGCGCGCTGCTCGCCTACGTGCTGCCCGCCGCCTCCGCCGGCACCGCCGCGATGATCCCCGACCGCGTCGCCGGCTGGCTGCTGGCCTCGCTCGCGGGCACCGCTGCGGTGCTGGCGCTCTCGCCTCGCCGCGGCGACGACGCGCTGCGCGCCGCCGCGGCGCGCACCGCCGGCGCGCTCGCGCACACGATCGGGGCGGCGCTCGAAGGCCCCGCCGCGGGTCGGCTCGAGTCGCTGATCGCCGTCGAGCGCGAGCTGCGGGGGCTGTTCGCCTCCGCCCCCTACCGGCCGCTCGGCCTCGCCGCGCCGGACCAGGCGCTGGCCAACGCCGTGGAGCTGCTCGAGTGGTGCACCTCGCTGGTCGCGGACGCGCTGCACGAGCGCGACGACCTCAGCGCGGTCGCGCGCCTCGATCGCGCGCTGCTCGCCGCGACCGCCGCCACGCTGGCCGCGACCGCCGAGCTGCTGGCCGGGGCGGCAGGCGAGCTTCCGCTCGCCGAGCTCGAGCGCTGCCGCACCGCGAGCCTCGGCGCGGTTGCGCGGCTCACCCCCGGCGACAGCGACTTCGAGCGCGACGCGCGCGTGTCCTTCCACGCGCAGGCGATCGCCGTCGCCACGCTCGCGCTCGGCGCCGACGCGCTGGTCGCCGAGCGGCGCGTCGCCCCGCGCGCGATGGACGCGCGCCGCCGCGCCTACGTCGGGCTCGCCGGCGCCGAGGGCGCGCGCCGGCTCGCCAGCGTCGCCGTCGAAGCCACGCGGCACGCCAGCCTGCGCTCGGTGTGGTTCGTCAACAGCGCGCGCGTGTCGCTGTCGCTGGGCGCCGCCGTCGCGATCGCCGACCTGAGCAGCGTGCAGCACGGCTTCTGGGTCGTCCTGGGCGCGCTGTCGGTGCTGCGCACCAACGCCGCCTCCACGCGCTCGACGGCGCTGCAGGCGCTCAGCGGCACCGTCATCGGGTTCGTCGTCGGCGGCGCGCTGCTGCTCGCGATCGGCAGCAGCGAAGCGGCCCTGTGGCTGGCGCTGCCGGTGGCGGTGCTCGTCGCCGCCTACTCGCCCGGCACCGCCCCGTTCGCGCTCGGGCAGGCCGCCTTCACCGTCACCGTCGCCGTGCTCTTCAACCTGATCGCCCCCGTCGGCTGGAAGGTGGGGATCGTGCGCGTGGAGGACGTCGCCATCGGCTGCGCGGTCAGCGTCGCCTTCGGCGCCATGTTCTGGCCGCGCGGGGTCGCCGCGGTGGTCGGCGACGACCTCGCCGACGCCTACCGCGCGGGCGCCTCCTTCCTCGCCCAGGCGGTGCAGTGGACCGCCGGGCTGAGCGCCGTCGCGCCCGACGGCGAGCAGGCCGCGCTGACCGCCGGGCTGCGGCTCGACGAGGCCCTGCGTGGCTTCCTCACCGAGCGCGGCTCCAAGCGCGTGGACAAGCCGGAGCTGTGGCGGCTCGTGGGCGGCACGCTGCGGCTGCGCCTGACCGCGCACGCAGTCGCCGGGCTGCCGCGCGAGCAGCTCGCCGCGCCCGCCGCGCGCGCGGCGCTCGCGCATCGCACCGGCACGCTCACCGGCTGGTACGAGCGTCTCGCCGAGCTGCTCGACCGTCCCCGCGGTCGGCAGGCGCCGGCGCTCGAGCCGCCCAGCTTCGGCGCGGAGGACGCCGTGCTCGCCGCCTACGGCTCCCACTATGGCGTGTGGCTGTGCGAGCACCTCGACCACCTCTCCGAGCACCTCGCCGAGCTCGTGCGCCCGGCGCTGCGCATCGCCGAGCTCAGGCGCGCGCCGTGGTGGCGCTGAGGCGCGCGCCGCGACGTGCGCCGATGCCGCGCCCGCCGATGCCGCACGCACCGATGCCATATCGTTTGCGCGCGTGAGTGCTGAGACGGGCGTTCCCCCGCGCCGGCGCCCGCGCCCGCTGCGCGCCGGCGTCGCAGCGCTGCTGCGGGTCGCGCCGCAGCTGCGCCCCTCGCTCGAGAAGCTGCTGTGGCGCGGCTTCTACGAGCTCGCCAGCCTGCGCGGCGAGCGGGGCGAAGCGCAGCGCACGGGGCTGATGAACTACGGCTACGCCCCCGCCGCCGAGGGCGGCGCGGGTGACGTGGGCGAGGGCGGGGCGGGTGACGTGGCCGAGGGCGGCGCGGGTGACGTGGGCGAGGGCGGGGCGGGCCTCGACGCCCTCGCCGATGACGGCGCGGGCGCGGGCGAAGACCGCTACGGGCTCGCCCTCTACGCCGCGGTCGCCGCCCCCGGCGAGCTCGCCGGCAAGCAGGTGCTGGAGGTCGGCTGCGGGCGCGGCGGCGGCGCGGCCTACGTGTTCGAGCGCTTCCGCCCCAGCTCCATGACCGGCGTCGATCTCGCCCGCACCGCGATCGAGCGCTGCCGGCGGCGCTACGGCAGGCCGGGGCTCACCTTCCAGACCGGCGACGCGCAGAGCCTGCCGTTCGCCGATCAGTCCTTCGACGCGGTGATCAACGTGGAGTCCTCGCACTGCTATCCGGACATGGACGCGTTCCTGGGCGAGGTGCGCCGCGTGCTGCGCCCCGGCGGGAAGCTGCTGCTCGCCGACTTCCGCCCCACGGCCGCCGGCGACGGCGCGCACGACGGCAAGGACGACGTGGCCGCGCTCCACCGCCAGCTCGAGGGCGCCGGCTTGAAGGTGCTCGAACAGGAGGACATCACCCCCGCGGTGCTGCGCGCGCTCGCGCTGGCCACGCCGGCGGTGCGCATGCGCGTGCAGCGGCGCGTGCCGGCGCCGCTGCGCCGCAACGCGCTCGAGTTCTCGGCGATCGAGGGCAGCGCGATCTACCGGCGCTTCGCCGCCGGCGAGCTCACCTATCTGCGCCTCGCGCTCGAGCGCAGCTGAGCAGCCGGCGGCGCCGCCGCTGGGCACGGACGCGAAGCGAGGCACAGCGGAGGCCCGGACACCGGCTCCCGAAGTGCAAGCGCCGTTTTTCTCTAGTACGATTCTCCCCTACATCTGAGAGACCCTTGTTGTCACAGGTGTCCCTTGCTATCAGGGGTGTTGTCTGCTGGAATCCAAAGATGCGACGGGCGACCATGGATGAGAAGCCAATTCGCAGCGCTGCGGGGGGTGGGAGACGGCCGATGCTGATCGTCGAGGTCGACGCTGCGTCGCGGGAGGCGAACGGCGAGGAACGCCGCTACGACGTGCGCCTGGTGCGTTCGGTGCGAGAGGTCTCGCGCCGAGAAGGGTCGCGAGCAACCGACGCCGGCGAGGTCACCGCGGTGGTGGTGCTGCGCGACGCCAGCCCCTCGCGCGTGGTCTCGTGCGTTCGCGCCGCCACCCGCGACGGCGCCTCGATCTCGCCGGAGCTGCTGCACCAGATGCTCCCCGCGGTCGAGGAGCGGGATGCGCAGGGGCCGCAGGGGCTGCAGGGGCCGCACGCCACGCAGCTCAGCGACCGCGAATACGACGTGCTGAGGATGCTCGCCGACGGCGAGAGCACACGCGGCATCGCCGAGCGGCTCAGCTACTCCGAACGCACCGTCAAGAACATCGTGCGCGACCTGCTCAGCAAGCTCGACTGCCGGACCAGGGCCCACGCGGTCGCGCTCGCCGTGCGGCAGGGCGTGATCTGATCCGCTTCCGGGGAGCCGCGTGAGCAGCAGGGTCGCGGTCATAGGCCTGGACTGCGCCGAGCCGCAGCTCGTGTTCGAGCGCTGGCGCGCGCAGCTGCCCAACCTCAGCCGGCTGATGGAGCGCGGCGCGTGGGGGCCGCTGCTGAGCGTGGACCCCCCGATCACCGTGCCCGCCTGGAGCTGCATGACCAGCGGCCGCGACCCCGGCGAGCTGGGCATCTACGGCTTCCGCAACCGCACCGCGCACGACTACTCCTCGATGGCCGTCGCCGACTCGCGCGCGGTCGCGGTCGAGCGCCTGTGGGACCACTTCGCGCGTGCCGGCATGCACTCGATCGTGATCGGCGTGCCGCAGACCTCGCCGCCGGTGCCGGTCAACGGCGAGCTGGTGTCGTGCTTCCTGACCGGCGACACCCGCAGGGACTCCTACACCCACCCGCCCGAGCTGCGCGCCGAGATCGAGTCGCTGGTCGGCTCCTACAAGGTCGACGTGCGCAGCTTCCGCAGCGAGGAACGCGACCGCATCCTCGCCGAGGTCTACGAGATGACCGAGCAGCGCTTCACGGTCGCCCGGCACCTGCTCGACAGCCGGCCCTGGGACTTCTTCATGATGGTCGAGATCGGCCTGGACCGCATGCACCACGCCTTCTGGCGCTTCCTGGACCCCGAGCATCCGCGCTTCGAGCCCGAGCACCGCTACCGCGACGCCGTCCGCAACTACTACATCTACCTCGACGAAGAGATCGGCGAGCTGCTCGAGCGCTTCGACGAGCAGGACACCGTGATGGTGGTCTCAGACCACGGCGCGCGGCCGATGGAGGGGGCGATCTGCGTCAACGAATGGCTCGTGCAGGAGGGCTATCTGGTGCTCGAGCAGCCGCCCGCCGGCGGTGCGCTCACGCCCTTCGGCGAGGCGCGCGTGGACTGGAGCCGCACGCGCGCGTGGGGCGAGGGCGGCTACTACTGCCGGCTGTGCCTGAACGTCGCCGGGCGCGAGCCGCAGGGCATCGTCGCGCCCGAGCAGGTGGAGCCGCTGCTCGACGAGCTGGCCGCGAAGCTCGAGGCGCTCGGCGGTCCCGACGGCGAGCCGATCGGCACGCGCACCTTCCGGCCCCGCGAGCTGTGGCGCGAGCAGAACGGGATACCCCCGGACCTGGTGGTCTACTTCGGCGACCTCGGCTGGCGCAGCAACGGCAGCCTCGGCCACGGCCGGCACTGGACGTTCGAGAACGACACCGGCCCCGACGACGCCAACCACGACCGCGACGGGCTGTGCATCCTCACAGGGCCCGGCGTCGTGCCCGGGCGCCGCGAGGATCTCGTCATCTACGACATCGCGCCCACGGTCCTGGCGCAGGCCGCGCTGCCGGCGGATGAGGCGATGCGCGGCCGCGTGCTGGCCGAGGTGGCGCGCTCGCTGTGAGCCCCGCCGGCCCCGCCTGAGCTCAGCGGCGCGCTCGCTGCGAGCCGGGCCCAGCGACGCGTCTGCTCGAGCCGGGCGCCCTGCGCTCAGCTCACGCGCTGCTCGCGGGGGCCTCGACGGGCCGTGCCGCGCGGCTTGCTTCCAGCATGTAGATGTGCGTCCCCTCGTGCGGCCACTCCTGGCTGAAGTCGATCCGCGCGAACCCCGCCGCCTCCAGCATCCCGCGGATCGTCTCGACGCGGCCGTCGTGGTTGTGGACCTCCACCAGGAGGGCCTCGATCTTCGGCCAGTGATCCGCGTCGATGCCCTGCAGCACCGCGAGCTCGGCGCCCTCCACGTCCACCTTCAGCAGGTCCACCGTCTCGACGTCCGACTGCGCGATGATCTCCGAGACCGTCGTCATCTCGCACGGGATCTCGACGACCTCGCGCCCCATCCACCAGCTGGCCATCTTCAGCAGCGCCGCCGCGCGGGGGCGCAGCCAGCGCCGCAGCCGCGAGGCGCCCGGCCGGAAGCCGGCCGGCGGCTCCTTGAGGATCGCGTCGATCAGTTCGTCCGGGTCGTCCACGCCCTCCCGCTGCAGCGAGGACATCTGCGACACGCGCGGACGGAAGTACAGGGTGGTGCGCCCCGGCCGCTCGCCCACGGCGCAGCGCCTGAAGCTCACCGCGGCGTCGGGGAACAGCTCGCGCACGTTGCGCTGCAGGAACGCGAACGACCTCGGCGCCGGCTCGCAGGCGAAGATGCGAACGTCGGTGCCATGGCGACGGAGCAGCTCGAGCGAGAACAGGCCGATGTTGGCGCCGATGTCGAACACGGTCGCGCCGGGGCGGAGCGTGGCGAGGTCCGACTGGAAGTACTCTCCGACCGAGTACTCGCCCCGGCGCGCGTCGCCGGGGGACGCCGCGTACACCGCCAGCCCGCTTGACAGCCGATAGCGCCGGTCGTCGTTCGTCATGGCCGGATGTCAGGCGGCGCTGGTCCGGGCGCCCGCGGAGACCGGGAGGGCCCTGCGGCGCTCGCGGCCCGAGCGAATCCGCCGCGCGTGCCTCATATCACCTCGAGGCTCAGGGCCGTGGTGTTGCCATCTGCGTCGGTGACCTTGAGGTTCGTCACCAGTTCGCCGGTCGTGTGCTTCTTGGCCTTGTGCTCGAGGGCGTGGCTCTCGGACAGCAGCGGGCGGCGCATCGTCAGCGACACGCGTGTCGCGGGGCGTGCGAAGGAGAGCACGAGCTTGCCGCGCTCGAGCCTGGCGCTCCTGACCGACGCACCGGACAGCGACAGGCCGTCGCGGTTGCACCTGTGACGAGCGCCGCCGCACGCCTTCCTGGAGAAGCCGAGGCCCGCGGGCGGCCTGATCGCCAGCGACTCGAGCTTGGCCTCCTTGCTGCCGCGGATCGCGTGGAGACGGAGCTTGGGCCGGCCGCTGTTGAGGCCGCTCACCGACCCGGCGGCGGTGGGCGTGGTGCCCGGCGGCGGGCAGTTCACGTTCGTGACGGGGCCGGTGACCTTCACCGGCGGGCCGCCGTCCTGGGGGGTGAGGGTCGCGCTGATCGTCGAAGGTTCGCAGGTCGTCACGAACGCCGGCCCGGCGGGTACGCCGAGGAAGTCGTAGGTGAGCGTGCTGAGCGGGAAGTCCGGCAGGTTCAGGAACGTGATCGTGTGTTCGCTGGTGTTGATCGGGCCGTTGATCGAGAACTGGAACGGCGGTGGGAACGACATCGTGACCGCGCCGTTGATCTGCGCGGCGAGGTTGCCGGAGGTGATCGTGCCGGCGAGCGTCAGTTCGCCGCTCGAGAGCTCGGAGGAGTCGAGCACGGGCGAGCTCGCGCTGGCTGTTCCCACCGTGCAGGTCGTGCCTTTGAAGCACGGCGCCAGCACGTTGTTGATCTTCACGCCCTTGGGGTTGCCGAACTCGAAGCCGTTGGTGGCCGATTCTCCCCCAGGATCGGACTGCGTGAGCGTGATCGCCACGTCCGCTCCTTCGCCGCCCGCAACTTTGGTCACGGTCGCCGCTAGTTTCGGCGCGTACGGCAGCGTGTTGCAGCCGGTCACTTCCAGGGGCGTGTTGGCGGAGACGGATTTGTTTTTGAACGTTGTGGTGGTGAGGTCGAAGAACAGCGGGGCGCCGCAGGCGGTGGGCACCCGAGGGCTGTTCAGCTTGATTTCGGTCGTGACGATCCCCAGGTTGTCGATTTCCTGTGCGTTGACCGTGGGGAAGTCCGGGAATTCGACGTTGAGCTCGACCGCTGGGCTGGTGATCAGCTTCACGGGCGCGGTGCCACCCGTGGTGGTGGAGCCGTTGTCCAGCACGATCCCAGCCACGTCCCCGATCGCCGGCGGCGCCACGAGATAGAGGCCCCAGCTCGTCTGTTCGCCGTCGGCTGCGGCGGAATTGATGTAGCCGAGCGAGCAGGACGGGCTCGGCGCGCTGGAGGCGAGGCATTTGCCTTCGTTCTGGCCGAGGTTCAGCAGGAAGCCGGGTGGGAAGGCCATCTGGATCGCCTTGGGCGCGTCCTCGTTGCTGTTGGTGAAATCGATCTTCAGCACGATAGGGGTGGTCGAGCCCGCGGTCGCGCCGTTGCCCTGAGCGATGACCATGCTCGGCGCGACCGTCGCCATCGCGGTGGCCGGCAGGATCGCCGCGGCTGCCGCCGCGAGCAGCCCGATCAGAGCGGTTCTGGTCAACATTCCAATGCCTCCATGTCCTAGCTGTTGATGACTTCCGTTGGCGCGGGGGCGGCGACGCCCTCCATGTGTCGCTCGAACACCTCGACGGCGCTTGCGATTCCGTCTTCCGCGCGAATTCGTGCTCCGAGCGACCGGGCGTGCTCACGCAGCCCGTCCTGCTCGATCGCGGCGCGGATCGCCCCGGCGAGGCGCTCCGCGCTCAGCTTGCGACGCGGCAGCGGGCGCGGCCCCGCGCCCAGCGCGGCGATCCGCCGGCCCCAGCCGTGCTGGTCGATCATCTGCGGCACGATCACGGACGGCACGCCGGCTCGCAGCGCCGCGGCAGTGGTGCCGGCGCCGCCGTGGTGGACGGCGGCGGCGCAGCGCTCGAGCAGCCAGCTGTGCGAGACGGCCTCGACGGCGAGCGCGCGCGAGGACCGCGCCGGCTCGCCGTCGCCGGCGAGGCCGCCGACGAGCACGCCGCGCCGGCCGGCGCGCGCGAGCGCGTCGTGCACGAGCGCGCTGACGGCGGCGGGGTCATCGTCGGCCATCGCGCCGAAGCCGACGCACACGGGCGCGGGGCCGGCGTCGAGGAACTCGCGCAGCTCGGCGGAAGGCTCGGGGTCGAGCGCGCCGTCGAAGAACCAGAAGCCGGTGATGTGCGTCCACGGCCCGCTACGGGCGGGGTCGGGCACCACCGCGGGGCTGAACGCGTAGAGCTCGAGCGTGCGCCGCGCGTCGAGCTGGCCGAGCGGCTCGCGCAGCGGCAGCCGCCCGAGGCCGTTCTCGCTGCGCCCCGAGCCGAGCCACGGGCGCACCGCGAGCCATGCGGCCTGGCGCGCCGCGCCCGCGATCGGCCTGCCGGCGATCGGCGGCGGCGGGCTCAGACGGGCACGTACGAGCGGCAGCTCGAGGTGCTCGGCGACCTGCCAGGCGAGCAGCATCGCGAGCTCGACCGCCACGACCGCCTCGGCGTGCTCGCACGCGGCGATCGCGTCCGCGAGGCGCTCGCGCGCCACCGAGCGGCGATCCTGGAGGAAGCCGACGGCGATCGTGCGCCCGCGACGTGTGCGGGCGGGGCTGACGCGCTCGCGCCCGCCCGCCCCGGAGTCGCCCGTCCGGCCTTCCGCCAGCGGCGCGTACTCGAGCCCGGCCGCCCGCACCATCCGCTCGAACTTGGGGAAGGCGGCGAAGGTCACCTCGTGACCGGCCGCGGTCAGGCCGAGCGCGAAGGCCAGCAGCGGCTGGACGTCGCCGCGGGAGCCAACCGTCAGGAACGTGATCCGCATGGGGCTCCTCCGGTCACGGTTCGCCGGCCACGCCTGCGTAGAGGATGCGGCGTTCGAGGCGGGCGGCGAGCGCCGACAGCTCGTCGTGCCGGTCGGCCTGCAGGCTCTGCAGCCGGCGCAGGTCGCCCAGCGCCGCCGCGCGATCGCCTCGTGCCGACGCGGACTGGGCGCCGTCCAGCAGCCGCTGCGCGGCGGACACGGACGCCGCCGCGGCCTTGCCGCCGAGCGGGGCCGGCGATCCGATCGCCGCGCGCACGGAGCCGAACGTCGGCGCCGGCTCGGGCGTCGGCACGATCTGGATGTTCGACGGGCCCGAGGCCTGTCCGTCGGCGTTCTCGGCGACCACCTCGTAGACGCGATGGGCGTTGGAGGGGGCCACGAAGTAGGAGTCGGTCGTGGTGCCCACCGGTTCGAACGCGCCGGGGAGCGAGATGTCGACCGGCAGCGCACCGGGGGTTTCGGGGCCGGCGATGATCGGCTGGGCGCCTTCGAACTGGAACGCGTCGTGCGTGAGCGAGGGCTGCGGCTGCAGGTAGACCGTGAGCTTGGCTTCGTCGGCGGCCAGCACCTCGTAGCGCGCCGCCGAGCGCGACGGCTTCCAGGACAGCAGCGTGCCCTTGCCCTTGCCCGCGGTCTCCGCGATCATCGCGCTCGGGGCCGGCACCTCGCGCGCGTGGTCGATGCCCGCCGAGCAGATCGATTCGTGCACGTCGTAGATGGTCGTGCCGCCCGCCACGTTGGCGCTGCCGATGAACAGTTCTTCGCCGTTCGGGCCGTTGCCGGTGACCAGGTTGCGCGCGCCGAAGTTGTATTCGCCGGCGCCGAACGCGTTGCGCGTCACCGGGAAGAAGTCGTTGCCGTCGCACGTGGCCCACAGCTGGTAGCCGGAGGAGTAGGCGATCAGGTCCTCGATCCAGCCCAGCCTGCCGTTTTTGAGCAGGTCGGCCCAGCTGTTGGTGCCGACGTAGAGCCCGCCGCCGAGGATGCCCATGCGCCAGAAGTGGGCGTTGAAGAGGCTGTCGAAGCCGTCGTCGAGCCCGCTCGTGGGGTAGGCGGTGGCGCCGCTGGGCAGCTTGCGGGGGTTGCCCACCACCAGCGTCCACGCGCCGTCGGGTGCGATCCGGATCATCTCCGACTGCGGCAGCGTGTTCTGGTACCAGCCGCTGGCGCCCACGTACAGCCCCTTGCGGTAGACGTGCATCGAGACGACCGAGGTGACGACGTTGCCGCGCCCGGCGCCGCCGGTGACGATCGGCACCCACGGGCGCCCTTCGCCGCTGGCCTCCCACACCGAGTAGCCGGACTTCTCGCTGCCGCAGCCGACGTACAGGTCGCCGTGGAACGTCACCGCTTCGAAGACGTTGAGGTTCGGGGGGGTCACCTGCACCAGGTGCGGGTGGCTGGACATCGCGTTGGTGACCTCGAACAGCGAGCCGTTGCCGGTCAGGTCCGGGGTGGCGGTCACGTACAGGTGGCCCTTCCACACGAGCAGCGTGCGAAAGCCCATCGGGCGGATGTTGCCTTCGGGGAAGTGCACCGTCACGGCCGGCAGGTTCAGCGCTTCCCAGTGCACGCCGTCGAAGCTGCGCAGGATCCGCGGCGGGTGGCTCTTCAGCAGCGAGGGCAGGTACTCGTCGGCGCTCACGCCGGCGGCGAACAGCGCTTCTTTGCCGTGCTCGCTGTAGTCGGCCATGCCGCGGTAGGCGATGTCCTTGGCGACCGGCAGGCTCAGGTCCTTGGGGTTGCGCTCGGCGGGGGAGACGTAGACGCGCTTCCACGCGTGCGTCTTCGGCGTGTACTGCCAGATGTCGGCGCGCAGGTTCATTTCGTAGGGGCTGGGCGGGCAGCGCACGTTCACCGACGGGTTGGTGGTGTACTTCTGCTCGAGCGGCACGAAGAACTGGGTGGTCTCGTCTTCGACGCACAGCACGTCGCGACCGGTGCCCACGTAGAGCTTGTGCTTGAACCAGCCCATCGCCCAGGCGAAGGAGTTGTCGCGTTCGCCGAAGCCGTCTTTGGCGATGACGCCGACCCCGCCTTCGCTGGCCAGGCTGGGCGCGCTCAGCGCGCAGGCGAGCGCGGCCAGCGCGGCGAGCGTCAGCAGGGCGCGCAGTCCGCTCCGGGCCGTCCTTGAAAGCCTCATGGCTGATTCCTTTCGATCGGCCCTCGAGTCCCGGGGCCTCCGGCCCCGTTGCGCGCGGACGCCCCCTCGGCGCTCGGATGCTCGAGCTCGTTGCGGCGCGCCCGTACGGCGAGGTGATAGGCGAAGGCGCCGGTGGGCATCAGATCATCGACGATGTAGGCGATCAGATGCAGCGGCATGATGACGCGCGCCGCGCGCGGCGCTTTCAGCGGCACCCGAAGCGCAAGGATACTGAGCGTCACCAGCTCCTGCAAGCCGAGGCCCGTTCTTGCAACGCGCTCGACGGTGAACTGCGGTTCGAGCAGGGCGGTGAGCTCCCGCAGGCTGAAATGGCGGTGCTCGCCCTCGTCGGTGCCGACCACGCCCTCGAGCTCGGGCCACTCGGGCCGGCGCCGGCGCAGCCTCGAGTAGACGTTGACGGCGTCGAGCACGCGCGTGGGCCCGCGGTGCGGCACGCTGACGATGATCGTGCCGCCGCTGCGCAGCACGCGGTGGGCTTCGGCGATCGCCTGGCGCGGCTCGGCCATGTGCTCGATCACGTCCAGCAGCAGCACCGCGTCGGCGCAGCCGTCGGCGACCGGCAGCTCGCCGGCGTCGCCGTCGATCATCGCCAGCCACGGGAACTGGCGCCCGGCGCGCGCGAGCAGCTCGGGGTCGCGCTCTACGCCCACCACCGTCCGCTCCGCGGGTCCGCGCGCGACGATCGCGGCGGAGCCGAAGCCGAACGCGCAGCCGACGTCGAGCACGCGCATCGCGTCCTGCCCCAGCCACCGCCTCGCGCGGCCCCAGCGGCCGACGTAGGAGAGGATGCGCGGGCGCCCCGGCGGGCGCGCGCCGGCGGCTGCGAAGGGGTCGGGGAGCGCGCCATCGCGCTCCGCTCGCGCGGGCGCGCTCATGCCGCCACCTTCGCGGCGGGTTCCGGCCGGCGCGCGGCGAGCTGCTCGAGCAGCTCGGCGGCGCGGCCGGGTCCGGGCGCGGCGGCGACCGCGGCGGCCAGCTGCCGCGCGGCCTGCCGGTAGGAGGGATCGTCGAGCACCTTGCGGACGCCGGCACGCAGCTCCTCGGCGCTCAGGTGGCGTGCGGACAGCCTGATGCCGGCGCCGGTCTCGGTGACGCGACGGGCGTTGTCGGGGCGGTCCCAGGCGTGCGGCACGAGCACCATCGGCACGCCGGCCTCGGCGCCGGCGAGCACCGTGGAGGTGCCGCCGAGCGTGACCAGCGCGGCGCAGCGCGGCATCAGCTGGTCGTGGCTCAGCCAGGGCGCGACGTGCACGTTGGCCGGCAGCGGCGGCCAGTCGAGCACGTCGGCGCGGCGCTGGCGGCCGGTGGTGACGATCACCTCGACCGGCTCCTCGGCGAGCGCCTCGATCGCGGTGCGCAGCAGGAACGGCTCGCCGGAGGCGGTGGTGCTCTCGGTCACGTGCACCCACGGGCGCGTGGAGGGGATCTGCTCGAGGCGTCGCGCGGTGCTCTCGTCGTCGGGATACCAGGCGCAGGGCCCCACGTAGTGCACGCTGGCGGGCAGGTCGCGCCGTTCGTAGTCGAGCTCGCGCACGTTGCCCACCAGGTACAGCGGCAGGCGCGCGAAGTAGCGGTTGATCGATTCGCCCAGCGGGCGCAGGCCGTGCTGGGCGCGCAGCTGGTCCACGCGCCGGCGGTTCTGCGTGGCCAGCAGCTCGGTCGAGCGGGTCAGCGCGGCCATGCCGAGCCGCCCGAGCGGCGTGCGGGCGGGGCGCAGCCCGAAGGCCGGGGCGTCGGGGCCGGGAATCGTGGGGCCCATCAGCGTGGCGCACGCCGCCGTCGGGATGCGCTCGGCCTCCCACAGCACCAGCGTGGGCGCCCACATCGACACGTCGCTGGCGATCACGTCGGCGCGCCGGCTTCCGAGCAGCTCCTGCAGGTCGGCGATCTGCGCCGGCATCGTCTCCACCAGCCATTCGCGCAGCAGGCCGAGCAGCCTGACGGCGGCCGGGCCGCCACGCCGGCCGCTGCCGTCGACCGGGCGCAGGATGCGCTCGACGCGCTGCTCGCTGAGGCGCTCGAAGGGGTGCAGCTCGAAGCCCGCCTGCTCGACCAGCGCGCGGGCCGAGGGGCCGCTGTAGAAGGCGACCTCGTGGCCGCGCTCGCGCAGCGCGCGGGCGATGCCGATCTGGGGCAGCAGGTGACCGGGGAAGGGCCACGCGGCGAACAGCACGCGCGAGCTCACGCCGCGCCTCCCGGCGCGCCGGCGGGCCGGCCGTCGGCCGCGGCGCCTTCGCCGCCGGCCGCCGCCTTCACGCCCGCCGCCGCCTTCACGCCCGCCGCCGTCGTCGCCGGGCTCTCGAGCCGTGCGGCGATCGCCTGCGCGACCAGCTCGGGCTGCTCCATCGGGCCGAAGTGCCCCCATTCGGTGGCCGGCAGCAGCACGCCGTTGGGGTGCGGCAGGTGCTCGAGCAGGTACTCGTAGGAGTGCAGGAAGGCGGAGCGCTCGGTGTAGATCAGCGTGACCGGCGTGTCGATCGCGCCGACGCGCTCGAGCGTGAGCGAGCCGACCCTGCGGTAGTCCTCCGGCAGCGTGGTCTCTTCGAGCAGCTTCAGCAGCGGCTTGGGGTTGCGCGGCAGCCCCCGCAGCGGCCCCCACTGCTTGGGCAGGTCGATCGTGGCGCGGATCATGTAGCGCATGTCCGAGCGCTTCTCCGGCGGCACCGGATGTCCTGCCTGCTCCAGCGCGCTGGCCCAGTAGGACCAGCCGACCCAGCCGTCGTGGCGGCGGCTCTCCTCGAGCGCCGGCAGCGCCGACTCGATCGCGATCACCTCGCTGACGCGCTCGGGGTGGGCGAGCGCGTGGTAGAGCGCGACGTCGGCGCCGTAGCTGTGGCCGGCGATCAGCGGGCGCTCGAGCTCGAGCGCGTCGAGCAGCGCGAGCAGGTCCCCGGCCATGTCGTCGGGCGTGTAGCCGCTGGGGGGCGTGTCGCTGTGGCCGTGGCCGCGCAGGTCGTAGGTGAGCACGCGGAAGCGCTCGGAGAGCTCGGGCACGATCCGCAGGTGCCAGACGGCGAGGTTGCCGGTGAGGCCGTGCACCATCACCAGGTCGGGGCCCTCGCCGAGCTGCTGGTAGTGGATGCGAACTCCGTTGGGAAGCGTCGTCTTCGGCATGGCGGGGGAGCTCGCGGCTTACTCGACGTAGCCCAGCGCGCGCAGGCGCTCCATCACCGCGGCCTGCTCCTCGGGGTCGAGCTCGGCTTCCGCCACGGGGCTCGACGTGAGCGTGGGCGCGCTGGCGGGCGCCCGGCGGGGGGGATCGCGCTCGAGCTCGCCCGGCTCGAAGATCGCCTCGGGGACGCTGCCGGCCATGTCCTCGGGGGCTGGCAGGCCGACCCGGTGCAGCAGCAGCGGCGCCACGTCCACGATCGACAGCTCCTGCACCTGCGCGCCGGCGCGGATGCCGGGGCCGAGGGCGAGGAAGACGCCCTCCCAGCGGTGGTGCCCGCGCGCCTCCGGCCGGCGCGCGACGACCGTCTCGGAGGGGAGGATCGACATCGTGCCGCCGTCGGCGAGCACCAGCGAGAGGTCGGGGCCGAGCGCTTCAAAGGGCCCGGAGAAGGCCTGCTCGCGCGTCCACACCTCCTCGATGAGCTGCGCGTCGTCGTGGGGGCGGCGCACCTCTCTGAGCTTGGCCGCGATCTCCGCGGTGAGCTTGGCGCGCACCTCGGCGGGCAGCGGCTCCTCGCTGCCGGGCGTGCGGTCCACCAGGTGGATGCCCTGGCTGGAGGGCGTGGCGGCGTAGGCGACGGTGCGCGACCAGTCCAGCGCGTGCACGTGGCGGGTCATCTCCGCGAAGCCCACGTCGGTGTCGGCGCGCCCCTCGCGCTCGTCGCGCCGCTGCCCGTCGGCCCAGAACAGGTACCCGTTGCGCTCCAGCCAGGAGTTGACGTGGAAGACGTCCTGGGTGGGGCCGAAGCCGTGGTCGGAGGCGAACACGACCGTCGCGTCCTCCCCGGCGGCCTCGACGATGGCGCCGATCAGCGCGTCGAGCGAGTTGAAGTAGCGCTCGCACAGCTCGATCATCTGCCGCTCCCAGTCGCTGGGCTGCGCGGGGCGGAAGGCGGGGTCGATGAAGCGCCAGCACAGGTGCTGCAGCTTGTCGACGCCGTCGAACATGATCGCGGTGAGCTCGGCGGGCTCGTTCTCCATCAGGTAGCCCAGCACCTCCGCCCAGCGCTGCTCGCGGCGTATGTGCAGTTCCACGAACTCGGCCAGCTCGTCCTCGGGGCAGCCGTCGATGGCCTTGATCTCGAGCTCCATGTCGAGCATCTCGCGCGGCTTGAAGCCGGGCAGCTCCTGCAGGCGCTCGAACAGGCCGGGGGGGTGCGTGCCGAGGCGCAGCTGGCGCCAGGGCATCATGCCGCCGGGCACGATCGCGCCCTCGACCGGCGGCGGCGGGAAGGTGAGCGGGAAGTTGAGCGAGATCACGCGCCGGCCCTGTTCTGAGGCGAGCGTCCAGATCGTGGAGGTGCCGACCTGCTGGGAGGTGGCGAAGGAGAAGTACACGCTGCCAGGCTCTTCCTTCTGGAAGAAGTCGAAGATGCCGTGCTGGCCGGGGTGCTTGCCGGTGACCAGCGAGGTCCACGCGGGCGGCGTCAGCGGCGGCATGATCGAGCGCAGCACCGCGCGCGTGCCGCGCGCGTCGAGCGCGGCCAGGTTGGGCATCACCCCTGCGCGCATGTAGGGGTCGAGCACCGTGAAGGTGGCTCCGTCGAGCCCGATCAGGACGGTGGGCGCCATCTCAGGCCTCCACGCCTGAGGGCTGGCCGGAGGGCTGGCGGTGCTCGCACACGAAGGCGGTGAGCTCGGCCACGGACAGGTCGCGCTCGTCCTCCGGGCGCTGCCCGATCTCCTCGAAGAACTGCGGGAAGGGCAGGCGCCCGTAACGCTGCTGCACCATCGTGGAGAGCACCACGATCTCCAGCGACTCCAGGCCGAGGTCGGCGACGAAGCGGGTCTCGGGCCCGATCTCGCCCTCGTACTCCCAGTCGCCCTGGGCTTCCTCGAGCAGCTCGAGGATTCCTTGCAGCACCTGCGGGTCAAGCGTCGTCATCGGCGGGCCTCCCATGGCTCCTCGTCGAGTGGCGTGTCGGTGTGGACGGTGCTGGCGACGATCAGATCGTCCACGCGGCGGGTCCACACAAGCAGATGGTGGCTATTGACGTCCACCGATGCAAGCTCGCGCTCGCGCTGGAGCGCGGACACCCGCGGCGCGTCGCCCCCGTCGCCCAGCCCGAGCCCGAGCGCCTTGCCGGCCGCCTCGCGCGCGCACCACAGGCGCAGCTGCCACTCCTCGGCCTGCGGCGAGGGTGCGCCCGAGCGCTCGCCGAGCTCCGGGAGCAACGCGAGCTCGCCGTCGGAGAAGGCGGCCTGGGCGAAGCCCGGCGGCCGCGGCGTGAGCCGCTCGACGTCGATGCCGACGCTCGCGCCGGGCCCGAGCAGCGCCACCAGCGCGGCGGCGCGGCCGTGCGTGTGCGTGAGCGAGACGGCGGGGAGCTGCACGCCCGCGTCGAGGCCGGCGATCGCGACCACGGGGGCGCCGCGCCCGTCGGGCAGGATCTCGATCTCGGCGGGTTGCAGCGCGATGCCGTAGAAGGCGGCGAGCAGCTCGGCCACGCCCTCCTTGGCGGCGGTGCGCGCGGCCAGCCACTCCAGCTTGCGCGCCTCGGGCAGCGTCAGCGACGCGAACAGCTCGCGCTCGCGGCGGCCGAGCACGCGCCCGGCCCACACTGGCATCCACAGCCCGCGATCGCCCGGCAGGCGCGCGTCCAGCTGGCGGCAGCGCAGCGGGGCGTCGGCGGGGAAGGCGGCGAGCGGCTCGCGCCAGGGCTGCGACAGCGGCTCGAGCCGCGAGGGGTGGGCGAGCGCGGCGAAGCGCTCGGGCACGGGGAAGCGCTTGTCTTCCCAGCCCGACAGCCGCATCCACGGCCGCCCGCCAGCCTCGAGCACGTCGATGTCGGCGCGCACCAGCAGCTCGCCCTCGAGCTCGATCGCGGCGCTGCACGACAGCTGCTCGCCGGCCGGCAGCGGCGGGCCGTAGAGGTCGAGCGCGGCGAGCCGGAAGGGGAAGACCACGCGCGCGCTCTCCAGCATCTCGGCGGTCCAGAAGCCGACGAGCTGGCCGGCGGCGTCGAGCGCCACGGGATCGAGCGCGAACTCGGGCCGCGCCGCGCCGGCGAGCATGCCCTCGCGCGGCAGCACCTGCAGGCGCGCGCGCGCGGCGCCGGCGGCTACGAGCTCGACCTCGCGCACGCCCTGCCACAGCGGCTGGTGGAACATGGCCTCGCTGTAGAGCTGCTCGGGTGGCCAGCGCGAGGGGCGCCCGCCGTCGAGCGCGACCTGCAGCGGCGCGGGCGCCTGCGCGTAGGCGCCGGCGAGCAGCACCGTGCCCTCCACCACCGGCTGGCCGCCGAGCGCGCCCTCGTCGAGGTTGCGCAGCTGCACCCGCACCCGCTCGCAGCCGCCCTGTCCCGGCCCGTCGCCCTCCGCGGGCGCCGCGCCGTCCAGCCGGCTGGCGCTCAACTCGAGCGTCTGCGGCGCCTCGGCGAAGGCCAGCCAGCGGTGGGCGCGCACGTCGCGCAGGCCGGTGACGAGCAGGCCCGGCAGCAGGCGGGCGGCGGCCTCGGCCAGGATCTCGATGCTCATCGCGAACGGCATCAGCGCGAGCGCGTGCAGCTCGGGGTCGCTGCGGGAGACCTGGCGCCCGAGCGTGTGGTCGAGCAGGTAGCGGTCCTGGCGCGGGTCGAACACGCGCCGCGCCACGAGCTCGCGTTCGGGCTCGCAGCTGACGATCGTGCCCAGCAGCGGGTGCGCGGCCGGCTGCCCGCCGGCCTCGGGTGCCGACGTTGGCGCCGTCGCGGGCGCGGGCGCCGGCACGAGCTCCGCCGCGGCGCCCTGCAGGTAGGCGTGCATCACCTCCTCGTTGGCATGCAGGAACTGCTGCATGGTGGCGAGATAGCCCTCGAGCGCGGCCGCGGAGCCCTCGTCGAGGAGCGCCTGCGCGGTGGGCAGGAGCGGGTCGGGCGCGACGGCGGGCGCTGGCATGGCAAGCGCGGGCACGGCGGGCGCGGCGTGGCCGTTGGCGTTCTCGTATGCGCGAGCGGGAGGTGGGTCGGGCTCGTCGACGGCGGCCTCCGTGTGGCCGTGAGCCTGGAGGAGGCCGTTGGGCTCCGGTGCTGCTCCGTTGTGCGCGGGCTCGTGGGCGTCGCCGTGGCGCAGCCGCTCGAGCGCGTCCTCGCCCAGCCGCAGCATCGGCCAGGCGGTGGACAGCGGGATCTCGAGGGTGCGGCCGGCGTGCTCGCTCGGGGCGGGCGAGCGCCAGTCGACGAGGCGCGCGCGGCGCTGCTCGAACAGGTAGCCGAGGTTCAGCTCGACGTGGTGGGCGGCGAGCATGCCGGCGAGGTGGCACAGCTGCGCGGTGCCGGAGCGGCGGCGCACGTCGGCGGCGACGGCGACGGCGTCGCGCCCCCGCAGGATGTCCTCCACGAACGAGGTCATGTTGCCGCGGGGGCCGGCCTCGACGAACACGCGCGCTCCGTCGTCGTGCAGCGCCTCGATCGTCTCGCGGAAGCGCACGGGCGCGGTCCAGTGCTCGACCAGCAGCTCGCGGATCGCGGCAGGGTCCTCGGGGTAGGGGGAGGCGGTGGTGCACGACCACAGCGGCCTGTCGGCCGAGCGCACGGGCATGCCGGCGAAGATCGCGCGCAGGTCCTCGGCGAAGGGGGCGAACATGGGCGTGTGCACGGCGCGGTCGTAGGGGAGCAGCTCGCACATCAGCCCCTCGTCGGTGGCGATCTGGCGCGCCCGCGCGCTGGCCTGCGCCTCGCCGACGAGCACGACCTGGTGCGGGCAGTTGTCCATCGCCAGGTACAGCTCCCCGCCGGCCTGCGCGGCGATGCGCCTGGCGGTCTCGGCGTCTGAGCCGATCGCGAGCAGCACGGCGGCGGGCACCTCGTGGCGCTCGGCGGCGTCGGCGTAGGAGGCGTACAGCCCGTGGCAGAAGGCGGCCAGGCGCTCGTCGGTGTCGAGGTCGAGCGCGCCGGCGGCCATGGCGGCGGAGTGCTCGCCGGAGCTGTGGCCGAGCAACGCGTCGCAGCGCCCGATCAGCCGGCTGAGCACGGCATACGCGGCGGCGTTGGCGGTGAGCACCGCCTCGACGGCGATGTCGAGCTCCATCAGCCGCGCCTCGGCGCGCGCCCGCTCCTCCTCGGAGAAGGCGGGCCGCGGGAACACCCAGTCGCTGAGCAGCTCGCCGCGGGGGTGGTCGGCGTACAGGCGGTCGATGCGGTCGAACACCGCGCGCGCCTCCTCGAAGTGCAGGCACAGGTCGGCGAGCATGTTGGGGTACTGCGCGCCCTCGCCGGGGAACACGAACACCACCTTGGCGTCGGGGCCGAGCGGCTGGGGCTCGCAGTAGATGCCGGACGTGGTCTTGATGCGCTTGTCGGGGTCCTTGCGCAGCTTCTCGCTCGCCACGGCGAGCTTCTTCTGCAGATCTTCTATCGAGGAGGCGACGATCGCGAGGCGGCGCGGCTGCGCGCTGGCGCCAAGCGACTGCTGCAGCGTGAACGCCAGGTCGGCTAGCGGCAGCTCGTGCTGCGCGGAGAGGGCGTCGTGCAGCTCGGCGGCGGCGTCGGCGAGCGCGGCGGGCGAGTCGGCCTGCAGCAGGCACAGCTCGCTGTCCCAGGGCGGGCGGTGGTCGGCGTGGGGCGTCTGGGGGTCGCCCTGCCACTCCTCGAGCACGGCGTGGGCGTTGATGCCGCCGAAGCCGAAGGCGTTGATGCCGGCGCGCCGCGGCGTGGCGGCGCCGTGGATCCAGGGGCGGGTCTCGGTGTTGACGTAGAAGGGCGAGCGCTCGAGGCCGAGCTCGGGGTTGGGCTGCTCGCAGTTGAGGGTGGGGGGGAGCACGCGGTGGTGCAGCGCGAGCGCGGTCTTGATCAGCCCGGCGACGCCGGCGGCGGGGATGGTGTGCCCGATCATGCTCTTGACGGTGCCGAGCGCGGTGCGCGGCAGCCCGCCGTGGCGCTCGCCGAAGACCTGCGTGAGCGCGTGCACCTCGGTGGCGTCGCCGACGGGCGTGCCGGTGCCGTGGGCCTCGATCAGCCCGACGGTGGACGGGGAGACGCCGGCGGCCTCATAGGCGCGGCGCAGCGCGGTCTCCTCGCCCTCGGCGCGCGGCGCCATCACGGACAGGCCGCGCCCGTCGCTGGCGACGCCGACGCCGCGGATGACGGCGTAGATGCGGTCGCCGTCGGCGACGGCGTCGGGCACGCGCTTGAGCACGACGGCGCCGATGCCCTCGCTGAGCAGCGTGCCGTCGGCGAGCGCGTCGAAGGCGCGCAGCTGGCCGCGACGCGAGAGCGCGCCGAGGCGGCAGAAGACGTTGAGCGTGGCGACCGGCATCCACACCTGCGAGCCGCCGGCGACGGCGAGGTCGGCGTCGCCTGAGAGCAGGTCGCGCACGGCGTGCTGCACGGCGACGAGCGAGGAGGCGCAGGCGGCGTCGACGGTGTAGGCGGGGCCCATCAGGTCGAGGCGGTTGGCGATGCGCCCGACGATGATGTTGGGGATCAGGCCGGGCACGGTCTCGGGGCCGAGCGGCGGCAGCACGGCCTCGAGCTCGGCGCGCAGGCGCGCGAGGCTCTCCTCGGAGCGCTGCGGCTCGAGCTGGCGCAGCAGGTCGATCGTCTGCCCGACGACGAGCATGCGCTGCACGGCGATGGCGTTGCCGCCGTTGAGGTAGGTGCCCTTGCCGAGGATCACGGCGGTGCGCGCGCGCACCTCCTCGGGCAGCTCGCCGGCGCCGGCGTCGAGCAGCGCGTCGCGCGCGACCTGCAGCGCGAGCCACTGGTCGGGCTCGCCGCCGACGGCGACGGGCGGCACGCCGTGCTCCAGCGGGGCGAACTTGGCCATCGCGCCGAGGTAGCCGCCGCGTTTGCAGTAGGTGCGGTCTTCGTCGGCGAACTCGGGGTCCCAGTAGACGTCGGGATCCCACGCCTCCGGCGGCGGGTCGGAGGTGGCGTCGACCTTGGCGCAGATGTTGCGCCAGTAGGCGTCGACGTCGCCCGCCCCTGGGAACAGGCAGGCCATGCCGACGATGGCCACGCCGGGCGTCGTCACTGCTTGGCTCCGGCGAGGCGGTTGAGCTTCTGCGCGCCGACCCCGACGACGCCCTGCATCACCGCCACGGGCCGGCCGTCGGGGGCGTAGAACCAGTGGTCGGTGTTGCACAGCGGCGGCTTGCTCTCGGCGCGGATGCGCAGCTCGTGGCGCACGGGCCCGTCGGCGGGCAGCTCGCCGAGCCGGGTGCAGGCGTCGATCTCGGCGGGCAGCAGCGTGACGTCCCACTGCAGGCGCGCCCACAGCACCTGCACCTGCAGGGCGCTGTCGAGCAGCACAGGGTCGAGCAGCCAGCCCAGGCCGTCGGCGCCCTGCACGCAGCGCCCGGCGTGCGAGGGCAGCAGCAGCGAGCTCGCGCCGCGCTCGTCGATGCGCTCGATCGCGGCGATGCCCTGGAACAGCGGGCCGTGGAAGAGCAGCTCGCGGTAGGCGTCCTCGATCGTGGTGGGGAAGGCGGGGGCGTCCTCGAGCGGCGCCGGCGGCGCGACCGCGCCGCCGGCGATGCCGGTGGCGCCCGCCGCGCGGGGCTCGCGCAGCGTGACCCGTGAGCGGTAGTGCGCGCGCGCCCATCGCCCTCTCGGCGCGGGCTCGAGCGGGGAGATCGTGACGAGCAGCTCCTCGGCCCGGCCGCTCGCGCCCGCCTTCCCGCCCGTGCGCGGTGCGGCCCCGCCCGCCTGCGGGGCGACGTCGATCTGGACGGTGCGCGGCGCGTCGTCGTCGAGCGCGACGCCGTCGAACAGGCGGATCTCGCGCAGGCCGTGCACGGCGCGGCCGGGGCTGGCCGCCACGGCCGCCTGCGCCATCAGCTCCATCGCGACCGCGAACGGGAGCACGGGGCGGCCGTCGATGCGGTGGTGGTCGAGGTAGCGGTCGCGCTCGAGCGAGAACGTGTAGCGCGCGCGCAGCGCGCCGGCGGGCGCGTCGGCCTGATCGCCCGGCACGATCTCCGCGCCGGCGAGCAGCGGCAGCTCGCGCGTGCGCTCGGATGCGCCGGCGCCGGCGCGTTGTGCGGCCGCGGCGGGCTCTGCGGCTGCGGCGGGCTGCGCAGCCGCGGCGACGGCCCCCGTGCTCGCGGCGGCGGCGTCGTCCCCGGCCAGGCCGGTGGCGGCGCCGATCACGATCTCGCTCTCGCCCTTGCGCCCGCGGGCGAGCTCCTCGTAGAGCATCGTGCAGCCCTGCTCGAGGGCGATCAGGGCGACGCCGCGGCGCGCGAACTCCTGCTCGAGCCACTCCGAGACCATGCCGGCGGAGCGCCACGGCCCCCAGTCGATCGAGACGACGCGCCCCGGCCAGCGCGCGTCGAGCTCGTGCGCGAGCTTGCCCAGCACCTCGCTGGCGGCGGCGTAGTCGGCCTGGCCGCTGTTGCCGAAGCGCCCGGACACGGAGCTGAAGAACACGAGGAAGCGCAGCTCCTCGGGGCGCAGGCGCTCGGCGAGCGTGCGCGCGGCGCCGGCCTTGGTGGCGAGCACGCGCGCGAGCGAGTCGGGCTGCTTGTCGCGGATCAGCTTGTCCTCGATCACGCCGGCGCCGTGCAGCACGCCGTCGATGCGGCCGTGCTCGGCGTACACGGAGTCGATCAGCTCGCCGAAGGCGGAGGGGTCCGAGACGTCGCAGATCAGGTATTCGACCTGCGAGCCGGCCTGCCTCATCAGCGCGAGGTTCTCGCGCGCCTCGCGCGCTTGCATGATGCGCGCGCAGTCCTTCTCGACCAGCGCCGGGGTGAGCGGCCGGCCGTCGGCGCGCCGCGCGGCGATCATCGCCTCGCGCAGCTCGGAGAGCTCGCTGAGGCCGGCGGTGGCCTCGTCCTCGGGCTCGTCGCTGGTGCGCCCCACCAGGACGAGCTTGGGGCGGTGGCGTTCGGCCAGCATCAGCGCGGCGCGCGCGGTGATGCCCCGCGCGCCGCCGGTGACGAGCACCACGCTGCGCTCGTCGAGCTCGAGCTCGCCCTGGCGCCCGCCGAGCGGGGTGGGCACCACCTCCAGCTGCGTGCGCCGTCCGTCGCGGTAGCCGACCTCGACGAGGCCGTCGGCCGCGCTCAGCTCGGCCAGCAGCAGCTCGGCGTCCCGCCCGGCCCGCTCGGCCTCCAGCTCGGCCTCTCGCCCGGCCGGCTCGGGCAGGTCGACCGCCTTGACGCGCACCGCGGGCCACTCCAGCGCGGCGGTCTTGAGGAAGCCGTGCAGCGCGCCGCCGGCGGCGGCCGCATGCGGCGCGCCATCCCCCGTGCCAACCTCGCCGTCCGGCCCGGAGGCGCTCCGGTCCACCCCGAAGGCGCCGCCGAGGCGGGTGGCGGCGAGCAGCGCGGCGCCGCCTTCCTGCGCGCAGGCCTCGAGCTGCTCGCGCAGCGCCTGCACGAGCGCGAACAGCGTGTCGAGGCCGCCGTACGCGGGCGGGCGCTCCCCCTGCGGGGAGGGCGCGGCCAACGCGGCGAGGTGCACGAGTGCGCTCACCGGGCCCTGCGCGGCGAGGCTCGCGGCCAGCTCCTCGGCCTGTGCGCGCTCGCCGGGGCGGGCTTGGGCGCCGACGCGCACGGCGCGCTGGCCGCGCGCCTGCAGCAGCGCGGCGAGCTGCTCGCCCACCCCGGTCTCGTCGTCGACGATCACCACCACGCCGCCGGGGCGCAGCCCGGCGCTCGCGGTGATGGCGGGAGCGCTCGCTGCCTGCACGACGAGCCGGCCGATGCGCTCCTGCTCGGCCGGCTCGCGATCAAAAGGGCGTTGGCCCTCCAGCACCGGCTCCCCCGGCGGGCCCCCGGAGGCGGAGCCGGCGAGCGCCGCCTCGAGCGCGTCGATCACGGCGGTGAGCGTGCGCGCCGCCGTCAGCTCCTCGATGTCGATCGACTCGCGGTCGGCCTCATCGAGGCTCTGCGTGAAGGTGCCGGCGATCTCCACCCGCTTGATCGAGTCGATGCCGAGGTCGCCCTCGAGGTCGGCGTCGAGCGAGAGCATGTCGGCCGGATAGCCGGTGCGCTCGCTGACGAGCGCCAGCAGCCGCTCGGCGATCTGCTCGCGGCTCATCGCCGCCGAGGCCGCGCCGCTGGCGCCCGAGCCGGCGCCGTTGCTCGCCGGCGCGGGGGTGGCGGCGGCCGGAACCTGCGCAGGAGCCGCCGCGGCGGCCGGCTGCGGCGCCTGCGCGACGGGCTGCTGCGCAACGGGCGCCTGCGCCGCCTGAACGGCCGGCTGCGGCGCCTGAACGACGGGCTGGGCTGCGTGAGGGGCCGGCGGCGGCGCCTGCACCGCTGGCTGCGGCGAGAGCGCGGCTGGCGCGGGCGCGGGCAGCGCGGGCGCCGGACGCTGCGCGAGCGCGCCGGCCGCACGGGCTGCGCCCGGCGCTCCGGCGGCGCCGAGGTAGCCGAGCATGACCGTGCGCTGGGTGTCCAGGAACTGCTGCATGACTTCCTGGTGGCGCAGGATCACGTCGGCGACGCGGTCGCCGGCCAGCGGCGCGGGCGCAGCGGCGCCGAGCGCCGGCGCGGGCTGCTGGCCTGCGGCGGGCGGCGCGGGAGCGGCCGGTGCGACGGCCGCGGCGACGACGGCGGGCGCGGGCGCTCCGGCGCCGCCGGGATGCTCCGGGTTGGGGGCGGCGGCGAGCGCGCCGCCGTTCGTGCTCGTCCTGATCACGACATTCTCCTCTTGATTGGGTACCTGGATCGGCCTCGCCGGCTCGCGCTGCGCGCCGGCGGGCCAGGCGCGTCCGCCGTCGACGAGCCAGGCTGCGCCCGGTCTCGCCGTCTCGCGGCGGTCGCTGCTCAGATCTGCTTGCGCCTCGGGACGCCCGCGCCACAGCCGCTCGAGCTCGAGCGGCACGCCGGCGGCGGCGAGCGCGCCGAGGCAGTGCAGGAGGGAGGCGAGCGCGGGCCGGCCGGAGCGTTCGATCGGGATCGCGACGTGCTCGCGCTCGCCGAGGATCTGCGGGACCAGCCCGCTGAGCACGGAGCGCGGCCCGACCTCGACGAACACGCGCGCGCCGTCGCCGTACATCGCTTCGACCTCGCGCACGAACTCCACCGGCCTGCTGAGGTGCTCGGACAGCAGCGCGCCGACGGCCTCGGGCTCGGGCGCGTGCGCGGCGCCGGTGGTGTTGGAGTAGACGGGGATGCGCGGCGTGGCGATCGTGGTCTGCGCGAGCGTCTCGGCGAGCCGCTGCTGCGCGCCGGCGACGTGCGGGGAGTGGAAGGCGCAGGCGACGGGCAGCATGCGCGCGCCGATGTCTCGTTCGCGGCACCACTCGAGCGCCGCCTCGACGTGCTCGCGCGGGCCGGACAGGACGGTCTGCGCGGGGGAGTTGAGGTTGGCGGTGACGACGCCGCCGCCCTCGAGCAGCTGCGTGAGCGCCTGCGGCGGCGCTTCCACGGCGATCATGGCGCCGGCCTCGGCCTCGGCGGCCTCCTTCATGAAGCGCCCGCGCGCCTCGGAGACGCGCAGCAGCGTCTCCGCGTCGAGGCCGCCGGCGGCGAACAGCGCGGCGAACTCGCCGTAGCTGTGCCCGGCGGTGAGCTCGGGCTCGACGCCCAGCGCCCGCAGCACGCTCAGGCAGGCGAGCTCGGTGGCGCCGAGCGCGGCCTGTGCGACGTGCGTGTCGGTCAGCTCGGCTTGGCGCGCGCGCTTCTCCTGCGCGCTGAACCAGGGCGGCGGGAACACGTAGCGGCTGAGCGGGCGCTCGTAGCGGCCGGCGAGCACGCGGTCGGCGAGCTCGAACTGCGCGCGCGCCTCGGGGAAGGCGATGGCGAGCTCGCGCCCCATCTCGAGCGTCTGCGATCCCTGGCCGGGGAACAGGAAGGCGATCTTGCCCGCCTCCGCGGAGCCGTCCTCCTTCGGGGCGGGAGCGGCGGGCGGGCGCGCGTGGAAGTAGATGCCCTCGCGCTCCTCGATGCGCTCGGCGCCGCCCGCCAGCAGCTCGCGTGCGCGCTCGAGCTTGGCGAGCAGGTCCTCGCGCGTGTCGGCGACGATCGCGAGCGTGGGCGCGCCGCGCTCGCGGCCGGCGGCGGCCGCGGCCAGCTCGCGTGCGAGCGCGGCCGGCGCGAGCTGCTCGTCCCCGGCGAGCCTCGCCTGCAGCCGCTCGAGCGCGGCCGGCAGCTCCTCGCCGGCGCCCGCGATCAGCAGCAGCTCGGCGGGCCAGCGCGTGACGGCGGCGTCGGGCGCGACGAACGATCCCTGGTGCTCCTCGAGCACGATGTGGAAGTCGGTGCCGCCGAAGCCGAAGGCGCTGACGCCGGCGCGGCGGGGGTGCTGCTCGCTGGCCAGCCAGGGACGCGCCTCGCTGTTGACGTAGAAGGGGCTGTTGGGGAAGTCGGCCTTGGGGTTGGGTTCGCTGACGCCGATCGTGGGCGCGAGCACGCGGTGGTGCAGCGACAGCGCGGCCTTGATCACGCCGGCCACGCCGGCGGTCGCCTTGGTGTGCCCGATCATCGACTTGACGGAGCCGACGGCGCACCACTGGCGCCGCTCGGAGTGCTCGCGGAAGACGGTGCCGAGCGCCTTGATCTCGGCGCCGTCGCCGGCGACGGTGCCGGTGCCGTGGGCCTCCACCAGCTCCACCGTGTCGGGCGAGAAGCGCGCCTGGGCGTAGGCGCGGCGCAGCGCGCGCATCTGGCCCTCGGGACGCGGCGCGGTGAGGCTGCGGTCGCGGCCGTCGCTGGCGGCGCCGACGCCGCGGATGACGGCGTAGATGCGGTCGCCGTCGCGCTCGGCGTCGGCCAGGCGCTTGAGCACGATCGTGGCGAAGCCCTCGCTGATGGCGATCCCGTCGGCGGCGGCGTCGAACGGCCGGCAGCGCCCGCTGGGCGAGAGCGCGTGCGTCTTGGCGAAGCACAGGTAGGCGAACGGGTTCTGGATCGCGTCGACGCCGCCGGCGAGGGCCATGTCGCTGGTGCCCATCTGCAGCTCGCGCGTGGCCTGGCCGACGGCGGACAGCGAGGAGGCGCAGGCGGCGTCGACGGTGTAGTTGGTGCCGCCGAAGTCCAGGCGGTTGGCGATGCGCCCGGCGGCGACGTTCATCAAGAGGCCGGCGAAGCTGTCCTCGGTCCACTCCGGCAGGCGCTCGAAGATCCGCTGCTGCAGCTCCGGCTCGGCGTCGCCGAGCAGCGAGGGCAGCGCGGAGCGCACGGTGTAGCCGACCGACTTGTCGGCGCCGCCGCCGCCGGCGCCGAGGATCACCGAGGTGCGCTCGCGCTCGAACGGGCGGGTGGCGTAGCCGGCGTCGCGCAGCGCGGCCTGCGCGCACAGCAGCGCCAGCAGCTGGAAGGGCTCGATCGACTCGAGCGACCTGGGCGGCATGCCGAGCGCCAGCGGGTCGAGCTCGACGGGGTCGATGAAGCCGCCCCAGCGCGAGTACACCTTGTCGCGCGCGGCGGGGTCGGGGTCGAACATCACGCGCCAGTCCCAGCGCTCGGGCGGCACTTCGCCGATGGCGTCGACCTTGTCGAGGATGTTGGCCCACAGCGTCTGCACGTCGGGCGCGCCGGGCAGGATGCAGGCCATGCCGACGATGGCGACGTCCGCGGGCGGCGGCGCCGGGGCGGCGGGGCGGCGCGCGGGCGCCGGCGCGAGCGCGCGCAGCAGCTCGCTGCTGCCGTCGGAGATCTCGCTATGCAGCTCGGCCACGGTGGTGACGGCGTCGTGCATGGCGGCGACCTGGCCGATCATGTACATGCCGCGCTCCCACTGCTCGGCGGCGTCGACCTCGACGAGCTCCCGGTCCTCGCCCCGGTCCTTGCCCTTGGAGGCGATGCGCAGGCGTCCGATGTTGAGCTGCTCGAGCTGGCCGCGCAGCTCCTCGGCGTCGAGGCCGGTCTCGCGCAGCCGCCGGCGCTCGGCGTAGAACTGCTCCACGAACGGCGAGGGCAGGCAGCGGGTGGCGTGGCCGGGCCCGCTCTCCAGCAGGGCGGTGTCGGAGGCGGCGATCGCGGCCTGCTGGAACAGCGGCGTGATGGCGCCGCACTCGGTGGCCTCGCGGGTGAACAGGTAGGAGGTGCCCATCAGCACGCCGACCTGCGCGCCGCGCGCGCTGGCGGCGGCTGTGGCGGCGGCGGCCATCGCGGCGGAGCGCGCGTCGTGGACGCCGCCGGCGAGCAGGATCTGGACGTCGGAGGCGTCGCCCGGAAGATCCTCCTCGAGCACGCCGAGCACGCTGTCCCACAGCACGAAGCTGGTGCGCGGGCCGACGTGCCCGCCGCACTCGCGGCCCTCGAACACGAAGCGCCGCGCGCCTTCGCGCAGGTACAGGCGCAGCAGCTGCGGCGAGGGCACGTGCAGGTAGGTCTCGATCCCCTCCGCTTCCAGCTCGCGCGCCTGGCTGGGCCGCCCGCCGGCGATCAGCGCGAACGGCGGGCGGTGGGCGCGCACGACCGCCAGCTGCTCGGCGCGCAGCTCCGCGGGCACGAAGCCGAGCACGCCGACGCCCCAGGAGCGATCGCCGGCCAGCTCGCCGGCGCGCGCCAGCAGCCTGTCGGCGTCGGGGCCGCGCATCAGCGCGAGCGCGAGGAACGGCAGCGCGCCGCCCTCGGCGACGGCGGCGGCGAACTCGGCGCGGTCGCTGACGCGGGTCATCGGGCCCTGCACGATCGGGTAGCGCGTGCGGTGCGCGCCGGACACGCCGGCGCCCTCGGCCAGGGGGTTGCCGGCGGCGAGCGTGGCGCACGCCGCCTCGAGCGCGGCGCGCAGCCCGTCGAGGATGCCGGCGACGGTGCCGAAGCGCCGTGCGAGCTCGGCGGCGAACGCGGCGTCCTGCCCGAGCGGCAGCGCGGCGTCGGCGCCGGCGGCGCTGGCGTGCGTGCGCACGGCCGCGCGCCAGCGCTCGCGCGCGCCCTCGCCGGCCTCGATCTCACGCTCCCCTTCCAGGGACGATGCGGCGGCGCGCAGCAGCTCGGCGCCGCGCAACCCCGGCCGGCTGTGGATGCGGAAGCTCGCGCCCAGCTCCTCGCCGAGCGCGGCGGTCTCGCTGCCGTCGAGCGCTGCGAGCGTCTTGCGCAGCGCGGCGGGCGCGGGCGACTCGCGCGCGAGCAGCAGCTGCGCGTCGAGCACGACGCCGGCGGCGCCGGCGACGTGGGCGGCGGCGACGGTGCGCAGGCCGATGCCGCCCTGCACGAACACCGGCAGCGGCCCCTGCGGGGAAGCGTCGTCACCGGAGCTGGTCGCGAGCGCCTGCACGAGCCGCTGGCAGAGCACGAACGCGCCCTCCTCGCCGATCCAGCCGCCGCTCTCGTGCCCCTTGGCGATGATCGCATCGGCGCCGGCGGCCGCGGCCGCAAGCGCGTGCTCGATGCCGGTGGCGACCGCGTAGGCCTTCAGGCCGGCCTCGTGCACGCGCGCGACGGCGCCCTCGAGCGCGTCCTCGGAGAAGCCGCCGAGGCCGAGCAGGATCGTGTCCAGCCCGTCGAGGCCCGCGCCCAGAACGGCCTCCAGCGCCTGCGGCCGGTCCACCAGCGCTCCGCGGCGTCCCCGGCCGAGCTCGCACAGGCGCGCGAGCTGCGCCAGCGCGGCCTCGAGGTCGTCGGTCAGCTCGAAGCTGACCACGCCGAGCGCGCCGGCCCGGCTGGCTGCTATCGGAACCCCCGGGTCCGGAGAGCCGGTGGGGCACAAAACGATGTAGTCGAACAAAGCTACGGCCCCCCGTATATGCGTCTCCCTCCATGGAGAGACAGCCAAAGACTGCGGACTGTGCGGCGGACTTTGAGCCACCCAGTGAAGCCGGTCAAGCGCAGAAAGTCAACGTTGCCCAAAGGTGCAGACAGGATTGACCGCGGCCGCCGCGTCGACCTAACGTTGGGCTGGCTATCCCTGCTCAGGACGCCGGATGCGTTCGCTGAGGACAGCCGGACACTCGGGTCAGGGCAGCACCGTCGGCTATCTACGTAGCGCGGGGGGCGCTCCCACCTAAACCGTCGTGTCGTCGCTGTCTTCGCAAACGGATCGGCCATTGTCGCAGCAGCGCATGGAGTGGCTGTGCGACCCGCGCAGCCTGGAGCCGCTGGAGCCGGCGTCGCTGCCGGTCGGTCGCGAGGTGGGCGTGCAGGCCGCCTGGGGCCGCGTGGCGGGCAGGCCGGTGGTGTGCTACGCCCAGGACTCCTCGATCGCAGCCGGGGCGGTGGGCGTGGCGGAGGCGGAAGTGATCGTGCGCGCGCTGCGCCACAGCCGCAGCGCGGGCGTGCCGGTGGTGGGCTTCCTCGAGTCCGCGGGCGCACGCCTGCAGGAGGGCGCGGCGGCGCTGGGCGGCTTCGGGCGGATCTTCTACGAGAACGTGGCGCTGGCGGGGCGCGCGCCGCAGGTCTCGGTGATCACGGGCGTGTCGGCGGGCGGCGGCTGCTACTCGCCGGCGCTGACCGACTTCGTGGTGATGACCGAGAAGTCCTCGATGTTCCTGACGGGACCGCGCATCGTCAAGCTGGCGCTCGGCGAGAAGGTGACGGCGGCGGCGCTCGGCGGCACCAAGGTGCACGCGCGCAACGGCGTGTGCGACTTCCTCGCGGGCGACGACGCGGACGCGATCGCGCTACTGCGCGAGCTGCTCGACCACCTGCCCCAGAACGCCTCGCAGGCGCCGCGGTGGGCGCAGCCCGAGGACCCCGCCGCGGGCGATCCGGGCGAGGTGCTGCCGGCGCGCAGCCGCAGCTACTACGACGTGCGCGAGCTGATCGCGCGGCTGGTGGACGCGGGGCGCCTGCTGGAGGTGCAGGAGCGCTGGGCGCGCAACATGGTGGTGGGCTTCGCGCGCCTGGAGGGCCATCCGGTGGCGGTGATCGCCAACCAGGCGCGCTACCGCGGCGGCATCATCGACGTGCAGGCCTCGCAGAAGGCGGCGAAGTTCATCAACACCTGCGACGCCTTCGGCATCCCGATGCTGGTGCTGGCCGACACGCCGGGCTTCATGCCGGGCAGCAGGGAGGAGGCGGCGGGCGTGATCGCGCACGGCGCGAGCCTGCTGCGCGCCTTCGCCGGCGCGCGCGTGCCGCGCGTGACGGTGATCGTGCGCAAGGCCTTCGGCGGCGCCTTCATCACGATGAACTCCAAGGGCCTCGGGGCCGACGCGTGCTTCTGCTGGCCGCAGGCGGAGATCGGCATCATGAGCGCCGAGGCGGCCGTCGAGATCATCCACGCGCGCCGGCTGCTGGCGCCGCGCAGCGGCGACCTGCGCGGCCGGCTGGCGCGCCACTACGCCCGCGAGAACCTGTCGCTGGAGGCGGCGCTGCGCGGCGGCGCGGTGGACGCGGTGATCGAGCCGGCGCAGACGCGCGAGCGCGTGGCGCGCGCGCTCGGACTGGGGGAGCAGCCCACGGCGGCGGCCTGGGCTGGCAGAATTGAGCGTGCGCCGCTGCAGGACGCCGAGCAGCTCACGGCCGGAGCGGTGATGCAGTCGTCGCGGCGCGCCAACGCAAGAGCGAGCTAATCGCATGACCACCGCCCAGGAGGGAGCACAGCCATGAGACACCTGCGCCGCGCCATCGTCCTCGCCGCCGTCCTCGCCGCCGTCCCGGTCGCCGTCGCGAGCGCCTCGCGGAGCCTGTCGGGCACCTACGAGACGACGGTGAAGAGCGCCGGCACGCTCGACGGCACCTACAAGATCAGCTTCTACCCAGGCCGCTTCACGCTGGTGGCGCCCTACAACATCACCGGGCACGGCACCTACTCGCTGTCGGGCGCGAGGATCACGCTGCACGGCCCCGGCAGCTGCAAGCCCGCCGGCGTCTACGAATACAAGTTCAAGGGCTCGACGCTGTCCTTCCGCAAGATCAAGGACCCGTGCGCCCGCGCGGCGGTGCTGACGGCGCACGCGATGAAGAAGATCTAGATATCGAGGGCGCGCCGGGTGGATCCACCCGGCGTGGCCCTGCGCGCCGGGGCGCGGCGCCGGCGCCCGCGCCGCTGGCGTCTACTCGTACTGCAGCGCGGCGAGCACGTTCAGCCGCGAGGCTCTGCGCGCCGGCAGGATCGCGGCCACGAGGCCGGCGATGACGGCCGCGATGACGAACACGACGAGCGTGCCGACGGGGATCGTGAAGGCGGGGTATTCGATCGCCTGGCCGACCATCAGGGCGAGCACGATCCCGAGGGGGATGCCGAGCGCGGCGCCGATCAGCGCGGTGATGACGCTCTCGTGGCGGATCATACGCCGCAGCTGGCGGCGGGTCATGCCGACGGCGCGCAGCATGCCGAGCTCGCGCGTGCGCTCGAACACGGTCAGCACGAGCGTGTTGACGATGCCGAAGATGCTCACCAGGATCGACAGCGACAGCAGCACGTAGAGCAGGTTGAGCAGCGTGTCGATGCCTTTCTCCTGGTTCTTCTTGAACTGGCTCTCGGTCTGGATCTTGGCGTTGGGGTAGGAGGTGAGCGCGCGTTCGAGCATGCGCGTGTTGGCGGGCGTGGCGCCGCCGGCGACGTCGACGAACGCGAAGACGTTCTGCGGGCTCTGGTATTCGTCGTCGAACAGGGCGGTGGAGATCGTGACGTCGCCGTAGGGGGAGCCGCCCTTGGGGGGCGCGAAGACGCCGCGCAGGACGAGTTCCATGGTGTTGCCGAGGGGGGTCTGCACCGACAGCCGCGAGCCCACGTGGAGATGGTGTTCTTTGGCGTATTCCTTGGCGACGAAGGCGCCTTCGCGGCCGAGCTCGCCGGGCACGGCCGGCGATCCGTGCTGCCAGCGCACCTTCACGACCCTGCTGATCTGCCCTTCGACGCCGCTCACGCTGATTTCCTTGCCGAAGGCGCGGCCCGAGCCGGCGCGCACCGCGGCCACCACCTGCACGCCGGGCACCTTGCCGACGGCTTCGGCGGAGGCGGTGGGGATGGGGGAGAAGTTGTTGGTGGCGGTGATCGCGTAGTCGGCGTGGAAGAGCTCGTCCACGGAGCGCCCGAAGGTCGTCTTCAGCCCGGCGGCGAGCACGGAGACGAGCGTGACCAGCGCCAGCCCGATCATCAGCGCGGATGCGGTGGAGGCCGTGCGGGTGGGGTCGCGGATGGCGTTGCCGCGCGCGAGCGCGCCGGCGGCGCCGCCGAGCCTGGTGGCGGGCCAGCCGAGCACGCGCGCCAGCGGCGGCACCAGCGTGCGCGCGAGCATGGCCACGCCCAGAAACACGCCGGCGGCGCCGACGCCGATCGCGATCAGGCGCGCGCCGGTGGACAGCGAGCTGACGAACAGGCCGATCAGCATCAGCGCCACGGCCACGCCGAGCGTGGCGCTGGCGGCGTAGGAGCCGAAGCGCGCGAAGCGCGATGGCGGCAGCGCGGCGCCCTCGCGCACGGCGGCGATCGGCGGCACGCGCGTGGCGCGGATCGCGGGGCGCAGGGCGGCGAGCGTGGTGATGGCGACGCCGACGAGCAGCGAGACGATCACGGTGCGCGCGGCGAACACGGTGGCCGCCTGGGGCAGGTCGATGCCGAAGGACACGAACAGGGAGTTCAGGCCCTTGGCCAGCGCCAGCCCGAGGAACAGGCCGATCAGCGAGGCGAGCAGGCCGACCACGACCGCTTCCAGCAGCACCGCCCGCAGCAGCTGGCGGCGGGTGGCGCCGAGCGTGCGCAGCGTGGCCAGCTCGCGCGTGCGCTGCGCGATCGTGATCGAGATCGTGTTGGCGATCACGAAGCTGCCGACGAACAGCGCGACGCCGGCGAAGGCGAGCAGGAAGTCCTGGAAGATCGACAGGAAGCCGCTGGTGTTCTTGGTGGCCTGCTTGGCCTGGGCGGCCCCGGTCTTGGCCTGCGCGTTGGGCGGCAGCAGCGGGCGCACTTCGCGCACCACGCGCGCGGGCGTGTAGCCGGGCTTGTCGGCGATCGAGATCGAGGTGAGCTTGCCGGCGACGCCGAACAGCTTCTGCGCGTAGGCGAAGTCGAACAGCGCGATTGTGGTGCCGCCGAGCGAGCTGGCGCCGCCGATCGTGACGATGCCGACGATGCGCATGTGCTGCTCGGCGCCGCGCGCGACCACGCCGATCGTTTCGCCGAGGCGGTAGTGGTGGCGTTCGGCGGTGTTGGCGTCGATCGCGACCTCGCCCGGCCCCGCTGGCCAGCTGCCTGCGGCCAGCTTGAGCGGGTTGAAGCGCTGGTCGCCGTGCGGGTGCACGCTGAAGGCGAGCCCGGGCGAGCCGCCCACCGCCAGCGTCTTGCCGTTGCGCCCGACCAGTTCGGCGGTGGCCGAGACGCCGCCCTGGGCCTCCTTCACGCCGGGCAGCGCGCGCACCTTCGCCAGCAGCGATTCGGAGAAGGCGGGGGCGGAGCCGCGGTTGTTGTGTTCGGCTTCTTCGTTTTCGCTGATCGCGCTCTTGGCGGAGACCAGCACGTCGGTGCGCTTGTAGACTTCGGTGAAGAGCGTGCCGAAGGCCGATTTGATGGTGTCGGTGAGGATGTAGGTGCCGCTGATCATGGCCACGCCGAGCACGATCGCGGCGGCGGTGAGCAGCACCCGCAGCTTGCGCGCGGCGAGGCCTTTGAGCACCACGCGGGTCATGGCCGCCGGCTCCTGGCGGCGGCGCTCACGAGCTCAGTTCGCCCATCACCGCCAGCACCTCGGCGGCGCTGGCGCCGGCCAGTTCCTTGACGATCAGGCCGTCGGCGATGAACAGCGTGCGGTCGGCGATCGCGGCGGCGCGCGGGTCGTGGGTGACCATCACCAGCGTCTGGCCGTAGGAGTCGACGGAGCGCCGCATCAGCTCGAGGATCTCGCCGCCGGTCTTGGAGTCGAGGTTGCCGGTGGGCTCGTCGGCGAGCAGCACGGTGGGGCGCGTGATCAGCGCGCGCGCGATCGCGACGCGCTGCTGCTCGCCCCCGGACAACTCGGCGGGGCGGTGGCTGCGGCGCCCGGCCAGGCCGACCTCGCCGATCAGCTGCTCGAGCCAGGCCTTGTCGGCGCGCTCGCCGGCGATCGCCAGCGGCAGCGTGACGTTCTCGTCCACGTCGAGCATCGGCAGCAGGTTGAAGAACTGGAAGATGAAGCCGATGTGCTCGCGGCGCAGGCGCGTGAGCGCGGCGTCGTCGAGCGTGCCGAGCTCGGTGCCGGCGATCGTGACGGTCCCCTCGGTGGGCTTGTCGAGCCCGGCCAGCAGGTGCATCAGCGTCGACTTGCCCGAGCCGGAGGGCCCCATCACGGCCACGAGCTCCTGCTTGGCCACCTGGATGTCGACGCCGCGCAGCGCCTGCACGGCCGCCTCGCCCTCGCCGTAGCGGCGCGTGAGGCCGCGCGCGGCGACGGGCGCCGCGGCGGAGGTGGCTGGCTGGTGCTCGAGCGTGGACATCGACCCCAAGCTAGCCGATGAGCTGCCGGGACGCGTCGGCCGGCAGCCGGCGGCCCGCCGGGGTCGGGCCTGCGGGCGGCGGCGTGCGCCCGCCGCTCAGGCCACGCCCGCGCGGGCTTGCGCGGGCAGCGCCGCCGGGTCTCCCGTCTGCTCCTGCGGCGCGCGCTGCGCCAGGGGGAACAGCGCGACGGCGAGCAGCACGAACAGCGGCGCGGCGTTGACGTCGGTGGCGCCTTCCGCCCAGAACGGCCCGCCGAGGCTCTGCCCGAACAGCCAGTAGGCGAGCGAGAGGACGATGCCGAGCGCGAGCGCGCCCCAGCGCAGCGGCCGGGGCGCGAACACGCCGAGCGCGACCGCCACCGACAGCGCGGCGAGCACGATCGCGATCGTGGTGCCGTGGCCCTGCGCGTGGTGCACGCCCCAGTCCTGGACCCTGGCCAGCCAGCGCGGCGAGCCTTCGGCCATGCCCTCGATCATCTCGCTGGTGGCTTCCCGGGCGCGATTGACGTCGACCAGCCACAGGAACGCGCTGAGCAGCCACAGCCCGGCCCAGGCGAGCTGCGCGCCGCGCTCCCCGAGGGGGCCCATGCCGGCGGGCGAGCGCCCGCTGCGCCGCCCGCTGGGCCACACGAGCACGCCGATCACGGCGTAGAGGATGACCGCGCCGGGCGCGCCCATCAGCGGCGCCGGCAGCGTGTTGGAGAGGAGACCGCCGAAGCCCTCGCCGAACCACCACACCGCGAAGGCCCAGCCGAAGGAGACCAGCAGCGCCGGCTTGACGGTCTTGCGGCTGGCGATCAGGCCGAGGCCGATCGCGAGCTGGACCTGCGCGGCGAGCGTGTTCCACAGCGTGAGGTCGCGCCCGTAGAAGTCGTCGATCGTCTTCATCGAGGAGCCGATCCACGCAGGCTGTCTTTCCATCGCTTCGCCGAACACTTCGGTGATCAGGCCGTGCGTGTACATGAAGCTCTTGAACTGGAAGAGCCCGACGAGCACCCAGGTGACGCCGAGGGCGATCTGGACGCCGCGGGCGCTGACGGCGGGGCGCGGCAGCCACGAGAGGCTCTCGCGGGCTCCCCGCGGGCGACCGGCTGCGGTGGCGGGGTTGCTGCGCGGCGACGGTGGCACGGCGCCGCATACTAAGGCAGCGTCGCCGGCGAGGCCGCCGGCGCTGCGTCAGAGCTCGGACCGCGGGCCGCACGGCGGCCTTTCGCGTGGCCCGGCGAACTGGTACGGTCGGCGCCGATGGGCCACGCGATGAACGGTATGAGCATGTCGCACGCCGCCGGCTCCTCGCACATGCCGATGAGCATGGGGGGCGTGAAGATGAGCGCCGTCCCCGGCGCCACCGACATCCTGCCGTCGTGGCTGGCGGTGCTGTGGACGCTGGCGTTCATCGCGATCCTGGCGATCCACGCGCGTCACATCGCCCAGACCAGCGGCCAGCGGCGCGTGTGGCACAGCGGCCACGTGGCGATGGCGCTCGGCATGATCTTCATGTACGCGCCCGCGTCGCTCGACTCCTACGGCATCCCGGCCGGCTTCTGGCAGATCGCCTTCGCGGACGCGGCGCTGGCGATCCTCGCCTGGGTGCTGTACGAGGCGCTGCAGCGCCGGCCGGTGAACGTGCTGTGGCTGACGATGGCGATCGACATGGGGGCGATGGCCTATATGTGGTCGCCCACCGGCTTCCAGGCGCCGCTGACGTGGCTGCTGGTGGCCTACTTCGCGCTCCAGGGCGGCCTGTGGGTGACAGACCGCATGCGCTCGGTCGACCACCGCACGCTGTGGGGCGGCGGCGCGTCGATCACGCCCGGCGGTGCGGTGGCGCTCGACGCGGCGGAGCCGCTGGTGTGCTTCAGCGACCTGCGCTTCTCGATGCTGGCGATGACGCTCGGCATGGCCTACATGCTCGCCGCGATGCAGCTGATGAGCTGAGCGCAGCCGGCCGACCGCCTCGCTCGCATCTCGAGTGCTCGCCGGCCCCCGCCACGGTCGAGTCAGTTGATCTGCAGGGCGAACGAGCCGCGCAGGGGATGGCCGTGGCCGTCGCGGCCGCGCAGCTGGAACCTCCACACACCCCGCGAGAGGTCGACTTCGGCGATGTCGTGGCCGGGTCCGGCGACGTAGAAGGTGACCGCTGCGCGACGGCCGGTGGCGGAGGTCGCGCGCATCGACAGCGAGGCGAACGTGGGTCTCACCGGGCTGGAGCGGTCGAGGTAGAGGTGCAGGTCGACCTGTCCGGGGCGCAGCGGCAGCGCGTACACTTCGAGCGTCTCGCCGGCCGGCTGGGGCAGCGTGATGGAGGCGGTGCGCGGCACGGCGAAGGAGTCGGGGTCGGCCAGCACCAGCCCTCCGAGCAGCGCCGCCGGCAGCGCCGCGGCGGCGGCGATCGCGAGCAGCCGCTGGCGGCGGCTGCGCACCGGCGTGGGCCTGCCGGGCCGCCCGAAGCGCCGCAGGCGCAGGCTGTTGAGCACCACGGTGATGCTCGAGACGCCCATCGCGACGGCGGCGAGCGCGGGGCTGAGCAGGCCGGTCATCGCCAGCGGCAGCGCGATCGCGTTGTAGCCGAAGGCCCAGCCGAGGTTCTGCATGATCACCGTGTGGGTCTCGCGTGCGAGCCGCAGGGCGCGCGCCACGCCGCGCAGGTCGCCGGAGACGACGCTGATGTCGGCGGCCTCGATGGCGGCGCCCACGCCGGTGCCCATCGCGATCCCCAGGTCGGCCTGCGCGAGCGCGGCCGCGTCGTTGACGCCGTCGCCGACCATCGCGACGGCGCGACCTTCGCGTTGCAGCCGCGCGATCTCCTCGAGCTTGCCCGCGGGGCTGACTTCGGCGCGCACCCGCTCGATCCCGACCCGTGCGGCCACGGCCCGCGCGGCGCGGGCGTTGTCGCCGGTGAGCAGCTCCACGGCGATGCCCATGCGCTGCAAGCCCGCGACCGCGGCGGCCGCCTCGGGCTTGATCGTGTCGGCGAGCGCGATCGCGCCGGCGGCCCGCCCGCCGCGCTCGACCACCACCGCGGTGCGTCCCGCGGCCTCCCAGCGCGCGAGCGTGTCGCGCAGCCGGCCCGCGGGCGCGGCCCTGGGGCGGCCGACCCAGATCTCGGCGCCGGCGAGCTCCGCGCGGACCCCCCGTCCGGGTACGGCGCGAAAGCCGGTGACGGATGGGAGCGCGAGGCGACGAGCGCGCGCGGCGGCCACGATCGCGAGCGCCACCGGGTGCTCCGAGCCGCTCTCGGCGCCGGCGGCCAGCGCGAGCAAAGCGCGCTCGTCCAGATCGGCCTGCGCGAAGATCTCCTCGAGCGAGAGCTCGCCGGTGGTGACGGTGCCGGTCTTGTCGAGCACGATCGTGTCGAGCCGCTGGCTGCGCTCGAGCGTGTCGGCGCTCTTCACCAGCAGGCCCAGCTGGGCGCCGCGCCCGGTGCCCGCGAGGATCGCGATCGGGATCGCGAGGCCGAGCGCGCAGGGGCAGGCGACGATCAGCACCGAGATGGTGGCGTCCATGCCGCGCTCGAGGTGCATCGAGGCGAACATGCCCGTGAGCGATTGGCCGGTGGCGAGCCAGCCCGCCAGCGTGAGCGCCGCGAGCACGAGCACGACCGGCACGAACACGCCCGCGGCGCGGTCGGCGACCCGCTGGATGCTCGGCTTGGAGGCCTGCGCGCGCTCCACCAGCGCCACCAGGTGCGAGAGCGCGGTGTCCGCCCCGACTGCGGTGGCGCGGGCCTGCATGACGCCGTCGACGTTGAGCGTGCCGCCGGTGAGCAGCGCGCCGGCATCCTTCTCGACGGGCAGCGACTCGCCCGTGAGCATCGACTCGTCCACCGCCGAGGCGCCGCTGACGACGATGCCGTCGACCGGCACGCGGTCGCCGGGGCGCACGCGGAAGAGGGAGCCGCGCTCGAGCTGCTCGACGGGCACGAGGCGCTCCTGCGCGGCGGCGTCGTCGCGGTCCAGCAGCCGCGCCTGCGCGGCGCCGAGCTCGGCGAGCTCGCGCACGGCGCGCCCGGAGCTCTGGCGCGCCCTGGCCTCGCACCAGCGCGCGATCAGCAGGGCGGCGATGATGATCGCGCCCATGTCGTAGTCGAGCGGGAGGTTGAAGTTGCCGACGGGCACGCCGCGCTCGTACACGCGGTCGGCGCTCAGCAGCATGTAGGTGGAGTAGCCGAAGCTCGCGAGCGTGCTGAGCGCGATCAGCGTGTCCATGTTGGTGGCGCGAGCCCGCGCACGCGTCCAGGCGGAGCGCAGGAACGGAAGCCCGCACCAGAACTGCACCGGCACCGCCAGCGCCGCGCTGCACCAGCGCGCGGTGTCGTCGTGCGGCGCCGCGTAGCGCAGCGCCGCGATGGCAGCGGCCAGCGGCGCCGCCAGCGCGATGCGCCACAGCAGCCGGCGCTGCTCGCGCCGCTCGGTGTGCTCGAGCTGCTCGAAGGCGTGCGCCTGCGCGGTCGCGCTCGGGGCGGTCGGGGTGGCCTCGTAGCCGGCGCCGCGCACGGCCTCGCGCAGCTGCTCGAGCGCGACCGCGCCGTCGGCGAGCTCGACGGTGGCGCGCCCGGTGGCGTAGTTGACGAGCGCGTCCGCGACGCCCGGCTGGCGCGCCAGCGCCCGCTGCACGCGGGCGGCGCACGAGCCGCAGGTCATGCCCGCGACGTCCAGCTCCAGCGCTCGCCGCTCGCCCTCGCTGGCGAGGCCGGCTTCAGCTGGCTGTGTGGTCTGGGTGGCGCTCATCCCCGGCCGAACCTCAGAATAGCCGCAGGCGTCGTGTGCTCGCCCCGTCGGCGTCGAGCTGCGAAACGCGCGCAGGCGCTGCGGGTAGTGTTGCGCCTCTTGCCCGGTCGTGCCCCGACCAAAGGCGTGGTCGTGGCCGCGCTCCTCGCGGCGGCGCTGGCACTGCCCGCTGCGGCGCTCGCGCGCGCCGGCGCGGCCGCCGCGGAGGAACGCGAGAACCCGATCAGCACGCAGGTGAGCCGCTACAACTACCGCTCGAACGTGACGGCGGTGACGCCGGCGCAGCCGGGCCTGCGGATCGAGGTGATCCAGTACGTCGACCGCCTGCTGTTGACCAACCGCACGGGCAAGACGGTGACCGTGTACGGCTACCAGCACGAACCGTACGCGCGCGTGCTGGCCAACGGCACGGCCGAGCTCAACACGCGCTCGCGCGCCTACTACCTCGACCAGACCTTCTTCGGGCGAATCAGCGTGCCGCCGTCGGCGTCGCCCACCGCGCCGCCGCACTGGGTGGTGGTGGGCACGGGCGGTCAGCTGGAGTGGCACGACCACCGCATCCACTGGATGCTCCCCGGCATCCCGCCGCAGGTGAAGAACCGCTCCAAGCGCACTAAGGTGTTCGACTGGACGGTCCCGATCAGGGTGGGCGCGCAGCCCGCGGCGGTGCACGGGGAGCTGGTGTGGGTGCCCGACGAAGACTGGGCGCCGCTGGCCGCGTTCGCGGGCGTGGCCGCGCTGGCGCTGGCGATCGCGCTGGCGCTGCTGGTGCGGCGCCGCCGCGCCGGCGGGGCGGCGGGCGCTGTCTCCGGCGGGGCGGCGGGCGACCCCGGCGAGGCGTGGTGAGCGCCACGGCGCCGCGGCCAGGCGCGTTGCTCACCGGGGGCCGCGGCCAGGCTCGGCGCCCCAGCAGGCGCTGCGGCTACGCGACGCTCAGGGCGGCCTGCTCGTCGCTGTAGCGCTCGCCGCGCTCGGCCTTCTCCACCAGCGAGGGCGGCGGCTCGAAGCGCTCGCCGTAGCGCTCCGCGAGCTCTCTGGCGCGCGCCACGAACGATGCCGGACCCTGGGGCTGGCCGGGGTGACGGTAGGCGTTGACGTACTGGAGCACGCCGCCGGTCCAGCCGGGGTAGCCGATGCCGAGGATCGAGCCGACGTTGGCGTCGGCGACCGACTCGATCACGCCCTCCTCGATGCACTTGACGGCCTCGAGCGCCTCGATGAACAGCATCCGCTCCTCGAGGTCCTCCAGGCGCAGCGAGGAGGGGTCGGCGGTGGGCGGGAACGCCTCCGCCAGGCCTTGCCACAGGCCGGCGCGCTTGCCTGTGCCCTCGGCGTACTCGTAGAAGCCGCGGCCCTCGAGCCGGCCGGGGCGGTCGAACTCGTCGAGCATGCGGTCGATGACCTGTTCGGAGGGGTGGGCGTCCCAGCCGCTGGAGTTGCCCTCGGCTGCCTCCTTGGCGGCGGTGCGGATCTTGCGCATCAGCTTCAGGTTGAGCTCGTCGGAGAGCTGCAGGACGGGGGCAGGGTAGCCGGCCTGGGAGGAGGCCTGCTCGATCGTGGGCGCGGGCACGCCCTCGAGCAGCATCGCGATGCCCTCGTTGATGAAGGTGCCGATCACGCGGCTGGTGAAGAAGCCGCGGCTGTCGTTGACCACGATCGGCGTCTTCTTGATCAGCCTGGCGAAGTCGAGCGCGCGGTGGAGCGTCTCCTCGCCCGTCTTCTCGCCCTTGATGATCTCCAGCAGCGGCATCTTCTCGACGGGCGAGAAGAAGTGCAGGCCGATGAACTCCTCGGGCCGCGAGACGCCCTCGGCGAGCTCGGTGATGGGCAGCGTGGAGGTGTTCGACCCCAGCAGCGCCCCCGGCGCGAGATGCGGCTCGATCTCGGCGAACACCTGCGCCTTGATTTTGGGGTCCTCGAACACCGCCTCGATCACCAGCTCGGCGCCGTCGGCGTCGGCGGCGTCGGCGCTGGGATGGATGCGGGCCAGCAGCTCGTCCGCCCGCTCCTGCGTGGAGCGACCGCGCGCGACGGCCTTCTCGAGCAACTTGCGCGAGTAGCCCTTGCCGTTCTCGGCGGCCTCCGGCGAGACGTCCTTGAGCACCACCTGCATGCCCGCTTTGGCGCACACGTAGGCGATCGCGGCGCCCATCATGCCGGCGCCGAGCACCACCACCTTCTTGGGGGCGAACGCCGGCTGGCCCTCCGGGCGCCCGCGCTCGCCGCCGGCGCGCTGCATGTCGAAGAAGAAGGCCTGGATCATGTTCTTGGCAACCTGCCCGGTGAGCAGGTCCACGAAGTAGCGGCCCTCGATCTCGATGGCGCCGTCGAAGTCCACCTGCGCGCCCTCCACCGCCGCCGCCATGATGTGGTGAGGCGCGGGGTAGTTGGCTCCCTTCAGCTGCTTGCGCAGGTTGGCGGGGAACGCCGGCAGGTTCTGCGCGAGCTTGGGGTTGGAGGGGCTGCCGCCTGGGATCTTGTAGCCCTTCACATCCCACGGCTGCGCCACCGGCTCGCCCGCGGCGGCGGCGTCGGCGGCGCGCTGCTTCACCCACGCCTTGGCGGCCGGCACCAGCTCCTCGCGGGTGGCGACGACCTCATCGAGGATGCCCGCCTCCCTGGCCTGCGCGGGGCGCAGGCGCTGACCCTGCATCAGCAGCTTCAACAGCGCGTCGGCGATGCCGAGCATGCGCACCGTGCGCACCACGCCGCCGGCGCCGGGGAGCAGGCCGAGCTGAACCTCGGGGAAGCCCATCTGCACCTTCGGGTCATCGACGGCGATGCGGTGGTGGCAGGCGAGGCAGATCTCCAGGCCCCCGCCGAGCGCGGCGCCGTTGATGGCGGCGCACACGGGCACGTCGAGCGTCTCCAGCCGGCGCAGCTGCGCCTTGCCGGCGCGCACCATCTCCGCCAGCTGCGGCGCGTCGTCCTTGGTGGCGGCCTTCAGGTCATTGAGGTCGCCGCCGGCGAAGAAGGTGTTCTTGGCCGAGGTGATGACGACGCCGGTGATCGAGTCCTTCTCGGCCTCGAGGCGCTCGACGGTGGCGGCCATCGACTCCGCGTAGGCGCGGTTCATGGTATTGGCCGACTGGTTGGGGTCGTCCAGCGTCAGCAGCACGATCCCGTCCTCGTCCTGCTCCCATTTGATCGTGGCGGCCGGCGGCCCCGCGTGAGCCTCGCTCCGAGACATCTAGATCGCCTCCACTACGGTCGCGATCCCCATGCCGCCGCCGACGCACAGGGTGGCGAGGCCGTAGCGCCCGCCGGTGCGGTGCAGCTCCTCGATCAGCGTGCCGAGGATCATGCCCCCGGTGGCGCCCAGCGGGTGGCCCATCGCGATCGCGCCGCCGTTGACGTTGACCTTCTCCATGTCGAGGCCCATGTCCCTGACAAAGCGCAGCACGACGGCGGCGAACGCCTCGTTGATCTCGACCAGGTCGAGATCGTCCACGGTCAGCCCGGCCCGCTCCAGCGCCTTGCGGCTGGCCGGCGCGGGGCCGGTGAGCATGATCGTGGGGTCGGCGCCGGAGAGCGCGGTGGCGAGGATGCGGGCCTTGGGCTCGAGCCCCAGCTCCGCGCCGGCCTGCTCGTTGCCGATCGTCAGCAGCGAGGCGCCGTCGACGATGCCGGAGGAGTTGCCGGGCGTGTGCACGTGCTCGATCTTCTCCACCCAGTGGTACTTCTGCAGCGCCACCGAGTCGAAGCCTCCCATCTCGCCGATCGCCTCGAACGAGGGCTTCAGCGCGCCGAGCGTCTCCACGGTGGTGCCGGGGCGGATGAACTCGTCGTGGTCGAGCACGACGTTCTCGTTGATGTCCTTGACCGCGATCACGGTGTCAGCGAAGCGCCCCTCCTGCTGGGCCTTCCAGGCGCGCGCCTGCGAGCGCGCGGCGTAGGCGTCGACGTCCTCGCGGCTGAACTGCTCGATCGTGGCGATCAGGTCGGCGCTGACGCCCTGCGGCACGAAGTAGGTGTCGTAGTTGGTCTCCGGGTCCATCGCCCAGGCGCCGCCGTCGGAGCCCATCGGCACGCGCGACATCGACTCGACGCCGCCGGCGAAGACGAGGTCCTCCCAGCCGGAGGCGACCTTCTGGGCGGCGATGTTGACGGCCTCAAGGCCCGAGGCGCAGAAGCGGTTGACCTGCACGCCGGCGACGGTGTCCGGCAGCCCGGCCTTGATCGCGGCGGTCTTGGCGATGTCGGCGCCCTGGTCGCCTACCGGCGATACGCAGCCGAGCACCACGTCCTCGACGCGCTGCGGGTCGAGTTTCTCGTTGCGGACGAGCGTCTCGTGCATCAGCCCCACGACCAGGTCGACGGGCTTGGTGGTGTGCAGCGAGCCGTTCACCTTGCCCTTCCCGCGCGGGGTGCGGATGGCGTCGAAGACCAGTGCCTCAGTAGCTGCCATATGCCTCTCCTAGCTAACAGACAGGGGTGTTGGTTAGGTTTGAGATGATACACGGATGAGGATCGAGGAGAGCCGCGCGGCGGCGGACGCGGCGCCGCGCCGGAGGCTGCGGGCGGCGCAGCGCCGCGCGCTGATCGTGGACGCGGCGCTCGCGGAGTTCGCCCGGCACGGCTACGACGGGGCCTCGATGGGGCGCATCGGCGCCGCCGCGGGCGTGTCGCGCAGCGTGCTCTACGACTACTTCCCCAGCAAGCGCGCGCTGTTCGGGGCCCTGTTGAAGGAGACGCACGCTGCGCTGCTGGCGCACCTGCGCGAGCGGATCGTGGCCGACGCGCCGATGCAGGAGCGCATGCGCGCCTGCATCGATGCGTTCTTCGCCTTCGCCGAGCGCCAGCCGGCGGCGTGGATGCTGCTGTTTCCCGAGCACGCACCGATCGAGGCGCGGGTGGCGGCGGACCACCGCCGCGAGCGCGCCGCCTCGAACCGCCTGCTGGCCGAGCTGATCGCGCCGGACGCGAGGCGCGCGGGGATCGAGCCCGCGAGCGACGTCGGCCAGGCGATCTTCGCGCTGCAGCAGGCGGCGCTGCACGGCGCGGTGCGCTGGTGGCAGGCGCATCCGCAGGTGGCGCGCGAGCAGCTGGTGCGGGCGGCGATGGCGCTGATGTGGAGCGGGATCGGCGCGCTCGAGCGCGGCGAGGAGGTTCCCTAGCGGCGCTCCCTCGGGCGCGGGCGCTCGCTCAGGCGCGGGCGCTCTCAGGCGCGGGCGCTCCCTCGGGCGCGGGCGCTCGCCCACGGCCGGGTGGGATGGAGCACGGCCGCCTCGAGGCCCTGCGAGCGCAGCGGCGTGATCTTCTGGTACTCGGGGTCCGTCACCATCTCCACGAAGGCGGTGCGGCTGGGGTACTCGACCAGCAGCAGCGTCTCCCATGCGGGCGTCTCGTCGGGGCCGGCGAGCTGGGCGTCGCACTCGCCGGCGTACAGCACCCGCCCGCCGGCCTTGGCCAGGAACGCCGCCGCGGCCTCGCCGTAGCGGCGGTAGGACTCGCGCCCCTGCTCGCCGCTGTAGCGCAGCAGGTTGAGCATCACGACCGGTCCGCCGTCGTCGTCCTCCATCAGGCCCCTGATGTCATCGCCCGTCGGGTCTACCTTCACCGCTCCTCCTCGCGTTGGGGTGCGAACCCTACCGAGAGACCGGCGCGGCGCCGCGCCGGCGCGCTGCCGGCGAGGCCCGGGTCACAGCTCGTAGGAGTGGGCTCCGGCTCCGGCGAGCCGGCCGGCGCTGACGATCAGGTACTCCTCTCGGATCGGCCTGTCCTGCAGCCAGCACTCAAGGATCTCGCGCGTGCCGGCGGCGTAGCGCGCCTGGGCGGACAGCGACGTGCCGGACACGTGCGGCGTCATGCCCTGGTAGGGCATCGTCCGCCAGGGGTGATCGGCGGGCGCGGGCTGGGGGTACCAGACGTCGCCCGCGTAGCCGGCGAGCTGCCCGCTCTCGAGCGCCCGCACGATCGCGTCGCGTTCACAGATCTTGCCGCGGGCGGTGTTGACGAGGTAGGCGCCGCGCTTCATCGTGGCGATCAGGGCGTCGTCGAACAGCCCTTCGGTGCCGGGGTAGAGGGGCGCGTTGATCGTGACCACGTCGCAGAGGGGGACCATCTCGGCGGGGGTGGGGTGGTAGGTGAGCCCGAGCTCGCGCTCGCGCTCGGACGGGAGGCGGTGCGGGTCGGTGTAGTGCAGCTCGAGGTCGAAGGGCTTCAGCCGCTTCAGAACGGCCTCGCCGATGCGCCCCGCGGCGACCGAGCCGACGACCATCCCCTCGAGGTCGTAGGAGCGCTCGACGCAGTCGGCGATGTTCCAGCCGCCGCGCAGCACCCACTCGTGTGAGGGCAGGTAGTTGCGGACCAGCGAGAGGATCATCATCACGACGTGCTCGGAGACGCTGATGCTGTTGGAGTAGGTGACCTCGGCGACGGTGATGCCGGCGTCGGCGGCGGCCTGCAGGTCGACGTGGTCGGAGCCGATCCCGGCGGTGATCGCGAGCTTGAGCTTCTGCGCCCTGGCGATCCGCTCCGCCGTCAGGTAGGCGGGCCAGAACGGCTGGGAGATGACCACGTCGGCGTCGGGGAGCTCCCGCTCGAACACCGACGTGGGCCCGTCCTTGTCGGAGGTGACCACCAGCGTGTGCCCGGCGCCCTCCAGGAAGGAGCGCAGGCCGAGCTCGCCCGAGACGCTCCCGAGCAGCTCGCCGGGAGTGAAGTCGATCGCCTGCGGGCTCGGCGCGCTCTGGCCGTCCGGATAGGAGGCGATCCGCGGGATCGAGTCGCGGGCGTACCGCTCGGGGAGCCCCTCGACGGGGTCGTCGTAGAGCACGCAGAGAACCTTCATCGTCCGCTCCTTTCGCCGCAGGTCGGCGTGGCTTGTGTCGGATGGGCTGGGCCATCGACTCTAAACCCCGGCGATCGGCGGTGGAGGATCGCCACGACGCTCGCCGACAGCGCGGCGAGGAGCAGGAGCGCGAGCAGCGCCCGCCGGCAGCGGCGCGAACGAGCAGCTAGAAGTCGTGGCTGGCGAGCTCCAGGCCGCCGCGTTGCTCGGTCTCGCTCATGGCGCTCATCGCCGGCACCATCTCGCTGGTCACGAGGCCGTGCTCTGCGGTGAGCTCGTCGACGATCTCGAAGGAGCGAGCCGTGCGCTCGGGGGTGTCGATCGCGATCGTGAGCACGGGGACGTGCCTGGTGAGCTGGAAGAACCTGTCGCCGTGGGGGGCGTGGTCGCCGTGGAAGCCCCAGATGCCGCGCAGGGTGGTCGCGCCCGCGGCGCCGGATTGGCGCAGGCGGCGGATGAGCGCGTGGTGCAGCGGGTGCCCTTCGTGGGTCGCGGCGTGCGAGGTGTAGACCATCAGCTTCTGCCACATCGCCAGGCCGTGCTCGTCGGTGCCGGGCAGCTCGTGCGGGGTCGCCAGCAGCTCGCCGTCGCGCTTGCACAGACGCACCCGCTCCAGCGTCATCAGCGGCTCGCGCAGCAGCCCGCCGAGCTCCGGCAGCACCTGCGCGATCTTCGGACCGGGCCCGACCGCGATCACCATCACCGGCACGTCGGCGTTGCGGGCGAAGAACCTGGCGCGCACGCGCCGGCCGCGGCTCGTGCCGTCCACCCCGAGCAGCACGCTCGCGCCCGCGATGCCGCGGCGATGCAGCAGCTCGGTGATGGCAGCGAACGCCGTGGTCCGGTAGACCTTCTCCTGGCGGCCGACGTACACCGTCAGCTTGGTCGCCTCGCCGAGCTCCTCCGGGAGCTGAGCGTGGCCGATCTCCCCGCTGAGCAGCCGTGCGCGCTCGAGCGTGATCAGCCCCTTGCGCTTGATCTGCAGGATCGGCTCGAGCATCGACTCGATCCGCGCGCGCCTGTCGACCGCGATCGAGACGACCGGCAGGTCTTCGGAGAGCGACAGCAGCCTGTCGCTGTGCAGGTGGTGAAGGCGCCCGAAGCCTTCGGCGCCGCGCAGCAGGATGCTCGTCTGCACGCGGTTGGCGCCGTAGATGCTCAGGAGCTCGTCGGCCAGCAGCCCCTCCTGGGTGCGGTCGCGCTCGCCGAAGTAGGTGGTGAGCTTGAGGCTGTCTTCGCCGCTGCCGCGCGCGGGAGCGTTCACGCGTGCGCCCCGATCGTGTGTCCCACGAGCGCCGCGGCGAAGCCTGCGAGCAGGCTCAGAGCCGTGTTGAGCGTCGAGCGTTGCAGCTCCCGGTCCTCGGCGAGCCGATGCGTCTCGAGCATCCAGGTGGAGAACGTCGTGTACGAGCCGATCGTCGCGGTGCCCGCGATCACCATCAGGTTCCCTTCGATCGCGAGCCCGGCCAAGATCCCGAGCACGAGCGCTCCGCTGACGTTGATCGCGAACGTCCCGTAGGGGAAGTCGCGGCCGGCGCGCTCGGCGATCAGCGAGTCCAGCAGGAAGCGGGCGATCGCGCCGGCGCCGCCGACCGCCGCGACCGCCAGCCACACCCAGTCGCTCACGCGATCACCCGCGTTCTGCGCACGATCGCGCTGGCCAGCCAGATCGCGGCGAGGCCGGCCGCGACGCTCCCGAGCGCGTAGCCGACGGCCAGGCCGTAGCTGTGCGCTTCGACGAGCCCGAGGACCTCCACCTGCATCGTCGAGAACGTGGTGTAGGCGCCGCAGAACCCCGTGCCGAGCAGCGGCCGGCGGTAGGTGGACTGCGGCAGGCGCTCCTGCAGGCGCGTGGCGAAGTACGCCAGCGCGAACGATCCGCTGAGGTTGATCGCGAACGTCGACCATGGCCAGCTGTCATCGGCGGGAGCGAAGTGCCGGCCGATCCACACCCGCACCGCGGCGCCGACGGCGCCGCCCGCGAAGATCGCGCCGAGCTCCCGGCGGTCAAGCCGCGGCATCGACCGTTGCGGCGCGCACGCGCACGCGGACGCTGGCGCTCATGGTTCGTCGGCGCTGATCACCAGCACGGGGATGTTCGTCGCTTCCACCAGCTCGAGGGTGACGCCGCGCAGCAGCAGCCGGCCGGCGCGGCGGCTGTGGTGGTGCCCGCAGACGATCAGGTCGAAGCCGTGCTCGTGCGCGTAGCCCACGAGCGCCTCGGTCGGGGTGTCGCCCTCGACGATCGCGTGCTGCACGCTCACGCCGGCGCGCTCTGCGCGATCCCGAACCTCCTCGAAGGTTTGCGCGAGGTAGCGGTGGGCGGCCTCGCTGGACTCCTCGCGGTCTGCGTCGGTCTCGGCGTGCGCGGGTGAGTAGGCGATCGATACGGCGACGAGGTCGCCCTGGTAGCGGCGGGTGAGGTCGATGGCGAAGTCGAACGCGCGCAGCGCGACATCGGAGCCATCCCAGGCAAGCAGTATCTGTTGGAACATCAGCTCAATATGGGGACGAGGGACAGGGCCAGGATCAAGGCGAGGAGCATGTACAGCAGGTAGGAGGACAGGCGCCCGGACTGGAACGCCCGCACCCGTTCGGCGATCGCCAGCGCGAGCGCCGTGGCGGGCTGGTACAGAAAGCGCTCGACCGCCCCCACCACGCTCGTGTCGAGCAGCATGCGGATCTGCCCGTCGGCGGCGCCCCCGCTCAGCAGGCGGCTGCGGTAGCCGAGCGGGCCGCGCAGGATCACGCGCATCGGGTTGGAGTAGGCCGAGGGCCGGTACTCGACGGCCGCGAGCTCCGCGCCGCTGCCGGTGACCCACACCGGGGCGCGCCGGACCCGGCGGCGGCGGTCGGCGCCGAACGCGATCAGCAGCGCGATCAGCGCGTAGGCGGGCAGCACGATCGAAAGCCAGGTCGGCGCGAGCACCGAGAACTCCTTGAACACCGGGCCGAGCACCAGCGGATGGCTCAGCGTCGTGGACGCGGCGTTGAAGCCGAGCACGCCCTCGAGACCGGAGCCGAGGGCGTGGACCTCCCAGGGCGCGACGGTGCCGAGGAACAGCAGGATCGCGGCGAGGCCGACGGCTCCGGCGGGCCAGCGCGCCGGTTCGCTGACTGCGCCGAGCTTCTCGCGCGCGCGGGCGAGGAAGATGAAGCTGTAGTACTTGGCGAACGCCAGCAGCCCCAGCCCAGCGGTCAGCGCGAGGCCGGCGGCGGCCAGCGCGCACAGCAGCCGCGAGAGCAGCGTGGGCATGCGAAAGCCCTGCAGCAGCGCCTCGAAGGTGAACCACTCGCTGACGAACCCCCCGAGCGGGGGGATCGCGGCCAGCGTCAGCGAGGAGATGCCGAGCGCCACCGCGCTGACTGGCAGCAGCCGCGAGAGCCCGCCGAGCGGGTCGAGCGTGCGCTTGCCCGTGGCCTGCTCCACGCGGTCGACGCCGATCAGCGCGAGCGTCTTCGCGAGGTTGTGCGCGCACACGTGCAAGGTGGCGGCGAGCAGCCCGGCGGCGGCCAGCTTCGGCATGTGCGCGGCGTGCCCGAGCAGCGCGACGGCGAAGCCGACCAGCGCGACGCCGGCGTGCTCGACGGTGGAGTAGCCGAGGAAGCGCCGCAGGTTGTCCTGGGTGAGGGCGTAGGTGATCCCGGCCAGGGCGGTGATCGCGCCGAGGATCAGCAGCGCGTCGCCGCACCACGTCGGCAGCGGGCCCAGCACCTGGAACTCGAAGCGCCACAGCCCGTAGAAGCCGGCGCACAGCGCGACCGACAGCGACGCGGCGCCGAGCCGCGGCGCCGCGCCGTAGCCGGCGGGCAGCCCGCCCTGCAGCGGGATCACGCCGACCTTCGTGGCGAAGCACGCGAGCAACAGCGCGAAGACCACGCCGCGGGTGCCGGCGGGCAGCGTCGCATGCGCCCACACGGGCAGCGAGAAGCTGTGCGTATGGGCGTGCAGCAGCGCGAACGCGGCGAGCAGCGCGGCGCCGCCGAGCTTCGCGAGGCCGCCGGTGAGATAGCCGGCGAGCAGCTCCTGCTGGCTGCGCCCGGCGCTCGCGATCAGGTACACGCAGACGGTGATCGCCTCCCACGCCAGGAAGAACAGGAAGGCGTTGTCCGAGCCGATCGCGACCGCGACGAACAGCAGGAGCGCGGCGCCGAGCGTCGTCAGCCACCTTCCCGGCGGCAGCTCGGCGTATGCGAGCGCGACCGCGCCGCCGGTCAGGCCGGTGAGCGCGAGGAAGATCCCGGCGAGCCCGTCCGCGCGCAGCGCCGAGTGGCCGAACCCCAGCCACCCGCCGAGGTTCACCACCGGGTGGGCGCCGCCGAGCGCCGCGTCGAGGCCCACGATCACCAGCAGCGCGCAGCCGGCCGCCGAGCACAGCGCGGCGGCGCGCCGCAGCCACTCCGCGCGCGCGATCAGCGCCAGCGGCGGCGCGAGCGCGAGCGCCGCCATCGCCGTCTGGAAGACCGGCGTCACGCCGCCGCCTCGGTCTCGGCGAGCAGGCCGGTCGCGAGCAGCAGCCCGTGCATGATCGCGATCGGCGCCGGCGGCGAGCCGGGCACGTACACGTCCACGCCGAGCACCTGGTCGACGCCGCCGGCGACCAGCCCGCCGGCGGCGGCGAGCCCGCCCGAGCACGCGTCGGTGCCGACGGCGACGAGCGCCTTCGGCGCGGGCATGACGTCCCAGGTGCGCTCGAGCGGTGCGCGCATCGGCGCGGTGACCCCCCCGGTGACGAGCAGGATGTCGGCGTGCCGCGGGGCGTTGGTGAGGAAGAAGCCGAGGCGCTGGATGTCGTAGTAGGGGTTCCACAGCGCCTGGATCTCCCACTCCTCCGAGCCGTCCGAGCCGCAGTCGATGTGCCTGACGTGGATCGAGCGGCGCAGCATCGCGGCCTGCTCGCCCAATGCCCCGCGGGGGCCTCCGGCCTGCGCGTGCTGCTCCTCCTCGACGAACAGCGCCGCGCGCGAGCGCCTGGCCGTCTCGTAGGCGGAGCCGAACGCGAAGCGCTCCGGCGCCCGTCGCACGCACTCGCCGCAGAGGATGCAGCTGGCGCGATCGAGCGTCAACCGCCGGTGTCCCGCGAGCGCGATCGCCCCGGTCGGGCAGACGTCCTCCAACCCAGGCGGCGGGTCGTGTGCGTCCAGCACCTCGACGTACCCGCGATAGCCCTCCGGCGCGCGCTCGGGCCGGCGCGGGTAGCGGGTGGTGATGCGCCCCTGGCCGAGCCCGCGCTCGATCCACTCGAGCATCAGCGATCGGCTCCCGCCGGGGTCAGCCCGAAGCTGTGCTCGATGAACGCGAAATCGGTCAGCACGTCGCTCGGGAAGGCGTGGTCGAACAGCGCCCAGTTGCGCAGCGAGGGCGAGGCGATGTGCAGGCCCGCGAGCGTGCCGCCGCGCAGCTCGACCCACATCAACAGCTCCCCCTGGGGCGCCTCGACCCAGCCGCACGCCGCTCCCTCCCCGCCGGCGGGCAGCGCGCAGCGCAGCTCCCCGTCGCGGCGGCGCAGGTGGTCGATCGTCTGTCGCAGGATGCGCAGCGACTCCGAGAGCTCGCCGAAGCGGACCCGCACCCGCGCCATCGCGTCGCCGTCGCGCTCGCTCACGACCCGCAGGCCGAGGCGGCTGTAGTTGCCGTAGGGACGCTCGTGGCGCGCGTCCGTCGAGAGCCCCGACCCGCGCGCCAGCGGCCCCACGGCGCCGTAGTCCTCGACGAGCTCGCGGGGCAGCCGGCCGGCGCCGATCAGACGATCGGTCATCGAGGCGGTGCCAAGGAACATGCGCCGGTCGCGGCGCAGCTCGCGCTCGAAGGAGTCGAGCGCCGCCAGCAGCTCGTCGAGGTTCATCGTCCCCTCGCCGCGCACGCCGCCGGGGACGATCGCGCCGCGGCCGAAGCGGTTGCCGGCGAGCCTGGCGCGCAGGCGCATGATCTGCTCCTTGAGGATCTGAAAGCGCGCCTGCCCCACATACAGGGCGGTCGTCTCGGCCTCCTTTGCGATCACGTCCAGGTGGCAGGCCATCCGCTCGAGCTCGCAGTGCACCGCCCGCCAGCGCTCCGCCCGCTGCGGCGCCTGCACCCCGAGGGCGCGCTCGACGCCTTGCGCGAAGGCACTCGCATAGGCGCAGCTCGCGATGCCCGCCACGCGCTCGGCGACGTGCACGGCGACGTCGGGGGCGAGCCCGACGGCACGGTCCTCCATGCCGCGGTGCTTGAAGAACGGGCGGGTGTGGATGCGCGGCACGTCCTCGCCACCTGTCTCGATGTGGAACTGGATCGCCTCGAAGACGCCGGAGCGCACCGGCCCGTAGGGGATCGAGAACACGTCGAGGCCGCTGAGGAGCCGCTCGATCAGGTCGGCGTCGGGGGCGGTCAGGCGCCCTTCCTGGCGCGCGCCGGCGAAGGCGACGCCGTGGCGCTCGGCGAGCTCCCGCTCGGCCCATCGCGCCGCCGGCCACCAGGCGCCGAGCGACGCGAACGCGGCGTCCCCGGCGGCTCGCGCGCGTAGCACGACCAGCTCTCCACGCAGCGCGAACGCGGCGGCCAGCGAGCGCTCGGGCGTGTGCGCCACGAACATGCTCACGAAGCGGGCGCCAGCCTGCTGCAGCGCCCTGGCGACCTGCGCGAAGGCGTCCGGCGCGACCCGCAGGCGGACCTCGCCGGCCGGCGCCGGCTCGCGGCTGGCGCCGAGCTGCTCGCAGCCGGGGAGATCGAAGGTCTGCTGGGTGAAGCTCATGGCGCCGCCAGCCTGTGGCCCGCATTGGCGAGCAGCGCCGAGAGATCCCCCGGCAGGTGCACCCCCAGCGCGATCACGACGAGCAGGCAGCCGAGCATGCCCACGATCATCCAGGCGCTGCGCTCCCCGACTGTGGGCTGGGGAGCGCTGCCGGACGAGGGCCCGCCCGGCCCCGCGGAGGGGCTCAGGACCATGCGGCCCACGTGCCAGATGATCCCGAAGAACGCGAGGTTCACGAACACGAGCAGGATCGTCACGCCGACGTACTGGGGGCGGGCGAAGCCGCCGAGCACGATCTCGAGCTCGCTGCGGAACACGCCCGAGACCGGCAGTCCCGCGAGCGCCAGCGCGGCGGCCATGAACATCGGCCCGGTCCACGGCATCCGCCGGCCGGCGTCGGTGACGCCCTCGACCTCCTTGGTGCCGTAGCCGCGCAGCAGCGAGCCGGCGCCGAAGAACGCGAGGCCCTTCGCGGAGGCGTGGGTGATCACGTGCAGCAGCGCGCCCGCGACCGCCAGCGGCGCGCCGAAGCCGATGCCGAGCGCGACGATGCCCATGTGCTCGATCGAGGAGTACGCGAGCAGCCGCTTGAAGTTGCCCTGGCGCAGTACGAAGAAGCTCGCCGCCACCAGCGAGATCACGCCGAAGACGATCAGCGCGTGCTCGGCGAACGCGCGGTCGCCGTTTGCGACCGCGACCTGGAAGAAGCGCAGGATCGCGTAGAACGCAGCCGCCAGCAGCGAGCCCGAGAGCATCGCCGAGACGGGCGCGGGCGCCTCGCTGTGCGCGTCCGGCAGCCACGTGTGCACGGGAACGAACCCGACCTTGGTGCCGAAGCCGACGAGCGCGAGCACGAACGCCAGGCGCACCGCGTCGGGGGAGAGGCCGTGGGCGTGGGCGATGAAGCGGGTGAAGCGGGGGATGTAGGCGGAGCCGAGCACGTGCGTGCCGGTGGCGTACATGAGGATGATCGAGAGCAGCGCGATCCCGAGGCCGCTGGAGGCGATCAGCACGTACTTCCAGGACGCCTCGAGCGCGGCGTCGGTGCGGTCGATCGCTACCAGCAGCGCGGAGACGATGGTGGTCAGCTCGACTGCCACCCACAGCGTGCCGAAGTCGGAGGCGAGCGATACGAGCAGCATCGTCCAGCCGAAGAGGTTCAGCAGCGCGAAGTAGCGCCTGGCGAACGGCGCGAAGCCGGGGCGCGTCTCCTCCACGCCGAGGTAGCCGATCGAGAACGCCGCCGCCATCGCGTACAGCAGCCCGGTGGCGAGCAGGAACACGGCGCTGAGCGAGTCCGCTCGCAGCCACCCGTCCGCGGTGTCGAGTACGCGTCCGTGCTCCACGTCGATCGCGATCGCGATCGCCAGCCCGAGCGCCGCGACTCCCGAGAGCAGCGTCGCGGCGCGCGCCAGGCGCCAGCCGTCGAGCAGCGTCAGCAGCACGGCTACGAGCGGGACGGCGAGGATCGTGTAGAGCGCCCAGCTCATCCGGTGAGCCTGTTGAGCACGTCGGTGCGCACGGCGGTGCGCTCGACCGCCAGGTACTGCACGAGCACCACGAACACGAGCACGCCGATCAGCACGTCGAACAGCAGCAGCAGCGCGAGGATGATCGGCAGGCCGGGCGCGATCACCAGGCTCGCGACCGACACCGCGTTCTCCAGCACGAGGAACCCGAGCAGCTGCGAGGGGGCGTAGGGGCGCAGCACCATCAACAGGAACGCGCTCAGCACCCCGCCGACCGCGACCGGCAGCGCCGACAGCGGCAGCGCGGCCTCCGCGCCGATGTGGATCGGGCGCAGCGCGATGAACGCGAACGAGCACAGCGCGATCGCGATCAGGATCGCGCTCGCCGCGCCGATCGTCGACGGCACGCGCGATTCGGCGTCGAGCCGGCGCAGCACGAAGCGGATGCCGAGCGGGAACAGCAGCGCCTTTAGCGCGATCGTCACCGCCCCCAGCGCGTACAGCGAGCCGCCGCCGTGACCGGTCGCGGCGGTGGTGATCGCGAGCGCCGCCACGACCAGCGACCCCAGCGAGTACAGGCGCAGCTGCTCCCACACGTCCTGGGAGCGCAGCATCCCGAACTCCAGCAGCAGCACCCCGACGGCGGTGATCGTGGCGGCCGCCCCGAACACCGTCAGGTGCAGGTCGCCGAAGGACGGCTCGAACAGGAAGATCACGACCGCGAGCACGGCGAACATGAAGCTCGCGACCGTGAACTCGGGGATCTTGTAGAGGCGCAGCTTGGCGAAGCTCGACTCGATCATCACGACGGCCGCGCCGACCGCCAGCGCCTTGCAGAGCAGCAGGCCGATCGCGACCAGCACCGAGCCGAGGTCGCCGCTCGGGGCCATGCCCCACGGCACGACCAGCACGTTCATGAAGATGGTGAAGAGCAGCAGCTGCTTCACGCTCGAGCCCCAGCGCAGGAAGGCGAGGCCGGGGCCGGAGTGCTCGGCCACGCGACCCTCCTCGATCTGGCCGAACTCCAATGTGCCGCCGTGGTTCTCGACCGGGATGCGACCGGTCTCGTTCAGCACGAGCAGGAAGAACGCGGCGATCATCAGCAGGTGGCTGGGCCGCACCACTTCGACGGTCGCCGAGCGGATCGTCGCCCCGAACGCGTACGGCAGGTCGGTGTGCGTGGTCAGCGCCAGCACAAACGTGACGAAGATCACGGTCGGCTCGTTGAACGCGCCGAACGAGCGCAGGCGGCTGGAGCCGAGCTGCGCGTAGGGGCTGCCGCTGTCGATCGCGGCGACCGACACGGAGAAGCTCGCCAGCGCGAGGATCAGCCCGACGCCGAAGAAGTCCGCCATGTACCCGAGCGGCAGCGGGAACGTCGTCAGGGCGGGGATCAGCAGCGGCACGGTCGCATAGGCGGCGAAGCTGACGTACGGCGCCGCGCGGAACACCGGGCCGGCGGGGGCGGGCAGCACGGTCTCCTTCTGCAGCAGCTTGAGGATGTCGTAGTAGGGCTGCAGTACGCGCGGCCCCCTGCGCTGCTGGATGATCGCCTCGGCCCGCGCGATGATCCCGCTCACCAGCGGCGCGAGCACCAGGATGCTCACGACCTGCAGAACCTGGATCGCCCAGTCGGGAAGGGTCGGCACTACGGTCGATCTCTCCTCTCGCGCTCGAGTGGTCTTTCGCGAAAGGAGCCATCAGCCCTTTACCGGCGGCAGGCAGTTCGGGCGCCCTTCCTGCAGGCGCCCGCCAGGACTCCATCTGGCCTCGACAAGATACCGCACGCTCGCGCCGGACCGAATCCCACCCTCGCGCCGCATGCCCATTGAACGCTGCCTCGTTCAGGGCTTGAAAAAGGGCCCCGAGATGTCTAACATCCCGAAGTGAGACGTCTGCCAGCACATCATTGGACGCTGGACAAGCCGGTACGCTCCTCGCCGCCCTGGGCGAGCAGCTCGCGCTGCGCGAGGAGCGCTACACCCTGGTGGTCGTCGGTGGCTCCGCGCTGCTGACGCTTGGGCTGGTCGCTCGCACCACCCGTGATGTCGGACGTGCTCGCAATCCTGAATGGCGGGGAGTTCGTCTCCGCCGAGCCGCTCCCACCGGGCCTGCTTGCGGCGGCACGGGTCGTCGCGCGGGACTTTGGCCTGCTCCCGGACTGGCTGAACGCCGGCCCCGCTTCGCTGCTCGACTTTGGGCTGCCGGAAGGGTTTCTACAGCGCGCCCAGCACTACCCGTCGGAGGGCTACCGCACCGAACTGCTGGAACTCCTCACTCATCTCGGGGCCAGTTGTGGATCTGACTGCATTTAGCGACAGGCTCAGCACGCAGCTGCTCGACTTCGTCTGGGAGGAGTGGGCGCAGATGGGCGTATCCGCCCCCGCGCACCGCGAAAGCCCCTGGGCGCAAGACCCCGAGGCCCTACTGGTGTTCACCCTGGAGATCGCGCGCGCGGACCCACGGCTGTTCGACGAGCTGCTGGACTGGACCTTGCACAACGAGGGTCTCCTAAGTGTCCGGCGGCTTCGCGCCACGTGCATCGACGAGGCCGATCGTGCGCTCGTCGCTGCGATGATCTCCTGGCTCGGGCGCCGCCGTCCCCGCGCGCGCCTGCGCAGCAGCGAACGTCCTCAGGCGCCACGCGACCTGGAACCCGTGTTCGACGGCGGCGCGCCCGTCGAACATGCCGACCCGGACTTCGCTGCCCAAGGCCTGTTGCGTCCGTCGGCGGAGCCGTCCCGGAAGTCCCAGGCGCCCAACCTCAGGAGCCCGATCAACTTTGACTTCCGGTTGCGGGCGATGCTCGGTGTCGGCATCCGCGCCGAGGTCGTGCGGATCATGCTCTGTGTGCACGCGCCGCAGATGACTGCCGGCGCGCTCGCACGCACGAGCGCCTACGCCAAGCGCAACGTCCACGACGCGCTCGCGGGTCTCGCCGATGCCGGTGCCATCTCCGTGTTCAGGATCTCCGGTGAGCAGCGTTACACGATTGACAAGTCCGCGTGGGCGGCTCTGCTCGACCTCGCGCCCGAGCGGCTGCCGAGCCATCGTGAGTGGCCGCAGCTGCTCGCGGTCCTGCGCACGATCCTGCGCTGGTCGCGCCAGTCCGATCTGATCGAGGCCTCGGAGTACCTGCGCGCCAGCGCAAACCGCCAGCTGCTCGAGCACATCCGCCCCGAGCTCGCCTTCGCCGGCGTCAAGACCAACCTACGCGCCACCGCCGCCGAGGCGCCGGCCGCCCTCGAACAGGTCGTGCAGGACATCCTCGTCGACCTCAACCCCGCGCGAGCACTGGTTCCCTAGATGCCAGCGAATCGTTCGCACGGCCACCGTCAGGCCCGGTGCTCGAGCGACGGCCTTGACGTCTGACACCACCCTGCCCAGGTATGCGGACGGTCGGAGCGCTCAATCCCGCCGCGGAAGCATGGATCGACAGAGTCCGGGCCCAGGAACGACCCAGCGCCATGGCGCACGCCGGCGTGCGCATCTGCGATGACAATAGCCAGAGACACGGATTGTTCGATACCTAGCCTCAGTTATACCGTGCACCGCAGCGATTCCATTGATATGCCGGGCAGCTCGGTGAGCTATCACGTGAGGCGATTGCGATTCACATTTATCGCGCTGGTGACCGGCGTTGTGTTTGGGCAAGGGATGATCGCTGTTTTCCCAGGGGCAGCTTCGGCAGAATGGACTGAAGCGAGCTGGCCATGTGATGTGGGCGAGGGGGCAAGCTTGCCGGCGCCGGTCCATTGGTTCGAAGTGGGGCAATCTGTCATGGCACCAGCCGGATACTTCACCTACGGCGAGCCGCCGAGCGTCGCGCTGCCTGTGAGCGACTTCACGGCGACGGTCGACTGGGGAGATGGGACCACGGCGCCAGCGCAGGTAGAAGCGGGTAGCGTGGGGGATTGCTATGTGGTCTCGGCCCCCAGCCACGTATATACCGCCACGGGCGCATATGCATTCTCTTACACGGTCCACGATCTCAGCACCGGGCTGGATCACAAGCTTGCGGCCATTGGCACCGCAGAATTGCATGTCTACAGCAAGGTGCCGCAGCTGGTCGGCGCGTCCTCCTCGCGCGCGATCGAAGTCGTGGTCGGGACGCCGTGGACAGGCGTCGTCGGGGAATTCAGCTATGCGGGGCTATTCGGCTTTACGTCCATACTCACCTCGTCGTCCAACATATACAGCGCGGAGATCGAATGGGGTGATGGCGAAGAACCGACAGCTGGAACGATCAAACTGGGGAGCAGCGAACCCGTGTTTACGGTCAGCGGCACGCACACCTACGCCCGCTCGGTCACCGGCACGATCAAAGTGCTGTTGTCTAGCCGGTGGGGTGCAAATAACTTCGAACCACTTGGAACGTGGACCACGGGGGATGTCAACGCTACGCCTGCCTTGGCGTTCGATGGTCGCCCGTTCCTCGCCGTCGTCCGGCGTGGTGCCAAAGCAACGTTGTATGAGCTCGTCTTCCGGCTTAGCCGCGCGCTTGCGCAAACTACCATCGGTCATGCGGAGTCGGCGATCGAAGCCAACGGGCACACCAGCCCGGTACGCCAACTCACTGCACGGCAAGAACCGGCGTGCTACGTAGCGTCCGTGACCAGGCCCAAGAAGCGAAAGCTGCGACCGGGGGCACCCTATCCGTTCACGCTCGTCGTCGCAGGAGCATCGGATACAAGAGACAAAACCTACGGGCTGGTGCGTAGCGTCGCGAGTATCAGTCGTATGCACACCGCGGCGCGCAGGCAGCTAGGCTGCGCTTGAATGCTCAAGCCCCGCCGTTGGCAGGCACGCCAGCGAGTGTTGTGAGCGATTCGACGCGCGCGAGGCCTCCCGACTGGACCCCGTTCACCGGTCGACGCTGGCTGGCTGGTCGCGATCGACCTGCTGGGCATCGACCGCGGTGGCCGGGCTCAGCCCGGCCAGCCAGGCCGAGAAGATGTGTGTGGCGCTCGCTGCGAGTTGGGGGCCGTACGTGCCGGCGTGCTCGCGGAGGCGGTTGACGTCGATGCCGCGCGCGGCGAGCTCGTAGGCATGGCCGACCAGCCAGCGCTCCAGCGACGCGTCGTCGGCCTCGAGATGGAACTGCAGCGCGAGCACGTTCGGCCCGCGCGCGAACGCCTGCGTCTCGCAGTGGGGCGTGAAGGCGAGCGGCGCCAGACCCCGCGGCGGGCAGATCACGTCACCGTGCCAGTGGAGAACGGGAACGTCCTCGAGCGCCTGCAGCAGCGAGCCGCGCCCCGCGTCCGTCAGGGTCACGGGCCCGTATCCGATCTCGGCCGCGGTGCCCGCTCGCACGCTGCCGCCGCAGGCGACGGCCAGCAGCTGCGCACCGAGGCAGATGCCGAGGGTCGGCCGGTCGGCGGCGAGGCGGCGGCGGATGATCTCGAGCTCCACCTGCAGGAACGGGTAGGCGTCCACGTCCGCGACGCCTATCGGACCGCCGAGGACGACGAGCAGCTCGGCATCATCGGCGCGCGACCATCGGCCGTCGGCGGCTGGCGCGTCGAGGTAGGAGGTCTCGAACCCGTGCTCGGCGAGCAGCGGCGCCAGCAGCCCGAGGTCCTCGAACTCGACGTGCCTGATCGCGACCGCGGTCCGCGTCACTGCGCCTCGGCGTCCACGTGGCGCAGCGCGGTTTGCGAAGCCGGCCGGCGATCGTCGAACGCTACGGGTGATCGCCGGCGCGTGTCGACGCGGAGCTCGAAGATGTCGGGGCGGCTGTAGTGCCCGACCGCGTCCATGTCCAGGTGTCCACGGGCGATGTCGGCGAGGTCGATCTCGGCGTACAGGATCGTCTCCTCGTCGAAGACCGGTCCCGCCAGCACCGATCCGTCCGGGGCGACGATGGCGCTGCCACCGCGCATCAGATGGGCGCCGGGGTCCTCCCCCAACTGCTCGACGTACCAGTCGGGGTAGTCGCCGACGCGGATCGCCTGGCAGGCGGTGAGCACGAACACGCGGCCCTCCAGCGCGATGTGCTGCATCGAGGGCACCCACGTCGGGCGGTCGTCGGCGGTCGGGGCGCAGTACAGCTCGATGCCCTGGGCGTACATCGCCTGGCGCAGCGCCGGCATGTAGTTCTCCCAGCAGATCACGGCGCCCAGGCGGCCGGCGGGACTCTCCACGGTTCCGATCGTCGAGCCGTCGCCGAAGCCCCAGATCAGCCGCTCGGTCCCGGTCGGCATCAGCTTGCGGTGGATTCCGAGCAGCCCGGCCGACGGGTCGATCATCAGCACCGTGCAGTAGAGCGTCGCGCCGAGCCGCTCGATCACGCCGACGACGACGAACACCCCGTGACGCGCAGAGGCATCGCGCAGCTGTGCGACCTCCGGGCCGTCGAGCGCGACGCTCGCCTCGAAGTAGCGGCGGTAGAGATCGCGCCCCTCGCCTGTGCGGCGCCCCACGACTGCGCCGAAGCCGCTGCCCTTCGGGTAGCAGCCCACGAACGCCTCGGGGAACACCGCCAGCTCCGCCCCGCCCGCCGCCACCGACGCCAGCAGCGAGTCGGCCTTCGCGATCGTGGCAGCGGGATCGAACGGGGCCGATGCCGCCTGGACGACCGCAACACGTGTCATCGAGGCAGTTCCAAGCCGGTCAGTTGCTCAGGTGCAGCGCCGGGGCTTCGAGCGCGTTGACCACCAGGACCGTGGCGCTCTCCGAGCCGGGGTTGCGGATCGAATGCGGGATGTCGGCACGGAAGTGGACCGCGTCTCCCTCGGTCAGCCCGGACGTGCTGCCGTTCACGAGCACGTCCACCGCTCCCTCAAGCACATAGATCCACTCCTCGCCGGCGTGGGCGGAGGGCTCGCCGACCCGGCCGGGCAGCAGGTGCAGCTCGACCGCTTGCAGCCAGCGCAGCGCCGGGTCCGACAGCGACTGCAGCGAGGTGTCGCCGGCCTCGATCGTGTGGCGGCCCTGCTCGCGCGACACGTACACGGTGCTCTGCTCCGGAGCCTCTCCGACCAGCGCGCCGAGCGACACGCCGAGCGCCCGCGCCAGCTGCAGCAGCAGCCGCACGGTCGGGGTCCGCGAGCCGTTCTCCAGCCGCGACAGATGCCCGATCGAGATCCCGGACATCTCCGACAGCTGCGCCAGCGTGAGGTTGCGGCGCAGCCTGTAGGTGCGGATGAACGCGGCGACGCGCTCGTCGTCGTCCAGGAGATCGACGGCGGCGTCGGCCGGATTTGGATCGCTGACTTTGGAATCCATGGCTCTCGACATTCCTCCCGCGGACTGGTAGTTTGCCGATCGACAACATAGCTTGTCAACCGATCCATGAGACCCGGAGGAGCAGCCAGCCCGACATGAGCACCGCAACCGCAGAACAGGTCGTCGATGACACAGTACAGGCAGCCGAGGCCGTGTTCGGCGATCGGATCGAAGCGATCTTCACGCTCGGCAGCTTGGCCCACGGCGGCTTCGCGCCGCTCGTCAGCGACGTCGACGTGGCGATCATCCTCGCCAGCACCGGGCCTGGCACGGCGCAGCAGATCGAGCAGGTCCGGAGCCTCGTGGTCGCCAAGGCGAGCAGCCCGCTGGCGGCGCGCCTGTCGCTGTTCTGGGGGGACTGGTCGGCGGTCCGCAGCGGCAGCGGCGATCACTGCCGGCTGGGACCGGTCGACCGCTTGGACCTGCTGGCGTCGGGCCGCCTGCTGAGGGGCTCGGACCGGCGCGAGCCCAGCGTGCGCCCCTCACACCGCGACCTGGTGCTGATGAGCGCCGAGCACATGCTGGGCAAGTTCACCGACGAGTACCTGGAGCAGCTCGCAGACGCCGACGCGCTCCTCGCCGACGGGGTGCGGGCTGCCACCAAGGCGATCCTGTTCCCGGTCCGCTTCCTCTACACCCTGGCGACCGGACGGATCGGCCTGAACGACGCCTCGGCCCGCTGGTACGCGGCGCAGGGCCTGCCCGGCGCCGCGCTTGCGCTGAAGGCGCTGGAGTGGCGCAACGACGGCATCGCCAACGTCGATGAGGCGGTCCAGTCGCTCGACGCCGAGCTGCTGGCGCTGCACGCGGAGTGCCTGGAGCAGTACGGCAGAGACCTGGAGCGGATCGGCGACCGAGGCCTTGCCGCTGCTGCGGTGGAGCGAAACAGCAATCTGAGAGGAGCCTCGCGTGTCTGACGTCCCGCCGATCCACGGCATCATCGCCTACCCGATCACGCCGTTCACCCAGACCGGAATCGACAGCGAGCGCCTGGCTGGGCTGGTGGACAGCCTTCTCGCCGCCGGGTCCCACGCAATCGCGCCGCTGGGCAGCACCGGCGAGTCCGCCTACCTCAGCCTGGAGGAGTGGAAGGTCGTCGTCGACACCACCGTGAAGGCCGTGGGCGGGCGCGTGCCGGTGGTGGTCGGCTCCTCGGACCTCACAACGGCCGGCGCGGTCGAGCGGGCGCAGTACGCCGAGCGCGCCGGGGCCGATGCGGTGATGGTGATCCCCGTCTCCTACTGGCCGCTCAGCGACCGCGAGATCACGCAGCACTTCACCGCGATCAGCGACGCCATCTCGATCCCGATCGTCGCCTACAACAACCCTGCCACCTCCGGGATCGACATGAAGCCGCCGCTGCTGAACCACCTGTTCGAGACGGTCGAGAACGTCGAGTACGTGAAGGAGTCGACCGGCGACATCCAGCGGATGCTCGACCTGAGAGAGCTGTCGAGCGGCGCGCTGCCGTTCTTCAACGGCTCCAACCCGCTGGTGCTCAAGGCGCTGCAGTCCGGCGCCAGCGGCTGGTGCACGGCCGCTCCGTGCCTGAAGCCGGAGCCCGTGATCGCGCTGTACGAGTCGTTCGCCGCCGGCGAGACGGAGAAGGCCGCGGCGATCTACGAGGAGCTTCTGCCGCTGCTCAGCTTCATCGTCGCCAAGGGGTTGCCGCCGGCGGTCAAGACCGGGCTCGAGGTCCTCGGTGAGCCGGCCGGCGACCCCAGGCTGCCGCTGCTCCCGCTCGAGAGCGCCGACCGCGCCACGCTGGAATCGATCCTCGCCGAGGTCTGAGCGCAGCTCCCCCTGGGTGAGTCGCGAAGCCCGCCCCAGGCGGGGGTTTTCCGATGGGCGCATAGAAGTTTCCAAGTTTGGCCAATTGGCCTAGCGTGGTTTCCAAAGTCTGTCCTCAGGGCCAGTGATGTCCCGCCGGGCCTAGGTCATCGTCCCGGCCACAGGCCAGAGGACCGGGCGCTTGCGCCGATCGGACGGCCTTGTGTGCCCCATCCAAACCTGACGACGCGAAAGGCGACGTGCACCGATGACGACGACCACCGAGCCGCGGGCAGCAACAGGCCCCAAGCTCCGCACCAACGCACTCGGCTTCCCACAGCTGCTGGCCCAGTCCGTGGCCCTGATCTCGCCGACGATGACCGCCGTGCTGATCATCCCGCTGGCGTTCTCGATCGCCGGCGACGCGACCTGGTTCTCCTACGCCTTCGCCACCGTGATGCTGATGTTCACGGCGTTTGGTCTGAACCAGTTCGCCAAGCGGTCCACGACCACGGGGTCGATGTACGCGTACGTCGCCAAGGGCCTCGGCGCAGCCAGTGGCGTGATGACCGGCTGGTCCCTCGCCTGGTGCTACTTCTTCATCGGGACCGCCGGCCTCTGCGGCTTCACGCTCATGAGCGAGCAGTTCCTGCAGGGGCTGGGCGTGCACGGGACCGTGTCGCCGTTCCTGCTGTTCGTGATCAGCGCCGCGGTGGGCTTCGGGATCGCCTTCAAGGACGTGCGCCTGTCAGCGATCTTGACGCTCGTGCTCGAGGGCCTGTCGGTGGCCTGCATTCTGGCTTTGTCCTGCTTCATCCTGTTCAAGCACGGCTCGCCGATCGATTCCGACCAGATCAAGCTGAGCGGCTTCAGCCTCAAGGACCTCGACTTCTCGGTGGTGGTGTGCATTTTCTCGCTGGTTGGCTTCGAGGCCGCATCGACGATGGGCGGCGAGGCGCGCAGCCCGCTCAAGAACGTTCCCAAGGCCGTGGTGTGGAGCCTGGTGCTCACCGGCCTCTTCATGGTCGTGATGTGTTACGTCGAGGCGCTCGGCGCCGCCCGCTCGCACCTCGAACTGGCCTCGCTGGCGGCACCGCTGCAGACCCTGGCGGGTGCCTATCACGTGAGCTTCTTCAAGGTGCCCGTGTCGCTCGGCGGAATGGTGAGCTTCTTCGCGCTCACGCTGTCCTGCGTCAACTCCGGCAGCCGCATCCTGATGCCGCTGGGCAAGCACGGCTTCGTCCACAAGAGGCTGCACGGCACACACGCCACGAATCTGACGCCCCACACCTGCATCGCGCTGTACTACGCGCTGCTGATGGCCGAGGTGTTCGTCTGGCACGGGCTGGGCGGCAGCGTCCTGACGATGTTCGACGACGCCGGCACGCTGGCGGCCACGGGCTTCCTGTTCTCCTATTTCATGACGGTCGTCGCCGCGCCCGTGTACCTGCGCAAGCTGGGTGAACTCAAGCGCAGCAACATCGTCGTGGCGGTGGCCGGCTTCCTGCTGCTGATGGTGCCGGCCGTCGGCCTGTTCTACCCGCTGCCACCCTCGCCGGTGGACTTCTTCCCGGCTATCTTCCTCGTCTACATGCTCACCGGCGGAACCTGGCTGTTCCTGTTGAGCAGACGCAACCCCAGCACTTTGAGCGACATCGAGGCTTCGCTCGAGGCGGCGCTGCAGGCATCGACGCACGCTGCCTCGGACGTGGAGGAAGGCTCGCGCCTGGGGCTGGAGATGCCGGGCCTGGCGGTCGACCCGCAAGCGGCATAGACGCCCTGCTGCGGGAGGGGCGCTGGGCTGGCGATCGCCGGCACCACCCACCGCAGCCAGGGCAGCGGACCGACGGGCTTTCTGGCTTCTGCTCAGCTCAAGCAGGAGCAGCCCTGCCTATGCTGTCGACCCGGAGGCGACTTCGACCGACACGACCCGGTTAGGAGCAGCAAGTGCGGACCGCGCAGCTGCCTCCAGGGCTTCGCGGTCAAGTTCGTAGCGCTCGGCCACGGCGGCGAGCGGCTCGGAGATCCCTATGTCCGGATACAGCAGCTGGACCTCGACGGGCTTGCCCGCCGCGAGAGCCACGACGGCCCGTGGATGCACCTCATCGCCGCGCTCGGCGCTCGGCGCATCGGTGATCGCAATCGAGATGGCGTTCGCGCTGCTGTCGTAGTCCGCTCGCATGCCAGCTCCGAGAAAGACGGTGATCACAAAGCCAGGATCGTCCCTGGCCACCACGACAAGGATAGGACGGCCATCGCCCGCTTGCCCGGCCAATCGGGCATTTCCGCGTTCATCGGCGACGGCTGGGGCTACTCTGTGGCGAGATTCACTGAGGCGAGGATTGAGATCTTTCCCGGCTCCGATTGAGTCGTCGTTCTCGAGCGCACCACGGGCGAGCGCTAGGCGGTGGCCGCCTCCAGGCGTTCGAGGTTTCTGACCATGCGCCTCGCCTCGCGGGTGAAAATGGGCCTCCCGATGAGCCTGAACAGGGTCCCGAAGATCCTCCCGCGCGCGTTGTGAGTGAATTCGCGGATCCAGATCATCTCGATCCTGCTGCCCTTCTCGAGCGGTGTGGCTCGGAGCTCCCAGCTGCTGCTCGCTGGTTGGTAGACGTTGGAGTCGGTGACGAGCGCCTTGACGGAACCGGGCTGTGACCAGTCATAGCGGCAGCGCTCCCAGTTTGATGCCGACGCCGACTGGTGTGCCCTCGGTGACATCGGCTGGGGTTCCGCCGAGTTCGTGGACCTCGAAGTGCGGGGTAGAGACGGCGGGGAAGATCTCTGTACGGCGAGCTGAGAAGTCGTAGGCGGCTGCGAGCACTCGCTCGGGCGACAGCCGGCTTTGGATGGTGACGTGAATCGTGGACATCGCCGCTCGCTGTGGCAGTCAAGATTGTGCCGCGAGCCGGCGTGCGAAGAACTCGACAGTCGTCTGAACTGCGGTCGGCAGGATGTAGTGGCCGTGGCCGGGCAGGATCGCGAGCTCGCCGTCGGGAAGGTGCCTGTAGGCGCCAGATAGGGCACTGGTCTCGGACAGATCGTTACGATTGCCGCGAGTGGAGTTGTCCGCCGCGTGTCTGGCTGCACGGCCGGCTCTGCAGAACGATCCGATCAACCAGACGGCATGCGCGAAAGCTATGCTACCGCCGTGCCGGGCGCCACGCTATCGCGATCAGCGGCTTGGAGGTCGCGCTTGCAGCGCCCCGCTACTCTCCGGGCTGTCTGGCTGCTCCCGATAGTGGTTGTGGCGATGTACTTGGTCACGCTGGTCGTGCGACTACGCACGCTGCTCGCCACCACCTACCTGAGCGCTGACTCGGCGTCGGCGCCTGTAATCGGGGAACTGTTCGACGGTCGCGGGCCGCATTCGATCGTGACCCTTGGACACGTTCCGTGGTTCTCGACGCTTCTCTTCGAGCTCGGTACACGTTGGATGCCGCTTCACCGACAGATCTGGGAGGGAGCACCGTATCTGCTGGCACTGTTGTCTGCAGCTCTGGTCGCTTGGGGCGCTTGGCGTGTATATGGCCGTTGGGCCGGCGCGATGTCGCTAGCGATCATGGTGTGCGCGGGGCCCAGCATGCTCGCGTTGATGCTGACCCTCAACGACCACGCGCCGACGTGGTTTACGCTCGCAGTGATTGGCGCGTTCTTGGTGCTAGTCGAGGACCGAGCTGAGACGGTGTCCGCGGCGATGCTCGGCCTACTCGCAGTCGGGGTTGGCGTTGTCGTCGGCGCTAACGGCGCTTCGGACAGTCTGGTGAGTTTGTCGGGAGCTGCGCCGCTACTGCTTGCGGTCACGGCTACCTGTAGCTTCTATCCGAGCCGTCGCAGTGCCCGAGCGGCAGGTTTTGCGCTGGTGGCCTGTGTGGTCGGCCTGCTTGTCGGGCACGGCGTCGCCTTAGCCATGCACCACGCCAACGTCAATGCGGCCACCGATCCGAGAACGAGCTTGCTCGTGGGTGCCGAAAGCGTGGGCGGCAACTTCAAGCTTTGGTGGGAGTCGCTTGCGGTACTCGGCAACGGCAACTTCTTCGGCTTGTCTGTAGGCTTTTCGGCCGTCCTTGCCTTCGCATGTGCCGCGTTGACGCTAGGTGCGGTCCTGATCATTCCGCGGATCTGTCGGTCCGAACTGGGCATTGCCCTGGCAGCTCGGGCTTCACAGCGGCGCACGACTGCGAGGGAGGGCGCACGGCTGGCGTGGGTGCTCTATTGGACGGCCTCCGCCGTGCTGCTCTCGATCGCGTTCATCTTCAGCGACGCTCCGGAAGACCTCGGCTCGAGCAGATATCTGGCCGGCGTCATCTATGCCGCCGCGGCGCTAGTGCCGCTACTAGGGACAGGCGTCGTCACGCGGGCGATTGTGACCGCTGGTGTCGTCGTCTATGCCTTCGCAGGCTGGTTGTCGCTCGCGCAAAACCGCATCACGCCTCCGGCATCCCCGAACGATCAAATCATCAACACGATCGCGCAGATCGCCCGCCACGAACACCTCACCGTCGGCTACGCTGGCTACTGGGACGCCGCGCCGATCACGTGGAGCACGCACATGCGGCTCAGGGTCTTCCCGGTGGATGACTGCGACGGGAACCAGCATCTCTGCGGCTTCGAACTGCATCTGATCACGTCGTGGTATACGCCTCGCCCGCACACACGCACGTTCCTGCTGTCAGACACGACCTACCCCGCCGTTCCGTCCTCGCCAACGCCGGACCTCGGCAAGCCCTTGGCCATACACCAGATCGGGCCGGTGACGATGTACGTCTACTCTTACGACATCGCTAGCAAGCTGTTCGCGCTATGACTGCGCGGAGCGCAGTTCTAGCGCGGCGAGGCCATGACTTTGAACACAGCACTGGAGGGCGCTGCGTCTATCCGCCAGAGCGATGCCGTCACGGCGGCGGTCGCCCGGTAGACGCCGGCGGGGAGCAGGCGCCCTCCGACTCGGCCGGCGAAGCGGAAGCTGTCGGCTCCGGTCGTGCCCGCCTTCGTGATGCCCCCCACATGAGCGTAGAACGTGCACGTCGCGGAGCGGAGCTCCTTCCAGGCTCCGCTACCATAAAGTCGAACAAAGCGTTCTCGCGCGGCGTCAGTGTCCGCGATGCATCGGCTGCGTACGAGCAAGCCATGCATCGCGCGGCTGAACGTGATCGTGACGGCCGCGGGGGCAGACAGGGTGTAGCCGATGGTTGTGCCCGCGTGGTTGCCAGTTGTTGCAAAGGCGTTGGGCGTCAGATGCAGCCCTACGACCCGCGCCAAAGGCTGACTCCCGCCACGCGCCGGCGGGACTTCGATTTCCGGGTTCCCGCGAGTTTCCGGGCTCCCGTCGGCTACGAGTGGTACATGCACCGTGGAACCCGGAGCGTCGCATTCGCTAGTCGCAGATGCGTAGCGCTGATCGCCGCTGTAGCGCGCTGTGTAGAGGTAGACCTTTTCTTCGCTCCGCGGCGGCAGGAACGGTGGCGTGCTCGCCGCACTTTCGGCGATGGGCTCCGTGTATGTGGCTGCGGGGTTGCCACCACAGCTTTCCGGGCCGTATGCGTAGGGATAGCCAACTGGCCCGAACAGGCTGAACGTGATCGTGCCGGTGGGTGCCGCTAGACCCACAGGGGCACCGGTGAGGGTCGCTGTGTCCAAGATTTCGAACCCGTACTGGAACGAGCTTCCTACGGCTGCCGCGTTTGTGATCGTGAGCTGCACGGCCGGCATGTCAATCGATGAGCCCGCCGCTTCGCAACTCACTGTAGCTGGACGGTATATTGCATCGCCGCTGTAGCTCGCCGTCAGATGGTAAGTGCCCTGGCCTTCGCTGGCAAGAAAGGCACCCGATGTAGCGGCCCTGGTCTGCGAGTCGACCTCTCGCGCCTCGATGAACAGTGGCTTGCCGTCACAGATGCTTGCGCCGGGGCCATAAACATCGAAGGTCACTGTGCCGGTTGGCGCCGGTTCGCCTTTTGGCGGTTTCGAAAGCGTTGTCGTGCCCGCGAACTCATCCCCGGGCGCCACGGACGCCGTCAAGCTGAGCGACAGACTAAACGGAGCCGCCGAGGCAGAAGACGCCGCCGACGCAATCGCCAACGAAATAAATGTTAGGACAGCAAGTCCGCGCCAAAGTCGACCCGCGATCTGTTCTCTGACCACCACGTCCTCCGTCCTTCGCCGTCGTGATCGGTGACGCAGCGGATTCTAACAGAGCGACGCGGGACCGTGCCGGTCGGCGCCGCCCGCGACCACCGCCTGCGGTTGGGTACGCCCATGCTCCTGCGGCAAAGCACCGTCGGCCCCCGCATCGTGCGCAGAAAACGGGGCGCAAATCGGGCGAGACTCCGTTGACGCGGGAGCCCGCCTCGCCTACACTCGCGCTTGTTCCAACAATTCGCCGTAGTCCGATAAACCGATCCAAGGATCGTGCGCGTTGCAATATATGCTGAGCCGGCTTTCAGGGCGCCCGACGGCGCCCCACGAGATGTCTGCTTGGCGATCCAGCGAGCGATGTCATGGGAGTCACGGCGACGCGTCACTGACAAAGAGACGGGAGATACGTAGAATGCGACGATTGCTAGCTGCAATCACGACTGCACTGACCACGCTGGCCGTAGCCAGTAGCGCCTTGGGTGCATCAACGGCGGGATCAACCGAAACTAGCTGGAACACGCCGGCGGCTGCCAAGGCCGCAGCGGAAGTAATGCAAGTGTCACAAGCACAAGCAGCCGAAAACCTTACCGTGCAACATGAAGCTTTTCATACGATCGGCAAGCTCATCGAAGCGGGCGATCAAGTGTGGTTCGACAATGCCGACGCGACGATCCATGTCTACGGATCTACTGCGAGTGTCGCCATGAGCACGGAGGTAGCACGGCACATCGTCCATGATGCCCACCGACGGACGTTCCCTGCGTCTAAGGTCAGATCGACGGATGCTGCCGAGAGTTGCGGCACGTCGCGCAGAACCGAAGAGTTCTGCTCACCGATGGAGGGCGGCCAGCTCATAACGAAACATATTCCTGGATATGGCACAACCGAATGCACGGTCGGATTTATGGTGCGTGACTCGTCAGGAAATCCGTACTTTTTGACGGCCGCCCACTGCGCCGCCTATGGGACGACTTTCTACTCGGAACCCTTTTCGACCAAGGAGTGGCCGTCGGGCACAGCCTGCGAACTAGGCACCTGGGTAAGCGGGCTGGCGCCATGGACCGGGTACGACGCAGCCATCGCGCCCGTCGCTGGTTGCGGAGGCGAGGGCATGAGTCCTTGGATGCACGATTGGGAAAATGGCCACGAAACGCATCAGGAAGGTGCGGACTTTACGCCATATGTTGGCGAGGCAGTGTGTCATTGGGGCATTACGACTTTGTACCAGTGCGGGGTTGAGCAAGCGGTCGATGTCTCGACGAAAATCAGCTATGGTAATATTGGTCATGAATACACTATCGAAGAAACGGACCAAGTGTGCGGCGGGGGGTACAAAGGGGATAGCGGTGGACCAGTCGCCGACGAGACATACCCGGGCGACGCTACCGGGATCTTTATCGCGATTGCGGTCGACAACAAATGCGCACCGGACAAAACGCTTTGGACAGAAGAGCGAATCTATGTACCCCTCAATGCGTTCCACGTGAGCATCGCGACGTGAGCGAGTAGTCGGAGGTAAGTCACAGAGCTCTCTTCGGTCTGTAGAGGGCTCTGTGACGAGGAGGCTCTGCTTCGCCAAGCTTTCCGGTCCGCTCGACGGCGATCGCCGCCATCGGGAGACCTTTGCCGTAGGCGGTGCGAATCTCACGCTGCCTTCCCCAGTGCAGGCTCCGACGGCCAAGTCGCCTGCAGGAGCGCCAGCGGTCGAGGCGCTCGAGGCTCTTTAAGGTCATCCAGCTTTGGGTCGCTCTGTGGCGCCAGGCCGATCCGGCGTTTGGTTATTTCGGGGAATACGTCAAAGCGGGCAATACCTACTCACCAGACCGCTTTTTGACACTGTACAAGGCCGCCGAAAACTACTGGAAACGAGTCACAGCCGAGCCGAACTGGAAACTACCGAAGCTTCGCGCTCGCGCGAGTATCCAAGAGGCCGTCAGCCACTGCGGCAACGATGCGATCGCCCTCATGGGGCGGCTGCGCAAGTATCACGGGCACTTGGGCGACCAGGCCTTCGTCAGTGTAGAGTTCTCCCTACTCGTCCCAATCATCTGCGCGTCGCACAAGCGGCAATGGCGACCTTTGATAAACGCCAAGGTCCAGAACGATCTAACGCATGTGACTCATTCGCCGGTTGAAGGGGCAAGTTCCCAGGCGCCTCGCTCTGGTTTGCCGTCCGTCTGATAGGCGACGTAAGTGCCGGCGAGAACGCCGTTGGTGCTGACCGTGCCGGTGTAGGTAATCGATGTGCAGCGGTCAGCGCATTCTCGTGGCGAGCCGATCGTGCTAGTGAACGATATGCTATTGCCTTTTATAGTGCCGGCGAATGGTCCTGAGCCTCGAAGGCCATCGGACCAAATGGCCTGACCGGCAATTGCACCACTGCTGGTCTCAGTGATGTCCGTAAGAACAAGGTGTCCGGTGGCGTTGAGCGTGGTGTTATCCCCGCCACCGCCGTAATTGTTCGCAATCCGTGCCGGTGGGTCGGGGTTGTCCCCCGCTTCGTGCGACGTGGCTGCGACCGTGTTGCCCGAGGTTGATGGGGTTGTCGCCGCCTCGCCACCGCCGGGTAGGATCGAAGCTGTGCCCGATGATGATGACGTGCCCGTGGTGGTAGAGCCTCCTGGGCTTGCCGAGAATGCCTGAAGACCGAGGCCAGCAATAATGGCTGCGCTGAGTACGGCCGTGAGAGTGCCGACAGCTATTTTCTGAGCAATAGAGAGCAGCGAAAAGCGCTCCCGGAGATTCCCGCCTCGGCCGTCGTCATGCTTGTCACGAACCACGATCGGACGCTATCGCAAGCGAGCTGTGTCGGAGTGGATTCATATGTCATCGAACGTCCCTTATGTCCAGAGGCCATCAGCGCCAGTGGCGGGTCGCACAAGTGCCAGTGTGCGCCAGAGGCCGGGTCGATGTGCTGGGAGTCGCTACTTGCGCCTGAGTCGGGGCGGGTTGTAGCTGGTGCTGCACACGAAGCCGTAGCGTTCGTACTGCCGCTCGTAACGTGTCGAGCAGTACTCGCCGGCGCCAAGGCACTTGTGCTTGCCGCCGATGACGGCTGGCACGTCACGGCTACAGGCGATCCGAGCGATGGGCTGCGCGCCGCCAGGTGCAGGCACGGCCAACGCGATGGCGGCCAGTGCCGCGACGATCGAGGTCGTGGCGGATAGTCGGCGTAGCTTCATTGCTCCCCTCCCAATAGACCCCGAAGCCATCGTCAGGCCGCTGTGCAGCATCGGCCTCATCCACCGCATGGGCGAAGACTTCATCTTCGCCACGGCGGCGGCCTTCCGCATGGTGCAGACGGTCGGACACGTCGTCTGAGCCCAGGCACGGCCACGAGCGTCACGCCAGGGAGGGCGTGGCGCTCAGCCATCGGCACCACCGTGCGCCCGTTATGATTGCTCCAGCTGACTTCCAGAAGGCCGAGACCAACCTCCAGCGCGCCCTCGATCGCATCGCCGACTGCGCCAGCGCCTACCGGGAAGCCCCCGACAGCGTGCGCCGCCAGTTCAACCTCGCCTTCTTCCGGCGGCTGCTGATCGACGACGACTACAACGTGTCCGGCGAGCTGGCCGAGCCCTTCGACCTGCTGCTTGGCGACGATCTGCGGCGAGCCGTCGCCGACCAAGCCAGCAAGGAGCTGGCCGAAGCCATCGACCAAGCCATCCGCGAACGCGCCGCCGCCGGCGTCTTCATCTACGAAAAGCGCCCACCAGAGCCACAAACGGCCCTGGTGGGCGAAGCACCACCACCACGCTCTTTCGAGCGTGGTGGTTTTAGTCCGGAAACTTTGGTGCGCCCGAGTGGACTCGAACCACCACCCTGTTTACACAGGACAAGGCCCTCAACCTTGCGCGTCTACCAATTCCGCCACGAGCGCAGAGGCGCGAGTATAGCCCCGGTTCGGGCTCGGGCTCGGGCTCGGGCTCGGGCTCGGCTCAGGCTCGGCCTCGCCGCCCGCGTTCGGGACCCACGACTTGCATCCGTCCACCGCCGTCGCTACAGTGCGAACATATGTTCGTCGTCCTCTATCCGTCCCCACAGGGAGGCAAGCGCTGATGGACCTGACCAAGCGCCAGCAGGAGATCTTCGACTTCATCCGCAAGTACTCCGCCAAGTACGGCTACCCGCCGACGGTGCGCGACATCGGCAAGGCGGTGGGCCTGGCCTCCTCCTCGACGGTGCACGCGCATCTGTCCAACCTCGAGAAGATCGGCCTGCTGCGGCGCGACCCGTCCAAGCCGCGTGCGATCGAGCTGCTCGACCGCGCGGTGGGCACGGCGGTGGACAGCGTGCGCGGGATCGTGCGCGCGGACTCGCTGCCGGTGCTCGGCGCGGTCGCCGCCGGGCAGCCGATCCTGGCGGAGGAGAACATCGAGGACTACGTGTCGGTGCCCGAGATCGCCGGCGGCGAGGACGGCGAGTACCTGCTGCGGATCCGGGGCGACTCGATGAAGAACGCCGGCATCCTCGAAGACGACTACGTGGTGGTGCACCCGCAAGACACCGCCAACGACGGCGAGATCGTGGTGGCGCTGCTCGGCGAGGAGGCGACCGTGAAGCGCTTCTACCGCGAGCCCGACCACGTCCGCCTGCAGCCGGAGAACGAGGCGATGGAGCCGATCCGCTCGAAGGAGGTCAAGGTGCTCGGTCGCGTGGTCGGTCTGCTGCGCCGGGTCTGACGCGCTCGGCGCGACCGGCGCGACCGGCGCGACCGGCGCCGGCGAGCTACGCTCTCATGGCTGGACAAGCAGCCGCAGGGGCCGCATGCGGTCCTTGAGGAAAGTCGGGACATCGAAGGGCAGGGTGGTCGAGGAATCGACCCGGGGAAACCCGCGGGAAAGTGCCACAGAAACAAACCGCCGATGGGGCCGTCCCACGTGAACGGCCCACAGGCAAGGGTGAAATGGTGCGGCAAGAGCGCACCGGCGCCGCGGCGACGCGGCGGCCGGGCAAACCCCACCTGATGCAAGGCCAAACGGGACCGCTTGCAGGTAGCCCGCCGAGGTCCAGGTAGGCCGCTTAGATGGATGGCTGCTCACGACAGAATCCCGCTTATCGCCAGCTACCGGAAGCCCCCGCCCAGCGGGGGCTTCCCATTTCTGAGGGCTCCGCGACGGCCGCGACGGGGTCTCAGGCGGCCAGCAGGTGCGGGTACTCGCTGCTGAGGAGCGCGCGGTACTTCTCGTGCACGGGCTTGGTGATCGGCAGCAGCTCCAGCGCTGCCTTCAGGTCGCCGCTCGTCTTGATCCTCCGCCGGAGGACCGCGTAGGCGAAGTTTTCACGGCCCTGGAAGTAGCGGTTGGCGGTCTCCGAAGACATCGTCATGCGCACCTTCGGCGACCATTCCACCTCCTCGCCCCAGATCCAGCGCAGGTTCTCCCGCTCCTCGCCGCGGCCGGCCCTGATGTTGAGCACAAGCTCGAGGTCGTCGAACTCGAAGCGTCGCGGCACGTCGGCCTCGCGCAGCCGCGGGCCCATCTCGGGATCCTCGCTCATCAGCCGGAACACCCGGTCCATCACCTCCCGAAACTCCTGTGGCGATGCGAACGGCGTTGCCATCTCACGCCCTTTATACCCCTACGCAGCCCGCGCGTGGGCTCGACTGGGCTGCGCCGGCTCAGATGCCGAGCTGGCGGCGCGCGCTGTCGACGAGCGTGTCGGCGTGCTTGAGCTCCTCCAGCGCGGCGCGCATCGCGTCGAGCTCGCAGGCGATCTTCGCGGGCCATTGCTTCGGCGGGTGGTCGTCGAGGGTCTTCATGCCGTTGCCGGTGATGATCGCGACGACGCTCTCGTCGGCGCCGAAGCGCCCGGCGGCGGCGAGCTTCTCGAGCACCGCCACGGTGGTGCCGCCGGCGGGCTCGGTGAGCAGGCCCTCGGTGGCGGCGAGCAGGTCGATGCCGGCGAAGATCTCCGGGTCGGAGGCGAAGCCGCCGGTGCCGCCGCGTTTGCGCACCGCGTCGATCACCAGGTAGCCGTCGCCGGGGGCGCCGATCGCGAGCGAGTGCGCGGCGGTCTCGGGCGTGACCGGGTGGACCTCGGCCTCCTCCGCCAGGATCGCGCTGGCGATCGGGTTGCAGCCGCTCGGCTGGGCGATGTGGATGCGGGTGGCGTCGGTGTCGGCCAGCTCGAGCTGCTGCAGCTCCACCAGCCCCTTGTGCAGGCGCGAGGACAGCGTGCCGCCGGCGGCGGCGGTGACGATGTGGTCGGGCGCCTCCCACTCCAGCTGCTCGACGATCTCGAAGGCGGCGGTCTTGGCGCCCTCGGCGTAGAACGGGCGCAGCGTGATGTTGGCGAACTCCATGCCGGTGGCCTCGGCCACTTCGCGGCAGCGCCGGTTGGCTTCGTCGTAGTTGCCCTCGACCTGGCACACCTGCGCGCCGAGCGCCATGCACACACGCGCCTTGGTGTCCTCGAGCCGGTTGGGGTAGACCACGTAGGCGGCGACGCCGGCCTTGGCGGCCATCGAGGCGACGGCGGTGCCGACGTTGCCGGTCGACACGCAGCCGATCTCCTGCTTGCCGAGCTCGAGCAGGCGCGCGACCGACATCGAGACGACGCGGTCCTTGTAGGAGAAGCTCGGGCGGTTGCTGGAGTCGTCCTTGAGGTACAGGTTGGCGATGCCGAGCTCGGCCCCCAGCCGGTCGGCGCGAATCAGCGGCGTGTAGCCGGCGTGCTGGCCCACGCGCGCCTGCGCGGAGGCGTCCACGATCGGCAGCAGCTCCTCGAAGTGCCAGATGTTCTGCGGGCGCTCGGAGCCGGGCACGTCGCTGAAGTGGCGCGCGGCGAGCTCGTAGTCGTAGACCACGTCGAGGCCCTTGCCGCAGTCGGGACAGGCGAACACCGCCTGCTCGAGCGGATAGCTGTGCCCGCAGCGGTGGCAGGCGAGATGCGTCGCGCAGGAGCGCGTCCGCTGCCGTACAGGGCTCTCTGCGGTCTGGCTGCTCATGCGGGCACCTCATACGATACGCCGGGCCACGGCGTTTGCGCGGCCGGCTCGTCGTGGCCGAGCGCGAGCCACAGCTCCTCGGCCAGGTGGGGCGCGAACGGGGCGAGCGTCTGCGCGAGCAGCGACAGCGCCCTGGCGAGCGCCGCCAGGTTGGCGTCGTTCAGCTCTGGCTCGCGCGCGAGCACGCGCTTCTCGAAGTCCTTGATGCGATCGAACAGCCGCATCACGTTGCGCACCGCGCTGTGCATCTCGAGGTTCTCCATGTCCTTGGTGATCCTGCCGGCGCCGGCCTCGCACCACTGCGCGAGTTTCAGCCGCAGATGCTCGGTGTTGTCTCTGGCGCCCTCGCCCGCGGCGCCGTCGTCGCCGGTTCGCTCGCCGTCCCCGTCGGCTGCGCCCGCGAGCGCCTCCGCCACGCCGACGTCCACGTTGCCCGCCTCGATCCTCGCGACGGCGGCGCGCGTGAAGTCCCACACCTGCGCCAGGAAGCGGTGGCAGCGCAGCACCGCGGAGTCGTTCCAGTTGAGCGCCTTCTGGGGGCTCGCGGCGTACAGCACGGCGAGCCTGACGGTGTCGGCGCCGTAGCGCGCGACGAGCTCGTCGGGGTCGACCACGTTGCCGAGGTGCTTGCTCATCTTGCGCCCCTCGGCGGTGACCATCTCGTGGAACAGGCAGCCGGCGAACGGCTCGCCGTCGGCGAGGAACGACAGCGGGCCGATGTCGCGCAGCGCCTTGGTGACGGTGCGCTGGTCGAACACGAAGTTGCCGCTGTCGGAGCCCGCGACTAGTCGCTCGGAGGGCAGCCAGTGGCGCAGGTCGGGCAGCGCGAGGATCTCCTCGAGCGCGTCCTCGCGCGACTCCGGCGGCACGCAGGCGGGCAGCCACAGCCACAGCGCGTCGAAGTGGCAGTCGAGCGTGTCCGTCTCGCGCCGCGCGGGCTCGCCGCAGGTGGGGCAGGTGGTGTTGACGAACTCCTGCAGCTCGGCCAGCGGGTTGCCGGTGCCGGTGGGGCGGATGTCGCGGGGGAGCTCCACCGGCAGCTGCTCGCGCGGCACCGGCACGGTGCCGCAGCGCTCGCAGTAGACGATCGGGATCGGCGTGCCCCAGGAGCGCTGGCGCGAGACCACCCAGTCGAAGGCCTTGTAGCGCACGGCGGCACGCGCGCCGGGCCAGGCGGCGCGGGCGCCGGCGCCGCCCTCCTCGGCATCGCCTGCGCCGTCACCCTCGGCGTAGGCCGCGCCGCGCCCATCCCCGTGGCCAGCGTCCGCGCCGGCCCCCCCGGCGGGCTCGAAGTGGTAGCCGAGCCGGCGCGCGAGCACCTCGTCGGTGCGGTCGCGCGCGGGCACGCCGAGCGCGACGGTGGGCCCGAAGCGCGCGTCGACGACGGGCGAGACGAGCACCGGCAGCCTCTCGCCGCCCGGCGCCAGCACGGTGCGGCCGGTGTCGACCACGGGGACCGTGTCGGCCTCGCGCGAGCTGCGCTCCCAGCCGCCGGAGCGCAGCTGCTCGAGCTGCTCCTGCACGGCCGGCCCGCGCGCCCACTCGTCGGCGTCAGGGTGGCGCGCGGACATCACCACGAAGCGCGCGTCGGCGAGCGCGTCGGCGTGCGGGGTGAAGGCGATCAGCGCGCTGCCGTCCTCGGCCGCCAGCTCGACCTCCACGCCGTCGACGCGGCCCAGCACGATCTCCTGCGAGGCGAGCGCGAGCTCGTCCCAGATGCCGCCCTCGGCGAGCTCCGCCAGGCGCGTGTCGTTCTCGGGCACGTAGGCGCTGATCTTCAGGTACCACTGCGGCAGCTGGATCAGCCGCACGGGCCCATGGCAGCGCCAGCAGGTGCCGCCGGCCTCGACCTGGATGGAGGCGAGCGTGGTCTGGCAGTGCTCGCACCAGTCGACGGCGCCGCTGCCCCGGTAGACCAGCCCGGTCTCCAGCAGCGTGAGGAACAGCCACTGCGACCACCGGTACATGACCGCGTCGGAGCTCATGAACGAGCGCTCCCAGTCGAAGGAGAAGCCGAGCCGCGCCAGCTGCCCGCGCATGTGCTGGGCGCAGCGGTCGACCCACTCGGCGGGCGAGACGCCGCCCGCGATCGCGCCGAGCTCGGCGGGCAGGCCGAAGGCGTCGAAGCCGAAGGCGAACAGCACGCTCTCGCCGCGTGCGCGCCGGAAGCGGGCGTAGGCGTCGCCGATCGAGTAGCTGCGCACGTGCCCGATGTGGACGTTGCCCGAGGTGAACGGCGCGGAGGGCTTTATGTATATGTGGGGTCGCGCGTGGTCGGAGATGGCCGGCGTGCGGAACGCGTCGCGCTCGCTCCACGCGGCCTGCCTGGCGGTCTCCACCACGGCCGGCTCGTAGCGCTTTCCGGTGGCCTCGCTCATCTCGATTCGAGCATATCCAAGGCCCCAAGCGGCGGTGTGACGATTGCTATGCTCAGCCGACTTGGCCGCAGCCAGCCACATGCCTCAGCCGGACGGCCGTCGGGGGCGCTCCGACGGGGTCGCGCGCGGCGCCGGCGCGAGCGGGTCGCGCGGCGAGATGTCCGCCACGACTGCGAGGATGCTGCGATGGAGATAGAGATCGGACGCGGCAAGAAAGGCCGCCGCGCCTACGGATTCGACGACATCGCGATCGTGCCTTCGAGGCGCACACGCGACCCCGACGACATCGACATCTCCTGGAAGCTCGGCCCCTACCAGTTCGAGCTGCCGATGCTGGCCTCGGCGATGGACGGCGTGGTCTCGCCGGAGACGGCCGGGGTCATCGGGCGCCTCGGCGGGCTGGCGGTGCTCAACCTCGAGGGCATCTTCACGCGCTACGAGGACGCGGACGAGCAGCTGGAGGAGATCGCCTCGCTGCCGAAGGAGATCGCGACGCGCAGGATGCAGGACATCTACCGCGAGCCGGTCAAGCCGGAGCTGATCGCGCGGCGCATCGCCGAGATCAAGGAGCAGAAGGTGGTGGTGGCCGCCTCGCTGACCCCGCAGCGCGTGCTGGACTACCACGAGATCGCGCTGGAGGCGGGGCTGGACGTGCTGGTGATCCAGGGCACGGTGGTATCCGGCGAACACGTCTCCACGGTGTCGGAGCCGCTGAACCTGAAGGAGTTCATACCCTCGCTGGACGTGCCGGTGGTGGTGGGCGGCTGCGCCTCCTACCACACCGGCCTGCACCTGATGCGCACGGGCGCGGCGGGCGTGCTGGTGGGCGTGGGACCGGGCGCTGCGTGCACCACGCGCGGCGTGCTCGGCATCGGCGTGCCGCAGGCGACGGCGATCGCGGACGTGGCGCACGCGCGCTCCACGCACATGCTGGAGACGGGCGAGTACTGCCAGGTGATCGCCGACGGAGGCATGCGCAACGGCGGCGACGTGTCCAAGGCGATCGCGCTGGGCGCGGACGCGGTGATGATCGGCTCGCCGCTGGCGCGCGCCTACGAAGCGCCGGGCCGCGGCTTTCACTGGGGCATGGCGACCTTCCACCCGACGCTGCCGCGAGGCGCGCGCGTGGCGACGACGCAGAACGGCACGCTCGAGGAGATCCTGGTGGGTCCCGCGCGCGAGAACGACGGCACCTTCAACCTGTTCGGCGGCCTGCGCACGTCGATGGCGACGTGCGGCCACAAGGACCTGGCGGAGTTCAATCGCGCCGAGGTGGTGGTGGCGCCGGCGCTGCAGACCGAGGGCAAGGCGCTGCAGCGCGACCAGCAGGTGGGCATGGGCGCCCGCGGCGGCCAGGTCGCCGCCGGCGCCGACGACGCCGGGAAGGTCCCTGCGCTCGTAAATGACTAACCCCGCCGCCACGGCGCTGGCGCCGGAGGTAGGGCAGCGCGAGCGGATCACGCCTGCGCCCACGGCGGCGCAGGAGATCGTGGTGCTGGACTACGGGGGCCAGTACTCGCAGCTGATCGCTCGGCGCGTGCGCGACTGCGGCGTGTTCAGCGAGCTGCTGCCCCATCACGTGCCGCTCGCGGAGATCGAACGGCGCAAGCCGCGCGGGATCATCCTCTCGGGCGGGCCGGCGTCGGTGTACGCGCAGGACGCGCCGCCGCTGGACCTGCGACTGCTGGAGCTGGGCGTGCCGGTGCTGGGCATCTGCTACGGCATGCAGCTGCTGGTGCACACGCTGGGCGGACGCGTGGAGCAGGCCGAGGTGGGTGAGTTCGGGCGCTCGGAGCTGAACGTGAGCGACCCCGGCGTGCTGCTGGCGGGCACGCCGCGCGAACAGACCTGCTGGATGTCGCACCGCGACACCGTGTTCGCGCCGCCGCCGGGATTCGCCGCGCTCGCCTCCTCCACCGCCTCGCCGGTGGCTGCGGTCGAGGACGCCGCGCGCGGCGTCTACGGGATCCAGTTCCACCCGGAGGTGGTGCACACCCCCTACGGACAGGAGATCCTGACGCGCTTCTTGGCGGAGGTGTGCGGCTGCGAGCGCAGCTGGTCGGCGGCCTCGATCGTGGAGGAGCAGGTACGCCGCATCCGCGCGCAGGTGGGCGACGGCAGCGTGATCTGCGGCCTGTCGGGCGGCGTGGACTCCTCGGTGGCGGCGCTGCTGGTGCACAAGGCGGTGGGCGACCAGCTGACGTGCGTGTTCGTGGACCACGGCCTGATGCGCAAGGACGAGGGCGAGCAGGTGGTGCGCACCTTCCGCGACACCTTCAAGGTGCCGCTGGTGGCGGTCGACGCGGAGACGCGCTTCCTGGAGAGGCTCGCCGGCGTGACCGAGCCGGAGGCCAAGCGCAAGGCGATCGGCGCTGAGTTCATCAGGGTCTTCGAGGAGGAGGCGGCGAAGCTCGCCGCCTCCTGCGCCGAGGGCGAGCGCGGCGCCGCCGGGCCGGCGCGCTACCTCGTGCAGGGCACGCTCTACTCGGACGTGATCGAGTCAGGCGGCGGCACCGGCGCGGCGACGATCAAGTCCCACCACAACGTGGGCGGGCTGCCGGAGGACCTGCGCTTCGAGCTGGTGGAGCCGCTGCGGGCGCTGTTCAAGGACGAGGTGCGCGCGGTGGGGGCGGAGCTCGGCCTGCCCGAGCGCCTGGTGTGGCGACAGCCGTTCCCCGGACCGGGCCTCGCGATCCGCGTGGTCGGCGGCGAAGCCACCAAGGAGCGCCTGGATCTGCTGCGCGAGGCCGACCACATCCTGCAGGAGGAGATCCGCAGGGCGGGCCTGTACCGCGAGCTGTGGCAGTCCTTCTGCGTGCTGCCGGACGTGCGCACGGTGGGGGTGCAGGGGGACGAGCGCACCTACGGCTATGTGGTGGTGATCCGCGCGGTCACGAGCGACGACGCGATGACCGCGGATTGGGCGCGCCTGCCGTACGACCTGCTGGAGACGGTCGCCTCGCGCATGATGGGCGAGCTGCGCGAGGTCAACCGCGTGGTGCTCGACATCACCAGCAAGCCACCCGGCACGATCGAGTGGGAGTAGCCCCGCGGGCGCGGCGCACATCACCTATAGTGTTCGCTTCGCCGCGCGCCTCCGCGTGGCCTTTTTCACGCCCATGGCGCCCTCGACGAAGACATACGTTGCGAAGCCGACCGACCGCGAGCGCAACTGGCTGGTGGTGGACGCCAACGGCAAGACGCTGGGGCGCCTGGCGACGCAGCTGGCGGACGTGCTGCGCGGCAAGCGCAAGCCGCAGTACACGCCGCACATCGACACCGGCGACTTCGTCGTGGTGGTCAACGCCGAGAAGGTGCACGTGAGCGGCAACAAGCGCGCCGATAAGCGCTACTACCGGCACTCCGGCTATCCCGGCGGGCTGCGTTCGCGCACCTTCGAGGAGATGATGGCGCGCCGTCCCGAGGAGGTGATCCGCCTCGCCGTGAAAGGCATGATGCCTCGCAACCGCCTTGCGCGCAAGCAGATCACCAAGCTGAAGATCTACGCCGGGCCCGAGCACCCGCACATCGCACAGAAACCGCAACCGCTGGAGATCGACGCCTGATGGCAGACGAGCAGGACCCCGCCTCCCCCGAGCAGGAGAGCGCCGCCACCGACCCCGCGACCGAGCCGGAGCAGGCGCAGCAGAGCGCCCCCGAGGCGGACACCGAGGACGCGGGCACGCCGACGGCCGAGACGCCTGCGCCTGAAACCGCGGCGCAGGAGGCGCCCGAGGGTGAGGCCGAGCCGGAGGCGGAGCCCGAGGTGCTGCTGGCCGAGGACGCCGCGACCGAGGCGCCGGCCGGCGAGGACGCGGCGACCGAGGCGCCGGTCGCCGAGGATGCAACCGCGGCCTCCGCTGGCGATGACGCCACCGCGGCCCCAGCTGGCGAGGACGCGGTCGAGGCGCCGGCGGCGGAGGACGAGGAGGAGCCCGAGGACGAGGCGCCCCCGCGCGAGAAACCGGCTGTGCCCGGCGCCCACCTGGAGGTGGACATCGTGCCCGAGGGCGTGGACCCGCTGGGCCGCGGCGAGGGCTACGGCGAGCGCTACACCGAGGACGCGTATGCGGTGGACCCCTATGCGAGCGAGGAGGAGGCGGAGAGCGAGCAGCCCGAGGAGGAGCCGGAGCGGGGCCTGCCCGAGCCGATCTCGACGGCGGCGATCGACCTCGCCTCAGGCGCGCGCTACCGCGCCACCGGCAAGCGCAAGTCGGCGATCGCGCGCGTGACGCTGCGCCCCGGCAGCGGCACCTACCTCGTCAATGGGCGCACGCTCGAGGAGCACTTCCCGCGCCTGACGCTGCAGCGCAACATCCGCCAGCCGCTGGAGACGGTGGGCTACGAGGACCGCATGGACGTGATCGCGCGCCTGCACGGCGGCGGCATCTCCGCGCAGGCAGGCGCGCTGCGCCACGGCGTCTCGCGCGCGCTGCTCGAGGCCGACCCCAACCTGCGCGGCGAGCTCAAGCGCCGGGGCTTCCTGACGCGCGACTCGCGCGCCAAGGAGCGCAAGAAGGCGGGCCTCAAGAAGGCGCGCAAGCGCCCGCAGTTCTCCAAGCGCTAGTCCGCGCTGGCCGGGGGAGCGCATGGCGCGCAAGTTGTTCGGGACCGACGGCGTCCGGGGCGTCGCCGGCGAGCTGCTGAGCGCCGAGCTGGCGCTGGCGCTGGCGCGCGCAGCCACGCACGGCGCCGGCGTGCGGCGGGCGCAGGTGCTGATCGTGCGCGACACGCGCGAGTCGGGCGAGATGCTGCAGGCGGCGGTGGCCGCGGGCGTCAGCGCCGCCGGCGGCGACGCGCTGCTGGGCGGCGTGCTGCCCACTCCCGCGGCGCCGCTGCTGATCGCCCGCTACGGCCTGCACCTCGGCGTGGTGATCTCCGCCTCGCACAACCCCTACCGCGACAACGGCATCAAGTTCTTCGGCGCGGACGGCTACAAGCTGTCCGACGAGCTGGAGCTGGCGATCGAGCGCGAGCTGGAGGCGGGTGGCGCTCTCGGCCCGGGCGCAGAGGACGCGGCGGGCGTTCCCGGCGGGAAGCTCGGTGTGGCCGGAGGGGCGGCGCGCACGGGGGAGATCGGGCGCGTGCGGGAGCTGCGCGGGGCGGGGGAGGACTACCTGCGCGAGCTGCACACCCGCTTTCGCGAGCTGCGCCTGGAGGGCGTGCGCGTGCTGCTCGACTGCGCCAACGGCGCCACCTACCAGATCGCGCCCGAGATCTTCCGGCGCCTCGGCGCGAGCGTGACGGTCATCGGCGACGCACCCGACGGGCGCAACATCAACGCAGGCTGCGGCTCGACGCACGTGCACGAGCTGGCGGCGCGCATGCGCGCCGGCGAGCACGACGTGGGCTTCGCCTTCGACGGCGACGGCGACCGCGTGCTCGCGGTGGACAGGCTGGGGGAGGTGGTGGACGGCGACGAGCTGATCGCGCTGGCTGCGCTGCACCTGCGCGAGCGCGGGCTGCTGCGCGGCGGTGGCGTGGCGGTGACGGTGATGACCAACTACGGCTTCCACGCGGCGATGGAGCGCGAGGGCGTGGCGGTGGCGACCACGCAGGTGGGCGACCGCCAGGTGCTCGAGGAGCTGCGCGCGCGCGGCTGGACGTTCGGCGGCGAGCAGTCCGGGCACATCATCGAGCTCGGCTTCAACCACACCGGCGACGGCATCGCCAGCGCGCTGCTGACGCTGGAGGCGCTCGGCGGCGGCGACCTCTCCCGGCGCGACGCGATGGCCAAGCTGCCGCAGCGGCTGGTGAACGTGGACGTGCGCGACCGCGACGCGCTTGCGCACGCGCGCGCGGTGCAGGAGGGCGTCAGCGCGGTCGAGCGCGAGCTCGCCGGTCGCGGACGCGTGCTGGTGCGCGCGAGCGGCACCGAGCCGCTGGTGCGGGTGATGGTGGAGGCGCCCAGCGAGCGGGAGGCGGGCGAGCTGTGCGAGCGCCTGGCGGCGCTGATCGAGCGCGAGCTGGGGCGCGAGGCGGCGCAGGCGCAGCGCGCCGCTCGCCAGGGGCGCTAGCTGCGTGCCAGCGGCGTCCGCGCCCTGCTCCACTGCTCGGCCAGCAGGCGCACGGGCAGGGTCAGCAGCTCCACCAGCGGCACCTGCTCCAGCTGCTCGTCGTTGAAGGCCGCCTCCGTCTCGGTGACCGCGTCCACCAGCGCGGCGTAGCGGTCGCGGTAGCCTTCGAGCACGCTGCGCGCCTCGGCGGCCGGCAGCGTCTCGCGGAAGCGCACGTGCATGAGCGTGATCCCGCACACCGAGCCGGCGTCCGTCTCCGGCACCAGGATCAGGCTGCGTCCGTCGCGCGCGCCCACCGCCACCGTCACCTCGCGCTCCTGGGCGGCGCGGTGCTTGGCGCCCAGCAGGCGGTTGTCGCTTTCCACGCGCGAGGGGAGGTCGACGGCGACGCCACCGCGCTGCACGATCTCGATCGTGGCGGCGCCGCTGACGTCCCCGCGGATGCGATAGCGCGTGAAGCCGCCCACCTCGGCCACCGCCGGGTCCAGGCGCGAGAGCGTGCGCAGCCCCCGGTAGGAGATCTCCCGCACGGAGGCGCCGGCGGCCAGCGCGCTCGCCACCAGCGGCACGCCGAGCAGCTCGTCTTCGCTGCGCGAGATCCCCACCGTGACGGTCTTAGCCTGGTGCTTGATCGCGTCGATCGGGCGCGTGAGCTCGCTGATCGCGCCGGTCAGCGCCTCGGCCAGGTCGGTCACGATCGCCTCCGGCGTGCCCACGCGCCCGCGCTCGAGCTCGTAGGCCTCGACCGGCAGCGCGCCGGTGGCGTAGCGCAGCAGCGACGCCACGCGCACCGCGGTCGAGGCCTCGAGGTTGCCGTTGTAGGCGCCGTCGCGCAGGCGCGCGAAGAACTCCGCGGCGGAGGAGCGGAGCGACGGCGCCAGCGCCCGCAGCATCGCCTCGCCCGACGGCCACGCGCCGTCGGCGAGCGCTTCGATCGTGGAGCGCGCCTCGCGCAGCGGGTTGGCGCCGGCGTCGATCGCGAGCGCGGCCTCGTAGCCGAACAGGTGGCCGACCATCGCCGACAGCACGAACGCGAGCTCCGGCTCGACGTCGGGCACCGCGATCGCCTGCGCGGCGGCGCCGAAGCGCGCGCGCTCGTGGCCGTCCACGATCACCACCGGCGCGGCCTTGTGCGCGGTGAAGATCGCGACCTCCTTGGCGGCGTCGTCGGCGGTGGCGTCCGACAGGCCGGCCGCGCACACCAGCACGAGCGGTTCGGAGGAGAGGTCGATGTGCTTCTTGTCCTCGGTGCCGTCGCAGGCGATCGCGTGGTAGCAGAGCTCGGAGAGCTTGATGCGGATCTCCTCGGCGGCGATGCGGTTGGGCCCGCTGCCCACCACCGCCCAGTGGCGGCGGCACGGAGCCAGCTCCGCCGCGGCGGCGGCGATCGCGGGCCGCTGCGCGAGCGTCTCGCCCATCGCCTGCGGCAGCGCGCGCAGGGCGCGCAGCAGCCGGTCGCAGCGGCGCCGATCGCGGCAGCCGAGGCGCTCGGCGAGCGCCTGCGCGAGCAGCAGGCCGGCCGCCACCTGGGCGTAGAAGGCCTTGGTCGAGGCCACGCTCATCTCCACGTCGCGCCCGTCGGAGGTGTACAGCACGCCGTCGGACTTGTGCACCAGGTCGCTGTCGCGGCGGTTGATGATCGACAGGACGCGCGCGCCGCGCGAGCGCACCATGTCGACCGCGCGGTTGGTGTCGGTGGTGGTGCCGGACTGGCTGACGGCCACCACCAGCGTGTCGTCCATCTCGTCGCACAGCTCGAAGCCCGACAGCTCGGTCGCGAGCACCGCGTCGACCTGGATCGGCAGGCCGCCCAGCTCGGCGGCGATCGAGGCGGCGACGCTCTCGGCGGCCACCGCCGCCGTTCCCTGCGCGATCACCCGTATGCGCGCGATCGCGCCGGCGTCCAGCTGCTCCACGATCGCCGGCGGCAGCGCCTCGCGCCCGAGCTCCGCGCGCAGCAGCCCGTCCCCGCCCTCCACGATCTTGCCGCGCAGCGTCTTGGTCAACGAGCGCGGCGCCTCCGAGATCTCCTTCAGCAGGAAGTGCGGAAAGCCCGCGCGGTCGATGTCGCGCGCGGTGATCTCCGCCGTGCAGATCTCCTCGCTGGCGACCGGCCGCGGCGCGCCGTCGTAGCCGGTCCTGCGAATCCCCTCGAGCGTGCCCGCGCCCTCGCGCTCGATCACCACCACCTGGCCGCCGCCCTCGGCGGCGCTCTCGCCGTCGATCGGCAGGTAGCGCGCGGTCTCGCCGACCACGCCGTACACCTCGCTGGCGACCACGAAGGCGCCGTCGGCGAGCCCCACGTACAGCGACTGACCGCTGCCGCGCAGCGCCAGGTGCAGCCGCTCGGGGGTCTCGCCGGCGCTGACCGCGATCGCCGCCGAGCCCTCGCAGCGGGCCACGCTGGCACGGAAGGCCTCGTCGACGCCTTCGCGCTCGCCCAGCCGGCGGGCGAGCAGCATCGGCAGCACCTTGCTGTCGGTGGTGATCTCGCGCGCGGGGCGCAGCCCCTCGATCTCGCGCAGCTGCACGTGGTTGTCGATGTCGCCGTTGATGGCGCCGACCACGTACGGGCCGCCGCCGCCCCCGAGCTCGTCGCTGTTGAGCGGGTGGGCGTTGGGCTCGGAGATCGCGCCCACGCTCGCCCAGCGCGTGTGGCCGAGCACGGTGGCCACCGCGTGCTCGCCGGCGAGCGCGCGGCGCAGCAGCGGATCGCCCTCGAGCGCGCGCCTGAGCGCGGCCGTGTTGTCTCCGAGCTCGCCGATCTCCGCGGCCACCTTGTAGACGAAGCTCAGGTGCCCGTGGGCGGTGCGGATCGCCATCGATGTGAACAGCCCGTCGGAGCGGGCCGCGAGCAGCGCGCCGCCCTCGTGGCTGTCGAGGTCGATCCCGTGGCCGGTGACCAGCACGTGCAGGCCGGCCGAGTCGCGGCCGCGCACCTCCAGGCGGTCGAGCGCCGACAGCGACAGCTCGATCGCCCAGTACGCAGCCACCAGGCCGGACGGCCGGGGGCCCTCGCCGGCGTCGAGCATGCCCGCGATCCCGCGCGCGGTGCGCGGCCGCTCGCGTCCGAGCGCCCACACCAGATCGCGCAGGCGCACGATCGCGGCGTTCCCGGTCTCGAGCTCGCCCGCCGCCCAGCTCGCCTCGCCGCGGTCGAGCGCCGCTTCGGCCTGTGCGAGCAGCGCCTCCAGCGCGCGCGCCGCGCCTTCCAGCGCCTCCACACCCGCCTGCGCCGGCGCGCTCAGCAACGCGATCGCGCCGAGCGGACCTCGCAGCTCGCGCTCGAGCGCCGCCAGCTCGTCGGCGATCGCGGCGAGCTCGCCGGCGTCGAGGCGGGCGGCGCTGTGGCGCAGCCGCGGGGCCGTCTGCTCCAGCCGCCGCACGATCCGTTCGAGGTCCGGCGCAGGCCGTGACGGAGGCTGGTAGAGCACCCCGATGATTCCGCACATGGGGCAAGGCTAGCGTGCGGCCTGTACGTCCATATTTCTCTACGCGCGCCGCAGCGGCGACCATCTAGCATCGCTTGCGTGCAGCCGCTGCCGTCCTGGCTTGAGCCCCTGCTCGACGCCGATACCGTGCGCGCCGCGGACCGCTGGGCGATAGAGCGCCAGGGGGTGGCGAGCCTCGACCTGATGGAGCGCGCCGGCGCCGGGGTCGCGCGCGTGCTGGAGCGCGAGGCGCCCGACGGACCGGTGACGGTGCTGTGCGGCAAGGGCAACAACGGCGGCGACGGGCTGGTGGTGGCGCGCCTGCTGCGCGAGCACGGCAGGCCGGTGACGGTGGTGTGCGTGGCGCCGCCGCAGGAGCTCCGCGGCGACGCCCGCGTGAACCTCGAGCGCCTGCCCGGAGCGGCGCCGGTGCAACTCGAGGGAGCCACGCCGGGTGAGGCCTTGGGCGCGCCGGCGGCGGTGCTCGACGCGCTGCTCGGCACGGGCTTCTCGGGCGAGCCGCACGGCGCGGTGGCCGAGGCGATCGAGGCCGCCAACGCCAGCGACGCCCCGGTGGTGAGCGTGGACGTGCCCAGCGGGGTCGACGCCTCCACCGGCGTGGTTCGCGGTACGGCGGTGCGGGCGACCGCCACCGTGACCTTCCACGCCGGCAAGCCGGGGCTGTGGATCAGGCCCGGCAAGGCCCACGCCGGGGAGGTGCACACGCTCGACATCGGCATCCCGCGCGGCGCCCCGGGTGAGGCGAGCGTGGGGCTGATCACGCGGCGCGTGCTCGCGGCGCTGCCGCGCAGGCGGGCGGACTCGACCAAGTTCGCCTCCGGGCACGTGCTCGTGGCGGGCGGCTCGCGCGGGCTCACCGGCGCGCCGCGCATGGCCGCCGAGGCCAGCATGCGCGCCGGCGCGGGCTATGTGACCGCGTGCGTGCCGGCGTCGCTCCAGCAGGTGCTGGCCAGCGGCGGCCCGCCGGAGCTGATGACGCGCGGCTTGGCCGACGCGGACGGCGCGATCGCCGCGAAGGCGGTGGCGAGCGTGATCGAGGCGAGCGCCAGGGGCGGCGCGCTGGCGCTCGGGCCGGGGCTCGGCCGCAGCGAGTCCGCCTTCGCCTTCGCGCGCGAGCTCGCGGCGCGCGCCGAGGTGGCGACGGTGCTGGACGCCGACGGGCTGAACGCCCACGCCGGCGAGCTCGAGCGCCTCGGCGCCAGGGACGCGCCGACGGTGCTCACGCCGCACGCCGGCGAGCTCGCCCGGCTGCTCGGGCGCGACAGCGAGGAGGTCGAGCGCGAACGTCTGCGCCACGTGCGCGACGCGGCGGCGCGCGCCGGCGCGGTGGTGGTGCTGAAGGGGGACGACACGTTGATCGCGCGCCCCGACGGCGCGGTGGCCGTGAGCCGCGGCGCAAGCCCCGCGCTGGCCACGGCGGGCACCGGCGACGTGCTCACCGGCGTGATCGCGGCGTTGCTCTCGCAGGGACTCGAGGCGTTCGCCGCGGCGGCCGCGGGCGTGCTCCTGCACGCCGAGGCGGGTCGCGTGGCGGCGCGCCGGCTCGGCGCCAACGAGGGCGTGGTCGCCTCCGACGTGATCGCGGCGCTGCCGGCCGCACGGTCAGGCATGCTGTGCGGTGAGGACGGCCGTCAATGACCGACGTTGGCTTGGGGGTTCGGGCAATGGTTGAGGGATCTGAGCACGCCTCGCAGGAGGCGCCGGAGGTGCGCAGGGCGCTCGCCTGCGTGAATCTGGCGGCGATCGAACGCAACTGCGCGCGGCTGCGCACGCAGCTGCGCGCGAGCACCGCGCTGTGCGCCGTGGTGAAGGCCGGCGGCTATGGCCACGGAGCCGTGCAGAGCGCGCGCGCCGCGCTCGCGGGAGGCGCCAGCTGGCTGGCGGTGGCGGACTCGCGCGAGGCGCGCGAGCTGCGCGAGGCGGGGCTGCGCGAGATGCGCCTGCTGGTGATGGGCCCGCTCAACGCGGACGAGCTGCGCGAGGCGCTCGACGCGGACGCCGACGTGGTGGCGTGGAGCGAGGAGTTCCTCACCGATCTCGCCGCCGCCGGCGGCGGGCGCGTGCACGTCAAGCTGGACTCCGGCATGGGGCGCCTGGGCACGCGCGACCCCGAGCTCGCAACGCGCGTGGCGAACGCCGCGCGCCGCGCGCCTGGCGTCACGCTGGCGGGGCTGATGACGCACTTCGCCACCGCCGACGAACTCGCCGACGAAGGCTTCTTCGCGCGCCAGCTCGCGGCCTTCGCCAGCTGGGCGCGCACGATCAAGCAGGAGCAGCCCGAGGTGCTGGTGCACGCGGCCAACAGCGCGGCCACGATGCGCGACCCGGACGCGCAGTTCGACATGGTGCGCTGCGGGATCGCGATCTACGGCATGGACCCGTTCGGCAAGGACCCGGCCACGCGCGCGCTCGAGCCGGCGCTCGAGCTGAGCTCCTACGTGGCCGAGGTGAAGCTCTGCCGCAAGGGCGAGAGCGTCGGTGAACGGCGTCAGTTCGTGGCGGACTGCGACACCTACGTGGCGGCGCTGCCGATCGGCTACGGCGACGGCTGGCGGCGCGGGCTCTCCAACAACGCGGACGTGCTGATCGGCGGGCGTCGTCACCCGCTGGTGGGCAACGTGAGCATGGACAGCCTCACCGTCGATCTGGGGCCGGACGCCGACCCCGAGAGCGAGCGCGGCCAGCGCGCCGTGCTGATCGGCATCCAGGGCAGCGAGCGCATCACCGCCGAGGAGGTGGCGCGCCGGCTCGACACGATCAACTACGAGGTCACCTGTGCGCTCACGCCGCGGGTGCACCGCCTCTACCACCGCGACGGGCGGGAGCTCGACACGGGCGGGCCGCTGCGACCGCGCGCGGCGGGCGCCGGCCGGTGAGCAGCAGCGGCGTGGAGCTCGCCCGCGGCGCGCTCGCGGGCACACGCTCGTGGCTGGTCGGCGGCTCGGTGCGCGACCGGCTGCTGGGACGCGAGACCGCCGACCTCGACCTGGTGGTCGAGGGCGACAGCGCGCGCGCGGCGCGCGCTATCGCCGCCGCGGCCGGCCGCGCCGCCTGCTTCGCGCTGTCCGAGGAGTTCGGCTCCTGGCGCGTGGTGGCGCGCGGCGGCGCCTGGCAGATGGACGTGGAGCCGCTGCGCGGGGATGCGATCGAGCAGGACCTCGCGCTGCGCGACTTCACGCTCAACGCGATCGCCGAGCCGCTGGCCGGGGGCGCGCCGATCGACCCGCTGGGCGGCATCGCGGACGCGCGCGCGCGGCGCCTGCGCATGGCCGCCCCCAGCGCATTCGCCGACGACCCGCTGCGCGTGCTGCGCCTGGTGCGCCTGACGCTCGAGCTGGACCTCCGGCCCGAGCCGCGCACGCTGGCGCAGGCGGCGGCGCAGGCGCACGCCCTGCCGGCGGTCTCCGGCGAGCGCATCTTCATGGAGCTGCGCCGCATCGTGGCCGCGCGGCGCGCCCGCGCGGGCCTCGAGCTGCTGGACTCGCTCGGCGCCACCGCGGCGGTGCTGCCCGAGCTGCACGCGCTGCGCGGCGTGCAGCAGAGCCGCTTCCACCACCTCGACGTGTACGGGCACACGCTCGAGGTGCTCGAGCGGGCCGTGCAGATGAGCGCGCCCGCCGAGGCCCCGCCGCCGGCCGACCCGTCCGGCGCCGGTGTGCCCGAGCGCTCCGGGCGCACCGAGCCGGCCGGCGACGCCGAGCTCGAGCGCTTCCTCGCGCCGCGCCGCGCAGGCGTGGCCGCCCTGCTGGACGAGCCGCTGGCGGACGGCCTCAGCCGCGGCGAGGCGCTGCGCTGGGGCGCGCTGCTGCACGACGTGGCCAAGCCGCAGACCCGCTCGGTGCGCCCCGCGGACGGGCGCGTGACGTTCCTCGGTCACGACGTCCAGGGCGCGCAGCTGGCGCGCGCGATGCTCGCGCGCCTGCGTGTCAGCGAGCGCCTGCGCGCGCACGTGTCGGCGCTCGTGCGACACCACCTGCGCGCCGGCTTTCTCGTGCACGAGCCGCAGCCGCTCGCGCGGCGCACCGTGTTCGCCTACCTGGGCGCCACCGAGCCGGTGGCGGCCGACGTGACGCTGCTGTCGGTGGCGGACCGTCTGGCCACGCGCGGCGCGCGCGCCGAGCAGGCCGTGGGCGCGCACCTGAGCGTCGCCGCCGGGCTGCTGCAGGACGCGCTCGAGTGGCGCGCGCAGGGTCCGCCGCGGCCGCTGCTGCGCGGCGAGGAGCTGATGAGCGAGCTTGCGCTGGAGCCCGGCCCGCGGCTGGGCGAGCTGCTGGCGGAGCTGGCCGCCGCCCGGTACGCCGGGGAGATCGCCACTCGCGCGCAGGCGCTCGCTCACGCGCGCGCGCTGCTCGCGTAGGATCCGCCGGAGATGGCCGACCCCGACTGCATCTTCTGCAAGATCGTGGCGAGCGAGCTGCCCTCGCGCATCGTCGACGAAGACGAGCGCACGATCGCCTTCATGGACATCGCGCCGGCCACGCGCGGGCACGCGCTGGTGATCCCGCGCGCGCACAGCGCCGACCTGCTGAGCGTGGAGCGCGAGGACCTGTGCGCGGTGGCCGCGACCGCCCAGCGCCTGGCGGCGCGTTCCAGGGAGCGCCTCGGCGCGGACGGCGTCAACCTCATCAACTCGTGCGGCCGGGCGGCGTGGCAGACGGTGTTCCACTTCCACGTGCACGTGATCCCGCGCTACGAGGGCGATCCGCTGCGGCTGCCGTGGGTGCCGGCGGCGGGCGACGAGCGCGAGATCGAGGCGGCGGCGCAGGAACTGTCGGGCCGGTAGCGAAGCTAGTGGGACGGGCAGATCGAGACCGGCCGACCGCTACAAAGCGCGGGCCCGGGTGTTCAATGGCAGATATGAGACGCACATCCATCGCCGTGATCGCGAGCGTGGCCGCCTTCGTGCTGCTGCTGCCGGCCGTCGCTCCCGCCACGCTCACCGAAGTCGGGGTGATCGGCCAGACGACCCCCGAAACCAAGCCGAGCTGCCCCGGCAGCCCCTGCCTGGCGGTCAGCCGCACGACGGGCTTCCAGGTCAAGGTCGCGACCAACAACAACCTCGTGCGCGCGCCGCGCGCCGGCACCGTGGTCGCCTGGACGATCACGCTGGGCGAACCCAGCGCGGCCCAGATCAAGTACTTCAACGCCAACGAGGGCGGCCCCTCGGAAGCGGGGATCGCGATCCTCGCGCCGCAGAAGAAGCCCAACCTCACCTACAAGCTGGTGGCGCAGAGCCCGCTGGTCAAACTGGAACCGTACTTCGGCAAGACCGCGCAGTTCCCGCTGGAAACCACGATCCCGGTGAAGAAGGGCTACATCGTGGCGTTGACGGTGCCCTCGTGGGCGCCCGCGCTGGCGCTGGGCTTCGGCAACGACACCTCGTGGCGCGCCAGCAGGCCGAAGGGCGGCTGCAAGGTCACCAGCACGCAGACGAGCCAGACGGCGATCGGCAGCGCGGTGCAGTACTACTGCCTCTACCAGACCGCCAGGCTCACCTACAGCGCCACGCTGATCTCAACGCCGTAGTCCGCGCTCGGCGGCCGGTGCAGCCGCGCTCCCGCCGGCGAACGCAGGCGCCGGCCGGCGAACCGCGCGCAGCGAGTGGCGCCGTGGCCGGCGGCCCGCGTCAGGGTGCGCTGGCGCCGCCCGTGGGGCTCGCGGGCGCGGTCGGTTCGGTGGCTTTCGAGCTCGCTTCGGAGCTCGCTTTTTCCTGTTCGGTGGCGGGCGCGCCGCCGGAGCTGCCGGAGGTGGCAGGAGCGCTTTCGCCGCTCGCCGGAGCTTCGGCGCCTTCGCTCGCGGCGGCGCTTTCGCTGCTCGACGGTTCGCTTTCGCCCGCCTTCGTGGTCTTGGTGGCGCTGCTCGAGGTCGACGTCTTGCCGGACGCCGCCGCTTCGGCGGTGGTGTTGGTCGGCGGGGTGATTTCGGGCGTGCTCTTGGGCACCGTGTCCGAGACGCTCGCGCCGCCGCAGGCGCTCAGCGAGCAGATGCACAGGAGCGCTGCGCAACCGCACAGCGCGAGCCGCCTGCTCACAACGGGCCCATCCGCCTTCCGCAGGTGGGGCAGTCGTTGAGGTCGCGCTGCGAATGCTGCTCGCACCAGGGGCAGAAGCGCAGGTTCTCGACCGCCCACGGCAGGCGCGAGGGCGAGGGTGCGAGCGGCAGCAGCTTGCCCACCACTTCCAGCGGCTCGCCGGTGTCGCGGTCCAGGTAGATCTGGTCGGGATCGGCCTCCACGACCAGCTCGCGGCCGTTGGAGGGGGTGCGCATCCGGTAACGCTGCTTCACGCTCATGCGATCGCGAACTCTACCTCACAGCGCGGCCGCCGCGAGGCGCTGCGGGACCCCCGCCGCGAGCGCCGCGAGCACCGCGGGGCACCCGCTGCGTGCGCCGCGGGGCGCCACCGACAAGCGCCGCGGGCCACCCGCGCGGGCCACCGCGGGCCGGCCGGCGCCTGGGGGTTGACGCGCGCCCGCGCCGTCGCTAGATTGAGGCAATCGTTGCAAGCAACTGCGAGGTGAGGGTATGCAGGTTCGCGACGGCATGACCGACATGGTGCTGACGGTGGCGCCCGGGCACAGCCTGCGCGGCGTCGCCCGGCTGATGTCGCAGAAGCGCGTGGGGGCGGCGGCGGTGATGGACCCCGACGGCTGCGGCCCCGGCATCATCACCGAGCGCGACGTGCTCAACTCCGTCGGCGCCGGGCAGGACCCGGACCGCGAGGCGGTGGCCGACCATCTCACGCGCGAGGTCGTGTTCGCCGCGCCGGACTGGTCGCTGGAGGAGGCCGCGGCGGCGATGCTGCGGGGAGGGTTTCGCCACCTGATCGTGCTCGATCAGGGAGAGACGGTCGGCATTCTGTCCGTGCGCGACATCGTGCGTTGCTGGACGGACGACGGGGCGATCTGCCCCGTGCCGGCCCATGCGGCCGTGGGCTAGGGGCAGGTGGCGGCTCGCCGGGGAGCGGGCCCGCCACCTCCACGGCGCCGAACCAGCCCGCTGGACGACGCCGAGCGGGGCCGCTGGAGGCGCCGGCCGCGAGCCGGGCGGGGGTGCGCGGGGCGCTAGTGGTCGAGCGGCAGCTCGTCGATTTCGCGCCGCGTGTCTTTGATCCACAGCGCGATGCAGACGACCGTGAGGATGACGCCGACGACGGTGAACTCGACGAACGTGGTCACGCCCACCAGCGCCAGCGTGATGCCCACCGCGGTCAGCAGCGGCAGGATGCTGGGACCTGGGAGGTGCACCTCTTCGCCGGTGGGCGGCGCCTCTGGCTCGAGCGCGCTCACGAGATGTATGCGGCGGCGACCACGAAGGAGATGCCGAACATGAACATGCAGATCGCGCCGATGATCAGCGCGGTGCGGATGTTCTTGACTGCGAGCCGGCGGGTCATCGTTGCGGCGAAGTCTACAGGTGCACGTCGGCGACCATCGCGCTGAACAGCAGCGCGAGGTAGGCCAGCGAGTAGAGGTACAAGCGCAGCGCCGAGCGCCGGTCCGCGCGCCGGTACAGGCGCACCGCGAAGGCGATGAAGCCGAGGCCGAGCAGCATCGAGGCCGCCAGGTAGATCGCCCCGAAGCCGCCGGCGCAGAACGGCAGCTGCGTGACCGCGTACAGCAGCACCGAGTACAGCAGGATCTGGCGGCGCGTCTCGGCCTCGCCGCGCACCACCGGCAGCATCGGCACGCCCACCTTGCGGTACTCGTCCTTCATCAGCAGCGACAGCGCCCAGAAGTGGGGCGGCGTCCAGAAGAACACGATGAAGAACAGCATCACCGCCACGCCGCCCACCGAGCCGGTGGCCGCGGCCCAGCCGACGAGCGGCGGCACCGCGCCGGCGGCGCCGCCGATGACGATGTTCTGCGGCGTGCGGCGCTTGAGCCACACGGTGTAGACGAGCACGTAGCCGAGGAAGCCGGCGAACGACAGCGCCGCGGCCAGCTGGTTGACGGTGAGCGCGAGCTCCAGCACCGACAGCGCGGCGAGCACGCAGCCGAACGCGAGCGCGGCCGGCGGCGGGATCCGCCCCGCCGGGATCGGCCGCGCCGCGGTGCGCGCCATGCGCGCGTCGATGTCGCGGTCGAACCAGTGGTTGACCGCGCCCGCCCCGCCCGCCGACAGGTAGCCGCCCAGGCACGTCAGCGCCACCAGCCCGAGCGTGGGGTCGCCGGCGATGTACATGCTCGCCACCGTGCTGAGCAGCAGCAGCGACTGGACCTTCGGCTTGGTCAGCTCGAGGTAGTCGCCCAGCAGCGCCAGCGTGCGCGCCAGCCTGCCACCGGGGGCGAGGCCGAGCGGCGCGCGCGCGATCGTCGACGCCGCGCCGCTGGGAGGCGCCGCGCTCATCTACGGTCCGACCTGCGCGGCGCCGGCGGGGATCGTGGCGCCGCCGCGACGCTGGACCTCCTGGCGGATGTCCTTCATCGGTTCGGCCGAGCGCACCACCGGGATCACGTCGAAGTTGTTGACGGGCGGGGGAGAGGAGGTGAACCACTCGAGCGTGTTGGCCTTCCACGGGTCGGGTCCCGCGATCACGCCCGTTTTGAGGCTGCGCCACACGTTGATGATCGTGACCAGCACGCCGCTGGCGAGGATGAACGCGCCGACGGTGGAGATCAGGTTGTAGAGCGCCAGGTGCCCCACGTTGTCGTACTCGTACACGCGCCGGGGCATGCCGTCCATGCCGATCACGTGCTGGATCAGGAACGTGATCAGCACGCCCCAGAACATCAGCCAGAAGCTGAGCTTGCCGAGCCCTTCGCTCAGCATCCTCCCGGTGATCTTCGGGAACCAGTAGTAGATCCCGGCGAAGATCGGGAAGACGGCGCCGCCGACCAGCACAAAGTGGATGTGCGCGACCACGAAGTAGGTTTCGTTGAGCTGCCAGTCGACGGGGAACATCGCCAGGAAGACCCCGGAGATGCCGCCGATCAAGAACAGCGCGATGAAGCCCGCGCAGAAGATCAGCGGCGTCTTGAATTCGATCGAGCCGCGCCACAGGGTGGCGGTCCAGTTGAGGATCTTCACGCCGGTGGGCACCGCGATCAGGAACGAGCTCAGCATCACGAACACGAGGATCGCCTCGGGAATGGGCGTGGTGAACATGTGGTGCGCCCACACCAGGAAGCCGAGGAACGCGATCGCCACGGTGGAGGCAGCGATCGCCTTGTAGCCGAAGATCGGCTTGCGCGCGAACACGGGCAGGATCTCGGACACCAGGCCGAAGCCGGGCAGGACCATGATGTAGACCTCGGGATGGCCGAAGAACCAGAACAGGTTCTGCCACAAAAGCGGCGAGCCGCCCTCGGAGGGGCTGAAGAAGTGGGTGCCGAAGTGGCGGTCGGTGAGCAGCATCGTGACCGCCGCTGCGATCACCGGCAGCGCGAAGATCAGCAGCACCGAGTAGGTCAGGATCGCCCACACGAACAGCGGCAGCCGCCCCCAGCTCATGCCCCGCGCGCGCATGTTGGCGATCGTGGCGTAGAAGTTGATCGCGCCCACCAGCGAGGAGAGGCCGGTCAGGTGGATCAGGTAGATCCACGCGTCCTGCCCGCCGGAGGGCGAGAACAGCGATTCCGACAGCGGCGGGTAGCTCGTCCAGCCCGCTTCCGGCGGGTGCCAGAAGATCGAGGCGTAGAACACGATCCCGCCCGCCAGCAGCAGCCAGTAGGAGAGCGCGTTCAGCCGCGGGAAGGCCATGTCGCGCGCTCCGATCATCAGCGGCAGGAAGTAGTTGGCCAGTCCCGCCATCATCGGCACCACGAACAGGAAGATCATCGTGGTGCCGTGCATGGTGAACAGCTGGTTGTAGATTTCCGGCGTCACCAGCGTGTTGCTCGGGGCCCCCAGCTGCAGGCGGATCATCAGCGCCTCGGTGCCTCCCAGCACGAAGAACACGAAGGTGGTGACGATGTACATGATCCCGATCTTCTTGTGATCGGTGGTGGTGAACCAGCTCGTCCAGCCGTGGCTCTCCCGCTCGACGCGGTGGGCGGTTACCTGGGGTATGGGGGCTGCGTAGGTGGCCATCTCTCGCGCTGCTGTCCTTCCGTGTGCTAGGGGTTCTCCACTCTGCCGGCGCCCGCTTCGACGTCGAGTTTCTTGCGTGCGCTGGCCGCGTCTGCGTTGGCTTCGGCCAGCTGCGTCTTGCGCTGGGCCAGCCACGCTTCGAACTGGGCCGGCGGCACCGCCTTGACCGTGGCGATCATGCGCGCGTGGCCGCGGCCGCACAGGAAGGCGCACTGCCCGCGGAAGATGCCCGGCTTTTCGACCTTGAACCAGGTGTAGTTGTGGTAGCCCGGCACGGCCTGGAACTTGCCGCCCAGTTCCGGCACCCACCAGGAGTGCACCACGTCGGCCGAGACGATGTCGAGCTCCACCGTGGTGTCGGTGGGGACGACCATTTCCTCGTAGGAGTAGGGCGCGCCCAGGCCGTCCTTTTCATCGGCGCCGGGATACACGAACTGCCAGATGTACTGGCGGCCGATCACCTCGATTTCCAGCGCTTTCTTGTTGGGCGGCAGTTTGCGGGTGTTGCTGGCGTAGATCAGGTTGTTCTGTTCGCCGAGCGTGATGCTGGCGCCGCCCGGGCCCGAGTTGGGGGGGTCCTCGATCGTGGAGAGCTTCGCGAACGTGACGACCGCGAGCGCCAGCACGATCAGCGCGGCGGAGCCCGTGAAGGCGAGCTCCAGGCGCGTGTTGCCGTGGATCTGGGCCGGGACCGCGCCCTTGCGCTTGCGGAACTTGAAGAGCGCGTAGCCGAGCGCCAGCTCGACCGCGAAGAAGATCACGAGCGCGACCACCAGCGTGATCACGTACAGCGAGTGGATTTCGTGCGCGTTGGGCGAGGCGCCAGAGGACGGCGCGAAGAACGCGAGCACGGTTGGGAGCGCGGGGGTCAAGGCGCTGGGATTCTATTCACGGGCGGACGGTACGCGCTTGATGACGTTTGCCACGAGGCCTCAGCGGCCGGTGAAGCGTGCTTCGCGCTTCTGCACGAACGCGGTGACGCCCTCCACGAAGTCCTCGCTGGCGGACATATCCTGCTGCAGGCGCGCCTCCAGCTCCAGCTGCTCCTCCATGCGCGCGTACAGCCAGTTGTTGACCAGGCGCTTGCTGCCCGCGTAGGAACGCGTGGGGCCGGCGGCCATGCGCTCGGCCAGGGCCGCGGCCTCGCCGCGCAGCGACTCGTCCGCGACGACGCGGTTGACGAGGCCCCACGCGAGCGCCTTGGCCGCCGGCACGCGCTCGCCCAGCAGCGCCATCTCACTCGCGCGCGCCATGCCCGCGCGCGCCGGCACGAACAGCGAGGAGCCGCCGTCGGGCACCAGCCCGATGTTCACGAACGCCAGCAGGAAGTAGGCGCTCTCCGCCGCCAGCACCAGGTCGCAGCACAGCGCCAGCGAGCAGCCGATGCCGACCGCGGGGCCGTTCACGGCCGCGATCACCGGCTTGGGGGCCTCCCTGATGGCGTGCATGATCGGGTGGTAGCGCTCGGTGAGCATCGCGTACACGTCCGGGCGCCCGTCGGGCGTGCTCGCGCCGCCGCCGGCGTCCTTGAGATCGGCGCCGGAGGAGAACGCGCGCCCCGAGCCGGTGAGCACGATCGCGCGCACGGCCTCCTCGGCGGCGGCGGCGCGCAGCGCGGCCAGCAGGTCCGCGCCCAGCTGCGCGTTCCAGGCGTTCAGCGCCTGCGGACGGGCCAGCTCGATCGTGGCCACGCCGCCCTGCACGCTCGTTTCGACCGTCTGCGGTTGCGCGTCTGAGTGGCTCATCGTCCTCCTTGGGATCGCGTTCGGCTCGCGTTGATCCTATGGTGTGGGCGATGGCACGTCCCGTGATCGGCATCTGCACCGCGCTCGAGCGGGCGCGCTGGAGCGTGTGGGACCAGCCCGCGGCGCTGCTCGCGATGGCCTACGTCGAAGCGGTGCAGCGAGCGGGTGCGCTGGCGCTGATGCTGCCGCCGGACCCGGCGCTGGCGGCCGACCCGGCGCAGGCGCTCGATCTCATCGACGGCCTGCTGCTGGCCGGCGGCGCCGACATCGACCCGGCCTGCTACGAGCAGCAGGCGGGTCCCCACACCGTCGACACGGTGCCCGAGCGCGACGCCTTCGAGATCGCGCTCACGCGCGCGGCGATCGAGCGCGACCTGCCGGTGCTCGGCATCTGCCGCGGCATGCAGCTGATCAACGTCGCCCGCGGCGGCACGCTGGTGCAGCACCTGCCCGAGCGCCTGGGCCACCAGGAGCACCGCCGCGTGGTCGGCTCCTTCGACGGCTCCGAGCACGACGTGAGCCTCGCCGAGGGCTCGCTCGCGGCGCGCGCCGCCGGCGAGCTCCGGCACATGACCAAGTCCCACCACCACCAGGGCGTGGACCGTCTCGGCGAGGGCCTCGTGATCAGCGGCAGCTCGCTGCTCGACGAGCTGCCCGAGGCGATCGAGCTGCCGGGCGCGCGCTTCGTGCTGGGCGTGCAGTGGCACCCGGAGGCCGACCCGGCGAGCGCGGTCGTGGCCGCGCTGGTGCAGGCGGCGGCTGTGCCGCAGCTCTCCGAGCGCGCCGCCTGAGCGGGCGCGCCGCCGGTCCGGGCGCGCCGCCCGAGCGAGGCCCGCCGCGCCGCCGCGGCGGCTGCGGGCGCGCATATACTCGCGCCCAGTGCGGCCGTCCAGGGCGATCAGAGCAACCGCCTGGGGGTTGGTCGCGGCGGGCGTGGCGGCGCCGCTGCTGCGCAAGCGCGTGCCGCTGCCGCCGCTGGCGGCACAGGCGATCGCCTTCGGCGCGCCGCTGGGGCTGTCGGTGGCGGCGCGCCGCTCGCGCGCGCGCGACGTGGCGGTGTGCGCGCTGCAGATGTGGGCCTACCTGGCGGAGTACAAGTCGCCGCACGACGACGAGGGCGCGCAGCTCGATCGCGTCCGCGTGCGCTACCCGATCGTGGGCGACCGCGTGCTGGGGCTGGGGCAGATCCCGACGGCGCGCCTGCAGGCGGCGCTGGCGCGCGAGGGCGAGCGGGCGGCGGACTGGAGTGCGCTCGACCGCGTGCTGGTGTGGGCGCACTGGAGCTGGTTCGCGGTGCCGCACGGCGCGCTGGCGTACATCCTGCTGCGCGAGCCGGAGCGCTTCCCGCGCGCAGCGGTGCTCACCTACGCGGTGTTCGACCTCGGTGCGAGCGTGTACTGGCTGGCGCCCACCGCGCCGCCGTGGTTCGCAGCCGAGCTCGCGCGCGAGCGCGACGAGCAGGCGCCGGCGGTGCGCCGGCTGATGGTGGAGTACGGCGAGTCGTTCTGGAGAGACCGCTGGGGCTCGCTCTACAGTGTGTTCGGAGGCAATCCCCTGGCTGCGATGCCCTCTCTGCACTTCGCCACATCAGTGATGGCCGCGCTGCTCCTGGCCGAGGTCGGGCCGGTGGCTGGCGCGCTCGGCTGGGGCTACACGGCCACGCTCGGGTTCGCGCTGGTGTACCTCGGCGAGCACTACGTCGTGGACCTGCTCGCCGGCGCCGCGCTCACGCTGGGGGTGCGCGGGCTGCAGGCCCGCGCCGGTCCGCCGCTGGCGCGGGCGGGGCGCTGGGTGGCGGCGCTGGAGGAGCTGGCCCACGGGGCGGGCTGAGGTGCAGGAGGAGGGAGGGAGCGAGACGGGGCGCCGCGGCGGAGGCGGGGCGCATCACGAGGAAGAGATGCCGCGCGTGCTGCTCACGCGCCGGCAGCTGGTGGCCTTCGGCGTGTTCGTGCTGGTGGTGGTGGGCTTCCTCTACTTCGTGCTGCCGAAGCTCGCCGGCGTGGGCGAAACGGTGCACCACATCGAGGGCGGCGACAAGTGGTGGATCGCGATCGGCGCGCTGCTGGAGGCGCTGTCGTTCGCAGGGTACGTGGTGCTGTTCCGCGCGGTGTTCGTGACGGCGGATCGGCCGGGCCGCATCGGCTGGCGCGAGAGCTACCAGGTCACGATGGCGGGGCTGGTGGCTACGCGCCTGTTCGCCGCCGCCGGCGCGGGCGGCGTGGCGCTGACCGCTTGGGCGCTGCGGCGCTCGGGCATGGGCCCGCGGCTGGTGGCCTGCCGCATGGTTGCCTTCATCGTGCTGCTGTACGTGATCTACGCCGGCTCGCTGCTGCTCGACGGCATCGGGCTCGGCAGCGGCCTGTTCCCGGGCGGCGGCTCGTTCGCGATCACGCTCGTGCCGGCGATCGTGGCGGCGATCCTGTTCGCCGTCGCCGGCGCGGTGGCGCTGCTCCCCGGCGACCTGGAGCGGCGCCTGCACCGCTGGGCGTCGGGTTCGGGGCGCTTCACGCACTGGGTGGCGCGCGTGGTCGCCGTGCCGGCGCTGGCGGCCAGCGGCGTGCGCACCGCGATCGGGCTGGTGCGCTCGCGCGACCCGGGGCTGCTGGGGGCGCCGGCGTGGTGGGGCTTCGACATCGCGGTGCTGTGGGCGATGTTCCACGCGTTCGGCTCCGCGCCGCCGTTCACGGTGATCTGGATGGCCTACTTCGTGGGCATGCTCGGCAACCTGCTGCCGCTGCCGGGCGGCCTCGGCGGGGTGGAGGGGGGCATGATCGGCGCCTTCGCGGCCTTCGGCGTGGATTTCAACATCACCGTGCTGGCGGTGCTGTCCTACCGCGCGATCTCCTTCTGGCTGCCGACGCTGCCGGGGATCGTGGCGTACTTCCAGCTGCGCCGCACGGTCGCGCGCTGGCGCGGCGAGCAGGACGGCGCTATACTATACAAAGTAAAGCGACCCCGGGAGCTGAGCGTTCCGGGACAGGAGGGCGCATGAGCGACGAGCTCGAGAACGTGATCATCGTCGGCAGCGGCCCCGCGGGCTACACCGCGGCGCTGTACACCGCGCGCGCCAACCTGAGGCCGCTGGTGATCGAGGGCTTCGCCTGGGGCGGCCTGTTGCAGCAGACCACCGACGTGGAGAACTACCCCGGCTTCCCCGACGGGGTGATGGGGCCGGAGATGATGCAGCGCTTCCGCGACCAGGCCGAGCGCTTCGGCGCGCGCCTGGTGACCGACCAGGCCGAGCGGGTCGAGCTGGCGAAGGAGCCCGGCGGCGTGCACCGGGTGTGGGTGGGGGAGGAGGAGCACCGCGCCCGCACGGTGATCCTGGCGATGGGCGCCGAGCACAAGCGGCTCGGCATCGCCGGCGAGGAGGAGCTCTCGGGGCGCGGCGTGAGCTACTGCGCCACCTGCGACGCCGCCTTCTTCCGCGACGCCACCACGATCATCGTGGGCGGCGGCGACTCCGCCATGGAGGAGGCGATCTTCCTCTCCAAGTTCGCCGCGAAGGTCACCGTGGTGCATCGCCGCGAGGAGTTCCGCGCCTCCAAGATCATGCTCGAGCGCGCGCGCGCGCAGGAGAACATCGAGTTCCTCACCCCGTACGTGGTCGAGGAGCTGCACGCCGGCGAGAACGGCGCGCTCGGGCACGCGCGGCTGTCCAACCTGGACACCGGCGAGGAGCGCGAGCTGCCGATCTCGGGCGCGTTCGTGGCGATCGGCCACGAGCCCCAGTCGGCGCTGGTGCGCGGGCAGGTGGACGTGGACGAGAACGGCTACGTGCGCACCGAGGGCCGCTCCACGCGCACGAAGCTGCCCGGCGTGTTCGCCGCCGGCGACCTCGTGGACCACACCTACCGGCAGGCCATCACCGCCGCCGGCTCGGGCTGCCAGGCGGCGCTCGACGCGGAGTGGTACCTGCGCGACACGCCCGGCGTGCCCGTGCCCGAGGGGATGCCCCTGGGCGACCCCGCCGAGGAGCAGTACGCGCCGGCCGCGGAGTAGGCCGGCGCGCGCCGCTCAGCGCCCAGAGCGGCCGTCCTCGAGCGCGCCCTCGAGCTCCAGCAGCCACTGCTTGCGCTCGAGGCCGCCGGCGTAGCCGCCGAGCGCGCCGCCGCTGCGCAGCACGCGGTGGCAGGGGATCACGATCGGCAGCGGGTTGGCGCCGAGCGCGTTGCCGGCGGCGCGGGAGGCCCTGGGGCTGCCGGCGCCGGCGGCCACCTGCGCGTAGTTGAGCACGCCGCCGTAGGGGATCCGGTAGGTGACGCCGAGCACGCGCCGCGCGAACGCTCCGATCAGCGCCCAGTCGAGCGCCAGCTCGAAGGTGCGGCGGCGCCCCTCGAAGTACTCCTCGAGCTCGCGCTGCGCCCGCTCGAGCGGCGCGCGGGCCTCGACGATCCGCGGCGAGATCCGCTGCGCGAGCGCGTCGAGCACGGCCTCGGCGTCCTCCTCGGGGAACGCCAGGCGCACCAGCCCGTGGCTGGTGCTCGCGGCCAGCAGCGCTCCGAAGGGGGAGTCCAGCCACGAGTAGCTGAGCTCGGCGAGCCCCTCGCCGGCGATGCGCGCGGCCAGGCGCCGCGCGGCGGCGGAGGCCTGCTCGCGCAGGTCTCGCTCGTCCTCGCCGCCACGGCGCAACACGTACTCGAGCCCGTCGCCTGCGTTGCTGGTCTCGCTCATGCGTTCACCGTCCCTCTGAGCTTCGTCAGGCCCTCGTGCAGCGAGCGGCGCGCGGCCTCCTCCGAGCAGCCGATCGCGGCTGCGATGTCGCGGTGGGGCAGGTCGGCGACGTAGCGCAGCACCACCGCCGAGCGCTGCCGCGCGGGCAGCTCGCCCACGGCGCTCCACAGCGCGCCGTCGCGGGGCTCCTGCGCGGGGGCCGCATCCCGCCCCCGCTGCAGCTGCGCGGGGTCCTCCACCGGCAGCGCCCGCCGCGCCCGCGCGCGGTGCGCGTCGATCGACTTGCGGTGGGCGATGGTGAGCACCCAGGCGCGCAGGTTGTGCCGCTCGCGCGTGCCGCGCAGGCGCGGGTAGGCGCGCAGCGCGGCGATGAACGTCTCCTGGAAGCAGTCCTCGGCCTCCGTCGCCCCGACCGCCGAGACGAGGAAGCGCCACACCACCTCGCGGTGGGCGTCGAGGAAGCGTTGGAAGGGGGGGAGCGCCTCACTCACGAACCCAGAACGCTCGCCGGCGCGCGAACGTGAGGCCGGCGGGCCCGCGGCGGCGCGCGCGGCGGCGCGTGTGCCCCCGGCGCCGTCGGTGGAGCGGCGCTCACTCGCCGTAGTCGAAGAACCCCGCACCGCTGGCGAGCCCGAGCCTGCCGCTGCGCACCAGCCGCCGCAGCGCGGGCGCGGGGCGGTAGCGCTCCTCGCGGTACTCCTCGCACAGCGCCTCGAGCACGCCGAGCACGTGCTCGAGGCCGATCGCGTCGGCCCACTCGAACGGGCCGCGCGGGTGGCTGAGGCCGAGCACCATGCCGGTGTCGATGTCGTGCGCGCTGCCGACGCCCTCGCCGAGCGCGAAGGCGGACTCGTTGATGATCTGGCAGACGATCCTGCCCAGCACCAGCCCCGGCGCGTCGCCGACCCACTGCACGTGCTTGCCGAGCGCCGCGAAGAAGCGCTCGGCGCGCGCGGCGGCCACCGGCGAGGAGCCCTCGCCGCGCGTCAGCTCCACCATGTGCGACTGCGCGAGCGGCGGCAGCAGGTGAAAGCCCACGGAGCTGCCGTCGGGGTCGATCGCCGCCAGCGAGCCGCGCGCGCACAGCAGCAGGCGCGCTCCCCCCTGCGCAGGCGGCGACGGCGCGCCGCGGCGGTCCGGCTGCGGCGCCGCGCCGAGCTCGTCCACGGTGGCCGCCGGCGCGGCGTCGCACTCGATCACCAGCGCCGGAAGCACGCCGCCGGTGGGGTCGTGCGGGGAGCGCACCTCGTAGCCGGCGGCGCCGGCGGCGGCGCGCAGCTCGTCCGCGACGGCGCCCTCGCCGGAGATCACCACCACGCCCTCGCCGGCCGGCCGCGCCGGTTGCGCGGCGCCGGCCTCGCCCGCCGCGGGCGTGTCGCCCGGCGGCGGCTCGGGATCGGGCGCCCGGTAGCGGGCGGGGTCGGAGTAGTCGTAGTAGCCGCGCCCGCTCTTGCGCCCGTAGCGGCCGGCGGCGACCTGGCGCGCGGCGATCATCGAGGGGCGCCAGCGCGGCTCGCCGTAGCTCTGCGCGTAGAAGCTCTCCGAGATCTCGAGGCCGGTGTCGACGCCGACGAGGTCCATCAGCTCGAAGGGCCCCATGCGAAATCCGCCCTCCATGCGGCAGATGCGGTCGATGCTCTCCACGTCGGCGAGCTGCTCCTGCAGCATGCGCAGCGCCTCCAGGGCGAACGGGCGGTTGCAGCGGTTGACGATGAAGCCGGGCCCGTCCTTGGCGAGGATCACGGTCTTGCCCATCGCCTCGCCGGTGGCGAGCGCCACGTCGAGCGCGCGCTGCGAGGACTCCACGCCGGCGACCACCTCGAGCAGGCGCATCACCGGCGCGGGGTTGAAGAAGTGCATCCCCACCACCCGCTCGGGGTGCGTGGCGCCACGCGCGATCGCGGTGACCAGCAGCGAGGAGGTGTTGCTCGCCAGCACGCAGCCCTCGCCGACGATCTCCGAGAGCCTGCCGTACATCTCGTGCTTGAGCTCCAGGCGCTCGGGCGCGGCCTCGATCACCAGCTCGCAGCCGCCCAGCGCGGCGAGGTCGTCGACCGGCTGCAGCTGCTCGGCGGCGCGCGCGGCCTGCTCCTCGTCCAGGCGGCCTTTGGCGGCTTCTTTGGCCAGGCCGTCGCGGGCGCTTGCCAGCCCGCGCGCGAGCGCCTCCGCGAACGGGTCGTACAGCAGCGTGCGCGCTCCCGAGCGCGCAGCCAGCTGGGCGATGCCGTTGCCCATCGTGCCCGCGCCGAGCACCCCGATCACGCCCGCAGGCTGGGCGGCCCCGCCGGCGGCATCGTCCCCGGAGGGGGAGCCGGCCTCATAAGTCGTTCTCTGCTCCTGCGTGGACATGCGCTCGCGCTCCCCGCCCGCTCAGGCCGGCACGAGCGCGTTGACGCCGGTCAGCGCCCGCCCGATCAGCATCTGCTGGATCTGCGAGGTGCCCTCGTAGATGGTGGTGACGCGCGCGTCGCGGAAGTAGCGCTCGACGGGGTGGTCGTCGACGTAGCCCGCGCCGCCGTGCACCTGGATTGCGAGGTTGGCGCATTCCAGCGAGGCCTCGGTGGCGTGCAGCTTGGCGATCGAGGTCTCGAGGCTGTTGGGGCGGCCCCGGTCCTTGAGGAAGCCGGCGCGCCACGCGAGCATCCGCGAGGCCTCCGTTTTCAAGGCCATTTCCGCGATCATCGCCTGCACCAGCTGGAAGCTCGCGATCGGCTTGCCGAACTGCTCGCGCTCCTTGGCGTACTTCACCGACTCCTCCACGCAGCCCTGGCAGATGCCCACCGCGCCGCACGCCACCGAGTAGCGCCCGGACTCGAGGTTCGACAGCGCCACTTTGAAGCCGTCGCCGACGTTGCCGAGCATCTGCTCGTCGGTCACCTCCACGTCTTCGAGGGAGATCGAGCCGGTGTCGGAGGCGTGCAGCCCCATCTTGTGCTCGATCGGCTGCGCGCTGTAGCCGGGGTGCTCGGTGTCCACCATGAAGCAGGCGATGCCCTTGTAGCCGAGCTCGGGGTCGGTCTGGGCGAAGATCAGCGCCACCTTCGCGTAGTTGGCCATCGAGATCCACATCTTCGAGCCGTTGAGCACCCAGCCGCCCTCGGTCTTGCGCGCGCGCGTCTTCTGGCTGGCGGCGTCCGAGCCGGTGTCGGGCTCGGTGAGGCCGAAGCAGCCGAGCCACTCGCCCGAGCACAGCTTCGGCAGGTAGGTGCGCTTCTGCTCCTCGGTGCCGAACTTGAGGATGCCCGAGCACACCAGCGAGGTCTGCACCGAGATCACCGTGCGGATCGAGGAGTCGGCGCGGCCGATCTCCTCGACCACGAGGCCGTAGGAGAGGTAGTCGAGGCCCGCGCCGCCGTAGCGCTCGGGCACGATCGCGCCGAGGTAGCCCTGGTCGGCCACCTTGCGCACCATCTCCATGTCGAAGCGGTGCTCGCGCGCGTTTTCGCGCGACTGCACCACGATCTCCTTGTCCGCGAACTCGCGCGCGGTCTCCTTGATCAGGCGCTGCTCGTCGGTCAGGTCGAAGTCCATCGTCTCGGCGCTCCTGTTTTTTTCTTATGGGGACGGGTCGGTCGGTGGGGGTCGGTCGCTGGGCGGCGGAGGCCAGGGCCGGTCGGCGAGCTTCGGGGTGGTCCACGGCGCCTTCACGCGCCGCTCGATCTCCTCGGCGATGCCCTCGATCGGCAGGCGCTCCTGCTCCAGCGAGTCGCGGTCGCGGAGCGTCAGCGTGCCGTCCTCCACGCTTTGGTGGTCAATAGTAAGACAGAACGGCGTTCCGATCTCATCCTGGCGGCGGTAGCGCCGGCCGATCGCGCCGCCGGCGTCGTACTCGGCCTGCACGCGCTCGCGCAGCGCGTGCTGGACCTCGCGCGCGAGCTCGGGCTGGCCGTCCTTGCCGACCAGCGGCAGCACCGCGGCCTTCACCGGCGCCAGGCGCGGGTGCAGCCTGAGGACCGTGCGCAGCTCGCCCTCGCCCGCGCCCTCGCGCTCGACCAGTTCCTCGTCGTAGGCGTCCACCAGGAAGGCGAGCGTGGCGCGGTCCGCGCCGGCGGCCGGCTCGATCACGTGCGGCACGTAGCGCTCGCCCGTCTGCTGGTCGAAGTACTCGAGCTTCTCGCCGGAGTGCTGCGCGTGCGCCGACAGGTCGAAGTCGCCGCGGTTGGCGATGCCCTCGAGCTCGGACCAGCCGATGGGGAAGAGGTACTCCACGTCGCTGGTGCCCGAGGAGTAGTGCGAGAGCTCGTCGGGGTCGTGCGCGCGCAGGCGCAGGTGGTCGGGGCGGATGCCGAGCTGCGTGTACCAGCGCTCGCGCTCGCCCAGCCAGTGCTCGAACCAGCGCTGCGCCTCGGCGGGCGGCACGAAGTACTCCATCTCCATCTGCTCGAACTCGCGCGTGCGGAAGATGAAGTTGCCGGGCGTGATCTCGTTGCGGAAGGACTTGCCCACCTGGGCGATCCCGAACGGCGGTTTCTTGCGCGAGAACTGCACCACGTTCTTGAAGTTGATGAAGATGCCCTGGGCGGTCTCGGGGCGCAGGTAGGCGGTGGCGCCCGACTCCTTCACCGGCCCGATCGTGGTCTCGAACATCAGGTTGAAGTCGCGCGCGTCCGTCAGGGAGCACTCCTCGGCTTCGCCTGGGTGCTTGGAGGGTTTGCGCCCGCACTGCAGGTCCTGCAGGTGGTCGGCGCGGAAGCGCTGCTTGCAGGTGCGACAGTCGACCAGCGGGTCGGTGAAGCCGGCCAGGTGCCCGGAGGCCTCCCACACCTTCGGGTGTTGCAGGATCGCGGAGTCGATCGCGACGATGTCGTCGCGCTCCTGCAGCATCGCGCGCCACCACTCGTTCTTGACGTTGCTCTTCAGCAGCACGCCGTAGTGGCCGTAGTCGTAGGTGGAGCCCACGCCGCCGTAGATCTCCGAGGAGGGGAAGATGAAGCCGCGGCGCTTGCACAGCGCGACGATCTTCTCCATCGTGACCACGTCGGCGCTCGCAGCTGCCTGCGCGCCCGCGGCGGCCTGCGCGCCGTGCGCGGCGGTCGCGGGCGAGGCGTCACTCTGTGGGGGCTGGCTCATGGGTGCAGGATGCTACCGGCGGCGTGCGAGACTTCTGTGCGCCCGTGGCCGGGGCATAGGATGCGGCTCGGTGTCACGCGTGCTGATCGTCGCCGGGGGCTGTCGCGGCAGGCGCCTCGCGGCCGGGTTGATCGCCGACGGGCACGCGGTGCGCATCACCACCCGCGGCGAGCGCGGCAGGGCGGCGATCGAGGCGCTGGGCGCGGAGTGCTGGGTGGGCACGCCCGACCGGCTGGCGACGCTGCGCGGGGCGCTCGAGGGCGTGACGATCGCGTGCTGGCTGCTCGGCACGGCCGCCGGCCCGGCCGCGGAGCTGGAGGCGCTGCACGGGCCGCGCCTGCGGCTGTTCGTGACGCAGACGATCGACACGGCGGTGCGCGGGCTCGTGTACGAGGCGCGCGGCGCCGCCGGTGCGCAGGCGCTGATCGCGGGCGGCGAGCGCGCGGTGCGCGAGCTGGCCGAGCGCAACGCGATCCCCGTGGCGTTCCTCACGGCCGACCCGTGCGGGGCGCGCGGGTGGGGCGGCTCGGACGAGCCTGCGGGCGCGGGCCAGTCGGAGCGCTGGCTGGCGGACGCCCGCGGCGCGGTCGGGCGGCTGCTTTCTCGCGCATGAACGTCCCCCGCAGTCAAGCCCATCGCATTTGTGACCGATGCTGCAAGCACGATGGCGGGGGAACGCTCCAGATACGGCCTGCTGGTGTCCGCCTGCGGCGCGGTGGTGCTGGTGGTGTCGGTGTTCCTGCCGTGGTACGAGGTGAGCTCGGCACTGCACGCCGGGGCCGGAGCGGCGGGGTCCGTGGCCGCCGGCACGGTGGCGGGCGCGGCGCACAGGACCGGGCTGCTCAGCGCCCACCGCGCGCTGCACGAGGTCAACGTGTTGCTGCTGGCGCTCGCCGCGCTCGCGATCCTGGACGCGCTCGCGCCGCTGGCGCGCCGCGCGGCGCCGCTGCCCGGAGGGGCCGGCGGGGCCGTGGTGCTGCTGGGCGCCGCCGCCGCTGCGCTGGTGCTCTACCGCATGCTCGCGCCGCCGGCGGCGGGCGTGGGCGTGGTGGAGACCGGGCTGCGCGAGGGCGCGTGGCTGGCGCTGCTCGGCTCGCTGGCGATCGCGCTCGGGGGGATGTGGCCGCGCAGCATCGACCTGCTGCAGCCGCCTGTGCCGGGCGGCGCGCACGTGTGGTCGAGCTCGCACAGCTGAGCGAGCGCCCGCTTCGGGACCTCCGCCCGGCGCGAGCGGCGATGATCCCGCGCAATGGGTCCGGGCCGGCGGTCGGAGCGGCCGTGCCCAGCAGCCGGATGACGCTATTCTGGGTGTAATTCCCGTAAAGCCGATCGGGATTCCGACCCCCGTGCGGGGTCGATCGCCGGCCGGCGATTCCTCTCGCGCGAGCAAAGAGCTCTCTGCCCAGAAAGGAGCAAACCATGGCGCTGCAACTTGGCGAGGAGGCCCCCGACTTCGAGGCCGAGACCACCGAGGGTCCCATCAAATTCCACGACTGGATCGGCGACTCGTGGGCGGTGCTGTTCTCGCACCCCAAGGACTTCACGCCCGTCTGCACGACGGAGCTCGGCTACATGGCCAAGGCGAAGCCCGAGTTCGACGCGCGCGGCGTGAAGATCATCGGCCTGTCGGTGGACCCGCTGGGCAAGCACGAGCAGTGGGCCAAGGACATCGAGGAGACGCAGGGCGCGGCCCCCAACTACCCGATCATCTCCGACGCCGACTACAACGTGTCGAAGCTGTACGGCATGTTGCCGGCGAGCGTGTCCGGCGACCCGGCCGAGCGCACGCCCGCCGACAACCAGACGGTGCGCAACGTGTTCGTGATCGGCCCCGACAAGAAGATCAAGCTGATCCTCGTCTACCCGATGACCACGGGGCGCAACTTCGACGAGGTGCTGCGCGTGATCGACTCGCTGCAGCTCACCGCCAAGCACAAGGTGGCCACGCCGGTGAACTGGAAGCGGGGCGAGAAGGTGATCATCTCCGGCACCGTCACCAACGAGCAGGCGAAGGAGATCTACCCGGACGGGTGGGAGGAGCCCAAGCCCTACATCCGCCTGGTGCCGCAGCCGAGCTAGCGGAACGTGGACGCTTCGCGGATACTGCGTCCTTGGTCGCTCGTGTGCAGAGCACGCTTCGCTCCCTGCGTTCTTGTCCCGCTCGGTCCACGTTCCGCTAGACGCTGACTGAGAGCTGCAGCCCGCCGTGGCCGGCGGCGGGCTGCAGGCGCTCGAACAGGTGCTCGAGGATGCGCGCGGTGGCGCCCCAGACGACGTGCTCGCCGACCACGTAGGCGTCGGTCTCGAAGCGGACGCCGCGCCGCTCGATCGGCACGCGTGTGCGCCCGGCGCGCACCTGCTCGAGCTCGAGCTCGAGCACCGCGTCGACCTCCCTGGCGGACAGCCGCCAGGCCACGCCGGCGGGGATCTCGCCGACGAACGGGTGGATCTCGTAGTTGGTGACGAACGTGGAGGTGGCGGGCAGCTGGCCGAGCAGCCGCACCTGCTGGCGCGCGAGGCCGATCTCCTCCTCGGCCTCGCGCAGCGCGGTGTCGGCGAGGCGCGCGTCGGCGGCGTCGATGCGCCCGCCTGGGAAGGAGATCTCGCCGGCGTGGCGGCGCAGCTCGGCGCGGCGCCTGGTCAGCACCACGTGCGGCGTGCGCTCCGCGCCGGCGAGGAACAGCGGCACCAGCACCGCCGCCTGCGTGGGGCCGCCTGGGCGAGCTTCCTCGACCTCGACCTCGGCATCGTCCCTGAAGGGGGAGCCGGCTCTATCGGGCGGCCAGGTGGACGCGCTCAATGCGCTCCTGGAACATCACGTCGCCGTCCAGCACGCGGTGCACGGGGCACTTGGCGGCGATCACGCGCAGGCGCTCGACCTGCTCCTCGGGGAGATCGTCGGACAGGCGCGTGAGGAGCTGGAACTTGGTGGGGCTGCCGCGCTCGGCGGGCGTGTACTCCACGCTGACCTCCACCGGGCCGATGTCCCACCCCTTGCGCGCCGCGTACATCTCCATCGTGATCGCCGCGCACGAGGCGAGGCTGACAGCGAGCAGCTCCTGCGGATCGGGGGCGGCGTCCTCGCCGCCGGCCTCCAGCGGCTCGTCGACGACCAGCTGGTGCTCGCGCACCTGCACCGTGTGGCGGAAGCCGCGACCGTCGCGCCGCACGGACGCTCTCATCCTTGTGAGCTCTTGACCCATTCTCTGTTCGATCCCCTCGATCGGCTGCGTCTTTACCTGTTGTTGATGATACTCACGGGCCTGGCGCGCCGAGCGGGTTGAACAGCAGGCCGGTGAGCAGCTTGGGGAAGAAGAAGGTGGACTTGGGAGGCATGTTCTCGCCGGCTGCGGCCACCTCGCGCACCTGCTCCACCGGCGTGGGGCGCATCAGGAAGGCCGCGTCGTAGGCGCCCGAGCGGACCATCGCGAGCGCCTCGGCGGTGTCGCGCGCGTAGAAGAGGCCGTTGAAGTGGGCGATGTCCTCGTCGCTGTAGCCGAGCGCGCCCTTCAGCACGAGCGTCTCCAGCACGCCGGTGTCGAGCTGGCGGTAGGCCTCCGAGAACCCCGGCAGCGCGGCGTCGGCGATCGCCTGGTCGGAGAGCGTGAGCCGCAGCGGGCGCTGCTCGCGGCCCTCGAAGTAGCCGAGCTGGAGCGGCCCCCGGCCGGGCGCCGGCGCGATCTGCTCGATCGGCACCTCCTCGATCTCGAAGCTGCGGCGCAGCGTGCGCTCCAGCGCCTCGCGCCGGGAGTCGTCGAGCCCTCCGATCAGGCGGTGCGTGGGGAACACCGTGAGGCCGGGGTCCTCGAGCGCGACCAGGCACATGAGGATGTAGCGGTGATCGCCCTCGCCGCCGACCTCCTCGGCGTAGGCCTGCATCGTCTCGTAGCGGTGGTGGCCGTCGGCGATCAGCAGCTCCGAGCCGCTGGCCGCGGCCTGCACCGCGGCGATCGCGTCGGGCTCGGCGACGCGCCACAGGCGGTGGACGGTGCCGTCGGCGTCGCTGACCTGCGCCCACGGCTGCCGCTCGGCGGCGGGCGCGAGCGCGGCCCACGCGGCCTGCGCGGGGTCGGAGTACAGCGAGAAGATCGGCGAGATGTTGGCGCGCGTGGCGCGCGTGAGCCGCAGGCGGTCCTCCTTGGGGCCGGGGTGGGTGCGCTCGTGCGGGCGCACCCGGCCGGGGCCGTAGTCCTCGATGCGCACGCGGCAGAAGAAGCCGCGGCGCGTGCGCGCGCGCCCGTCGGGCCCGGTGTAGTCCTGCGTGTGCGCCCACAGCGCCGGCTGCTCGTCGCGCACCAGCGCGCCGTCGCGCCGCCAGCGCGCGAACAGGTCGGCGGCGGCCGCGTAGGGGTCGCTGCCGCCCGGCTCCGCCTTCGGCAGGTCCACCGCGACCACGTTGTAGGGCGATCGAGCCAGCAGCGCCTGGCGCTGGGCGGCGTCGATCACGTCGTACGGCGGCGCCACCACCGCGGACAGCGATCCGACCACGGCGGGGTCGTAGTGCAGGGCACGCAGCGGCTGGACGTCTGCCATGGGCGGCGCTGGAGGCTAGCAGCAGGCCGCCACGCGCAAGCGCGCGGTGCACGAAGCGACTTGGCGGGCCGAAAGTTGCGGGCCCGGCTCCACGCGGCGATGCCCACGCGGCTGCAGGCGTGAGTCGACCTTGGCGCGGGCCGAGCGCGCACACAAGCCGACTAGACTCGATCCTCACGGGGCGTAGCGAAGCCTGGTTATCGCGCGGCTTTTGGGGAGCCGAGATCGCCGGTTCGAATCCGGCCGCCCCGATTTCATTCAAGAATCGCGAATATCCGCGAATGCGGGCGAGGGGCCGCGAAAACGCTAGGGTCGGCGATTGCGGTTTCGCGGGGTTCGTGGATGTGCGCGGGATTGGGAGCGCAGAGGGACCGCAGAGAGCGTCTTGCGGGCCGGTTTGCGCTCGGTCCAAGTCGGGACCAGCGCCCGGGTAAAGCGGCGCGAGACCATCCGTCGGGTCCGGGCGCGCCGCCGCCGGATCGTCTTGAGATGCGGGTCGACTTGCGCGCCCATCTCTTGCGGTCAGGCGGCGTCCCTAACGATCGTGACGCGTGGCGGATAGGCTTCAGCCTCTTGGATAGCGAAGTGCGTCATGAGCGGGTGTGACCTACAGAAATTCAAGTGGCGCACCCGGCAAACCCGACCGATCAGCCACGTAGCATCGCAGCATGCTTCAAGCTCCCTCATCACGGGTCGCTCGGACCATGGCTCCGGCACCGTCCAGCCGTCGACAGTCATCGTCCGTGACGTTCAAGGGCGGCCTCGACCGCCCCTTCCATCGTTGGTTCCGACTCACGCCAAGCTACTCCCCGGAGCTGGTGTACGACTGGCTCTCCGAACACCCGCCCACCCCAGGGCTTCCGCTCCTCGATCCATTCCTTGGCGCAGGGACAACGTGCATCAGCGCTGCCTCGCGCGGCGTCCCTTCTATCGGGTTTGAGATCAACCCATTTCTTGCCTTCGTAGCGCGGACATCGTGCGACTGGTCGATCCCAGCACCCCAGTTGGTGGCGCTCCGAGACGATGTTCTCGCCATGTGCTCGGACTGGCTAGCTAACGGCCCCCAGGATACAAAGGCGTTCGCCGACTCTATCGGGACGCGGCTCCCAATCATTCACAACGTCTTCCGCTGGTGGCGTCCTGACGTACTTCGCGAGCTTGTCGCGATCCGTCATGCAATCGCCGCCTGTGGCCAAGATGGCGATCAACACCTTCGCCTTGCCCTTGCCCAGATCGTTTATCCGACGGCGAGCATTACTCTTGGACGCCTACAGCTCGCCTTCAAGGACCGGTCAAATGACGATATCGACGCCCTGGGGCTCTGGACAGACGCCGTGAACCTTATAGCTGATGACCTCGAAGCCGGCGTTCCCGATTCGGTAGGTGATACGTGGGTTGTTAATGCGGACAGTCGAATGCTGGATCTGCCCACCGATACGGCGATCGGAGGTGTGTTCTGCTCTCCTCCATACCCCAATAGGTACAGCTACGTGTGGAACACGCGTCCTCATCTTTATCTACTAGAGCTCATCGACACACCCCGGGCGGCAACTGAGATCGATCTGAAGACCATCGGTGGAACTTGGGGCACCGCCACGACCCGCCTACAGAAGGGCGAGATAGACCCTCTCCCACGTGTCTCGGACGCTCTTGGCGACGTGTTGAACCGCCTTGCCACAAAGAGCCTTCTCATGCGCAACTACGTTTGCAAGTACTTCAATGACCTGGACGCACACTTGGAAGTACTTGTCACCAGACTTGCTGCCAACGCCGCCGTAGGGTACGTGGTGGGGAACACAGAAACGAATGGGATCATGGTCGACACTCAGCACGTTCTAGCGGATCTCCTCGACATGCATGGGCTTCATGACATCGGCATCGAGCCCTTGAGGACCAGGAACAGCGGAGCGGGTCTGATCGAGGCAACTGTCTTCGGCAGCGCATGACCTAGCCCAGATGATGACTATATTCTGTTGAAACTGTTGGCCAGATGCCCCACACTGGCGAGCCTCATGGTCACCAGCTTGAACCAGCTTTTCTCTGCCTCAGTCCGCGCGGAGCGGCGCCGCCTTCGATTGACTCAGGAGGATCTCGCCGATGCGGCGAGCCTTCACCGCACTTACATCGGGGCTGTCGAGCGCGGCGAAGCCAACGTTACGCTTGACGTCGTCGAGCAGATCGCGTCAGCGCTCGAGGTTCCTCCCTGCCAACTCGTCTGCCCGAGTGCTCTGTAGCCTGTGCCGGCGAGCCCGCAACAGACGGAGGAGCGTTTCCTCGCCCTGCTCAACCGCGCATACGACGGCTGGCTCTGGAAGGTGCAAAACGACTTTTCGCAGGCCTCTTACGAAACGGAACTCGCCAACCTAGCCTCCGACGACGTGTACCGCTCTTTCGGCCTCGCATGTCCCGAGTATGCGCTAATCCGACTCATGGGCCGAATGAGCATAAGCATCGGACGTCGGCTTGGCGAGCTATACGAGAGCCTCCCCCGATACGTAGCAGCCGCCCGCTTCGGCCTCGAGCCAGGAGAAGTCGCCGCAAAGATAAATCGCCTACAACTTGACGTCTGCGTCCCGTTCGATCGGCTCAGCGACGAGGATCTCGACGCGGTCAATGACTCAGTTGCGACACACTTCGGCTCCACGGCATCCGGAGCGGGACTGGGTATCGAGATTAGGTACAACTTCAACCCCAACGACAATGCCCGACTGCGAAAGGATGTGGCAATGGCGGATGGGCTCAAGCAGGAGGGACTTTTTCCCATTTACTTGGTCTACAGCACGATCTCGCCGAGAGCCGATGCAATCGCGCGGCTGAAGCGCGCGGGATGGCGCTTCTTGATCGGCCCTGATGCCGTCGCCTTTACCAAGTCCCTTCTCGGTCTAGATCTCACCGAGCTACTTGAAGACGTCAAGGTGCAAAGCGTCATACGCCAGAAGGTAGACAAGATCATGGGATCGCTCGGACAGTCGGATGCATTCCGCGCGGCGACCGCGAGCATGTCCGAACGCCCCAATCCGAGCAGCTAGGGGCAACTGCCTCGCCTCATATGGGAGGGTATCGTCGTCCATGCGAGCGCAGGCGGTGTGCGTGCTCCGGGCGCTTTCGCAAGGCGGTTGATGCGCGGGTTCGCCATGGGGTGGGCCGACGACGGTTGACCTACGTCGTGCTCGCGAGCCGAACAGCACGAGCTGCCGCTGATGCAGGCCTACCAGCAGGGCAGCGCGTGGTGCCTGCTGAGGCATCTGCGGTCCCAAGGCTGACGCCGCAAGCGAAGCCGGCGCTGGGCGCCTAGGACCCACCCTTGATTTGGGACCGCACAAGGACCGCAGGGGCCCCGAAATCCGCATAACAAACCCGATCTGAGCCGCTCTGAGCCGATTTGCCGTAGGTCCGCGAATAGCTGCGAACAGGGGCGAAAGGCCGCGAAAACGCTGGGCTTCGCAGGCGGCGGTTCGCTTGTGGTCGCGGCTGTCTGATGGGCTCGGTGACCGCAAAGTGGCCACAGAGGCGTCGTTGCGGCCGCTTTGCGGCCGGTTTGTCGGCCCGCAGGGCGACCGATCGCAGAGCTGTGGCGTGGCCGCGGACAGCTGTCTGTTTACTGAGCGGCTCCCCCCGAGGAAGGTATGCGCGTGGCGGGAGACGGGGACACGCGGGGCGCTCGCGAGTTGCTGGCCGGCTTGGTTGGACAGCCACTCGAAACCCTCAGTGGTCGCTGGAACTCGATTCTTGAGCTCCGCGACACCCATGCGCTCGTGGCAACGGGGCGCTCACCTGTGGGAACCCCCGTTTCAATCGCCCTGGTCGAGGAGGCTCTCGACCAGCTCAATGCCGAGGGCGAGTTGCGTATCGACGTCCCGACCGTTGGGTATCGCAGCGCGTTCGTTGGCGCGGTGCTGCAGACGCTGCCTGGTACGAGAATTGAGCAGAACCCGCAGAGGATTGTCCTCGGCGAACGTACTGCGGAATGGGACGTCGGGGTGGGTAGGCTTCTCAGTCGCGCTGAGCGTGTGAGGCGTTTTGGGGGAGCGCCGTACGGGGGAATCGAGCCATCCAGATCGACTCGGAACGTCTTCCTCTACAGCGATCCAGTCAAGGGCAAGGCCTACGGCTATACCTATGATGGCTGGACCGACGATGGCCAACTGTTCCTCTACACCGGAGAGGGACCCCTGGGCGATCAGCCGATGACCCACGGTAACCGAGCGATCCTGGAACATCGTGAGCATGGGCGAGCGCTGCGGCTATTTGTTGCTGATGGATACATAGTGGGGACTGCTCAGCGCCAACAGCGCTACGTAGGTGAGTTCGAGATCGACCAGGACCTGCCCTATGCGCTCGAGGACGCGCCAGACGAGAACGGCGAGAACCGCACGGTCTTTGTCTTTCGCTTGCGACCGGTCGGGAATGCGCTGCGCCGCGAGAGCGATGAATCCGCCTTCCTAGACATTCAGACGTCTGCCATGGTTTCGCTTGTAGCGGTGGAGAAGAACATAGACACAGAGTTTCAGGTCGCGTCTGGAGAAGCGACCACTGCGACGCGGCGGGAGAGCGAACTGGTTGATAGATACATGGCGTGGGCGGGACCTAGTCAGAGCTTCCGTCGCTGGAGAATCCGGCCGCCGGGCGAGCTGCACTCCCTGCTGACCGACATTTACAGTGAGAGGGACAACACCCTGTTTGAGGTGAAGGGAACGGCCACGCGCGGAGCGATCCGAACGGCCATCGGACAGCTCCTCGACTACCGGCGCCACATCGATCGTGACGGCCTGCGTCTCGCGATTCTGCTCCCGCACCGGCCGAGCCATGACGTAGTCGAGTTCGTGACGGGCCTCGGGATCTCCGTAGTCACCGAGGAAGAGCGCGGCGGATTCGAGTCGATCGAGCCTGGGTAGCGGCGCGGGGCTTCGGAAGCGGGCGTCACTCAGCCACAATCGGGCCACGAGCGCCACCAGACCAAAAAGGGTCACCTGCTCCGGAGGTGGCGCCGTCGCCTTCCAAGCGCCCGGATCTCGCGCGCGGTCTGCCCGGCCTCGATCGCGAGCGCGCCGAGCAGCGCCGCCGGTTCGCTGAGGAGCACCGCGAGACGCTGCGCCGCTTGGGCAAGTAGCAGGCTTGTGGCGGTCTTCTACCCGGAGTTCGGGGACTTCTGCGACGTCGTCGCGGACATCCTCAGAGCCACGCCTGAGCAGATCGCACGCTTTCCCAGTGTCGGTCTCGCTAAGTCCACGCTCGCGGCGCCGCGCGCCGGCTTTGGCGATGGGGAGGTCTATCCGACGACCTTGGAGAAGGCGGCGATCCTGCTGGAGCGCTTGGCGCGCAACCCCCTGCCGGATGGAACAAGCGCACCGCGTTCTTCCTGACCGGTCTCTTTCTGGAGGCGAACGGTCGCCACTCATAATGCCCACCCGGGTAGATGTCCCGATGGTCGAGCGCATCGCGGCTGGCGACGTCGAGCATCCCGAGATTTTCGCGTGGCTTATCGACGCGCGTCGTATGAGCGGACTGAGCCGGGTGCGGAGACTGTCCGGGTGACCGCAACGCGACCGCATACGCTCGAAAAACCGCATAAAAAAGCTAATCTGAACCCGCCCCGATTCCTTCATATCCCGCGAAGACCAGCGAACACGGGCGAAAACCGCCGAGAACACTGGGTTTCGCGGGACGCCGTTCGCCTCGTTTTGCGGCTTTTCGATGGGGTCGTGACCGCAAAGTGGCCGCAAGGCGTGCCGCTTGGCCACAACTCACGGTCGAAAGCTCCTCGGGGTCAGACAGTGGGCGCGGCGCAGACCTTTCAGTGTGGCTCCAAGACGGGTGAGCGCTGCCCATCCGGGCGAAGGCGTCGCGCCGGTCGATGCAGAGCGGCCATCAGGCGTGGATCGCTTGGAAGCAGCACCAGCCGTCCTCGGGCCGAACGCCGGGCCGGACACCGCCAACGCCGAAGTCCTCAACCGCTTCGACTGTTACTCCGTGCACGACTGGACGGAGGCGTATCCGGGCGAGCCGAAGATCTACCGGCCCGACGAGGTCCGGGGCAGGAACGTGCCCGCCGCGCTTCACGGCGACTGAAAGCCGGGTCGGCGTCACGCTGAGACCGGCCGCCCCGACGCGGGCGCGGCGGGTCGGGCCTGCTCGCGCACCCCGCGGCGCGTGCGCGGCCGCCGGTCAGGCCGGTCCGTCTGGTTCTGCCGGCGTTGTCGAGGGGCTTCTCCGCTCGGTCGGCAGCGAGCGCAGGTCGAGTTCGCCGGCCCGCGTCAGCCCCGCCTCGTACGCGTAGATCGTGAGCTGGACGCGATCGCGCACCCCGAGCTTGTCGAGCAGGCTCCCGATATGCGTCTTGACCGTGCTTTCCCCGAGGAACATCTGCTGCGCGATCTCGGCATTCGACAGCCCCTGGGAGACCAGGCGCAGCACTTCCAGCTCGCGGGCGCTGAGCGCATCGAGCCGGGCGGCGGCCGCGCCGTAGGGCTTGGCCGTCCCGAACTGCTCGATCAGGCGCCGTGTCGCCGCGGGAGCGATCAGCGCGGTGCCGCCCGCGACCACTCGGATCGCGCTCACAAGCTCCGACGAGGGGACGTCCTTGAGCAGGAAGCCGCTGGCCCCCATCGCGATCGCGCCGTAGACGTATTCGTCGAGGTCGAACGTGGTCAGGATCACGATGCGGGGATGCGGCGGTTGCTCCGTCAGCCGCCTCGTCGCTTCGAGACCGTCGAGGTTCGGCATGCGGATGTCCATCAGGACGACGTCGGGCGCCGTCTCATCGATCAGCGCGAGCGCCCGCAGCCCGTCCGCTGCCTCTCCGACGACGCGCATGTCCTCCTGCTCGTCGATGATCACGCGGAACCCGGCCCGAACGAGCTCGTGGTCGTCGACGATCGCGACCTGCACGGTCATCGCGAGACGCTGCGCGCGGTGGGGCTGGTGGGTATCGTCACCTCCGCGAGCACGGCGCCGGTCTCCCGTCGCGGCTCCTCGCGGTCGACCGGTATGCGCGCGTGGACCGCAAATCCGCCATGCCCGTCCGGACCGGAGTCGAGCCCGCCGCCGAGCATCCGCACCCGCTCCTCGAGCCCGATCAGGCCATAGCCGGCCGGACCGTTCGGCAGGTGCCGCCCGCCGCTGGTTCGCACCGTGATGTCCAGCGTCCGCGCCGACCAGCGCAGGTGAACCTCGGCGGCGGCTCCCGGCGCATGGCGGACCGCGTTGGCCAGCGCCTCCTGGACGACCCGGAACGCGGCGAGGTCGGCGGTCGCGTCGAGCGCGATCGGCGTCCCCACGACCTCGATCGTGGCATGCACGCCGCCGGCGCCCGTCTGCTCGATGAGCTCGCCCAGATCGCTGAGCGAGGGCGACGGGCGCAGCGGCGCGCCAGTCGCGGCGCGATCCGTCGCGCGCAGCACTCCCAGCAGCACGCGCAGCTCGTGCAGCGTGTCGCGCGCGGTCCGCTGGATCAGATCCAGCGCCTCGCTCGCCCGTCCGGGGTGGGAGTCCGCGGTGATGATCGCGGCGTCGGCCTGCACCGCGATCACCGAGACGTTGTGCGTCACCACGTCGTGCAGCTCCCGCGCGATCCGCATGCGTTCCTGCTCTGCCGCCCGGCGCGCGTGCTCGCCGCGATCTCGCGCCAGGCGCGCCGCGCGTTCCTCGAGGGCGTGGAGGTAGGTGCGCCGCGTGCGTGCGAGCTCCCCGGCCAGCCATGCGGCCCCCATGCCGACCGCCAGCGACGTCGTCAGGCTGCGGCGCGGGATCGCGCCCGTGCCGTCGATGATCAGCATCACGACCGGGATTGCCGTGAGCAGGGCGGCGGCAAACCCCGAGAGCAGGCGCACGCGGCTCCCGCCGTAGCGCGCCGCTGCGTAGAGAGCGAACAGCAGGCCGACGTTGCTCGGGGCGGAGCGGTAAAGCGCGAAGGCGGCGGCGAAGACCGTCCCGAGCACCAGCAGCACGGCGCCGGGGTATGTGCGCCGCCACAGCAGCGGCAGCGTCGCGAACGGCAGCAGCACGAGCGCCACGACCGGATGGCCGCGGGCGACCGCGCGACCGACCTTCAGCGTCGCGACGACGAATGTGGCAAGCACCGCGAGCCAATCGACCTCGCGGGCGGTCAGCCGCCCGGCCGCCTGTCCCAACCGCGACGGCAGCTCCCTCGGTCCCATGATCACACGATACGCCTGCTCGCCGGGGCGCACGCGGAATTGGCCGCAGTTCCACCGAAAGGTGGAGCACGAAGGCACCAGCGACGGATGTTCAGGCGCGGCGGCCGCATGTAACCTCGGCGCCGAGAGGGGATCGTGCCGACGCACGGCCCGTACGGCAGCCCGGCCTCTGCGCCGGCGCTCAGAACATGGAGGAGACGAGGGGTATGGGCATGCGGGGAAGCCGGGCGCCGGCTGTGCGCGCGAAGATCCGAATCGTGACGAGCTGCGCAGTCGCGCTCGTCACGGTGCTTGTGGCGCTTTCGCTGGCAGCTGTCGCCGGAGCGGACGAAGGGTCCTGGTTCAAGGAAGCGCTGAACATCGAAACGAAGGTCGCGGCCGGCTCGAAATGCAGTGAAGTCGCCGAAAAAGGGAAAGGCGAAAAGGATGTCGGCGGGCAGGCGGTAGCCGTGTTCGACGACAACAACGACGGCATTCCCGACATCGCGATCGTCAACGGCTCGAACAAATTCTACATCGATCAGGGCAAACGCAACGCCACAGGCGAAGTCGAATACTCCAAAGTGGCGACCAGCTATCCGCTGAACGAACCTGGTGAAACGAACGCCGCGGGCGAAGCGGTCGCGTCGAAGGCGAAGGCGCTCGGGCTCGACGACTTCACCCGCGACGGCCGGCTCGGACTGTTCGTCGGCAACTCCGGCGACGGCACGCTCGCCCTCTTGCAGCCGCGCGAACCGACGAACACCTCGCCGTCGAACCTCGACACGCATAACCTCTGCTCGACGAACAAACGGCGGATCTGGACCAGCAACGGCAACGGCACCTTCAGCAACGACTCGAAACTGGGCGAAGAATCCGAAGGCGTCACACGTACGCCGCTGTTCGCCGACTTCAGCGGCGACGGGCGGCAGGACGAGCTCGACCTGAACGCCCCCTACTACGGGATCTGGTGGGGCAACAGCCCCGCGCCGTCGTCGCTGCACCCAGGCGAAGCGAACGGCACGTTCGGCAAGAACATCCTGCCGGAAGCGGTCGTCAACGAAAAAGGCGAACCCGAACCCGAACTGTTTCAGGAACAGTACGGGCGCGGCGACGTCGACATCAAGGGCGCAATCGTTCGCGACCTGACGAGCAACGGCAAGCCCGACGTGGTCGCCTCCGCGTACTCGGACCAGTGGGACGGCGTCAACGAAGAACCGTTCGGGATCGCGCACAAAGAAGGCGGCGAAGTCGACCTCAACCACCCCGGCGAAAACATCCCCGACGGCGGCTGGCAGGGTGGCTGGAAGCACGGCCTCGTCGCGCTGCGCAACGTCTCGACCCCCGGGCACATCAGGTTCGTCAACGAAAGTGAAACCGCGTTCCCCGGGGAGGGTCTGAACTACGGCGACCGAGGCGACTTCTACTCGACGATCCCGGTCGACCTGAACCACGACGGCAAGCTCGACCTGATCGCGATCGGCGTCAGGGACTTCACCGCCGTCGGCTCTCTGGAAAATCAGACGCCGATCATCCAGGTGTGGAAGAACGTTTCCACGCCGGAACACATGCGCTTCGAAAACGTGACCGCCGAATCCGGCCTGCAGTTCATGAACGAACCGGAAGCGCTCGAAAAAACGACCGGCGGTCACTACCCGGTGGTGCTGCCCGGCATCCTCGAAGAAGGCGCTCCGGGCGCCCCGAACATGATTTGGAACCCCAATCTGTCGGAGGGAGCGGCGGTCGACCTGCAGAACTCCGGCAACCCGGATCTGGTGATGATCGATCGTCAGTTCAAGAGTGCCAACCCGCTGACCGGCGAAGAATTCTACCCGTGGGTGTTCGAAAACCTCGGCAACTTCAAGTTCCGCTGGGTGCCGCCCTCCGAAAGCGGCATGAAAAAAACGGGCCGGGCCATCAGCTACGGCGACCTCTACGGCAACGGCCGCGAAGACATCGTGACGGTCAACGGCAGCGGCGGCGGCCAGACGGTCGAAGACAGCAACAACATATGGAAGAACGAAATCGCCAACGCAAACAAGTGGGTAGAGATCAAGGTCCGCTCGGCAGATGACGCGATGGGCCCGCTCGGACTCGGGGCGATCGTGACCGTATACAAGGCAGGAACGAACGAAATCATCGGCGATGAAGAAATGGCGACCGACTACTCCTACCGCTCGAAGCGCGACGCGATCCTGCACTTCGGGCTCGGCTCCACGGAAGACATCGACGTGCGGGTCGAAGGCCCCGGCATCGGCACGCCGGTGACGGTCCACGACCTGCCGATCGACCAGGTCGACACGATCACGGTGCCGCCCGAAGCGCCCGCGATCTCGGCCGGCAGCACACCGAACAGCAGTGGCGTGTTCACGCTCTCCTGGGAAGCGCTGGAAGGCAGCAACCAGGGCTTCACCTACACGCTGCAGCACAAGGACGCGAACGGCACGTGGACGAACGTGGCGAGTGGCCTGAGCAAGCCCGAATACGCGTTCACCGCGGGCGCGCCCGAGTCGGAAGGCACGTGGAGCTACCGCGTGACCGCGACCTACGAAGGGGTCGAGAGCGAACCGTCGCCCGCGTCCGCGCCCGTGGTCGTCGACCGCACGGCGCCGAACCCGCCGACGGCCTCGCCGTCGCGGGAACCCGACTACGCCGGAGGCGGTGGCTGGTACAGGGACAGCGTCGAAGTGGCGTTCAGCTCGAACGGCGATCCGAACCTGGCTGACGGCAGTCCGGGGAGCGGCGTCGACCCGTTCAGCTTCCTCACCACCGCCTCGCCGCAGGTGTTCGACACGAGCGGATCCCACACCGCCTGCGGGACGGTCGCAGACTACGCGGGCAACAGCTCCGCGGGCGGCTGCACGACCGTGCAGGTCGACGCGACGCCGCCGAGCCTGGAACTCGACTGTCCCGCGATGGCGGCGATCGGGAGCTCGGCCGATGCGTCCTACGAAGCCGCTGACGCGTACTCGGGGCTCGAGAACGGGGCGAGCGGAACGATCTCGATCAACACGTCGAAGTCCGGAGTCAGGACCACCACGTACACGGCGATCTCGAACGTCGGGCTCGAAACGACGAAGTCCTGCACGACCTACGTCGGCTACTACGTGGTGGTGTCAGGGCCGGTCAATGGCAACCTGACGGTGCGCTCCGGTGAAGCGGTCGAGCTTGCCGCCGGTGCGAAAGTCGCCGGTGGGGTGTCGGTCAAGCCAGGCGGTGCGCTCGATGTCGAGGGCGCGAGCATCGGCAAGGGGCTCTCGGCGAGCGCGCCGGCCCTGCTGCGCGTGTGCGGCGCGAACGTCAAAGCCGGGCTCTTGGTGAAACAGAGCCCCGCGGCGGTCGTGATCGGCGAAGGCGATCCTGAATGCGCCGGCAGCACGATCGCCAAAGGCGGCACGGTCAAGGAGAACACCGACGGCGTGAGCGTGATCGGAAACACGTTCGGGTCCTCCCTGACCGTCAAGGCCAACTCCGGCGGCGCAACCGTGACCGGCAACACGATCGGCGCAAGGCTGAACGTGACCGGCAACACAGGGAGCGTCAGCGACCACCCCAACACTGTCCACGGCAAGAGCAAACTGCAGTAGCTGCCGCCGGCGGATCCCTCGGCGTCTCACCGAGGGATCCGCCAAGCACGCCGTATCAAGCCTTCCCAGCCAGGACGCCGGCGACCGCGGAGCGGTCCGCTGATGGCCAATTCATCACCGTGAGTCAACACCGAGACAGCCCCCCAACGGACGCAGAGGGATTCGAGCCGTGGCCTGAAACCGGACTGCGAGTCTTCTGCGCCGGGTGTGGAGTCGATCGAACACAGGATCCGCTGGTACGCGACCGTCGGCAATCACGTTGCGCGGCGTGCGGGGAGAGTCGACTGTCCGTCGAGAGGCACCGCAAGCCACCGGTGCGCCCGCGCGACCCGCAGTAGGGCGAGGAGCTGCATCCACTCGGCCGGGGCGGGAGTGGGGAGCGTGAGGGTTTTGTGCGTCTCCATCGAACGGTGCATCGGCGCCGGTCGGCGTGCGATGATGGCCAGGGCGGAGTTTCGCTCTCAGGCGTATCGCAGCGCTTCGCCGGGCTTGAAGGCGACGGCGCGGCGCAGGGGGACCTGCATTACGAGCAGGGCGAAGGTGACGGTGCCGATCAGCGCGATCGGGAGGTTGAGGGGCGGGAAGCTGAACAGCACGTGCTCGTTGAAGACGTCCTGAGTGAGCGCGACGATGGCGTGGGCGAGGCCGAAGCCGAGTGGCACGCCTATCAGCCAGCCGGCCAGGGCCACGGCCATGCCTTCGGCGGCGAAGATGCGTCGCACGTCGCGTGCGTGGGCGCCGATGGAGCGCAGGATGCCGATTTCTCGGGTGCGCTCCAGCACTGCCATCGTCACCGCGTTCACCAGTCCGACCATGCTGATCGCGACGATCAGCAGGCCGAGCGCGGTGATCGCGGTGGTGACGCCGCGGTAGGAGGCGCGGTCGCCGGCCGCGCCTACGTACTCGATCTGCGTCGTCATCTGGATCCCGTGGGACGCGAAGGCGTTTTCGAGTCGTGTGCCGGTGGCGTCGACCAGGCTGTGGTCGTCGGAGGTCGTCTGGATCCAGTAGCCGTTGACGGCGCCGGGGGTGCGCAGCACGGATTGCATGGCGGTGAGCGGGGCGAACAGGACCGTGCCGTCTTCCTGTTGGTCTGAGACGATCCCGACGACGGTGAACCGCGCGGGCCCCGATGCGGTGGAGAGCTGCAGGCGCTGCCCGAGATGCGTGTCGGTGGCTCGGGCGATGCTCTGCTCGACGACCAGCACGCGTGCCTGAGCCTGGGCATCTGCAGCGGTCAATAGTCGACCGGAGACCAGGTGGAAGCTGTACATCGGCCGGTTCGGGATCGCCCAAACGTGGCCGTCCTGGCTGCCGATCCTGACGTCGTTGCGCAGTTGCGGCTGGACGCGGGCAACTCCGGGGATCGAGGCGATCAGCCTGCCGGTGTCCGGTGGTAGCGCCTCGTTCAGCATCGCGCTTGCCGAGATGCTCCAACGGTAGGAGCCCCAGGACTGGTTCACGGTGTTGGCGACGCTGGTGGCGAGCGAGAGGAGTGCCAGCAGGGTTGCGACGGCGAGCCCGACCTGAAGCGCGGTTGCGAGGCTCCGCCGTCTGCGACGAGTGACGCCGCGCAGCCCGATCTGGGCGGTGCGGGGAAGGAAGCGTGCGCGGCGCAACAGCGCGTCCAGGCGTCCTTCGCAGCCTGTCGCGCTCCCTGCGGCCTGAAGCGTCTGAGCCAGCGGCAGCCGTACAGCCCGCCTGATCGCCGGCAGCGCGGCCGCCGGCGGTCCGATCGTCCCCAATGCGACGCTGGCGATGAGCACCGGCGCATCGACACCGAATGGGGCGCCGATGGCGAACAGGGAGGAGGCGAAGTAGGAGGTGAGCGCCCAGGCGAGCAGGACTCCCAGCGCGGCGCCGGCGAGCGCGCCGAGCGCGCCGAGCAGCGTCGCCGTCCGCAGGTACACACGCCGGATCTGCCCGCGTCTGGCCCCGATCGCCTTCATCGTGGCGATCTCCGAGGACTGCTCGCCGATCATGGCCGTCAACGTGCTCGAGAGCAGCACCAGGGCGCCCACGAACGCCAGCAGCGTGACCACGTAGAGGATGCTCGTGATGTCGTGAAAGCGGCTCTTGCCGGGCCAGTCGCCGGGGGCGCGGACTTCCGGCAGGTTGCTGAAGCCGGTGAACCCCGGAACCGCTTGCAGAGCGCGGCGGATCGCCGTGACGGTGTGGCGAACGGCGTTGGTGGAGTGGTCGCGCAGGCGGAAGGCAAGCCGCGTGCAGCCGGGTGTGCCGCTCAGCGCCGCGACCGTTTGGCTGCTCGCATACAGCGTCACGAACCCGTCCTGTGCAACCAGCTGCGTGCCGATCAGGCTCCGAGCCATGCCACTTATCGGCAGCGCCACCATGCGGCCATCGTGGGCGATCACTCGCACCGAGCCGCCGCTTGCGCCGACACCGCGACCGTAGGCGGCGTTCTGCACGTCTGTGAGGACCTCGCCCGGCGCCGGCGCGGAGCCCGCCGTGATCGTGGTCACGTCAACCGTCTGGTGCGCGAACGAGGCCTTGCCGATCAGAAGCGCCTTCTGCCTGCGCGCACCGATGTAGACGTCTGTGGCGAAGGTGGCACGGGGATCGACCGCCGCCACGTTGGGCAGCCGGTCGAGTGTCTGAAGCTGCGGTCCTGTCAGCGCCAGCGGCTTGAGCGTGATCGTCACGTCCGCGAGCTTGTTGGCGGCGATCTCGCGATTCATCGCCCTGCTCATCAACGTGGGCAGTGCGAACAGCCCCAGGCTCGCCACCGCGAGCGCCAGCGCGGCGACCGCGAAGAAGGTGCGCGCGCGCCGTCGGGCCAGGTCGGCGATCGACTTGCGCACGACCGCCGAGAGCACCATCGTCACTCCTCCGCGACGAGGCCGTCTCGGATCGTCACCCTGCGGTGCGCACGCTGCGCGAGCGCCAGGTCGTGGGTGACGTACACCACGGTCTTCCCCGTGGCGTTCAAGCTCGCCAGCAGATCGAACATCTCCGAGGCGGTGTGCGTGTCCAGGTTGCCGGTCGGCTCGTCCCCCACGATCAGCTGCGGATCGCAGGCGAGCGCACGCGCGATCGCCACGCGCTGCTGCTCGCCGCCGGAAAGCTCGGCCGGCAGATGGTCGAGCTTGTCGCTCAATCCCACCAGCTCCAGGTGGTGCGCCGCCCGCGCAAAGCGCTCACGCTTCGAGCCGCTGCGCAGGAAGTCGAGCGGAAGGACCGCATTCTCGAGCGCGGACAGGGTCGGCAGCAGTTGAAAGAACTGAAAGACGATGCCCACGTTCTCGCCGCGCCACGAGGCGAGCTGCTCCTCGTTCAGCCGATCGATCCGCTCGCCGCCCACGGTCACCGTTCCCGCCGTCGGGCGGTCGATCCCTGTGATCACATTGATGATCGTCGACTTGCCGCTGCCCGACGGGCCTACGATCGCCACCATCTCACCCGCAGAGATCGACAGGTCGATTCCGCGCAGCGCCGGGTACTCGAGCTTGCCGCTGCGGTACACCTTCTCGACGCCGGCGAGGTCGATCAGGGTGGTGGTAGCGGCCGGTGCGAGCGCCGACTCGAGATGGGTGGCCATGTGCGGATCGCTCCTCGCGCTTGCGCTTTCAGCAGGCCCAACCATGATCTCCCCGCGCTGCGGGATCATCGGTGGCCTGCCACAGGCGCAGTCCGTAGTAGCTCCGGCGGACCTGGGCAGGAGGGATCCGATCGCGAGCTCGATGCACCGGGGTGCGGGGAAGCCGCGCTTCTCTACGGGCTCCGGCGGATGCCGGCGCGCATGGGCCGCCTCAACATCTGCCGCATGACGGGTGACGCCCACCGCGCCCTTCGCGCTTCTCGGGGAGGCCTTCTGCTCGCCGGGCGCCACGGACGGCAGAGCAGGTGATGGACTCTCGAGAAGCGCTGCCACGGCACGGCCGGGGCGGCTCGCGCCTCGTCATGGCCTCGCTCGCTGCCTTCCCGGGGCTGGCAGCTCGCCGAGAGCTGCGGCTGGGGAGCAGCCGGCTGGGTCACCGCTACCGCCTGTGCGACGCGCATGCCTACCGCGTGTTCAGGGAAACGGCGAGGCCGCTGCCCGACGAGCAGCGGACCGTGATCGAGGTCGGCTTCAGGCTGAAGCTCATCCGCTCCGCCGCCATCCTGCATTGGCTGTTTCAGCGCCTATGCGTTCTCACGACGCCCTTCTGGAGCGGCTTCCACGGCTTCGGGACCAAGCTGTGGATGTTCGATTCGCAGACGAGCAGCTACGCGGGCATCTACGAGTGGAGCTCGGCAGCGGCGGCCCACACCTATCTCGCTGTGCTGTTGCCGGTGCTGCGCGCCGTGTCGGTGCCGGGCTCGGTGTTCTCCGAGGTTCATGCTGGCACCCGCATCGCTGACTTTCTGCGTAGCCGCGAGCCCTAGGGGTTCCCCCACGGCGGCCGGCATGGCCTGGACGCGACCTCACGGGACGAGACGGGCCGACCGCCAGCGGGAACGCTCACGGCGCCGCTTCGTGCGCGGAGCCAGGGTGGGTGCCCTGCGCCCCTTCCGGGATCACCGACTTGCAAGCCTGGATGGCCGCCTTCAGCGTCGGCGAGCTGAGGTTCAGGCCCTTGTGGTCGATGTGAACGCCGCCGCCCGAGAACGTCGGGTCGGGGAAGTTGGGCACGCCGTGCGAGCGGATGCACGCCGCCGCGCGCAGGTACTGCGCCTGTTCCTGCGGGCTCACGGTCGGCTGGCCGCCCGGCGCGCCGCCGTTCGGGAGCAGCTTCTGGCACGCCTGCTGCGCGGACTTGAACCTCGGGTTCCTCCCCGCCGACGCCGGCACGGCCATCTTCACGCTGGCGCCGTTGGCGCCTTCGTGGATCACCGGGTCGGGGAAGCCCGTCACCCCGTGCGAGCGCATGCACGCCGCATACGCCACCGCCTGGCTGCCCGGAGAGGATTCGCGGCCCTGCGCGGGGCCGGCCGCGGTAGAGCCCGTCGAGGCCGTCGAGGAGGTGCTCGAGGTGTGCGAGCGCAGGCTCGCCACGCCCCCGCCCGGCGAGCCGCCGCCGCAGCCGGCGATCGGCGCGGCGAGGATCAACGCCGCCGCCGCGCACGCCGCTCCTCGCCGGCCCCTGGCCGGCGTGCCTCGATCGTCGATGGGTCGTGCGTCGGCTCGCATGTCGGCTCCTTTGCAGCTCGATGGTCCGTGCGCCGGAACGGGGTGTACGACATCGACGGTTTCGGGACGGTATCGGCGCCCGCGCGCCCTCGGCCCCGGCGACGCACGTCTGCGCCGGCGCTGGCACGTCCGCGACGGGGCCTGCACGTCCGCGGGGCGCGAAACCGCGCCGAAACCGCGCCAAAGTACCTTGGTGGGCGGATGCGCGTGCTGGTGATCGAGGACGACCTGGAGATGGCCGAGGCGGTCGCCGTCGGCCTGCGCCGGGCCGGCATCGCCGTGGACGTCGCGCCCGACGGGCCCGGCGGGCTCTCCCGCGCGCAGATCAACGACTACGACGTGATCGTGCTCGACCGCGACCTGCCGGGGATGCACGGCGATGAGATCTGCGCGCGGCTCGTCGAGGGCGAGTGTCGCAGCCGCGTGCTGATGCTCACCGCCGCCGGCACGATCGAGGCGGTCGTCGACGGCCTCGGGCTCGGCGCCGACGACTACCTGCCCAAGCCCTTCGACTTCCCCGTGCTGGTCGCCAGGATCGGCGCGCTGGCGCGCCGCGCCCAGCCCGCGATCCCGCCGCTGCTGCGCCGCATGGACGTGGTGCTCGACAGCGCCCAGCATCGCGTGTTCCGCGCCGGCAGGGAGATCGAGCTGGCCCCCAAGGAGTTCGGGGTGCTGGAGCTGCTGCTCGCCTCCCAGGGCCGCAGCGTCTCGGCCGAGGAGCTGTTGGCGCGCGTGTGGGACGAGGCCGCCGACCCCTTCACCAACGCCGTCAAGATCACCGTCAGCCGCCTGCGCGCGAAGCTGGGGGAGCCCCAGATCATCGAGACGGTCGCCAAGTCCGGCTACCGCATCTGAGCGACGTCGTGGCGCGCGGCCCCCGAGCGAAGCGGCTGGCCGGGCGGCTGCGACTGCCGCGGCGCACCGTCCGCCTGCGGCTCGCGATCCTCTACGGCGGTCTCTTCTTCATATCCGCCGCGGCGCTGCTGGCGCTGACCTACGGCGGCGTCGCGCACACTCGCGGCGCCTACTCGCAGGCGGTGCCGGCGCCGCTCGTGGGCTCCTCGAGCGCCGCCCGGCGGGGTGGCGCCAAGGTGTCGGTCGTCGACGCCGAACAGCGCAACGTGGACCTGCGCGTGCTCGCGGTCGTCTCCGCGCTCGCGCTCGCGCTGATGGCCGCCGTGTCGCTCGGGCTCGGCTGGCTCGTCGCCGGCCGCGTGCTGCGCCCCTTGCGCACGATCACGAGCACCGCGCGCGAGATCTCCGCCACCAACCTCCACCGCCGGCTCGCGCTCGCAGGCCCCGACGACGAGTTCAAGGAGCTCGCCGACACCTTCGACGGGCTGCTCGCACGCCTCGACGGCTCCTTCCGCACGCAGCGGCAGTTCGTCGCCAACGCCTCCCACGAGCTGCTCACTCCGCTCGCGAGGCTGAAGACGCTGACCCAGGTCGCGCTCGCCGATCCCCACGCCAGCGTCGCCTCCTTGCGCGCGGCGCACGAGCGCGTGCTGGCCTCCGAGCAGCAGCTCGAGCAGCTGATCGCGGCGCTGCTGAGCCTGGCCAGTGGCGAGCAGGCGCTCGACCGTCGCGAGCGCGTCGACCTGGCGGCGCTGGCGCGGCGCGAGCTCGACGCCCGCAGCGCCGAGCTCGAGCGGCGGGGCCTGCGCCTGCAGGCGCAGCTCGAGCCCGCACGGGTGGGCGGAGACGGCCAGCTGCTCGAGCGCCTGGTGGCGAACCTAATCGACAACGCCGTCCGCCACAACGCGCCCGGCGGGCAGATCGAGGTGACGAGCGCCACCGGCGCCGCGGGTTCCGTCCTGTCGGTCGCCAACGACGGCCCGATCGTGCCCGCGTCCGAGCTCGAGCGACTGCGCCGGCCATTCCAGCGGCTCGGCGCGGAGCGCACCGGCCAGGGCGAGGGGCACGGCCTCGGCCTGTCGATCGTCCACGCCATCGCCGAGGCCCACGGCGCCACCGTCAGCACCCGCGCAAGGCCGCACGGAGGCCTGCACGTGGAGGTGCGCTTCCCAGCCGCGGCCACGCCGCAAGCTCCCGTCCCGGCCTGATGCTCGGCGCGGCCCTCGCGCGCGCCCGGCGAGCCTCAGGCCGCGCGCTGCGCCGCGCTCTCGCCGGCCGCGCGGCGGCTGCGCAGCAGCTGCTCGGTGAGCCATGCGAGCACGCCCGCGCCGGCCAGCGCGCCGCCAAGGACCGACACCGCGCTCCAGCCGCCGGCCTCGTAGAGGGCCGACGCCGCCGCCGAGGAGATCGCCGCGGCCGCGAACAGCGAGGTCATGTACGCAGTCGTGATGCGGCTGCGCGCCTGCGGCACCAGCGCGTAGATCACGCTCTGGTTGGTGATCTGCGCTCCCTGGATGCCGAGGTCCAGCAGCGCGATGCCGAGGATCAGCGCCGCCAGCGAGCTGCTGCCCGCCGCGACCAGCGCCCACGAGACGAGCATCGTCACGAAGAACACGCCGGTCGAGTGATGGTGGCGCCCGCGGTCCGCCAGCCGCCCGGCCGCCTGCGCCGCCAGCGCCCCCGCGAGGCCCACCAGGCCGAACAGCCCGATCGTCGCGTCCCCGTAGCGGTAGGAGGGACCCGCCAGCAGGAACGCGATCGTCGTCCACAGCACGCTGAACTGTCCCATGCCCAGCGTGCCGTAGAACATGCGCATGCGCAGCGTCGGCTGCTCCGCCACGAGCCTGCCCACCGAACGCAGCAGGCGGGGATAGGACAGCGCCGTGGTCGGGCGCACCTCCGGCAGGGCTGCGCGCAGAACCGCGCACAGCCCCAGCATCACGGCCGCCGAAACACCGAACACAACTCGCCAGCCCCCGAGCTCGCTGAGCAGGCCGCTGGCGGTACGCGCCACCAGAATCCCCACCAGCAATCCACTCATAACATGACCCACCACCCGCCCGCGCTCGTGCTCACCCGCCAGCGTGCTCGCCAGCGGCACCAGGATCTGCGCCACCACCGAGGTCAGGCCCACCACCGCCAGGCACGCCGCCAGCACCGCCAGGCTCGGGCTCGCCGCCGTCGCCGCCAGCGCCAGCGCCGTCACCAGCATGATGCGCGTGATCAGGCCGCGGCGCTCCAGCAGGTCGCCCATCGGCACCAACAGCACCAGGCCCGCCGCGTAGCCCACCTGCGAGGCCGTCACCAGCAGCCCCGCGGTGCCGTCCGAGACCGAGAAGTCGTGCGCGATCGTGCTCAGCAGCGGCTGCGCGTAGTAGATGTTCGCCACCGCCGCGCCGCAGGCGAACGCCATCAGCGCCACCAGGCCGCGCGAGAGCCCCCGTCCTTCGCCTGCCACAGGCTGCTGGTTGCTCACACAACTACCTTAGAGGGTGCTGGGGGGAGCCCCGGTGGCCCGCATCCGCCGCAGGCGATAGGCGGCGGAGGCTGAAGGCGATGGAGCTGCGCCCCTCAGCCCTCTTCGATCAGCGCGCGGAACTGGGCCGAGCCTTCCACCGATGCGCCGGCCGCGTGCACACGGTCCGACAGCCACAGGTCCGAGGTCACCACGCGCACCGAGCCCGGCTCCGCGTCGGCCGCCAGCAGCCGCACGAGCTCATCGTCGCCTGAGTCGCGCCGGGGTCGCGGCGCATACGCCACCGCGATCACGCTGGAGCGGATCGGGGGCGAGGGCGGCTGCTCGAACACCACCGTCACGTCCGCGCCGCTGCTCACCGCCCAGCGCTCGAGCGCGCCCACCAGCTTCACCATCGCCGCGTGGCGGTCCTTCCACCACGCGTCCGGGCGCGTGCCGATCACGTTCATGCCGTCGACCAGCCATCTCATCGCTCTATGGGGCGCACTGGCGACGGTGCATCCGAGCTGCGAGTTCTAGCAACGCGGCCGCGATCGTGCTGGAGTGCACGCCGGATGAGGCTCGAGGGCATCAACGCCGGAGACGTCGTCGAGGTCGACCGCCTCGGTCGGCGCTTCCATGCGATCGTCACCGGCAGCGCGCCGGGCGGCCTCGCCATCCAGCCCGTCGACCGGCGCGTCACCTACCGCTCCTGCCGCAGCCGCGAGGTGATCGCGCACTGGGCCAAACGCGGCGCGCCGCGCAGCACCGCCGAACCGCTGCGCCCCTCCCCGCGCCAGCTGCAGATGGACCTGGCGCCGCCGGTCGAGCCCGCCGACCGGGGTTGAACGCGCCACCCGGCGCCGGCCGAGCCCGCCACCGGGGGCTGAGCGCCCACTGCGCCGGAGCTCCCGGCGGCCGACGTTCGCCCGCCGCTAGGTAGGGTCTGCGCGTGAGCAGCCGCGTGCTGATCCTCTCCTGGGAGTACCCGCCCGTGGTCGAGGGCGGTCTCGCGCGCCACGTACGCAAGCTCGCCGAGGCGCTGGTGCGCCAGGGCGTGTGCGTCGACGTGCTCACGCGCGGCGTCGGCGACTACGAGCAGGGCGAGCTGCCGCGCTTCGAGGAGCGCAGCGGCGTGAACGTGCACCGCGTCGGCGAGCCCGGCTGGCCGCGCGAGCTCGAGCGCTTCCTCGCCTGGGTCGAGCAGATGAACCGCGACATGCTCGCCGCCGGCGAAGCGCTCGCGCAGGAGCACCGCTACGAGCTCGTGCACGGCCACGACTGGCTCGTCTCCAAGGCCGCCGCCGCCCTCGCCGACCAGCTCTCGGTGCCGTTCGTCACCACCGTCCACGCCACCGAGCACGGGCGCCACCAGGGCTGGGTGCAGGAGCCGCCGCAGTCGCACATCCACGCCGTCGAGCGCTGGATGGCGCGCCGCGCCGAGCAGGTGATCGTCTGCTCCTACTACATGCGCGGCCACGTCGCCGACATCTTCGACATCGACGAGCGCCGCGTCGCCGTCATACCCAACGGCGTCGACCCCAGCGAAATGCGCGCCACCGGCGAGGAGCGCGCGCTGCGCAGCGAGTTCGCCGCGCCCCACCAGAAGCTCGTGCTGCTGGTCGGGCGGCTCGTCTACGAGAAGGGCTTCCAGCTGGCGCTCGACGCGCTGCCCGAGCTGATCGAGCGAGTCGGCGACGTGCGCTTCCTGGTGGCCGGCAGCGGCACCCACGAGCAGGAGCTCAAGGCCCAGGCCGCACGCCTGGGCCTGAACGAGCATGGCACCTTCCTCGGCTGGATCGGCGACGACGCCCTGCACAGCCTCTACCGCATCGCCGACCTGTGCGTGGTGCCCTCGATCTACGAGCCGTTCGGGCTGGTCGCGCTCGAGGCGATGGCCTCCGGCTGTCCCTGCATCGTCGCCGACACCGGCGGCCTGCGCGAGGTCGTGCCCGTGGGCGAGCGCGTGGGCCTGCGCTTCAACGGCGGCGACGCCGAGCACCTCGGCGTGATGATCGAACGCCTGCTCGTCGACGAGGCGCTGCGCGACCGGCTCGTCGCCGAGGCCTCCGAGCACGTGCTGCGCTTCGACTGGGAGGACATCGCGCAGCGCACTCGCGGCATCTACGATGCTCTGCGCAAGCTGAAGCCACGGGAGGAGGCTCGGAGGGGATGACGCAGGCGCTCGAGGGTCTGATGCAGGACGACTTCCCGCTCACCCTCAACCACATCAGGGGGAGGCTCGCGCGCTGCAACCACGGCGCCGAGGTGGTGACGCTCGCGCCCGACGGCGAGACCGTGCTGCGCGCCAGCCACGCCGAGGTCTCCGCGCGCGTCGACCGCCTCGCCCGCGCGCTGCGCGCCCTCGGCATCGAGCAGGGCGAGCGCGTCGGCACCTTCGCCTGGAACAACCAGCGCCACTTCGAGCTGTACTTCGCGGTGCCTTGCACCGGCGCCGTGCTGCACACGCTCAACATCCGCCTGTTCGAGGAGCAGCTCGCCTACATCGTCAACCACGCCGAGGACCGCGTGATCTTCGTCGACGGCTCGCTCGTGCCGCTGCTCGCCAAGCTCGCCCCCAGCTTCCACACCGTCGAGCGCTACGTGGTGATGGGCGAGGACGAGCAGGCGCTGGCCGCGGAGCTGCCGAACGCGCTCGGCTACGAGCAGCTGCTCGAGCAGGCCGGCGGCGGACCGTTCGAGTACCCCGAGCTGGACGAGCGCCAGGCCGCCTCCCTCTGCTACACCAGCGGCACCACCGGCAACCCCAAGGGCGTGCTCTACTCGCACCGCTCGATCAGCCTGCACACCACCGTCACGCTCGCCAGGGACGGCACCGGCCTCTCGCGCGCCGACCGCATCCTCGCGGTCGTGCCGATGTTCCACGTCAACGCCTGGGGGCTGCCCTATGGCGCCGCGCTGGCCGGCGCCGACCTGCTGCTGCCCGACCGCCACCTGCAGCCCGAGCCCCTCGCCGGCCTGATCGCCGCCGAGCGCCCCACGCTGATGGGCTGCGTGCCCACCATCTTCCAGGGCCTGCTCGCCTACGCCGAGGCGCACCCCGAGCTCGACCTCACCTCGCTCACCAACTGCGCCTGCGGCGGCTCCGCCGTGCCGCGCCAGCTGATGAAGGACTTCGAGCAGCGCCACGACGTGCTCATCTACCAGGCCTGGGGCATGACCGAGACCAGCCCCGTGGCCACCTACTCGCGCCCGCGCGAGCGCAACCCCGACGGCAGCGCGCGCGAGCACGACGACGCCTACTGGGACGAGCGCGCCATGCAGGGCCGCCCGCTGCCGTGGGTCGAGCTGCGCCTCGCCGACGACGCCGGCGGCGAGGTGCCCTGGGACGGCTCCTCCACCGGCGAGATCGAAGTGCGCGGCCCCTGGGTCGCCTCGCGCTACTTCGCCGACTCCAGCGAAGACGAGAAGTTCGCCACCGGCTGGCTGCGCACCGGCGACATCGCCTCCGTCGACGAGCGCGGCAACGTGCAGATCACCGACCGCTCCAAGGACGTGATCAAGTCCGGCGGCGAGTGGATCTCCTCGGTGGAGCTCGAGAACGAGGTGATGGCGCACCCCGACGTGCTTGAGGCCGCGGTGATCGCCAAGCCCGACGAGCGCTGGGCGGAGCGCCCGCTGTGCTGCGTGGTGGTGCGCGAGGGCGCCGGCCTGGACGCGCAGCAGCTGCTCGAGCACCTGCGCGGCCGCGTCGCCAAGTGGTGGCTGCCCGACGAGTTCGCGTTCGTCGAGGAGATCCCCAAGACGAGCGTCGGCAAGTTCGACAAGAAGGTGCTGCGCGGACGGCTCGCGCAGGGCACGCTGCAAGGGCGCGTGCTCGTGCCCTAAGCGGCCTGCACAGCGTTCACGGAGTCGAGAAGCGGGTAGGACCGCGATAGCTGATAGACCTTGGGCCCACGAGAGGCAGGCGACTGCGCTCACACGGCGAACCAAGACGAACGCAAACGCGGACGACTGAGCCCGCAGGCAGGGAGTCCGCGCCCAGCGCGGGCTCAAGTCATTGATCAGATCACGAACCGGAGGTTGGCATGACTCGGACCGGTGTCATGGCCTCGAGCAGGCCACACACTGAAGGCGACGCTACGGGCGGCGGGCGGTTGGCGCGCACGCGACGCCTGCTCTCGATCGCGCTCGCCGCTTCGCTGCTGGCGCTCGCGCTGGCGCCCGGAGCGGCATTCGCCGAATCGAGCTACACGGAAAAACCGACCGAACCGAAATCCGGCGTGGCGCCGTCCAAAGAATCCGAAGCACCGGCCAAAGAAGCCGAACCGACGAGCAGCGCCGCGCCCACGAGCGAAAAAGCGAGCACGCTGCCCTTCACCGGGTTCGACCTGCGCTGGGAGATCGCCTTCGGCGTGGCGATGGTGATCGCCGGCGGCTCGATCGTCGCGGTACAGCGCCGCCACCGCCGCCAGGACGGTCGCTGAGCCAGCGCTGACCCACAGCTCCTGGGGCCGCCGGCGCACTCGTCGGCGGCCTCGCCGGAGCTCGCCGTGCCGGCCGCGCGCCGGCGCGCCCTAGCCGAGCACGCTCGCGCGAAGCCTCGAGCGGCGCGAAATCACGCTGGTAGCGTGAGCTTCCGATGCGGCGGCTGCTCCTGCTCGTATGCGCGCTGGTGCTGGTGGACACGATGCTCTACGCAGCGCTCACGCCGCTGCTGGGCCGCTTCGCCACGGAGCTGCAGCTCTCCAAGGCGGGCGCCGGCGTGCTCGTGGCCGCATACGCAGCGGGCGCGCTGCTCGGCGGCATCCCCGGAGGCGCCGCGGCGGTGCGCCTGGGCTGCCGCCGCGCGGTGCTCGTGGGCCTCACGCTGATGGGCCTGTCGAGCCTCGCCTTCGCACTCGCCGGCGGCTTCCCGGCCCTGTGCCTCGCGCGCCTGGCGCAGGGGTGCGGCAGCGCCTTCACCTGGGCCGGCGCCTTCGCGTGGCTGATCGGCGCCGCCCCGCGGGAGCGCCGCGGCGAGTTGATCGGCACCGCCATGGGCGCGGCCGTGTTCGGCGCGATGTGCGGCCCGATCGTCGGCGCCGCCGCCGCGCTGCTAGGTCGCGTCGCGATCTTCTCCGCGCTGGCCACGCTCGCCGTGGCGCTCGCCGCGATGACGTTGCGGATCGAGCCGGTGCCCCCCGAGCGCCCCTCCCTCGCCGCGCTGCGCAGGGCGCTCGGCGGTCGTACGCTCGTGCTCGGGCTGGCGCTGATGTCGCTCGCATCGCTGCTCGCCGGGATCCTCTCGGTGCTCGCGCCGCTGCATCTCTCCGCCGCCGGCTGGGGCGCCGGCGCGATCGGCGCGGTGTGGCTGGTCGGCGCGGCGCTCGAGACGGTGCAGTCGCCGCTGCTGGGCCGCCTCAGCGATCGCCGCGGCGCGCTCGTGCCGGTCCGCTGCGCGCTCGCCGCCGGCGCGCTCGCCTCGCTGGCGCTGGCGCTCGATGGCGAGCCGCTCACCTACGCCGCGCTGGTGGCGCTCGCCTCGGTCTGCTTCGGGGCGCTGTTCACGCCCTCGTTCGCCCTGATCGCCGACGGCGCCGAAAGCGCGGGCCTCGCCCAGGGGATGGCCTTCGGCTTCATGAACGCCGCCTGGGCGCTCGGCGCGATGGTCGGCCCGGCCGCCGCCGGCGCGATCGCCGCTGCGCTCGGCGACGAGACCCCCTTCCTGATCGCCGCCGCCGCGTGCCTGGCCAGCGTGCTGATCACGCGCGCGCCCTGGCGCGAGGCGCCCGCCCGCGCCGAGCCGCTCACGCCGGGCAAGTAGCCGGCGGCGCAGCGCGGCGATGGCGCTACCAGGTTCCGACCACGCCGAGCGGCCCTCGCGAGTGCGCCCGAGCGGACAGCGCTCAAACCCCGCACGGGGTTTGAGTCAGAAGATTTTGGTGCGGATGAGAGGACTCGAACCTCCACCGGGTTGCCCCGACACGGACCTGAACCGTGCGCGTCTACCAATTCCGCCACATCCGCTTAGGGCAGCGAAGATAGCGCACCGCAGCGCCGCCCATCGGGCCGCTGCGGCCGCGATCTGCCGGCGAGCCCGCTCCGCCCTCTGCTAGCCTCAGGCCACCAGGCGCGCCGCTATCGTCCAGGGGACTAGGACGCCGCCCTCTCATGGCGGAAACCCGGGTTCGAATCCCGGTAGCGGTATCTCCGAGGCCGCATGTGTCGGGCCTCTCATCTTCTCGTCGACGGCGCCGAGGTCGTGTTCGGTAGCTGGCGGGCGAGCCGCGGTCACGCGCTCACTTGCGTTTTCACCTCGCGCCGGGGGGCGGTGGCGCAGGACTGCGAAGGTGCCGTCCACCCCGGCAGCTAGCTTCTGTGCAAAGCTTCGTCCTCTTCCGGTTACTCGATTTCTTGGAAAGTGGGAGGTTCGTGGCGCTCCAGGTCAACCCAGGGGTTGACCTTAGGCACAACAATTCAACCTACTGGAAAAAGTAAGAGACGCGCCTGGACTTTAGGGTCTAGACCGGTGACTCTTGGCGCGAGCGCGCGAAGCTCGAAGGCCTGGCAGGCGCTGGGCTATGGCCAGGGAGTGGCTCGAGCGGACCGGGATGTTCACTGCTACTGGCGAAACGAAAGATTAGGCGGGGTAGACATGACCGTTATGTACAAGACGCGCACCGCTACGCCCCGGCTGCGACCGGGGCCGGGGGGCCTGCCACGTGGCCAGGTCACGCAGATCCAGCGCAGCCGCATGCTGGCGGCCGCGGTGGAAGCAGTGGAGGACGTGGGCTACGCCCGCATGACGGTGGCCGAGGTGATCAGCCGCGCGCGAGTCTCGCGCAAGACCTTCTACGACGTGTTCACCGATCGTGAGGACTGCTTCCTGGCGGCGTTCGAACAGGCGCTCGCGCAGGGCCGCGCGGTCGCCGAGGACGCCTACCGGCGGGAGTCGAGCTGGCGGGAGGGCACGCGCGCCGCGCTGACGCGGGTACTAATGCTGATGGACGAAGAGCCGGGGCTCGCGAAGCTGTGCGTCGTCGAGGCGCTCGGCGCCGGCGAGCGCGTGCTCGAGCGGCGGGCGGAGCTGCTGGAGGAGCTTGCGCGCGTGATCGACCGCGGGCGCTCGGTCGCGAACGGCACCCGCGAACCGCCCGAGGTCACCGCCGAAGGGGTGGTGGGCGCGATCTTCGCGGTCCTGCACACGCGCGTCCTGGACCGCGGGCCGGAGCCGCTCACCAGTCTGCTGGGCTCGCTGATGAGCATGATCGTGCTTCCCTACCTGGGCACGCGCGCCGCGGGCAGGGAACTGAGCAGGCCCGCGCCGGAGCTGCCGAGCGAAGCCAGACAGCGCACGCCGGTGCGCCGCAAGGACCCGCTCGAAGGGCTCAACATGCGCCTCACCTACCGCACCGTCCGCGTGCTGATGGTGATAGCGGAGCATCCGGGGGCCAGCAATCGCGAGATCGCGGAAGGCTCCGGCATCGTCGACCAGGGCCAGATCTCCAAGCTGCTCAACCGGCTCGGGCGGCTCAAGCTCGTGGAGAACCTCGGCGAAGGGCAGGAAAAGGGCGCTGCGAACGCCTGGCACCTGACGCCGCGCGGCGCTCAAGTGGAGCGCGCCACGCGGCCGCGCTGAGCTCAGGCTGAAAGCCCCGGCGCATCCTGCGCCGGGCGGGTGTCCGCGCGGCGCCGCACGGTCGTAGACGGCGGCAGGTGCTTCGCTTCCTGCTATGGCGTGTGCTGGGCCTGGTCGCGCTGCTGGGCGCCCTGGCGATCGTGGCGTGGTTCGCCCACGGCGGGCCGGGCGAGCTGCTGCGCGGTCACGACGGCGCGCGCGCGAGCTTCGACCCAGGCGGCCTGTGGCGATCGGACCGTCAGTGGGCGGCGGCGGCATGGCGCTGGAGCCCGCTGTTCGGCGTGTCCGCAGCGGCGGCGCTGGCGGCGTTCGGCGGCTGCTGCGCGGGGGCGCTTGGGGCAGCCCGCCTGCGGGCGCGGCGCCGGCGACGCTATGTGCGGCTGCTGATCGATCCCTATCGCGGCGACCACGCGGCGATCGGCGCGCTCGCGACCGTGTTCGAGGGTCTGCACAAGCGCCTGCTGCGGCGCTGGTGGAGGCGCCTGCTGACCGGACAGCCCTCGCTGGCGCTCGAGGTCCACCACGGCGGCGCCTCCGGCACGCTCGGGGCGGCGGCTTGGCTGGCCGTCACATGCCCTGCCGGCCAGGAGCGGATGGTGGAGGTCTCGCTGCAGGCCGCCTACCCCAACTGCAGGCTGCGCGAGCTGGGCGCGCAGCCGCCGCTGCCGCCGTCGCTGCTGCGGCTGAAGAAGCAGGCGGAGTTCATCGAACGCGTCAAGGCGCTCGACCGGCTGGCGCTGCGCCGCGCCGAGCCGACCGTCAACCAGCTGCTGACGGTGATGGCGGCGAGCGGCGGCCCGTCCGTGGTGCAGCTCGCGCTCACGCCGGCGCCGCTGCTGTTCGAGCGCTTCGCCGCCCACGTCTATCGCCGGCAGGAGGGCCGCGTGTCGCGGCGGCGACGCGAGCACCTGCCGGTGCGCGATCGGTCGCTGCTGGAGGAGACAGAGCTGCGAGGCGGCCTGGAACTGCAGCACCAGCCCCTGTTCTTCGCCGACCTGAGGGTGCTCGCGCGCGATCGCCGGGCATGTGAGCGGATCGCGTCCGAGCTCCGTGCGGAAGGGGGCGAGACCCATCTGATCGAGCGCGGCACCGGCCTGCGCCACGGCCTGCTCGGCCTCTACGCCAGGCGCATCCGGCGCGGCGAGGGCAATCCGCTGCCGGCCTTCCGCAAGGGCGTGTACGCGCCGGGCGAGCTCGCCGCGATCTGGCAGCTGCCGTCCGTGGACTACCTCAGCGTGCCGCTTGCCCGCAGCGGCCTGCCGCGCGCGCCTGCGCCGCCCTCGGTGCTGAGGCCGCAGCACGGAGGAGGAACGCTGCGCGACGCGCTCGGCCCGGTCTCGATCCACACGCCGCTGCGCCGGCAGAACGTGGCCGTGCCCGGCACGGTGGAGCAAGGCAAGTCGAGCTTCCTGGTGGCCACGGTCGCCGAGGACCTGCTGCGCGAGCGATGCGCCGTGATCGTGCTCGACCCCAAGGGCGATGCGGCCGACGCCGCGCTCAGCGCCGTGCCGCCGGGGCGCACCTGCACGCTGCTCGACTTCTCGCATCCGACCTGCGGGTTCAACCCGCTGGCCGTCGATGCGCCCGCGGACGTGATCGCCGACTACGTGGTGGCGGCGCTGAGAAATCTCTTCTCCGATGCCAATGTCATATTGCATCTATGACCCCGCATGCCCCCAGACTCGATGCCTATATCCGGGTGTCGAAGGTCGCTGGGCGGGAAGGCGACAGCTTCATCTCCCCGACCGTCCAGCGCGAACGCATCGAGTCCTGGGCCCAGGCCCATAGCGCAGCGCTGACGTGGCACGAGCCTGAGCTCGATGCAAGCGGCGGGACGATGAGCCGTCCCATCTTCGAGCACGTGATGCAGCGCATCCGCGACGGCCAGTCCGACGGCGTGATCGTTGCCAAGCTCGATCGCTTCGCCCGAACGCTCGTCGGAGCTCTCGCGACGCTCGAGGAGTTCGACCGGCACGGCGCGGTGCTCGTCAGCGTGGCCGAGAATCTCGACCTCTCGACGCCGATGGGCAAGGCGTTCCTGCGGATTCTCCTCATCTTCGCCGAGCTTGAGCGCGACCGGATCACCGAGTCCTGGAGGACCGCCACATCAAACGCGATCGACCGCGGCATCCACATAGCCAAGTTCACGAACGTCGGCTACGAGAAGGACAGCGACAGGCGACTGGTGCCCGGAAAGGACGCCTCTGCGATACGCGAAGCGTTCCTCATGCGCGGCGCACACAAGAGCCGCACCGAGATCGCCCTTCGCCTCGACGAGCTGGCACCGCGACCCAACGGAGGCCGATGGACCCCACCAATGGTCGAGCGCATCATCAAAAACCGGGTGTACCTGGGCTGGGCATACCGGGGTAGCCAGATCAACAAGCACGCGCACGAACCGATCGTGACCCTAGCCCAGTGGCATGCCGCGAACAATGCGCCCGTCAGGGCTGCTCCGCGCGGCAAAAAGCCGAACCTTCTCGGAGGCATCGTCAGGTGTGCGGGATGTCGCTACGTGCTCGCGCCTGGGCGCACGCACTACAGCGGCGGCGACGGAGCAATTGTCCGCGGCTACAAATGCCGTGCGATCCACACGGCCGGCGTCTGCCCCGAGCCGGCCAGCATCCACGCGCACAAGCTGGAGCGCCACATCGAGGCCGTGTGGCGCGAGCAGATGGCGCAGGAGGCCATGTCCATCCAACAAGACTCCGACGCTCTCGACGCGGCGGCAAACACGCTCTCCGCGGCCGAGGAGGAGCTAGCAGCCTTCGCCGCCGACACGACCGCTCGGCGCCTGCTCGGCGACGAGGGCTACCACGCCGCCCTACGGCAACGAGCAGCCGACGTGAACCACGCCCGGACGGATCTACAGCGCGTGCTCGCCGCCGCTCCGAGCCGAGGGGTCATCGAGTCCTACGACGAGCTCCCAATCGAGGACCGCAAGCGCATCCTCGGCAGCTCAATCGACGCGATCATCGTCAAGCGCGGCCACGCCCGCATCCCCATCGAGGAGCGCGTCACGATCCTCTGGCGCGGCGAAGGGCCGGACGACCTTCCCCGCCGCGGGCGAGACAACGGGCCGGTGCGCCCCTACACGCCCTAGCGGAAGCACCGCCACGCCAGGGTGGCGCTCACGCATCACCTGCGCGAACGTCTCAAGCGCCGCATCCATCGCCTCCCGCGGCATGCCCGCTACACCCGGAACCCTGCTGGAAGTCATTACAGGGGAGTCCGACTAAGCCACCGCGACGTGACCGACGCCGAGCTCGGCAACTTCCCCTCCACAATCGCGATCAGCCAACCCGAACGCGCCAAGTTCTGGCTGTCGGCTGGTGTTTTCGCTCGGTGCGCTGTAGCGTGGCGGCGAAGCTACTTGTGCCCCCGCGCCGCTGGAACGGCCGGGGGCGTGGCACGGAAAGGAGGAAGCCTTCCCATGCAGGATCAGCCTATTGCGCCTGTGGTCGAGCGCCGCGGTGATGAGATGCAGTTCCTCGTGCTGGCGTTGTTGTTGGAGGCGGGTGGACCGTCGCAGTGGTCGCTTGGTGAGCTCGGCCGTGAGGTTGGCTGTGAGCTCGAGGCGGCGGCGGCGGTCGTGGGGCTCGATGGGGCGGGGCTCGCGCACCAGGCGGGTGGGTTCGTGTGGGCCTCGCGTGCGGCGAGCCGTTTCGCGCAGCTGCTGCGCGAGTAGCGGGGCGCGCGGCAAAGCAGGATCAAG
>DATJMM010000016.1:0-94727 GCA_035508735.1 Solirubrobacteraceae bacterium | reverse complement strand
CTGGAGCATCGACGTCGAGGCGGTGCCCATCTGCGCCACCAGCGCGATCGCCTCGTCGAGCAGCGGGTCCTCGTCGGGATGCAGCGCGTCCTCGTCGCCGCCCGACGGCTCCTCCGCCTCGACCTCCTCGAGCAGCTCCTCGTGGAACTCGGGCTCGCCCTGGCGCCGCCACGCCTCGGTGAGCTCGGCGACCTGCTCCTCGTCGATGTAGGCGCCCTGGATCCGCTGGACCTTGTTCGAGCCGACCGGTGAGAACAGCATGTCGCCCATTCCCAGCAGCGACTCGGCGCCGTTCTGGTCGAGGATCACGCGCGAATCGGTCTGGCTCGAGACGGCGAACGCGATCCGCGAGGGGACGTTGGCCTTGATCATCCCGGTGATCACGTCGACCCGCGGCGACTGCGTGGCGAGCACCAGGTGGATGCCGACGGCGCGCGCCTTCTGCGCCAAGCGGATGATCGAGTCCTCGACGTCGGCGGGCGCGACCATCATCAGGTCGGCCAGCTCGTCGATCACGCACAGGATGTAAGGGAGCGGCGGCTCGCCGCGCTTCTCGCGCGCGCGGTTGAGCTCGGGCAGCGACCGGGTCCGCGCCAGCGACATCGTGCCGTAGCGCTGCTCCATCTCCTTGACCAGGTTCTGGAGCGCGTTGGCCGCCATCCGCGGGCTCGTGATCACCGGCGTGAGCAGGTGCGGGATCGACTCGTAGTGGTTGAGCTCGACCTGCTTGGGGTCGACGAGCACGACCCTGACGTCGTGCGGCGTGGCGCGCAGCAAGATGCTGCACAGCATCGCGTTGACGCACGCAGACTTACCGGCGCCGGTGGTGCCCGCGACGAGGATGTGCGGCATCTTGGCGAGATCCGCGCCGATCGCCTTGCCGGCGACGTCCTTGCCCAGCCAGACGGTCAGGGGCGACCAGTCTCTGGGCGGCTGCTGGAACACGTCGCCGAGCTTGACGATGCGCCGGTGGGCGTTGGGCACCTCCACGCCGACGGCCTGCTTGCCGGGGATCGGCGCGAGGATGCGGATGTCGGTGGCGGCCAGCGCGTAGGCCAGGTCGTCCTTCAGCTGCGCCACCTTCGCCACCTTCGTACCCGGCGCCAGGCGCAGCTCGTAGCGCGTGATGTGGGGGCCCGCCACCGTGCCGATCACCTTCGCCTGCACGCCGAAGTGCCCCAGCGCCTCCACCAGGTTCGTCGCGGTGCGCTCCTGGCCGGCCGTGTCCGGCCTGGTCTGCTCGCTGCTCGAGCGCGTCAGCAGGCGCGCCGCGTCAGGCAGCTGCCACACGTAGTCGGGGTCGTCGGTCACCGCGCCGCGCAGGCGGCCCTGCGGCGTGAGCGCGGCGGGGTCCGATGCGGCGTAGGCCACGCCGGCAACCTGCTCCTCGTCCGGCCGGCGCTCGGGCTCACGCTCCCCGGCGGCCTCCTGCGACGGGTCCTGCCCGCCGGGCGCGCCGGCCTGCGGGGGGAGCTCCTCGTCGTCCTGCTCGAGCCCCCAGTCGCGCGAGGGCGCCTCCACGTGGGTGGCCCGCACGATCAGCTCCCGCGGCTCGGGCTCCGGCGGCGTCAGCGAGCGCTCGAACGGCTGCTCCTCGCCCTCGAGCGCGGCGGCTTCCCCGTGCGCCGCGCGCCGCGCGCTCCGCTCGCGCGCGCCGCCTCGTCCCCGCACGGGGATGCGGCGCATCATCCTCGTGGTGTCGGCCACGCCGCTGCCGGTGGCGCGCAGCACGCTCGCGATCGACGCGCCCGTCAGCAGGATCGCGCCGGCGAGCGCCAGGAACACCACCAGGATGTAAACGCCCACGTCCTGCACCAGCCGGTGCGAGAGCGCGTACAGCGCCTGCCCCGCCACGCCGCCGTGCGCCTGCAGGTAGGCGCTGTGCCAGGCGGCAGCGGCCGTCGGCGAGGAGCCGCGCGGCACCGAGCTCAGCCCCAGCATGCCCGCCGCCAGCGCCAGCGTGAGCGCCGCGAACACGCACGCGGCGCCGGTGCGCAGCGGCCGCAGCGCAGGCAGCACCGGGCGCAGCAGCAGCGCCGCGCCGCCCACCACGAGCGCCACCGGCGCCAGCGCGCGCGCGCGCCCCAGCGTCCAGCCGAGCGCCACCGCCAGGCCGTGCCCGAGACCGCCGCCCAGCGTCGCGGAGCCGCCCGCGCCGTACAGCACGAAGCCCATGAACACCCCCAGCGCCACCAGCGCCAGCCCCAGCACGTCGCGCTGGCGCTGGTCCAGCGCCGGCGCGCGCGGCAGCCAGCCGGCCAGGAGCGAGCCGCGCGAGCGTCCGCGCCGGCGTCGCCCCGAGCCCCGGCCACGCGGCGCGGACCGGCCGGCCGCGCGCGAGCGCGGGCTGGCGCGCTTGCCTGTGCGGGTGCCGGGCATCCCGCGCAACTTCGACGCCGGCGGGCCGTAACCTGCATCGCGGCCGCGCGGGCCTTACCATCGCTTTACACGCCGGCATTTACATAAAGGCCATGAACGACTTCTCACGCAGCCCGCGCGTCCTCGTGGTCGAGGACGACGAGGACATCGCCCAGGCGCTCCAGCGTTCGCTGCGCATGGAGGGGTACGAGGTCAGGACCGCCGCCGACGGCCGGGCCGCGCTGGAGCAGGGCCACGCCTTCGCCCCCGACCTGGTGATCCTCGACCTCGGCCTGCCCAAGCTCGACGGCGTGGAGGTCGCGCGCGAGCTGCGCGCCGGCGACGACGTGCCGATCCTGATGCTGACCGCGCGCGACGCCGTGGAGTCCCGCGTCGAGGGCCTCGACGCCGGCGCCGACGACTACCTGGTCAAGCCGTTCGAGCGCCAGGAGCTGCTGGCGCGCATGCGCGCGCTGCTGCGCCGCCGCCCGCCACGGGGCTCCGCGCCGCTGCGCGTGGGCGACCTGCTGCTCAACGTCGACACGCACGAGGTGCTGCGCGGCGAGCGCTCGATCGAGCTCACGCAGCGCGAGTTCGAGCTGCTCGAGTACCTGATGCGCAACGAGCGCATCGTGATCTCGCGCCAGCGCCTGCTCGACGAGGTGTGGGGCTACGACCCCTTCTCCACCACCAACACGATCGAGGTGTTCGTGTCCAACCTGCGCCGCAAGCTCGAGGCCGACGGCGAGCCGCGCCTCCTGCACACCATCAGGGGAGCCGGCTACGTCCTCCGCGCCTAGGCTGCCGCAGCCGCTGCGACGCGCCGCCGAGCGCCTGTCGGCGAGCTTCGACCGGCTGCCGATCCGCGTGCGCCTGGCCAGCGTCTCGGCGCTGCTCACGTTCGTGATCCTGTGCGTGTTCGCCGTCGGCATCGGATCGCTGACCGTGCACCGCATCCGCAACGACTTCGAGCGCGAGGTCACCGAAACCGCCAAGGAGCTGCCCGGCGACATCAAGGTGCAGGTCGACCAGCTGCACGGCAACCTCGTGATCTCGCCGCCGCTGAAGTACATCGCCGAGCCCGGCGCGGTCGTGCGCATCATGTACCTGTCCGGGCGGGTGCTCGAACAGTACCCCGCCCACGCGCCCTCGCTGGGCGCGCCGAAGGTCGGCGTCGGCACCGTGCACGGCTACCGCGTCGTCACCAGCATCGTCTCCGTGGTCAGCTCCGAACGCGCGCCGATCGGCCACCTGGTCCTGCAGTACGCGCGCAAGACCGCGCCCACCGAGCAGACCGTCAAGCGCGTCGAGCTGTTCCTGCTGCTGGGCGTGCTCGCCGGCAGCGTGTTCGCGCTGTTCGCCGGCATGGCGATCGCGCGCCGCGCGATGGCGCCGATCGCCGCGCTCACCTCCGCGGCCGCCGAGATCGCGCGCACCCGCGACCCCTCGCGCCACGTGCCCCAGCCGCACGCCGAGGACGAGGTCGCCGAGCTGGCGCACACGCTCGAGGCGATGCTGCGCGAGCTCGACGCGGCGCGCTCGGACACCGAGGCCGCGCTGGCGCGCCAGCGCCAGTTCGTGGCCGACGCCTCGCACGAGCTGCGCACGCCGCTCACCAGCGTGCTCGCCAACCTCGAGCTGCTGGCCGACACGCTGCACGGCGACCCCGGCGAGGCCGCGCGCTCGGCGCTGCGCTCCTCCCAGCGCATGCGCCGCCTGGTCGCCGACCTGCTGCTGCTGGCGCGCTCCGACGCCGCGCGCGCGGTGCCGCACGCCCCCTGCGACCTCGCCGAGATCGTGGTCGAAGCGGCCGCCGAGCTCGGCGCCGTCGGCTCCACCCATGAGATCTCCCTGGACGTGCGGCCCGCGCCCGTGATGGGCGCGCGCGACGAGCTGCACCGGCTCACCGTCAACCTGCTCGAGAACGCGCTGCGCCACACGCCGCCGGGCACCGCCATCGCCGTCAGCACGCGCACCGGCGAGGACGGCAAGGTCCGGCTGGTGGTCGAGGACGACGGCCCCGGCGTGCCGCCCGAGCTCGCGCCCACGCTGTTCGAGCGCTTCGTGCGCGGCAGCGGCGGGGCACCGAGCCGGGACGGCACGGTCGGCGGCTCCTTCGGGCTCGGCCTCGCGATCGTGCGCGCCGTCGCCGTCGGCCACGGCGGCGCGGTCAAGCTGGAGCGCCCCGCCGGCGGCGGCGCGCGCTTCGTGGTGACGCTGCCGGCGCTGCGCACCGAGCCCGCACGCGGCTCGACTGCGGCCGCCGCCACGCTCGAGCCGAGCAGGGCGCCGTAGGTCACACCTCCACGACGACGGGGAGCACCATCGGGCGGCGCCGCAGGCGGTCGTAGACCAGCTTCGCCAGGTCGTCGTGCAGCGTCTGCTGGAGCAGGTCGACCTCGCGGATCTCCTCCTCGGCGGCGCGCGCGAGCGACTGCTCGACGGTCAGGCGGATCTCCTCGACCAGCTCGTCGGCCTGGTCCAGGAACGGCACGCCGCGGAAGATCACCTCGGGGTCGGCCACCGAGCTGCCGTCCTGCTCGGCGATCGTCACCACCACCACGAAGATGCCGTCGGCGGAGAGCATGCGCCGGTCGCGCAGCGCCACGTCGGCGATCTCGCCGATCTCCACGCCGTCGACGAAGATCATGCCGGCCTGCTCGGCCGGCGCGAAGCGCGCGCCGCGCTCGTCGATCTCGAGCGGCAGGCCGTTCTCGCCCTGGAAGACGTCGCGCGGGTCGACGCCCACCGCCTCCGCCAGCTGCGCGTGCATGCGCAGGCGCTTGAAGTCGCCGTGGAAGGGCATCACGTACCGCGGCTTGACCAGGTTGAGCATCAGCTTGATCTCCTCCGCGTAGCCGTGGCCGGAGGCGTGCACCGGCGCCTCGCGCGGGGTGATCACGTCGCAGCCGATGTGGTAGAGGCGGTCGATCGTCTCGTTCACCGCGCGCTCGTTGCCCGGCACCGGCGTGGCCGAGAACACCACCGTGTCGCCCGCCTTCAGCTCCACCTGCGGGTGGTCGCGATAGGCCATGCGCCGCAGCGCCGACAGCGGCTCTCCCTGCGAGCCGGTCGAGACGATCACCACGCGCTCGTCGGGGAAGTCGCCGATCTCGCGCGCCCCCACCAGCATGCCGCCGGGGATCTCGATGTGCCCGAGCGTGCGCCCGATGCCCACGTTCTTGCGCATCGAGCGTCCCACCAGCGCCACCTTGCGATCGAGCGCGTAGGCCGCGTCGACGACCTGCTGCACGCGGTGGATGTTGGAGGCGAAGCTCGTCACCACGATCCTGCCCTCGCAGCGAGCGAACGCCTCCTCCAGGTGCGGCCCCACCCCGGACTCCGAGGGCGAGAAGCCGGGGCGGTCCACGTTGGTGGAGTCGCCGCACAGCAGCAGCACGCCCTCGCGCCCCAGCTCCGCCAGGCGCGAGACGTCCGCCGGCGGGCCGTCCACCGGCGTCTGGTCGAACTTGTAGTCGCCGGTGATCAGCACGGTGCCGAGCTCGGTGCCGAGCGCCACCGCGCTCGAGTCCGGGATCGAGTGCGTCATGTGCACCAGCTCCAGCGAGAACGGCCCCAGCTCCAGCGTCTCGCCGGGCTCGACCTCGTTCAGCTCCACGTCGCGCAGCTTGTGCTCGTCGAGCTTGGAGCGCGCCATCGCGACCGTCAGCGCGCCGGCGTAGACCGGCGGCAGCGCCTTGCCGCCGAGCTCGCGCAGCACCCACGGCAGCGCGCCGAGGTGGTCCTCGTGGCCGTGCGTCACCACGATCGCCTCGATCTCCCTGGCGCGCTCGCGCAGGTAGGAGAAGTCCGGTAGCACGAGGTCGATCCCCACCATCTCCGGCGTGGGGAAGCGCAGGCCCACGTCCACCACCACGATGCGCCCGTCGTGCTCGACGACGGTCATGTTCTTGCCTATCTCGCCCAGCCCCCCGAGGGGCAGGACCCGCAGCTTCGAGCTCACGCGGGGGTGTGGGCGGGCGGGGCCGAGAGCAGGCCGTGGCGCTCGAGCATCGCCCGCACCGCCTCGGCCTCGGCCGGCGTGGCCTCGACCAGCGGCAGGCGCACGCCGCCGACGTCGTGCCCGAGCATGTTCAGCGCGGCCTTGGTGCAGGTCGGGCTGGGGGCGAGGAACAGCGTCTCGTAGACGTCCTGCAGCGAGGCGTCGATCTCGGCCCGGTGCTCGGGCTCGTCCACCATCCTGCGCATCTCGTTGCCGACGATGTGGCTGGACACGCACACGCCGCCGGCGCCGCCGAGCTCGAGCGTGCGCGCCAGCGAGCTGTCGTCGCCGGCGTACAGCGCCAGCCCCTCGATCGGCTGGAGCTCGGCCGCGTTGGCCTGCTTGACGCCCTCGACGCCCTCGATCTGCGCCAGCTCGGCGAGCAGCTCGGGGCCGATGTTGACGCCGGTGCGGGCGGGGATGTTGTAGAGCAGGATCGGCAGCTCGGTGCAGGCGGCCACCGCTTCGTAGTGGCGCTTGAGGCCGAGCGCGCTCGGCCGGTTGTAGTACGGGGTCACGCAGATCAGCGCGTCCGGGCCGAGCGCGCTGGCGCGCTGCGAGAGCTCGATCGTGTGGCGCGTGTCGTTGGTGCCGGTGCCCGCCACGATCGTGGTGCCGGGCGGGCGCTCCTCGATCGCCAGGCCGATCAGCGCGATCTGCTCGTCGTCGGTGAGCGTGGCCGCCTCGCCGGTGGTGGCCGCCACCACGAACCCGTCCGAGCCGTTGTCCGCCAGGTGGCGCATCAGCGCCACGAAGGACTCCTCGTTGACGCGCCCGCGCTCGTCGAAGGGGGTCACGATCGCGGTCAGGATTGCGCCCAGCTCGATCATCGGCTCCAGTATCTCACGAGCGCCGCCCCTCAGAACAGCAGCTGCTCGAGCCCCACCGTGGGCGAGCGCTCGAGCGCGCCCACGCGGCGGATCGCCAGCAGCACGCCCGGCATGAACGACTCGCGCCCGGTCGTGTCGTGGCGGATCGTGAGCGTCTGCGCGCGGTCGCCGAGGATGACCTCCTGGCTGGCGATGAGGCCGGGAAGGCGCACCGAGTGGATCGGCGGCGGCTCGCCGCCGGTGGCCTGCGCCATCAGCTGCGCGGTCAGCGCGGCGGTGCCGCTCGGCGCGTCGAGCTTGCCGTCGTGATGCAGCTCCACGATCTCGGCCTTGGCCATGTGCCTGGCCGCCTCCGTCGCGAAGCGCATCATCAGCACCGCGCCGATCGCGAAGTTGGGCGCGATCAGCACGTTCGCGCGGGGGGCGCCGGCCGCGTCGCGCTCGCGCGCGGCCTGCTCCAGCGGCGCCGGGTCGAAGCCGGTGGTGCCGACCACCACGTGCACGCCGGCCCGCAGGCACTGCAGCGCGTTCTCCAGGGCGGTGTCCGGGCGCGTGAAGTCGACCACCACCTCCGCCTGCTCGAGCACGTCCGCGAGCGCCGTGTCGAGCAGCGGGTCGGCGCGCCCGGTCAAGCGCATGTCCTCGGCGCCCTGCACCGCCTCGCACACGGTCCGCCCCATGCGGCCGGCCGCGCCCGCCACGGCCACCCTGATCACCGCGCCGCTCCCGCGCCCGCGAGCGCCGCGATCGCGGCCCGGAAGTCTCCCTCGTCGGGGCCCACGCCCGCCGTGGAGAGACCGTCGGGGACGAACAGCTCCGCGGCCAGCTCGCGCAGGTGCTCGAGCTCGACCGCGTCGATGCGCTCGATCGCCTCGTCCAGCGAGAGGATCGGCATGCCGCTCAGCACTGAGGCGCCGAGCCGGCTCATGCGCGCGCCGGTGGACTCCATGCTCAGCACCATCCGCCCCTTGAGGTTCTCGCGCGAGCGCGCGAGCTCCTCGCCGCTGGCGGGGTCCTCCACGCAGCGGCGCAGCTCTGCGGCGACCACCGCGAGCGCCTCGCCGAGGTTGTCGGGGCGCGTGCCCACGTACAGCCCCACCTCGCCGGTGTGCGCGTACAGGTTGGAGAAGGTGAAGATCGAGTAGGCCAGCCCCCTGCGCTCCCGCACCTGCTGGAACAGCCGCGAGGAGGAGGTGCCGCCGAGCACGCCTTCGAGCACGCGCAGCGCGAAGCGGCGCTCGTCCTGGCGCGCCATGCCGGCGCCGCCGACGCACACGTGGTACTGCTCGGTGTCTTTCTGCTTGAAGCGCGCGCGCCGCTCGAAGCGCGGCTGCGCGCGCGCGGCCGCGCGCGCGTCGCCGGCGGCAGAGGACTCCCCCGCGTGGCCGGCGGCAGAGGGCTCGTCCGCTCCGCCGGCCGCCTCCCCGCGCCCTCCGCGGCCGTTCTCGTCGGCGCCCTGCTCGCGGCCCGCGTCGGCCGCGGCGGCCAGCGCCACGAGCGCGTCGTGGTCGACCGAGCCGGCGGCGGCGATCACCACGTTCCCGGGCCCGTAGCGCTCGGCGTGGAAGGCGCCCAGCTGCTCGCGCGTCACGGCGCGCACGCTGTCGGCCGTGCCGATCACCGGACGCCCGAGCGGGTGCTCGCCGAAGATCGCCCTGCCCAGCTCCTCGAAGGCGCGGTCCTGGGGGTCGTCTTCGTACATCGCGATCTCCTCCAGCACCACCTCGCGCTCCGCCTCGAGCTCGCCGAAGCGGGGGTGCCAGACCATGTCGCTCATCACCTCGAAGGCGCGCTCGAGGTGCCTGTCGAGCACGCGCGTGTACAGCGAGGTCGCTTCCTTGTCGGTGCCGGCGTTGACTTCGGCCCCCATCGCGTCGAAGATCTCGTCGATCTCCTGCGAGCGGAAGCGGGCGCTGCCGCGGAACAGCATGTGCTCCAGCAGGTGCGAGATGCCGGCCTGGCGCTCGCTCTCGGAGACGGAGCCCGTGCCGACCCAGAAGCCGAGGGCCGCCGAACGCACGCCCGGCACGCGTTCGCTGACCACCCGGACTCCCGAGTCGAGCGTGGTTATCCGATGCTCGGCGCTCACGCGCGCGGGCGGGGCGGCGCGGCGCTCAGTCGCGCTCACGCCCGTGACGGGGGCGTCCCGAGCCGCGCTCGCCGTCGCGTCGCCCGCGGGCGGGGTCGCGGTCCTCGCGGGCGCGCCCGTTGCTGGAGGAGCGCCCGCCGCCCTCGCGTCCGCCGCGTCCGCCGCCGCCCGCGCGGGACGGGCCGCCGACCGCGGCGAGCTCCTCCACGGTCTTGCCGGCGACGTCCGGGTCGTCGGTCAGGCGCAGGCCGATGCGCCCGCGCTCGCGGTCGACCTCGACCACGCGCACGCTCACCTCGTCGCCCTTGTTGAGCACGTCCTCGACGGTGTCCACGCGCTGGCCGGGCGCCACGTTGGAGATGTGCAGCAGCCCGTCGGTTCCCTTGGAGAGCTCGATGAAGGCGCCGAAGGTGGTGGTCTTGACGACTTTGCCGATGTACTCGTCGCCGACCTCGACCTCCTTCATCATCAACCGGATGCGCTCCACCAGCGCATCGCCGAGCTCGCCGTTGGCGGAGTACACCAGCACCTGGCCGTCGTCGTTGACGTCGATTTGGGATTCGAACTCCTCCGAGAGGGCCCTGATGGTTTCGCCGCCCTTGCCGATCAGCAGGCCGATCTGCGAGGGGTCGATCTGGATCGTCTGGATGCGCGGCGCGAACTGCGAGAGCTGCTCGCGCGGGCCGCCGATCACGTCGGCCATCTTGCCGAGGATGAACGTGCGCGCCTCCTTGGCCTGGGTGAGCGCGTCGCGCAGGATCTCGAAGGTGACGCCCGTGATCTTGATGTCCATCTGCAGCGCCGTGATGCCGCGCTCGGTGCCGGCGACCTTGAAGTCCATGTCGCCGAGGTGGTCCTCCACGCCGGCGATGTCGGTCAGCACGATGTAGTCCTCGCCCTCTTTGATCAGGCCCATCGCGATGCCCGCGACCGGGCGCTTGATCGGCACGCCGGCGTCCATCAGCGACAGCGAGGAGCCGCACACCGAGGCCATCGAGGAGGAGCCGTTGGACTCGAGGATGTCGGAGACCACGCGGATCGAGTAGGGGAACTCCTCGATCGAGGGCACCATCGGCATGAGCGCGCGCTCGGCCAGCGCGCCGTGGCCGATGTCGCGGCGCTTGACGCCGCCCATGCGCCCGGCCTCGCCGACCGAGAAGGGCGGGAAGTTGTAGTGGTGCCAGTAGTACTTTTTGGTCTCCAGGCCGAGCGTGTCGATGCGCATCTCCTCCTTGAGCGTGCCCATCGCCACGACGGAGAGCGCCTGCGTCTGCCCGCGCGTGAACAGCGCCGAGCCATGCGTCCTGGGGGTGACGCCGACTTCGATCGAGATGTCGCGGATCTCGTCCTCCGAGCGCCCGTCCGGGCGCTTCTTGTGCACCGCGATGCGCTCGCGGATGATCGACTTCTCGAGCTTGTCGAACGCGAGCTGGGCCGCGGCGCGGCGCTCCTTGGCGGCGAGCAGCTGCTCCTCGGCGGCGCCGTCGGGCGCGCTCGCGCCGTACTGCTCGAGGATCGCCTCCTCGACGGCCTTGGTCGCGTCCTGGCGCTCGAGCTTGTCCTCGACCTGCGTGGCCGCGTCGAGCGCCGCGCCGTGCGAGGCGCGGATCTGCTCGAGCAGCGCCGGGTCGACCTGGATCGGCTCGAAAACTTTCTTCTCCTTGCCGACTTTGGCGGCGAGGTCGCGCTGCAGCGCGCACAGCTTCTTGATCGCGTCGTGGGCGATGTCGAGCGCGTCGAGGATCTCCGCCTCGGGGATCTCGTTGGCGCCGGCCTCGACCATCAGGATCGCCTCCTCGGTGCCGGCCACGATCAGGTCGAGGTCCGAGGCGTTCCCCTTGTCGGAGCCCGCGCCCGCGGCGGCGGAGGCGGGGGCGAGGTCCGCCTCCGGGGGGTTGACCACGAAGTCGCCGTCGATCTTGCCGATGCGCACCGCGCCCACCGGCGTGGGCAGCGGGATGTCGGAGATCATCAGCGCGGCGGACGCGCCGTTCATGGCGAGGATGTCGTAGGGGTGCACGTGGTCGATCGACAGCGGGATCGCCACCAGCTGGGTGTCGTAGCGCCAGTCCTTGGGGAACAGCGGGCGGATCGGGCGGTCGATCATGCGCGCGGTGAGCGTGCCCTTCTCGCCGGGGCGCCCCTCGCGCTTGAAGAACGAGCCGGGGATTTTCCCGGCGGCGTACATGCGCTCCTCGACGTCCACGGTCAAGGGCATGAAGTCGGTGTCGCGGATGCCGCCCGCGACGGCGGTGCACAGCACCATCGTGTCGCCCTGACGGACGACGACCGCGCCGGAGGCCTGCTTGGCCATCCTCCCGGTCTCGAACGAGATCTCGCTGCCTGCGATCTCCACGGAGATCCGGGTAACGGAGTCACTGCTCATGTTCACTGCCTTCCTGTCCCGCCCGTCGGTCGGCGGTCCGATTCTCTTTTCTCTTTCCCGAACGGACGGAGCTTAGCGGAGAGCGCGCCAGCTCCGGGCCGCGCCGGCGGCGGCGCCCGGCCCGCGGGGGCGCGGCGCGCGCCAGCGCGAAGGCGCGCGCGGGCGTGCCGGGCGCGACCACCGCCACGGCTGCGCTACTTCCTGAGGCCGAGCTCTTTGATGAGGGCGCGGTAGCCCTCGAGGTCCCGCCGCTGCAGGTAGTCGAGGAAGCGCCGCCGGCGCCCGACCAGCATCAGCAGGCCGCGGCGGGAGTGGTGGTCTTTGCCCTGCGCGCGCAGGTGGTCGGTGAGGTGGTTGATGCGCTCCGTCAGCAGGGCGATCTGGACCTTGGTGTTGCCGGTGTCCTGCTCGCCGGCGCCGAACCTGGCGGCGATCTCCCGCTTGCGCTCGCTCGTAATCGCGCTCATCGCCGCAGCACCGTAGCAGACGCCTGCGCGCCTCAGGCCCGCGCGGCGGCGATCTCGCGGCTGCGCTGCACGTCGAGGCGCATCTGCTCGACCAGCGCGGCGGGGTCCTCGAAGCGGCGCTCGCCGCGCAGGCGCTCGAGGAACTCCAGGCGCAGCTGCTGGCCGTAGAGGTCGCCGTCGAAGTCCAGCAGGAAGGCCTCGATCAGCTCGCCGCGGCCGGTGACGAAGGTGGGGCGCACGCCGATGCTGACGGCGGCGGCGATCGCGCGGAAGCCCGCGCCGTGGGCGAGGCACGCGTACACGCCGTGGCCGGGGCAGGCCAGCGCCTCGTCGGGCACGAGGTTGGCGGTGGGGAAGCCGAGCTCGCGCCCGCGCTCGTCGCCGTGCACCACCTCGCCGCGCAGCTGGAAGCGGTCGCCGAGCAGGCGGTTGGCCTCGACGATCTCGCCGGAGGCGATCAGGCCGCGGATGCGGCTGGAGGAGACGATCTCGCCGTCGAGTTCCAGCAGCGGGTGCACGGCCGCCTCGAAACGGCCGTCGCCGGCGAGCATGGCGGCGTCGCCCTGGGCCTTGTGGCCGAAGCGGAAGTTCTCCCCCACCGACACCTGGCGCGCGCCGAGCGCGCGCACCAGCACGTTCTCGACGAACTCGGCGGCGGAGCGGCCGGCGAACTCGCGGTCGAACGGGATCACGATCAGCTCCTGCACGCCGAGCGAGTCGATCAGCTCGGCCTTGCGCGCGAGCGTGGTGAGCAGCTTGGGGGTGTGCTGCGGCGCCACCACCGAGACCGGGTGCGGCTCGAACGTGAGCACGCTGTCGGAGCCGTCGATGACCTCGCGGTGGGCGAGGTGCACGCCGTCGAAGGTGCCGACCGCGACCTTGCGCCCCCGTCCGCGCTCGACCTCGCCCAGAGCAGTGACCTTCACGGCCGCACAGCCTATTGCGAGCCGCCGGCGCGGGCATGGCCGGCGGCGAGCTCGAGCGCGCCCTCGAGCTCGATCAGCGGCGGCGCCCAGCTCGCGCCGCGCTGCGGCGGCGCGACCGCGCCGGCGACCTCGAAGGGCCCGATCGCGGTGCGCCTGAGCTCCAGGCAGTAGGCGTCGCCGAGGTCGGCGATCAGCGAGCGCACGTATGTGCCGGAGCCGCATTCGATCGCATAACCGGCGCGGGGCAGCTGCTCGAGCGCGGCGTGCGCGGGGTCGGGCGGGTCGGGCTCGCGCCAGCGCTGCTCGAAGCTGTGCACCGCGACGACGCGCTCGGGCAGCTCGAAGCGCTCGCCGCGGCGGGCGCGCTTGTAGGCGCGCTCGCCGCCCACCTTCACGGCAGAGTGCGCGGGCGGGCGCTGGCGCACCGCGCCGGTGGGCAGCACGGGCTCGAGCGCCGGCAGCCGCCCGGTCACCGTGACCTCGCCCTCGGGGTCGCCGGTGCTCGAGACGGCGCCGAGCCGCGCCACCGTCTCGTAGCGCTTGGGCAGCGCCATCAGCAGGCTCTGCGCCTTGGTGGCGCGTCCCACCAGCACGATCAACAGGCCGGTGGCGAAGGGGTCGAGCGTGCCGGCGTGGCCGGTGCGCGCGCCGCCGAGCGCGCGGCGCACGGCGGCGACGGCGTCGTGGGAGGTGATGCCGGCGGGCTTGTCGACCAGCAGCACGCCGTCGCTCACGTGGGTCTCCCGCCGATCCCCGTGCGCACCCCGCCGCGACGCTAGGCGAGCGTGGGCGTGGGCCTGCCGTCCGAGGAGGGGTGCAGCTGCGCGGCGATCGCCTCGCGCAGGAACGCGATCAGCTCGCCCACCTCGAGCGTGGTGGTGAAGCCGGCGGCGCGGCGGTGCCCGCCGCCGCCCTGCGCGCGCGCGATCACGGACACGTCGACGTCGTCGTCGGTGGCGCGCAAAGAGACTTTGTGCTGGCCCTTGCGCTCCCCGCCGGAGAGCTCGCGCACGAGCGCGGCCACCTTCGTGCCCTGCACTGCGCGCAGCTGGTCGATGATGCCCTCGGAGTAGCTGTCTTCGGCCTCGGCGCGCGCGAAGTCCTCGGCGCTGAGCGCGGCCAGCGTGAGCTCGCCGCCGTCGAAGCGCTGCAGCCGCCCGAGCGCGAGGCCGAGCAGCGTGAGCTTGCCGATCGGCATGCCCTCGTACAGCTGCCTGTACACGCCGCCGGCGTCCACGCCGGCTTCGATCAGCTCGGCGGCCATCAGGTGCGCGCGCGCGGTGGTGTTCTCGTACATGAAGCGCCCGGTGTCGGTGATCAGGCCGATGTACAGCGCCTGCGCCACGTCGGGGCTCGGCTCGAGCCCGAGCCCGTGCATCAGCTCCCACACGATCTCGGCGGTGCAGGAGGCGTCGGGCACGACCAGGTTGACGGTGCCGAAGCGCGTGTTGTCGTGGTGGTGGTCGATGTTGAGCAGGTGCGCGCCGTCGCGCAGCACGCTGGCCGAGTTGCGGTCGATGTTGCCGCAGTCGAGGAACACCACGGTGCGCGTGGACACGTCCGGCGGCGGCGTCTGGATCAGCCCGTCGAGCGCGAAGAAGCGGTACTCGTGCGGCAGCGGCAGCTCGGCGGGCGAGATGAACATGCGCGCGTCCTTGCCGAGCGCGCGCAGCAGCCCGTGCATCGCCACCAGCGAGCCGAGCGCGTCGCCGTCGGGGCCCTCGTGCGTGGCGAGCACGAAGCGCTCGTCCTCGCGCAGGTGCGCGAGCACCTGCGCGCGCGCCGCCTGGACGTCTTGCGCGCTCACCCTCGCTCCCCCTCGTCCCCCGCGGAGCCGGCGGCCGGCTCGGCGATCAGCCGCTCCAGCCTCATCGCGCGCTCCGCGGTGTCGTCGTAGGCGAACTCGAGCGTGGGCGTGCGCTTCAGGTGCAGCTGCGCGGCCACGCGCGCCTGCAGGTAGCCGTGCGCGCTGCGCAGTCCCGCCAGCGTGGCTTCGCGCTCGGCCGGCCGGGCGGAGCCGCCGCGCTCGCCGAGCACGCTCACGTACACGCGCGCGTGGCTCAGGTCCGGGCTGGTCTTGACGTCGGTAACGGTTGTAAATCCCACTCGCGGGTCCTTCAGCTCCCCTGCCACGGCGTCGCCCAGCACCTGCCGGATCGCCTCGTCGACCCGGCGCATCCGCCCTGTGCTCATCCTACCCCTCCATTTCCGCGCCGCGACCCGCGTCCCTGCACAACTGTCCTGAGACTCGAGGACCAAGCGAGGCAAGGACGCAGCGAGGAAGTGTGCTCTGCACATGAGCGAGCGAGGACGCCGCCTCGCGCCGGTCATCGTGGCTCAGGACGAGAGCTCACGCTCCACTTGGCGGGTCTCGTAGGTCTCGAGCACGTCGCCCTCGCGCAGGTCCTGGAAGTTGGTGAGCACGATCCCGCACTCGAAGCCGCTGGCGACCTCGCGCACGTCGTCGTTGAAGCGGCGCAGGCTGTCGATGGTGGTGTCGTAGATGACGGTGCCGTCGCGCACCACGCGCACGCGCGCGCCGCGCGTGACCTTGCCCTCGCTGACGAACGAGCCGGCGATCGTGCCGATGCGGGAGGCTTTGAACAGCTGGCGCACCTCGGCCTGCCCGAGCGGCGTCTCGACCTCTTCGGGGGCGAGCATGCCCTGCATGGCTGCGCGCAGCTCGTCGATCGCGCGGTAGATCACCGAGTAGGAGCGGATCTCCACCCCCTCGCGCTCGGCGACGTGGCGGGCGTCGCCGACGGGCCTTACGTTGAAGGCCAGGATCACGCCCTCGGAGGCGGCGGCGAGCATCACGTCGGACTCGTTGATGCCGCCGACGCCGCGATGGATGATGTTGACCTGCACCTCCTGCTGGGGGAGCTTGGCGATCTCGTCCTCGATCGCCTCGAGCGAGCCCGCGACGTCGGCCTTGAGCACCAGCCCGAGCTCCTTGACGGCGCCCTCCTGGGCGAGCTTGAAGACGTCCTCCAGCGAGACCTTGCGTCCTGAGCGCCGTGCGAGCGCCTCGGTCTTCAGGCGGTTGGCGCGCTCGCCCGCTAGCTGGCGGGCGCGACGCTCGTTCTCGACCACGCGCACGAGCTCGCCGGCCTCGGGCACGCCGTCGAAGCCGAGCACCTCGACGGGCTGGCCGGGCGTGGCGCGCCTCATTTTGGCGCCGGTGAAGTCGTGCATGGCGCGCACGCGCCCGAAGTGGGCGCCGGCCACGAGCGCGTCGCCGACGCGCAGCGTGCCGCGTTGGATCAGGATCGTGACGACCGGGCCGCGTCCGGGGTCGAGCTTGGACTCGATCACGGTGCCGGAGGCGTCGGTCTCGCTGTTGGCGCGCAGCTCCTCGAGGTCGGAGACCACCTGGATCGTCTCGAGCAGCGTGTCGAGGCCCTGGTGGGTCTTGGCGGAGACGTCGACGAACTCGGTCTCGCCGCCCCATTCGGAGGGCTGCAGTCCGTGCTGGGTCATCTCGGTGCGCACGCGCTCGGGCTGCGCGCCCTCCTTGTCGATCTTGTTGACCGCGACGATGATCGGCACTTCGGCCGCCTTGGCGTGGTCGATCGCCTCCTCGGTCTGCGGCTTGACGCCGTCGTCCGCGGCGACCACGATCACGGCCACGTCGGTGACGCGCGCGCCGCGCGCGCGCATCGCCGTGAACGCCTCGTGGCCGGGGGTGTCGAGGAAGGTGATCTCCTTCTCGGCGTGGTGGACCTGGTAGGCGCCGATGTGCTGGGTGATGCCGCCGGCCTCGCCGGCCACCACCTCGGTCTCGCGGATCGCGTCCAGCAGCGAGGTCTTGCCGTGGTCTACGTGGCCCATGATCGTGACCACCGGCGGACGCTCGATCAGATCGTCCTCGGAGTCCTGGTAGACGGGCTCGACCTCCACGTCGTCGGCAGCGTGCACGAGCTCGATCTGCTTGTCGAACTCGTCCGCGAGCACCTGGATGGCGTCGTCGGAGAGGGTCTGCGTGAGCGTCGCCATCTCGCCCAGCGACATCAGCTTCTTGATCACCTCGGGCACCGCCACGCCCAGGTACTCGGCCACGTCCTTGACGGTCGAGCCGGAGTTGACGCGGATCACGTCGGTGGCCTCGAGCGCGGTGTTGTCGATCGGCGCGATCGTCTCGTCGTAGGTGCCGCGGCGCCGGCGCCCGCGTCGGGGCCGCCGCTGCGGCGTGTTGGGCGGCCCGCCGGAGCCTGGCTGCTGGCGGCGCGAGGCCTGCGAGTCGATCACCACGCGCCGGCGCCCGCCCGGACCGACCTCGCCGGGGGTGCGCTCGCCGGTGCGCGAGTCGCGCGTGGGGCGCACGCGCTCGCCGTGGGCGGGGGGCGCGGCGGGGGCCGCGGGCGCAGCGCTGCCGGCGGGCGCAGCGGACGCGGCGGGCGCCGCAGGCGCCGCGGGCGCAGCGCCGGTGCGCGTCGGTGCGCCGGCAGGCGCGGGTGCGGCGGGTGCGGGCTTGGCGGGGGGCGCGGGCATCGGTGGCGGCGCCGGCTTGGCGGCGGCGGGGGCGCCCGCCGGAGCGCTCGCGCGGGCCGCGGCGCTCGCCTCGCCCGAGCCCACGGGCGACCCCGCGGCGGTGGGCGCGGCGGCGGCCGGCGGCGAGCCGGCTGCCTTGGCGGGGGCGGCGGCCTTGGCGGGGGCAGGCTTGGCTGGTGGCGCGGGCGCGCCGGGCTTGGCGGGCGCGCCGTTGGAGCTGGCGGCGGCGCCGGCGCCGAGCGCCTTCAGCGCGGCGTCCTCCTCGACCGAGGAGGCGGCGGCCTTCGCCTCCACGCCGGCGGCGTGCAGCTTCTCGAGCAGCTCCTTGCTGGAGATGCCCTGCTCCTTGGCGATTTCGTGCACGCGCTTCTTGCTCATCGGCTCACCGATTCTACGAACTCGCGGTCGAGCGTCACGGCGCAGCGCAGCGCGCGCGCGATCCCGCCGCGCCGCAGCGCGCGCTCGAGGCAGGCGCGCTCCACGGGCGCGTGCGCGGAGGCCTGCGGGGGGCGGCAGAGATAGGCGCCGCGGCCGGGCATGCGCGCCTCGGGATCGGCCACCGCGCGCCTGCGCCCGCCGGCCTGCGGCGGCGCTGCGACGATGCGCAGGAGCTCCGACTTAGCTGCGATGCGCCCGCAGCCGACGCAGCGCCGGCGGGGCTCGTGCGAGCCTATGTCGCCTGCTCCTCCTCGCCCTGTGGGGACGAGGTCGCGGCCTGCTCGACCGGCGCGTCGGCCTCGCCGGCGGCGAGGTCGGCGACGTCGTCGCTGGCGATGTTGGCGAGCGCCTGGTGGCTCTCGATGCCGCAGTAGCGCGAGCCGGGCAGCGCGGCGTTGGGGCAGCGCCGCCCGTTGGAGAGGATCGCGGCGCAGCGGCCGGAGACCTCCTCCTCCTCGTAGCCCGCTTCTGCCTCCTCGGCGGCGAACTCGGTCTCGGAGCGGATGTCGACGCGCCAGCCGGTGAGGCGGGCGGCCAGGCGCGCGTTCTGGCCCTCGCGGCCGATCGCCAGCGAGAGCTGGTCGTCGGGCACGATCACCGTTGCCTGCTTGGCGTCGTCGTCGACCAGCACCTCGCGCACGCGCGCGGGCGAGAGCGCCTTGGCGACGAAGCGCGCGGGCTCGTCGTTGAAGGGGATGATGTCGATCTTCTCGCCGCGCAGCTCGGAGACGACCATGCGCACGCGCGAGCCGCGCGGGCCGACGCAGGCGCCGACCGGGTCGACGCCGTCGGTGTGCGAGACGACGGCGATCTTGGAGCGGTAGCCGGGCTCGCGCGCGACGTTGGCGATCTCCACGAGCCCGTCGGCGATCTCCGGCACCTCGAGCTCGAACAGCTTCTTGATCAGCTCGGGGTCGCGCCGCGAGACGATGATGGCCGGCCCCTTGGTGGAGGGCGAGACCTCCTTGATGACGGCCTTGATGCGCTGCGAGTGGTCGTAGCGCTCGCCGTCGACCTGCTCGGACTTGGGCAGCAGCGCCTCGACGCGTTCGCGCAGCTGCACGAGCGTGTAGCGCGAGTCGGACTGCTGCACGATGCCGGTGATCAGCTCGCCGACGCGGTCGCGGTACTCCTCGTACATCATGTCGCGCTCGGCCTCGCGGATGCGCTGGAGGATGACCTGCTTGGCGGTCTGCGCGGCGATGCGCCCGAAGTCGTCGGGAGTGACGTCCTGCTCGGCGATCTGGTCGCGGTATTCCTCGAACTTCTTGGGGTCGATTTCCGGTTCCTCGGGTTCGCGCATCTCCCCGGTCTCGGGGTCGATGGTGGTTTCCTCGTCGATCGTCTCGACGATCAGGTGCGCCTCCAGGCGCTCGGGGATTTTCAGTTCGATGACGCGGAAGTCGGCGGTGTCGCGGTCCATCTCCACGCGCGCGTACTTGGCGGAGCCGGGCTGCTTCTTGTAGGCGGACAGCAGCGCGTCCTCGAGCGCGACCATCAGCTTCTCGGGCTCGATTCCCTTCTCGCGCGCGAGCGCGTGCATTGCCTCGAGTATTTCGCGTGACATTGGCGGACGGACTCCTTAATCCCCGATCAGGTTCGAGCGACGGATCTCCGAGTAGGGGATCGCGATGATCCCCCCGTCGGCTGCCAGCGTGACCTCCTCCTCGGAGGCGCCGACCAGCTCCCCCGTGAAGCTCCTGACGGCGCGCGCCTGCTCGCGGCCGCCGGCGGGGCGGGCGACCGGCCGCGGATGGCGCGTGCGCACGCGCGCGCGGCGGCCGACGAAGCGGCGGAAGTGCGCGGGCTTGGTGAGCGGGCGCTCGCTGCCGGGCGAGGAGACCTCCAGCGAGTAGCGCTCGCGCAGGTCGTTCAGGAGCATCGTGACGCGCTCGCACAGGGCGAGCGTGACCCCCTGCGGATGGTCGATGAAGACGCGCAGGCAGCGCCCGCCGGAGACCTCGGCGAGGAGCACCTCGACCTCGGGGTCGCTGGCGGCGAGCCGCTGTTCGATCTCGGCCTGCAGGGTGGTCATGTGGTCTGTTACTGGCTCCTTACGCAAAAAAAGCGGGCGGGCGCCCACTCTCGGTACGGCTGCCGGCGTGCTAGACGCGGGCACGAAAGCTGTCAGTCGAGCATAGCATCGGGCCCTGCGCGGCCGGCCGCCTCAGGGGCGCGCGGCGTCGCGACGGGCGCGGTCGCGGTAGACGCGGTAGTCCTCGCGCTCGGGCGCGAGCGAACAGGCGAGCGCGAGCGGCATGCACGCCTCGCGGTGGCGTCCGAGCAGCTGCATGGCGCGGCCGAGGCAGAACTGCGCGTAGTGGTTGGTGGGGGTGCGCGCGGCCACCGCCTGGAACTCGGCGGCGGCGCCTTCGTAGCGCTGGGCGTGGAACAGCGCCCGCCCCAGCGCCTCGCGGATCGAGGCCTTGTCCGGCTCGAGGTCGCGGGCCTTGCTGAGCGGCACGATCGCGGCCTGGTGGTCGCCGTGGTGGAGCAGCTCACATCCCCGTTGGTAGAGGTCGTAGACGCTGTCCATCGCTTCAGCTTAGGGGCTCAGCGGCCGCCCCTCAGCCGCTGCACGGCGTCCAGGACGGCCTCGGCGACGGCGTCCTTGCCGGCGCGCGGCACGTGGCGCTGCTCGCCGGCGGTGATGATCGTGACCTCGTTGTGCTCGGAGTCGAAGCCGATGTCCGGACGGGCGATGTCGTTGACCACGATCGCGTCCAGGCCCTTGCCGGCGAGCTTGGCGCGGGCGTGCGTGATGGCGCCCTCGCCGTGCTCGGCGGCGAAGCCGACGAGCGTCTGCCCGTCGCGGCGCTGCGCGGCGAGCGAGGCGAGCACGTCCTCGGTGGCCTCGAGCACGAGCTCGAGGCGCTCGCGGCCGGCCTTCTTGAGCTTGCCCTCGGCGGGCGTTGCGGGCGCGAAGTCGGCGACCGCGGCGGCCATCAGCAGCACGTCGGCGGCGGCGAACTCCTGCCTGGCGGCGCCGGCCAGCTCGGCGGCGGTGACGACGTCGCGGCGGCGCACGCCCGGCGGCGCGGGCAGCGCTACGTTGGCGGCGATCAGCGTGACCTCGGCGTCGCGCGCGGCGGCGGCCTCGGCCAGCGCGAGGCCCATGCGCCCCGAGGAGCTGTTGCCGACGAAGCGCACGCTGTCGATCGGCTCGCGCGTGCCGCCGGCGGTGACCAGGACCTTCAGGCCGCGCATGCCCGGCGGCGGCGCCGCAGCCTGGGCGCCGCCGGCTGCGCTCGGCGAGCGCGCCGGGTCCTCCCCGCCGGCGGCGCTGGCCGCGGCGGCGGCGCTTGCGATCGCGCGCTCACAGGCGGCGAGGATGACGGCGGGCTCGGCCAGGCGGCCGACGCCGTGCTCGCCCGTGGAGGCGAGCCTGCCGACGCCGGGCTCGACGACGGCGGCGCCGCGCTCGCGCAGCAGCCGCAGGTTGGCCTGCGTGGCGGGGTGCTGGTACATGCGGTTGTTCATGGCTGGCGCCAGCACCAGCGGGCACTCGGCCGCGAGCGCGCAGCTGGTGAGCAGGTTGTCGGCGAGCCCGGCGGCGAGCTTGGCGATCGTGTTGGCAGAGGCGGGGACGACCGCGAGCACGTCGGCGCCGGCGATCAGCTCGAGGTGGTTGAGCGGCTCGTGCTCGGGCGGGCGCTGGTCGGGGAAGGCGCCGCGCGCGGGGTCGCGCTCGAACTCGCTGACGAGCACGGGCGCGCCGGTGAGCGCCTGGAAGGAGGCGGCGCCGACGAAGCGGCGGCTGGCGGGCGTCTGCACCACGCGCACCGCGTGACCGGCGGCGGTGGCCAGGCGCACGAGCTCGAGCGCCTTGTAGGCGGCGATGCCGCCGCTCACGCCGAGCAGGATGCGGGACATGACTCAGGTTGTAGAGCCGGCGGCGCCCCCCGGCAAGCGCTGGCCGCGCCTTTGCGCGCCCAGGCGCGCCGGCCCACGACTACCTGTAGTGGTACTTCATCTTCCCCGCCGCTACCTCCTCCAGGGCGATCGTCAAGTAGTTTTTGGAGGCGGTTTCGACCATCGGCGGCGGGAACTCGTCGAAGGTGCCCTCGCCGAGGTTGTGGTAGTAGCTGTTGATCTGCCGGGCGCGCTTGGCGGCGACGATCACGCCGGCGTAGTTGGAGTCGACCTGCTCGAGCAGGCGGTCGATGCGGGGTGAGATCACTGGTTGCTCGCCTTTCGTGTGTTGGCCTGAGCGCAGTCTAGTGCGCGCGTGGCGCGCCGCCGGGCGCCGCGGCGGCGAGCGGCGGTGCGCGGCGCCGCTCAGTCGAGCTCGCCCGCGACGATCGCGACGAGCTCGTCGAGCGCGTCTTCGAGGCGGTCGTTGACGACCACGTGGGCGAACTCGGGCTGAGCGGCGAGCTCCTGCTCGGCGACACGCAGGCGCCGCTCGACCTCCTCCTGGTCGTCGGTGCCGCGTCCGACCAGGCGGGTGCGCAGCGCGGCGAGCGACGGCGGCGCGATGAACACCTGCACGGCCTCGGGCATGGCGGCGCGAACCTGACGGGCGCCCTGCACCTCGATCTCGAGCACGACCGGCGCGCCGGCGCGGACGCGATCCTCGAGCTCGGAGCGCAGCGTGCCGTAGCTGCGCCCGGCGTAGTCGGCGTGCTCCACGAACTCGCCGGCGGCGACGCGCCGGTCGAACTGCTGGCGCGTGAGGAAGTGGTAGTCCACGCCGTCGCGCTCGCCGGGGCGCGGCGCGCGCGTGGTGGCCGACACGGACAGCTCGAGCTGCGGCAGCCGCTCCATCAGCCCGCGGATGAGCGTGCCCTTGCCGACCCCCGAAGGCCCTGTGATGACGAACACGCGCGCCACGGCTGAGCACCCTAGTGGCGCGTGCGGTGGGAACGGCGGCGGGCTCTAGGGGCGGTGGCCCAGCAGCTGCACGAGCTCGGAGCGCTGGCGCTCGGAGAGCCCGCCGATGGTCTTGCTGGGGGCGATGCGACAGTGCGCGAGGATCTTGTTGACCTTCACACGCCCGTACTTCGGAACGGCGAGCAGCATGTCGAACACCTTGGCGGTCTCGACGAACTCGGGCGGGTCGAGCAAAAGCGAGTGGATGGAGCGGCGTCCGGCCTTGAGATCGCGCTTGAGCTGCGCGCGCTGGGTGCGGATCTGGTTGGCCCTGGCGAGGGCGTCCATCCTCTGGTTCAGGGAGCGCTCGGGGGCGGTGGAGGTGGTGGAGGTCGTCGTCGTCCCGGCCGTCGGCGCCATGGGCGGCGAGTCTACACACCCGCGCGTGGCGTGCAAGCGCAAAGGCCATAATTCATCTGGACCTCAAGTTGAGCTAGAGACGGATCGAGGCTCCTGCACGGTGGCGAGGCGTGTTTGCAGGGGTTTTCGGGCCTGGCGGCGTTCGCGCTGCCGGCATCGTGCGGGTGGGCGCAGGGGGCGGCGGGCCGGCCCGCTCAGATCAGACGGACGCGCTGCCGGCCCGGTGCCCAGCGGCTTCGGAGCGGGCGCCGGCGCGCAGGGAGCGCGCGATTCGCGCTCCGGCGAGCGGGTCGCGGAAGCTCTCGGTGCCGACCGCGACGAGCCTGGCGCCGGCGTCCAGCAGCTGGCGGGCGTGGGTGGCGCTCTGCACGCCGCCCATGCCGACGACGGGGACCTGCACGGCGGCGGCGACGGCGGCGACCTGCGCGAGCGCGACGGCGCGGATGGCCGGGCCGGACAGGCCGCCGGTGCGCCCGCCGAGCCACGGACGTGCGCCGCCGCGCGGCGCGAGCGCCATCGCGCGCAGCGTGTTGATCAGCGACACGGCGTCGGCTCCCCCCCGCTCGGCGCCGCGCGCGCAGGCGGCGACGTCGGCGGTGTTGGGCGTGAGCTTGACGATCAGCGGCTTGGCGGTGCGGGCGCGGACGGCGCTGAGGACCCGCTCGAGCTCGCCGGGGTCGGCGCCGATGTCGAGGCCGGTGTCGACGTTCGGGCAGGACACGTTGAGCTCGACCGCGGCGATCTCGGGGCGCCGCTCGCAGGCCTCGAGCAGCTGCGCGATCTCCTCGGCGCTCGAGCCCATCACGTTGGTGATCAGCGGCACCCGCGCGCCGATGCCGAGCGCGGCGAGCGCGGGCAGGTCCTCTGCGAGGTAGCCGGCGAGGCCCTTGTTGGGCAGGCCGATGGAGTTGATGAGCCCGGCCGGCGCCTCCCACAACCGCGGCGGCGGGTTGCCGGCGCGTGGCGCGAGCGTGATCGTCTTGGAGACGTAGGCGGCGAAGGGGAACTCCCGCATGAGCTCGTCGCCGAAGGCGCGACGGGCGGCGAGCGCGTCGAAGGTGCCGGAGCCGTTGACGATCGGGTGGGCGAGCGTGAGGCCGCAGAACTCGACGGCGGCGACCGGCACAGCGGCTCCCGCGTCAGGCGCGCTCACGCCGGTGCTCCGGCGTGCTCGTCGACGCGATCCAGAAGCTCCGCGTCGACGACGGGGCCGTCGACGCAGACGCGCAGGTAGCCGCCGCCGCGCGTGGGCACGACGCAGCCGTAGCAGGCGCCGAAGCCGCAGGCCATGCCGGCCTCGAGCGCGAGCTGCGCGGGCACGCGGGCGCGCTGGCAGAGCGCGCGCACCGCCTCGAGCATGGGCGCGGGCCCGCAGGCGCAGACGGCGGCGCGGCGGTCGCGCTCGAGCTCGGCGGCGAGCAGCTCGGTGACATGGCCGTGGTGGCCGACGGAGCCGTCGTCGGTGGCGATCAGCGCTCCAGGCAGGAGCGCGGCGCCCTCGGCGCGGGCCGCGTCGCGGAAGCCGAGCAGCACCGTGACGGGCGGGCCGCCGCCACGGTCCCCGCCGCCGCCCTGGCGCGAGCCCGTGAGCGCGTCGCGGAGGATGACGAGCGGCGCGATGCCGACGCCGCCGCCGACGAGCAGCGGGCGGCGGCCGGGCTCGCGCGCGCCCAGCGCGAAGCCGCGCCCGAGCGGGCCGAGCGCCCACATCCGCTCGCCGGGCCGCAGCTCGCACAGCCGTCGCGTGCCGGGGCCGACGTCCTCGAGCAGGTAGTGCGCCTCGCCGGCGGCGAAGCGCGCGACGGAGAACGCGCGCGGCAGGTAGGGCCGTTCGTCCTCTCCCCCGCCCCAGCGCTCGACGGCGGCGAGCATGGCGAACTGGCCGGGCGCGGGCGCGGGCGCGTCGGGATCCGCTGCGCGCAGGACGGTGTAGGCGCCGAGCCGTTCGTTGGCGGTGACGGTGAGCTGGCGGCGGCCGGCGGGCGCGGTGCTCACGCCACGCCGGCTCCGTTGCGCTGGGCGCGACCCGGTCGGCGCGGCCCGTGCAGCTCCTGCAGGCACAGCACCTCCGGCTCGCCGGCGCGCTGCGCGCGGGCGATGGCGCGGGCGGCGGAGACGCCGGCGGCGAGCGTGGTGAGGCAGGGGATGCCGTGCGAGACGGCGGCGCGGCGGATCTCGCGCCCGTCGCTGCGAGCGCCGACTCCGGTGGGGGTGTTGACGACGAGGTCGACGTGGCCGCGCTCGATCCAGTCGACCACGTGGGGGGAGCCCTCGCCGATCTTGTTGAGGGTGGTGACGGGGACGCCCATGCGGGCGATCGCCTCGGCGGTGCCGCGGGTGGCGAGGATGCGAAAGCCGGCGTCGTGGAGCGTGAGCGCGACGGCGCCGGCGCCGTCCTTGTCGTCGTCGGTGACGGTGATGAAGGCGGCGCCGGAGAGCGGCAGCGGCACGCCGGCGGCGGCCTGCGCCTTGGCGAAGGCGGTGGGGAAGTCGCGGGCGATGCCCATCACCTCGCCGGTGGAGCGCATCTCGGGGCCGAGCAGCGCGTCGGCGCCTTCGAAGCGGTCGAACGGCAGCACGGCCTCCTTGACGGAGATGTGCTCGCCGTAGCCGACGCCCTCGCGGCCGGGCGGCAGTCCGAGCTCGGCGATGCGCTCGCCGAGCATGATGCGGCAGGCGAGCTTGGCGAGCGGCAGGCCGACGGCCTTGGAGACGAACGGCACGGTGCGCGAGGCGCGGGGGTTGGCCTCGATCACGTACAGCTCGCCGGCGTGCACGGCGTACTGCACGTTGATCAGCCCGACCACGCCGATCGCCAGCGCGAGCTCGCGCGTGGCGGCGCGGACCTGCTCGAGCATGTCCTCGCCGAGCGAGTGCGGCGGCAGCACGCAGGCGCTGTCGCCGGAGTGGATGCCGGCCTCCTCGACGTGCTGCATGATGCCGCCGATCCACACCTCCTGGCCGTCGCAGAGGGCGTCGACGTCGATCTCGGTGGCGTGCTCGAGGAAGCGGTCGAGGTATATGGAGGGGGACGTGCGTGCGTCGCGGCCGCCGTCCGCGCGGTGAGCGCCGGCGTCGCCAACGCTGCCGCCGTCGTCGCGCTCGCGCGAGGTCTCGGCCTGGGCGGCGCCGGCGAGCTCGCGGCGCAGGTAGCCGGCGAGCGCGTGGTGGTCGTAGACGATCTCCATGGCGCGCCCGCCGAGCACGTAGGAGGGGCGCACGATCAGCGGGAAGCCGACGCGGTCGGCGCACTTGAGCGCCTGCTGCAGCGACTCGGCGGTGGCGTACGGCGGCGCCTTGTAGCCGAGCTGGGCGAGCAGCGCGCCGAAGCGGGCGCGGTCCTCGGCGAGGTCGATGGCCTCGACGGAGGTGCCGAGCAGCGGCACGCCGGCGGCGGCGAGGCCGGCGGCGAGCTTCAGCGGCGTCTGCCCGCCGAACTGCACGATCACGCCCGCCAGCGAGCCGCCGGCGCCGCCGCGGCGCGCGGCGGGCGACTCGCCGCCGGCCGGCGCGAACGGCCCCCCGTTCTCGACCTCGACGACGGCGAGCACGTCCTCGAGCGTGAGCGGCTCGAAGTACAGGCGGTCTGAGGTGTCGTAGTCGGTGGAGACGGTCTCGGGGTTGCAGTTGACCATCACGGCGTGGCGCCCTGACTCGCGCACGGTCATGGCTGCGTGCACGCAGCAGTAGTCGAACTCGATGCCCTGGCCGATGCGGTTGGGGCCGGAGCCGAGGATCACGATCGACTCGCGGTCGCGGTTGCGGCGCACCTCGTTGACCGAGCCGTGCCCGGAGCGCTCCCAGCCGGAGTAGTAGTAGGGGGTGCGCGCGGGGAACTCCGCCGCGCACGTGTCGACCGAGCGAAACGAGCGCTGTCCCTGAAACGGTGCCTGCGGGTCGAGCGCGATCGTGCGCAGCTCGCGCAGGAACCACAGGTCGATGCTGGTGCGCTCGTGCACCTGCTCGACGGGCACGCCGCGCGAGAGCAGCTCGAGGATCGTCTCGAAGCGCGCGGCGCCGGGGGTCTCGATGCGCGCCAGCAGCTCCTCGCTGGCGACGCCGGCGAGCTGCGCCGGCTTGTCGAGCTCGCGCGAGCGCAGCGCCTTGGCGAACGCCTGGGAGAACGTGCGCCCGATCGCCATCGCCTCGCCCACGGACTTCATGTGGGTGGAGAGCGCGGGCTCCGAGCCGGGGAACTTCTCGAAGGCGAAGCGCGGCCACTTGACGACGACGTAGTCGATGGTGGGCTCGAAGCAGGCGGGCGTGACGCCGGTGATGTCGTTGTCGATCTCGTCGAGGCGGTAGCCGACGGCGAGGCGCGCGGCGATCTTGGCGATCGGGAAGCCGGTGGCCTTGGAGGCGAGCGCGGAGGAGCGCGAGACGCGCGGGTTCATCTCGATCACGAGGATCTGCTCGGTGTGGGGGTTGACGGCGAACTGCACGTTGGAGCCGCCGGTCTCGACGCCGACGGCGCGGATCACCTGGATGGCCTGGTCGCGCAGCTGCTGGTAGAGCTTGTCGGTGAGCGTCTGCTGCGGGGCCACGGTGACGGAGTCGCCGGTGTGCACGCCCATCGGGTCGACGTTCTCGATCGAGCACACGATCACCACGTTGTCGGCGCCGTCGCGCATCACCTCGAGCTCGAACTCGCCCCAGCCGAGCACCGACTCGTCCAGCAGCACCTGCCCGATCGGCGAGGCCTCGAGGCCGCGGGCGACGACGCGCTCGAACTCCTGCTCGCTGCGCGCGATCCCCCCGCCGCGCCCGCCGAGCGTGAAGGCGGGGCGCACCACGCACGGAAGGCCGAGCTCCGGCATCGCGGCGCGCGCCTGCTCGAGGCTCGTCGCGATCGCGCTGCGCGGCATCTGCAGGCCGGCGCGCGCCATCGCCTCGCGGAACAGGTCGCGGTCCTCGGCGCAGGCGATCGCCTCGTAGTTGGCGCCGATCAGCTCGACCTCGTGCTTCGCGAGCGTGCCGTTGTCGTGCAGCGCCTTGGCGACGTTGAGCGCGGTCTGCCCGCCGAGCGTGCCGAGCAGCGCGTCGGGGAGCTCGCGCTCGATCACCTGCGCCACCGGCCCCGGCAGCAGCGGCTCGATGTAGGTGGCGTCGGCGAACTCGGGGTCGGTCATGATCGTGGCGGGGTTGGAGTTGACGAGCACCACCTCGTAGCCCTCCTCGCGCAGCACCTTGCAGGCCTGCACGCCGGAGTAGTCGAACTCGGCGGCCTGCCCGATCACGATCGGCCCGGAGCCGAGGATCAGGATCTTCTCGATGTCATCGCGCCGCGGCACTCAGCGCCTCCCCCACGCTCGCCACGCGCGGAACGCTCCGGACCCCCTCGGGGGGTCCCCGTGAAGACCCCCGCGGGTCATGCCGCGGCCTCGATCCTCTGCAGGAAGCGGTCGAACAGGTACAGGCTGTCGTGCGGGCCCGGCCCCGCCTCGGGGTGGTACTGCACGGTGCCGCCGGGCACGTCGAGCAGCTCGAGGCCCTCGACGGTGCGGTCGTAGAGGTTCACGTGGGAGAGCGCGGCCTCGCCGAAGTCGGTGCGCCAGCGCACCGGCTCGTCGCGCTCGATGGTGCGCGCGCCGCCGGGTCCGAGCGCGGCGAAGCCGTGGTTCTGGGAGGTGATCTCCACGCGCCCGGTGGCGAGGTCGCGCACGGGATGGTTGGCGCCGTGGTGGCCGAAGGGGAGCTTGAAGGTCTCGAGGCCCACCGCGCGGCAGAGCAGCTGGTGGCCGAGGCAGATGCCCCACACCGGGCGGCGGCCGACGAGCTGGCGCACGACCTCGACGATGTAGGTGAGCGCGGCGGGGTCGCCGGGGCCGTTGGAGAGGAAGATCGCGTCGGGGTCCTCGGCGAGCAGCTGCTCGGCGGTGGCGGTGCAGGGGTGCAGCGACACGCGCGCGCCGCGGGCGATCAGCTCGCGCACCATCGAGGCCTTGATGCCGGTGTCGATGACGGCGATGTGGGGCCCGCCCCCCTCCCACCCGTGGCGGGTGGGCGCCTCGGGGGTGACGAGGCGGGCGAGGTCCTGGCCGGCCATCGGCGGCTCGGCGTCGATCAGCTCGCGCGCCTCACGCTCGGGCATGGAGGCGGGAAACACGCCGGCGCGCATCGCGCCGGCGTCGCGGATGTGGCGCACGAGCGTGCGCGTATCGACGCCGGTGATGGCCTGCACGCCGCAGTCGGCGAGCCAGTCCAGCCAGCCGCGCTCGGCGCTGGGGGCGTCTTCGCCGTTGCGCGCGTCGCGCATGATCGCGGCGCGCGCCCACGCCCGCTCGGACTCCATCGCCTGCGAGCTGGCGCCGTAGTTGCCGACGTGGGGATAGGTGTAGGCGATCAGCTGCCCGGCGAAGGAGGGGTCGGTCATCGACTCCTGGTAGCCGGACATGCCGGTGGTGAACACGACCTCCCCCACGGCGTGACCGTCGGCGCCGCAGGCCTCCCCGTCGAAGCGGGCGCCGTCCTCGAGCAGCACGTATGCGGTGGCCTCGCCGCTCACTTGATCAGCGCCTGCACCGCTTTGAACTCGGGCGTGCCGGCGCGCTCGAGCAGCTCGAACAGGGCGGCCTCGACGGTGGTGACGACGGCGCCGGCGCGCTCGAGGCGCTCGAGGCCGCGTTCGTGGTCGAGCCGGTGGCGGGAGCCGACGGCGTCGGCGGGGACGTGCACCTCGAGGCCCTCGGCGAGCAGGTCGTGGACGGTCTGCGAGACGCACACGTGGGTCTCGATGCCGCATACGATCGCCTGGCCAACCCCTCCGGGGCCGGCGCCCGCGCCGGGGAGGTCGAAGCCGTCGGCGCGCACGGCGGAGAACACGCTCTTCTCGATCCGCGGCTCGTCCCGCAGCCCTACCTCGGGGGCAGTGCGACCGAGCCCTTTGGGGTACTGCTCGCTGACGAGCACCGGCAGCTCGAGGATGCGCGCGGCCTGGACTAGCTTGGCGGCGGCGCCTGCGACGGCGGCGAAGCAGTCGTAGGGGCGAAAGCCCTCCTGGACGTCGACCACGACGAGCGCGGCGCGGTCGCGGGCGAGCAGCGCCATCAGGCGCTCACCGTCGCGAGGGCGCGGTCGCACCCACTCGGGCGCAGGCGATGGGCGACGGCGCCGGCGGCGAGCGTCATCAGCACCCGGCCCCGCAGCCGGCGACCGGCGAAGCAGCAGTTCTCGGAGCGGCTCTCCCAGCCGTGCTCGCCCGCGACCCACGTCGCGTCGAGGTCGAGCAGCGCGAGGTTGGCAGGCTCGCCGACGGCGATGCGCGGGACGGGCAGCTCGAACAGGGCGGCGCCGGCGGTGAGCCGCTCGACCAGCAGCCCGAGCGCCAGCACGCCGGGCACCACCAGCTCGGTGTGGAGCGCGGCGAACGCGGTCTCCAGGCCGGTGCTGCCCATCGGCGCCTGCTCGAAGGGGACCTCCTTCTCCTCGCGCGCGTGCGGCGCATGGTCGCTGGCGAGACAGTCGATCGTGCCGCTGCGCAGCGCCTCCACGAGCGCCCGCCGGTCGCCGTCGGTGGCGAGCGGCGGGTACATCTTCATGCGCGTGTCGAGCGTGCGCACGTCCTCCTCGGTGAGCAGCAGGTGGTGGGGGCAGACCTCGGCGCTGACGCGGAAGCCGTGCGCCTTGGCCTCGGCGACGTGCTCGACGGAGGCGGCGACGGACAGGTGCTGGAAGTGCACGCGCGCGTCCTCGTAGCCGGCCAGCGCGGCGTCGCGGGCGACCATCGTGGACTCGGCCACGGCGGGGATGCCGGCGATGCCGAGGGCGGCGCTGACGGCGCCCTCGTGCATCGCGCCGCCGCGCGAGAGCGTGGGGTCCTCCTCGTGCAGGGAGATCACGCCGCCGCACAGGCGCTGGTACTGGAGCGCCTTGCGCAGCGTGCCGGCGTCGGCCACGGGGCGCCCGTCGTCGGTGAAGCCGAGCGCGCCCTGCTGGCGCAGCTCGGCCATCTCGGTGAGCTGCCGGCCTTCGAGGCCGCGCGTGACCGCAGGCAGGAAGCCGACGGGGACGCGGGCGTCGCGCGCGGCGGCGTCGCGCAGCGAGCGCAGCAGCGGCGCGGAGTCGAGCACGGGGTCGGTGTTGGGCATCGCGATCACCGCGCAGAAGCCGCCGGCGGCGGCGGCGCGGGTGCCGCTGTCGAGGTCCTCCTTGTGCTCCTGTCCTGGGGTGCGCAGGTGCACGTGGGGATCGAAGAAACCTGGCGCGAGCACCAGCCTGCCCTCCCCCTCGACGACCTCCACGCCCCCGCCGTGCGCGCCGGCGCCGGCGATCGCGGCGGGCTCGAGGGCTCCCGCCGCGGCGATCTCCGCGATCTCGCCGCGGCGCACGAGCACGTCGTGGCGGGCGTCGAGGCTTGCGCGGGGATCGAGCGCGCGCACATTGCGCAGCAGCAGCTCGGCGGGCTCGCCCTGCCCGCCGACGAGCGGCGCGGGGGCGCTCACGCGGCCGGGCCCCCGAGCACCGCCTCCGCCTCCCGCTCCCCCTGCGGGGAGGATGCGGAGGACGGCGCGGCGCCGGCGCGCGGCTCACGGGGGCCGGCGAGCACCTCGTAGAGCACCGCCATGCGCACCACCACGCCCGCTTCGACCTGCTGGGTGATGACCGCCTGCGGGGAGTCGACCACCTCGCCGGAGAGCTCGACCCCGCGGTTGACCGGTCCGGGGTGCATCAGCACCTGCTGCGGTTGCAGGCGTCGTGCGTTGACCTGGTACCAGGCGGCGTACTCGCGCAGCGAGGGCACCCACGTCTCGCTCATGCGCTCGCGCTGCATGCGCAGGGCGTAGACCACGTCCGCCCGGTGCAGCTCCTCGAGCGTGTAGCGGACCTCGCAGCCGAGCTGCTCGATGCCGCGCGGGATCAGCGTGGGCGGGCCGGCGACGGTGACGCTGGCGCCCATGCGCTGGAAGGCGAGCACGTCCGAGCGCGCCACCCGCGAGTGCGCCACGTCGCCGACGATCCAGATGCAGGCGCCGTCGAGCGCGCCGAGGCGCCGGCGCAGCGTGTAGACGTCGAGCAGCGCCTGCGTGGGGTGCTCGTGCTTGCCGTCGCCGGCGTTGACCACGGCAGCGCTGCACCAGCACGCGACCAGCTCCGAGGCCCCCACCCATGGCGTGCGCAGCACGATCGCGTCGGGCTTGTGGGCGGCGAGCGTGAGCACGGTGTCCTTCAGCGACTCGCCCTTCTCCACGCTCGAGCCGCTGGCGGCGAAGTTGACGACGTCCGCCGACAGCCGCTTGGCGGCCAGCTCGAACGAGCTGCGCGTGCGCGTGGAGGCCTCGTAGAAGAGGTTCAGCACCATCCTGCCGCGCAGCGCGGGCACCTTCTTGATCTCGCGATCGGAGACCTCGGCGAAGCGTTCGGCCTGGGCGACGATGCGCTCGATGTCGGCGCGGTCGAGCTGCTCGATCGAGAGCAGGTGGTTCACCGCGCGGCCTCCGCGACCGGGGCCCTGCGGATCGCCACCTGGTCGACCCCGTCCAGCTCGCGCACGCGCACGTGCACGCGCTCGGCGGTGGAGGTGGGCAGGTTCTTGCCGACGTAGTCGGGGCGGATCGGAAGCTCGCGGTGGCCGCGGTCGACGAGCACCGCCAGCTGCACGCGCTGCGGGCGCCCGTAGTCGAACAGCGCGTCGATCGCGGCGCGCACGGTGCGTCCGGTGTAGAGCACGTCGTCGACGATCACCACGGTCAGCCCGCTCACGTCGAAGTCGATGTGCGAGGCGTGCAGCACGGGCGCCTCAGGCCGCGTGGCGACGTCGTCGCGGTAGAAGCCAATGTCGAGGTCGCCGAGCTCGACGCTCGTGCCGAGCAGCTGCTCGAGCTGGCCGTGCAGGCGTTCGGCGAGAACCGCCCCGCGACGGTGGATGCCGACGAGCGCGGGGACCTGCTCACCGGTGTTGCGCTCCACGATCTCGTGGGCGATGCGGGTGAGCGCCCGCCGCAGCTCCTCCTCGTGGAGGACGACCTTCTCGTCTGCTGCCAACTGATTTCCTTCCTGGCCTCTCGGGACCTGGTTAAAGGAGCAGCGTGAATGTATCAGGAGGAGGCGACACGCTCGGAGCGGCCGGCGGCGGCTGCGCGCGCCGCGCTGTGCGCGCCGCCGGCGCCGTTTGCGTCCACGTCCAGGCGGCCGGGCGCGACGCCGGAGGCCTCGCCGCTGTCCGCCTGGGCGCGTTCGCGCGCCTGGCGGTCGGACCAGCGCTCGAGGCTCGCCTGCCCGCGCTCGGGGAACGGCACGTGGACGGTGTCGAAGTCGCGCACAGCCTCGGTGCGGGGGAAGACCGCGCGGGCCTCGTCGCGGAGCTCGCCGCCGGCGTAGCGGCTGGAGAAGTGGGTGAGCGCGAGCAGCCTCACGTCGGCCTCGCGGGCCAGCCGCGCGGCCTGGCGGGCGGTGCTGTGCAGGGTCGCTCGCGCGCGCTCGGCCTCCTCCTCGGCGAAGGTGGCCTCGTGCACGAGCACGTCGGCCTGGTGAGCGGCGACGGCGAGCGTCTCGCAGGGAGCGGTGTCGCCGGAGATCACCACCTTGCGCCCCTCCCGCGCCGGGCCCATGACCTGCTCGGGGCGCACGCCGGCGACGGTCTCGCCGCGCTGCAGGCGCCCGAAGTCCGGCCCAGGCGTGACGCCCAGGCTCTCGGCGAGCGCGGGGTCGAGGTGTCCGGGTCGCGCGTCCTCCACCAGCGCGTAGCCGTAGCAGCGCTCGCCTTTGTGGCGCACGGGGACGGCCGCGACGGCGAAGCCGTCGCGGCGAACCGCCTCGGCCGGGTCGAGCTCGACGATCTCGAAGCGGTAGGGCAGGCGGCCGTAGGCGATCCGCACCTGCGCGAGCAGCTCCGCGAGTCCGGGCGGCCCGAACACGCTCAGCGGCTCGCTGCGCTCACGCAGCGCGAAGGACTTGAGCATCCCCGGCAGCCCCAGCCAGTGGTCGGCGTGGAAGTGGGTGATGAAGATCGCATCGAGGTCGAGCAGCCCCACCGAGCGGATCAGCTGGCGCTGCGTGCCTTCGCCGCAGTCGAACAGCAGCTTCTCGCCGCCGCGGCGCACGAGCACCGCCGGCAGCCCGCGCCGGGCGCTCGGCACCGAGCCGGCGGTGCCGGCGAAGAACAGCGACAGGTCCATACGGGGCTACGGTAGCGCCAGCGGAGGCCTCGGCGAGGGCGGCGCGCCGCGAGCGATCGCGTTGCCCGCCGCGGTCGTGCGATCGTCAGCAGCTCAGATCTCCGTCAAGGAGAAGAGACCAGGGATGATGGTGACGAGTTCGGGGGCGATGATGTCGAAGGCGCCGACGTAGCGCGTGCGCAAGAGGTTGGGCACGCCGTAGAAGGCGAAGTTGAAGCTCGAGATCGAGCTCCCCGCGGTGAACTTCGTCACCGGCCCGTCTTGGGTGTAGGTCCCGCGTACGGATTCGGCGAACCACACGGTGCTGCCCTGGCAGGTCAACATCCATTCATGTGCCGCCGGGAAGATTTCGAAGCGGTCGACCGTGGCGCAGGGGGTGAGCGTCCAGTTCAGGTGGTAGACGCGCGATTCGGCGACCGGGCTCGGTTCGGCGCTGGACGCCGCACCGGCTGCAGGGGCGGCGAGGAGCGCAGCGACCGCGGCGGTTGCGGCGGCGGTCATGAATGTGCGCACGGCAAGCCCCATCGGTATCGGTTGTGGTGTGTGGCGGTCGCCCCGCCCGGTGCGTGATGAGGCGCCCTCGCCAACGTCTACTGCGGCGGCGTGTCGCTGTCAAGGCGAACGTCGATCGTCCCGACCCCGCGCCGCGGCCTCCCGCCGGCGGACGCTGCCGCGATCGCCCTAGAATCGGACGCCCGCGCCCGTAGCTCAGTGGATAGAGCGCTCGCCTCCGGAGCGAGAGGCCGCAAGTTCGAATCTTGCCGGGCGCATAGCTGGAATGCCTTTGCTGGAGCGGGGTTTCTGGGTTGGAGGCATCGTCGCGTGAGGCTTGAGGTCGGTCGTTGGAGGGCTCGTCTGCCACCGACTGCCATTTCAGGCTCCCAAAACGCTGAAGTTACGGGGTCAGCCGTGGAACGTGTACCTCGACCGCGTGATCTCCCGCAGACGACGGGTACCGCTCGTCCCGTACCAGCGAATCTCATACGTGCCGGTCTGCGGCCGCGCCCCGCCTGTTGGTGCAAACCCGATCCCGTACTCCGTGCTCCCCATCGCCTCCTGTCCGCGCTCCAGCAGTGTGCCATCGGGATAGCGAACCACCGCTTCGACATGCCCAAGCGCCGACAACAGCACGGGCGGCGTCACCTTGCATTCCATGCGCACGCTGCTCCCGCTCGACACGACGCTCCCCGTCTCGCGATAGATCATTTCCCACGATACGCGCCAGGTCCGGTCGCCTATCAATCGATATCGGAGGAGGACGAACACGAATACGGCTGCGACCAGCAAGAAAAGTCCGACGAGTCCGCCGACGAGTGCGGTCGCCAGCGAGTCACCGAACGTAGCCTCGTGAACGATCAGCCCTCGATGCACGACCTCCGCCGGGTGAGACGCTGCCCACGCTGAGCCGACGAGTGCCGCGACGGTCGGGGTCAATAGCAGTACGGGCAGACTGCCAAGCACGTCCTCGGTCGAGTAGTACGCGCGCCACCAGACGCGCCAGTGTGGAAAGGCCGCTCGCGGAATCTTCCGCCACCTACCCCGAGTCAGCCAGCGACAGGAGTCCGTAGAAAACGTCCTCCCTCAGCAGTCCAAGCGTCCCCTCCGCGTCGACCATCGGCGTCCAGTTGCCCTTGAGTGCCCGACCCGCCGCATCGTTCATCACCCGCTCTGCCTCGGCCAGCAGATGTTCCGGGTCGTCTTCCCACTGGCCAAGTCGCCACATGAAGTCCATGCTCCGCACCGATGCCTTCGATGCTTTCCCGTCGAGACTCTGCCCGAGCGCCGAGGCCGCCCAGACCTTGCCGTCCAACTCAATGAACGGGCTCGCTATCCCCCCGTTTCGTAGTTCTAGCCGCTCCGCGTCCGTCCATTTCTGGGTGAGCCCGATTGCGTGCGTCGGCAACATCAGCCCGGCATCAGGCCAGTTGCGTACGACGATCTCGAGCAGCTCGACAAGCCCCCACGAGCCGTGGGGGTAGATTCCGATCAGATAGGAGTCCGTCTTCGTAAACATCGCGAAGAGTAGGTCGTCGGCGCGTTCCACAAACCCGTCCTGCTCAACCGCCCCCGAGAGATGGAGATGGTGGACACCCCAGTCCGCGATCAGCAAATCGCGATCGGAGCGCCGCCACGTCTTCTTCTTGTCGCCTCCTGGCTCATAGGCATTTACAACGCCTCGACTCAGGTGCGGCGTGAGGTCCGCCCCGGCCTCGATCTTTGCAATCAACGCAGCCAATTCGTCCTTGTGCTCGCTCGCGGTCGCGCTGGCCTGCATCTCCTGCGAGACGTGACAAATCCGAGGCCGCGCTGGGATATGGCGGGCGCGCCAGCTGAAGAACACCGTGACCAGCTCGCCTAGTGGCATCAAGGAGAGGTCACCGCTCGGGTCGCCCCCAGCCTGTGCAATCACGTAGCCGCGCACGGCGGCCTCTAGCCTGGCGTAGACGTTCTCGGTGTGCATGAGCGTGCGGAATGATACGAGGGCGTGTGCATCGCTCGGATGGATGGATGGCGATTGCGAGAGCCGACTTCTACGAAGCTCCAAAACTGCGTCGAAGAACTACCGCAGCAGATCGCGGGCTACTGAGACGCCCCGTTCGTCACTCAACGGCCCCTCTACTAGCGCCTTGAGAGCCGCCTTCTCCCCCTCCCCCCTGCGCATCGCCTGCCGGTAGACGCGCAGCGCGAGCGCAGGGTCGGTGTGCCCCATCTCGTCCATGACGATTCCTGGGTCCTCGCCGAGCGCATACAGCACGCTTGCGAATGTTCGCCGGAGAGAGTGCGGGGTGATCCCTTCCGGGAGCGGTGGCGACTGGCTCGCTGTCAGAGCCCGATTAGCCTCGTTCACCGAGGGTTTGAGCACCCGAGAGCGGAAGTTGTCGGCACTCTGCTGCCTACCGGTGGACGTGGCGAACACGACTCGATCCGGCCCGGATTCAGGCTGGCGCGCACGCACGCGCGCCACCTCCGCTTGGAGCGCACCCCTGATCTTGATGCGTCGTCGCCCGGCGTCAGTCTTGGATTCCTCGACGTACATCCAGCCACCGGCCATATCGACATCGCGCCATCGCAGCGCCAGCAACTCGCCTACGCGCAGGCCGGCGAACACGAGCACGGCGATCATCGCCCGTCGCTCGACGTGCTGATGACCCTTGCGAGCACTCGCATCCAATCGAGCCGCCGCGTCGAGTAGGGCACTGATCTGCTCGGCAGTCTCCAGGTGGCTGCGACGTGGGGCACGTTCACGGACCCGACGACCACGACCCCTTGCCGGGTTGCGCGGGATCAACTCTCGCTCAACCGCACCCTCCAGGATCGCTCCCAGCAATGTCACGGTCATGTTGATCGATCTCGGCGACAGCGGATGTGCCTCGTCGAGCTTGCGTGCGATATATCGCTCGACCTGATCGAAGGTGATCTCGTCCAGCCGATGTCGAGCAAAGAACGGCAACAGGTGCGTTTCGAGACGCCAGCGGTAGTCGAGCTGAGTGCTGGGCGCGAGCTGCTTCTCATTGCGCAGCCACCAGTCCTCGGCAAAGGCATGGAACGTTGGTATCGGCTCGTGCTCGATGGGAGCCGCCTGTCTCGGCGGCTCCCATGATCCGCGCTCTACATCGGCGATCGTGTGACGTAGAGCCTGCTCTGCGGCGTCTGCCGACACCGGCCCGAGCGAGACATAGCGCCGCTTGCCGTACGCCACGAATCGCAGCGATCGATAGGTGCGCCCGTCCACGCCCACGTGTTCAAGCACCCTTCCCGTGGTTGGCCTCGGCATCAGTCGCCCTCCGACAGCGGGAGGTCGTGGTAGGCAAGGAAGCTCTCGATCTCGCCAACCGCTCGGCTGGCGCGCTTGCGCTGGCGCTCGGCGCCCTCGAAGGAGGGATCGACGTCCATCAGGTCGCGCTCGATTTCGAGCAGGCCGGTGAGTGCCGCTACGAGGATCGGCTGGTGCTGGTCGAAGTCGATCGTGACGGGCTCGGAGTCTTCGATCGTGCTCCATCTGACAACGTCGAGTAGCGCTCGTGCAGCGTCGAGCTGTTGAAGCGGCTCGGCGTACCAGCCGGGATAGGTTTCGCGGTCGCGTAGCGTGCTGAGAGTCGCGATCTCCTCGGCTGCGTGGCCGAGTTCTATGTGTAGCCCACAGCGCAGGTGCCCCACGATCTCGGCGGGGACGGTCAGGGTGGTGCTCATCGGTTCCTCCTGTTGGTTGGAGGCTCCGGGAGGCAGCTTTGGCGAGGAAGGCACCTGACCAGGCTCGGTAGGCTGCCTCTGCGCCGGGAGCTTGAACTCTCGGTGCCACGCCGGGGGCGGTGACAGCCGCGCCCCGGCACTTATTTTGGACCGGAACAGCATACCCAGTTTAGGCCAAAACGACCCTGGCACTTTTTGTCGCGCCACGTGAGCGTTCCGCCCGTGACGCACAAAACCGACTCGCCCACTGCCCAGCAGGACCAGCTCCTGCTCGGTCGAGCCCTCCGCGAGCTTCGCCACAAGGCCGGGATGACCCAAGAACAGGTTGCCGAGCAACTTGGCGCCGACGCCACGCTCGTGTCCCGCATCGAGCGGGGCACGCGGGGCGTCCGCTGGCACACGCTCCAACGCTTTCTGCGCGTCCTCGGCGCCGACCTCCACGAGCTGGCCCGTGCCGTCGACAGCAGCAAGAACTCCTAAGCCGATCGCGCCTCCGACGTAATTCCTGTCCGCCGGCTTGCTCATGAGCTGCGGCCCTTGACTGCGAGCACCCGTCCGACTGCGGGCTTGCGCTCCGATCGGATTCGCTTACGTGGGAGCGGATCAGCAGAGCCCGCGTTGCCGATGGCCGCGGGCTCGTTACGCGCACGAGCGAGGGCTGCCCGCGCTACTTGGACATCGAAGCGCAGCCGTGGCTTCGAACCTGATCCGAGCCGGACAGCGCCCAACTCGTCCCGATTCGCGTACACCCACGATCGATCGACGCCAAGCTCGCCGGCGAGAGTCGCCGCATCGACGAGCCGTCGACCGTTCGCCGCATATCCGCTGTGCATGAGCGCAACTACCCGCAGAGCGACAGCCTCGACCCACGCGGCGTCCACAGGGGAGGGCGCATCCGGCTGCCCCGCAGGGCGTACCTGTCCTGTTTGCATACTGTTAATGACCCTCAACAGGTCAAAGCGGCCAGCGAATTTCGAAATCCACGCCGCGCGCGCTGAAACCGCGACCACCGGCTGACAAGTTCCGGCTGGGCCACCCGGACCCAGCTGACTCACGGTGCGGCCCAGCCCAGCAGCCGAACACCGACATCGGCGCCCACTCCAGGACTGAACAGACCAGATGCACGGGTCCGAGCAGGGTCACGATCGGCCCCCGCTTAATTCGTTGGCCGCTTTCGTGGCTTCAGGGTCATTACCCCAGAGGCGCACACAAGCGCGACCCGATCAAAGGACGGAGATGACCGATGAGCCAGCGACTGAAGATCACGCTTTCCGACGCAGTAATGGCCGAACTCAGGAGCCGCGCCGAGCGCGCCGGCGAACCCGTGGCACGCATCGCCGCCCATATGGTGAGCCAGCTCGCCGAGCACAACCCGGACGCCGATCGTGCCGCCGCAACCGCCCCAGCGGTGATCGCGGACGACGACTTCGACGCGGATCGCCACGCACCGTGGATCGAACCCGTCATGGGCGACCCGGCGTGGCGTAGGCGGATGTGGGGCTCGATCGTCGCGCTACACGGACGCTACCCACAGGCGCTTACGCACCTCAAGGACGGCTGGTGGAAAGATGCCTCCCATGTCGAGACACTGTGCGCACTCGTCGTCTGGCGCGACTGGATCGACATAGCGGCGGACGACCCACGACACGAGCTGGCGTTCCAGGCGCAACTCACCGACTATGGCCAGGCACTCCGTCAGGAGGGCGGCAGCATCACGAGCGCTTGGACACCGGGAGCAGCGCCTGACGAGTGGACCTACTGACGGCAAGCGGGGCAAGACGGATGCCGGACGTGCTCGTTCGGCATCCTCTCGCCAAGACTAATGCCCACTCGGGCGCCGAAGCCGCTCCCGCGCTTTACGGACGGCACTCTCCAAGCTGGAGAGAACAGCGTCGAGTTCCTCGATTGTCTCGTCCGTCACCTCGATCGAGTCATCGGTTACGGCATCGAGCTTGCTCTCAAGCAGCCAGCCGAGGTCTATTGCTTCGCCGACACTTTCAGCCAGCATCTGCGGGTCCCCGTAGCCGCGCTCGAGCAGACGCCCCGTCAGGCGCTCTGCGTTTCGCTCAGTAGCGAGCGGACCACGCCGCAGCGTCTGAGCCGCCCAAGCGACTTCGAGGTCTTCCGCCGCCTCGTCCGTGAGCGCAAGGATACGGTCGGTCGCGCGCACCTCGGCGACGTCGACGTTGAAACAGTGGCGAAGCTCCGCGATCGCTCCGTACCCAAACGCCTCGCACGGTGCTAGCGGAAAGCGCCCAAACACGGGCTCGTCGGTGAGACGCTCGACGTCCCCTGCCGTGGCCGGCACGACCGGTGCGAAAAGGAGGCGCCCGCGCTTGCGTCGCCTGCTACGCCCCACGACGAGCGCGGTGTCGACCGCACAGCTGTCAGTCAAGAGAATGGCCCGGTTGGGTGCTGCGAGCTTCATATTGCTGCCGTGGGCGAGCGCATGATGCTTGTCGGCATGCTGGTCGAGTGCAGGCGAGTACACGGGAAGCAACTCGGCGCCTGCGTCGGTCAGCTCAATTGCCGGAGAGTACACGGGCAGTAGCTCGCTCGCGGCGTCTTTGAGGTCCCGGTTGACTTGCCTGGCGAGTCTTTCGGCGGCGCCCCGAGGCATCGGCCCCCCGCCGAGTGCGCGTGTGTCACCCGCAGCGTAGACATCGATTAGGTGCTCGCTCTCGAAGATGTCTCCAAACGAGATGTCCTCGTCGGGATCGCGATACACGGCTAGCGGCGGCGCATCGTGCCGCCACCACGCCAAGCCCGCGACCGAAGGCCGCCGCGGCGCCCGAGGATCGCCTCGCCCTCGGAACCCGGCTCGGTGGTAGGCGCAGCCCGGCCGACGTAACTCGCCGCGGCAGCAAGTTGCTGCTCAGCGAACCAGTCCACGAGCGGATCGGTGGTCGCCTCGGGCTCGCGCTCGCTCTCCTCGACCGACGTGCCGAGGAGCGACATGCCTTCCTCGCCTACGAATGTGACGGTGCGCCCATGCCAGCCCCCTGCGGAAGGCACGTCCCAACAGGGGTCGTACACGTGTCCGGAGTAGATGACTGCAACGAGGTGGCTGCCACCAATCAGCCTGTCATACCCACAGGACTCGGCGACGGCCCGGCCGGCGCGCTTCGATTCGAAGTTGAGATACAAGGGTCTGTCCGGCGGGCACTCCGCTTGGACGGGGGAGAAATCGTGCGCGGGCATGTAGCTCATCCGTCGACCGCCTCCTTTTCCAACTCGAAGTACGAAAGGTTCTTCTCAGCGATAAGACGCTTCAGCGTGTCGGTCTTGTTGAGCGCCCGCCCGACGATCGACTGAAGCTGGCGCAGGTCGGCCTCGTCCATCGAGACATGCAATACCTCGCTCCCACCGTCTCGCGTCCAGGTCTGTAGGTGCAGCGTCTCGACAATGACCGCGCCCTCAGGTGGCTCGGCCACGTCATCGCGGAACACTGGTCGAAGGTCAGTGACGATCCGTGCTCCCTGATAGTTGCGTGAGTTGAGCGTCTGGAGATCCGTCGCGACGCCCGTCGTCCCGATCACGGGCGCGTCAAGGATCGCCGTCGCCCTCATCCGAAGCCGGCCGCGGGCGTCGTCGTCCAGCTCGAGGTCCGGCGACTCGCATAGCTCCCTCGCTATGTCGCTGGTCGTGGTCTGGCGGAGCTGGCCGCGAAGCGCCAGTAGCGGCACCGCGAGCCGCTTCTCGGCCGGCGAGGCATCTGCGCCAAGCACCGAGGCTGTCGCCTCTTCGATCGACGACACCGGCATGAAGGGAGCGAGTCCGGCAATAGAGTCGATGAGATCGCCTGCGTCCTCGTCGGAGAGGTTCGCGAGCTTCGTCAAGGGCTCCCTGTAGACAGGTGGAACGCCGAAGGGGGACACAGTCGCTCAGCTACCGCCCTTCCACACGGTCCGGCGAACGGGCACCAGATCGGCGTGGAGCGGTGTGTCGGGCCAGGAGGACAAGTGCACGGGCAGAGTGGTCCGTTAGCCTGCTGCAAGGACTCTTGCATCGCGGGCGGCGGCAACTCTACCAAGGGCGAAATCGCGATGGGGCATACCCTATTCGCCGTCGCCTGCGATGCCCCTACTCGGTTCGCCTCGCCTGCTGCGTTGTGCCATGGCCACGGCCGCGACGCACGGGGTCTCGGGCCCGCCACCCAGAGCGCAGCGGCCGCTCCCGACGGGCATCGAGCGCACTTCTATCGTCGCCTTCTGTTGCGCCCTGATTCGAGTGATGGCGACCAGCCACTGGGCGTGTCGACGGCGTTCGGAGTCATCGCCGTAGTGGCCGTCGTTCTCACGGACGTTTCTGTCGGCCGCGCAACGAGCATGTCGGGCGCTAACGCGTCTCGGCAATCAGCGGTCCGGTCGTGGTTATCGCTAAACAGCAGCAAGGGCGGGGGCGAGCTCCTCCGCGGTCGTCTCCACAGTCTCAGGAACTGTGACCGCAAGGCGCCCATCTCGCTCCAATACGTGTCGTGCACCGAGCACCGTCAAGCCGACGACGCGGCTGGTTCCGGGCGCGTAGCGAACGACGTGGCCCTCTGGCGTCTCCTCGCCCTCCGCTGGCTGGGGCACACCGACGTGCAGGTAGAGCACGTCGTTGTCGGCGTCGTAGTCGGCGTGATCAAAACTCAGCGGCCCGATCGTGATTTCTACGCGCTCCATGACTTGGGGTCCTTCCGGTTGGCGAACGCGGAGACGATCCGCGCTGGCGTCTGCTCATAGCTTACGACGACCAGCAGCCACTGACTCGGGCCGGCGCCTCGCACGTAGTATCGAGTGCGTTGCCCGAACACGGGGTCAGCCGCAACGTGATCGGGTGTGTTCGTGGCTCCCAAGACGGCCGCCATGTGCGCGGTCATCTCTGGGTGGTCGCGGACGATCTTCTCGCGCCAGACAGCATCGAGCAGAACGACCCGCTTGCCGTCGGGGTCAGTCGTCTCGCCTGCGAGGTCGTCGGCAACCACGACTGCTCAGCATGGCCGTCGGCCCGGATGCAACGCACGGCCGTCGAGTCTTCGCCATTGACGCGCCAATCCGGTCGCTGACCTCGTTCAGCGTCCGAGCCGAGACAGAGCCACAGCCGCGACCCAGTTCGGGGCGGGCGTGCCGTCCTCCAGCTTCCGCCACTCCGGCGGCAACGGATACATCTCGTTCCGCACCTCATCGAGAGCGCCCGGATCGATCAAGCGCCGGCCGTGTGTCGTCTCCGCCCGCAGACGACCCTCTCGTATCCAGCGGCGCACGGTCCCAGGACTCCTCCCCACCCGCTGCGCCGCTTGGGCAACCGTGAGCATGGATCGATCGTCCGCCCGCGCCCCGGCGAAGCTGCGTGGGTGGGCGCCGAGCGGCACTCCGGCAAACGGCGCGACGAGCACAACGAAATGGCAGCCCTGCCACTATCGCCCCGAATCGCCCACAAATCGGGGCGATCAAAACACAGCCGCCAGCGCCGGCTTCATCCCGAGATCCCAACTCCCATGCGGGATCCGGCCCCAACGATCCCCTCTCGGCGCTCGCCTCCGGAGCGAGAGGCCGCAAGTTCGAATCTTGCCGGGCGCGTGTTCGGAATCCGCTTGGTGGACCTGATTCGGGGGTCAGGCGGGGTTGGCGTCGGAGGCGGCAGGCCGGTCGGTCGAGCGGCCGTCTGCCGCTTTCTGCCAATTCCGGCCATCGACAAGGGCGCGGAGCGCCTGCTGCTCGTCCTGGTCAGACCGACGACCCGGCTAGTTCCAGGCGCGTAGCGCACGACGTGGGCCCTCCGGCGTCTCCTCACCCTCGCCCACCTGCGGCTCGCCGACATGCAGGTACAGCACGTCGCTGTCGGCGTCGTAGTCGGCGTGATCGAAGGTCAGCGGGCCGATCGTGATGCTTACGCGCTGCATGACCATTGAGCGACCACCTACCGATCTTTCCCTCGGCTGCCTTCCTACGCAGGCAGCAACTCGTCGAGCGACTTCGGCTCGAAGTAGCTGGAGTGTGTGAGCTTGATGGTCTCCAGCGAGTCGGCGCCGAGCAGCACGACATCAAGGTCTCGACGCCCACGCGTCTTCTGCTCGGCCTCCTGGTAGGCGTGCTGCGCAGCCTCGTAGTCCGTACCGAACTCGACGACAGTCGTCTCCTCGCGCGCAACGTCGCGAGTCACGAGGAAGTGCTTGATGTCGTCGTCTGGGCTCATCTGGATCAGGCTGGGGGCGGTGTGCGTATCGTCAATGATGGCAGGCTCCTCAAACCCTCACGCAGCTCGTCGGGCGAAAGCTTCGCTCTGTCGAAGCGAGCGATCAGCTCGCCCATCGCCACGAAGACGGTGCCAAGGCGCTCGTCCCCTGCGCCGAACTTGAGATCTAGACCAAGCTGTCGCCCGGTCTCCTCCACCTGGTTTGCCCACACGTCCTGGCCGATCGTTCGGAGTTGGACCTCTATCGGGAAGCCCATACGCCTCACGATCAAGTGCAGAGCCCGATATCCGCTGCTCTTGGGCTGCGCGATGTAGTCCCGCTCCCTCGGACCGATCGAAGCGCGCTCGCTCAGCCCACGCTCTTGCCAAATCTCAGTCCCCACGAACGTCGGTTCCCTGCCCAGACGATCGGGCGCGTCACTGACTCCCGAGACTATGGGTACGACGGTCGGGCCGCAGGGCGGCCACGGCCACCTGCCCGGCGCGTTGTAGCGGTCGGCGCGGCGAAGATCGGGGCGGCAGCAACATGATCGGGCTTGGTCACGTCCCGTAGGCCATCTGCCATATGCGTGGCGATCTTTACCCCCGCTACAGCCCTGCCCGCTCGAGCAGCTCCCAGGCCGCCACCTCGAGCCCGGCGGCGACCTTGGACAGCGTCTCGACGGTGACGTTGAACTCGCCGCGCTCGATGGCGCCGTAGTAGGAGCGGTCGAGGCCGGCCTTCAGGGCGAAGGATTCCTGGGTGTGGCCGCGGGCCTTGCGGGTCTCGCGGACGGCCCTGCCGAGAGCGATGTTGGTCGGCGTCTTGACGCGCGCCATCTACCCAGCCTGTCCGATTGACGAGATTAGTTCCACCACATAGAGTTCCACCGCATATAGTTCCCATTCCTTCTCGTGCACCGGGTGCGGAGCCGCAAAGGAGACCATGCAACGCCCATCCAACCAGACCGGCGAGCATCCCGAGCGCCTGGTCGCGATCGAACTGCTGGGACGGCCGCGGGGCCGTGACCGCGAGCGCATGTACCGCACGCTGCGCGAGCTCTCTCACGAGACGATCGACGAGGCGATCGCGAGCCTCGAGCAGGCGGGCGTGCTGGTGACGGCGGGGCGTACGGTGAAGGCGTCGAGCGCGCTGGCGCGGCTCGAGCGGCTGAACCTGATCGCGGTGTGAGCGTGACGCGAGCCGCGAGCGAAGCCGAGCGCAAGGCGATGGAGCGGCTGGTCCGGGCCGAGCGCGCCGCCTGCGAGGCGCGCGAGCAGCTGCTCGCGGTGATCCGCCGCGAAGCGCTGCGCGAGCGCACCGTGCAACAGGCGCGCAGCTCCCCTCCCGATGGCCGGCAGCCGGCCGCCTGAGACGGCCGGCGCGGCGGCGCGCGCTGCGGGCGATAGCTGCTACTGATCTCCGCGTGACCGCGCAGCTCGACCGCAGCGCCTCGACGGAGGCCACACGCGCCGGGCGCGCGCGCTCGTTCGCGCGCGTGGCCGGGCGCGCGAACGTGCGACGCTGCGGGGCGCTGCTGAGCGCCTACGCGGTGAGCGCCCGCCCATGATCCCGGCCTTCATTCCCAGCCCCCCGAGCAACGGCTTCTACGTCGGCCCGCTGTTCGTGCACTTCTACGGGCTCGCCTACGTGTTCGCGGTGCTCGGCGCGGTGACCGTCACCCGCCGGCGCTGGGAGGCCCTCGGCGGCAGCCGCCAGCTCGTCTACGACGTGGCGCTGTGGGGCTTCCCCGCGGGCGTGATCGGCGGGCGCCTGTACTTCCTCGCGACCAGCTGGAACGAAGTGCCGCCGCACTGGTGGGGACCGTTCGCGGTGTGGAAGGGAGGGCTCGGCATCTGGGGCGGGATCGCGCTGGGGGCCGCGGCCGGCATCGTCGTGCTGCGCCGCCGCGGCGCCAACGTGGCGATGTTCATGGACGCGGCCGCGCCGGGCCTGCTGGTGGCGCAGGCGATCGGACGCATCGGCAACTACTTCAACCAGGAGCTGTTCGGGCTGCCGAGCAAGCTGCCGTGGGCGCTGGAAATCACCGCCGCGCACCGCCCCGCCGCATATGCGCAGTACGCCACCTTCCAGCCCACCTTCCTGTACGAGCTGATCTGGAACCTGCTGCTGGCGGGCGCGCTGGTGTGGCTCGGCAGGCGACGGCAGGTCAAGCCGCCGGGCCTGTTCGCGCTGTACGTCAGCGGCTACTCGCTGGCGCGCATGGGCGAGGAGCTGCTGCGCATCGACCCGGCACACCACATCCTCGGCCTGCGCGTGAACTTCTACGTGGCCACGCTGCTGTTCCTCGCCGGGCTGGCCTGGTTCCGCCGCATCCAACGCTCGCCGTCGAAGGCGAGCGCGCAGGCGGAGCCGCCGCGCCCGCCGGCGCAGGGCGCCGCGCAGGCCGGCGCCGGAGGCGCCCGCGCCGGCTTCCGGGCGGGACCTTGAAGCCGCACGCGGCGCGCGAGCTGCCTACAGGTGCACGAAGCGCAGCACCACGCGGCCGAGCGTGATCACGTCGCCGGCCTGCAGGTCGGCCTGCTGCACGCGGCGGCCGTTGACGAAGGTGCCGTTGGCGCTGCGGTCGTCGAGTATGCGCGCGCCCGACGGGCGCGGCACGATGATCGCGTGGCGGCGCGAGACCGAGCTGTCGTCGAGTCGCAGGTCGGCGGACAGGCCGCGGCCGACGTGCATCACGTCCTCGGACAGCGCGATCAGCAGCTTCTGCTCGCGACCCTGAATCTCGATGTAGCGCCCGGACCGGGCCGGCTCGGCCGCGGCGCCCTCGCGAGCCGGGGCGGCGGGCGCGTGGATGGCGTCGTGACGGACGCGCTCGTCGAGGCAGCTGGTGGGATCGAACCGCTCGGTGATCCCCTCGGCGGTGGGGCTGAGTGTATGTGCGGTCATGCTCAAGAGCTAAGTCGATGCTACTCACGCCGACCTCAAGCCCCGTGAAGAAATGAAGAAGTAAAGGCCGCGACCGCCGCCGCCGGGGGCGCCTGTGCAGCTGTCCGCCCCCCGGCTCGCGTACCCTGCTGCTCGATGCCGAGTCCTCCCCTGGCGCTCTCGCTGAACCCCGCCACCGCGGCGCTGCTGGGCCCCTGCGCGGCGCTCGCCGCGCTGTATGGCTGGCGCGCGCGCGAGCTGGCCCGACAGCGCAGGCCGGTGGCCGGCTGGCGGCAGGCCTGCTTCTACGCCTCGCTGGCGGTGATCGCGCTGGCGCTCGTGCTGATCGGCTCGGCCGCCAGGCAGCTGCTGTGGGCGCACATGCTCGAACAGCTGGCGCTGGGGGACGCGGCCGCGCTGCTGCTGGTGCTGGGCTTGACGGCGGCGCTGCTCGAGCCGCTCGCGAGGGTGGCACCGCTGCGCGCAGCCAAGGCGCTCGGCTACCCGCCGCTGGCGCTGGCCCTGTGGGCGGCGAACCTCTACGCCTGGCAGCTGCGGGTGCTCTACGACTCGGCCCTGCAGCACCCTGGCGTGCATGCGCTGGAGCACCTGCTGGCCTTTGCCCTGGGGGCGAATATGTGGATGTGCCTGCTCGGGCCGGTGCCGGGGCCATCCTGGTTCGGCGAGCGTGCGCGCGCTGCCTACGTGCTGGCGGGACGGCTCGCCGCGGCCGGCCTCGCGAACGTGTTCCTGTGGTCGGGCAGCGTGTTCTACCCCTACTACAGCACCGGCGAGGCGCACCTGCGGCTCTCGCCGCTCGCCGACCAGAACATCGCCGGCGCGATCATGCTGTTCGAGCAGGCGCTGCTGACGCTGTGCCTGTTCGCCTGGCTGTTCAGGCGCGCGAGCCCTCCGCGCGGCGCGGTCCAGGCGCCCGTTCGCGGCCGGCGAGGCGAGCCCGTGCTGCGCGGAGCCCGCCAGGCGCAGCAGCGCCGGCGCGCCCCGCTGTGAACCGGCTAGCCCCCCGCCACGGCCGGCAGGATCGTCAGCTCGGCGCCGTCGCTGACCGGCGTCGCGAGGCCGTCGAGGAAGCGAATGTCTTCGCCGGCGACGTACACGTTGACGAAGCGGCGCAGCGAGCCGTCCTCGTCGGCGAGGCGCGCGCGCAGCTCTCGATGGCGCGTGTACAGCTGATCCAGCACCTCTTGCACGGTTGCGCCGTCGAGGTGCGCCTCGGCTTCGCCGCCGGCGGCGGAGCGCAGCTGCGTGGGGATCTTGACGACCACCGTCACGAGGCCACCGCGCCTGCGAAGCGCGCGTCGAAGGCCTCCACCGTGGGGTCGATGGTGGCGGCCTCGAACGTGCCGCGGACCGCGTCCAGGGTCTTCAGCCCCTCGCCGGTGATCACCAGCACGACGCGCTCGTCGGGATCGATGTCGCCGCGCCGCGCGAGCTTGGCGAGCACCGCGGTGGTGACGCCGCCGGCGGTCTCGGTGAAGACGCCGGTGCTCCGCGCGAGCAGGGCGATGCCCTCGCGGATCTCCTCGTCGCTGACGGCGTCCACGCCGCCGCCGCTGTCGCGCGCCAGCTCGAGCGCGTAGGGGCCGTCGGCGGGGTTGCCGATCGCGAGCGACTTGGCGATCGTGTCGGGCTTTACCGGCCGGCACACGTCGTGGCCCGCGGCGAAGGCGCTGGCGACCGGCGAGCAGCCCTCGGCCTGGGCGCCGTTCATGCGCGGCTGCAAGCGTCGATGAGGACCGGGGCGGGAGGCGTCCTCTATCAGCCCCAGCTCGGTCCACTCGCGGAAGCCCGCGGCGATTTTCGTGAACAGCGAGCCGGAGGCGATCGGCACCACGCAGCGGTCGGGCAGCTCCCAGCCGAGCTGCTCGGCGATCTCGAACGCGAGCGTCTTCGAGCCCTCGGAGTAGTAGGGGCGCAGGTTGATGTTCACGAACGCCCAATCGCGTTCGGCGCACAGCTCGGTGCACAGCCGGTTGACGTCGTCGTAGTTGCCCTCCACGCCCACCAGCCGCGTGCCGTAGACGCCGGTGGCCAGCACCTTCTGCTCCTCCAGGTCGGCGGGGATGAACACGTAGGACTCGAGTCCCAGCGCCGCCGCGTGCGCCGCCACGGAGTTGGCGAGGTTGCCGGTGGACGCGCAGGCGATCGTGTCGAAGCCGAGCTCGCGGGCGCGCGCCACCGCCACCGACACCACCCGGTCCTTGAAGGAGTGGGTGGGGTTGGCGGCGTCGTTCTTGACCCACACCTCGCGCAGGCCGAGCTCGGCGGCGAGGCGGTCGGCGCGGATCAGCGGCGTGCAGCCCGCCGGCAGGCCGACCCGGGTCGAGCCGCCGCCGCCGGTCGGGCCGAGGTGGCCGTCCTGGGCGCCGCGGCCGTACGCGGTGCTGGGCAGGAAGTCGGCGTAGCGCCAGATGTTCTGCGGGCCGCCCTGGATGCGCCGGCGCAGCTCGCCCACGTCGCGCGCGGCGGGGCCGTGCTCGTAGGCGACCTCGAGCGGCCCGAAGCAGCGCTCGCACACGTAGAGGGCCTCCAGCGGGTACTCCGCCTTGCACTCCTTGCACTGCAGGTGACTGACAGCCATCGGGGCTCCCTTCAGTTGTCTTCGCCGTGTCACTCGGTGTGGCGAAGAACGAAAGCCCGCCACACATCTCTCTGGAATTGGCACCTTCCCGCTGTGACGTAACGGTGGTTGCCGGGGTTTCGATGGGCCAGTCCCTCCACCCCTCTGGATGTGTCCAGCTATGTGCGCGACAGTCTAGCAATCGCATCGGCGCGCGTCACGCGACGCGTTAGGCCGGCGCGCCGGCGCTGGACGGTAACGCGGCTGAGCTCGCGGTGTAGGCACCGTTGGTGAGCCCGCCGACGCGCCAAAGCCAGCCGCTGGACGCACCGCCGCGAGCGGACGAGCGCGCCGCGCCGTTCCGCTTCGCCTCGCCCGGCGCCAAGCGGCGGATGCTGATCATCGTCAACCCGTATGCCACGACTGTCTCCGACAGGCTGCGCAACCTGGTGGTGTACGCGCTGCAGGGGCGCTTCGAGGTGGACGCGGTCGACACCGAGGCGCGCGGGCACGCCACCGTGATCTGCCGCGAGGCGGCGCACGAGGGCTATGACGTGGTCGTCGCCTTCGGTGGCGACGGCACCGTCAACGAAGCCGCCAACGGCCTGCTCGGCTCGTCCACCCCGCTGTGCTGCCTGCCCGGCGGCTCGGCCAACGTGTTCGCGAAGATGCTCGGCATCCCCGCCGACGTGGTGGACGCCACCGAGCACCTGCTGGCGATGGCCGACGACTGGCGCGTGCGCGAGGTCGACCTGGGCGTGGTCAACGGGCGCTGCTTCACGTTCGCCTCGGGTCTCGGGCTGGACGCGAGCGTGGTCGAGCGCGTCGACGCCAACCCGCGGATGAAGGCGCGCCTGGGACCGTACTTCTTCGCCTGGATCGCCGTGCGCACGTTCCTGCGCCGCTACCTGCTCGCCCGCCCGCCGCGGCTGCGGGTCGAGGCCGCGACGGAGCCCGGCTCGCCCGCGCCGGCCCGCACGATCGAGGGCGTCACGGCGGTGGTGCAGAACGGCTCGCCCTTCACCTACTTCAAGGACCGCCCGATCGACATCGTGGAGGGGGCGGCGCTGGACTCCGGCGCCCTCGCCGGCGGCGTGCTGCACAGCGCAACGCCGCTCGCGATGCCGTTCATCGCCTGGCGGGCGCTCTCGCCGCGGGCGAGCGTGTCGGGCCACCGCCAGGTGACCGGCCTGTCCGCCGTCACCGGGCTGGTGGTGCGCACCGCCGACGGCCGCGGCCTGCCGCTGCAGGTCGACGGCGACTACCTCGGCGAGGTCGACGAGGCGCGCTACTCGATCCTGCCGCGGGCGCTGAACGTGGTCAGCTAGCGGCGGCGACCGCGCCGGAGGCGCGCGTGCCCGAGGCGCGGTGCGGCGGGCGAGGCGATCGCGCGTGGGCGCCGGCGGGCGCTTAGGCGGCGCTCGCGCCGGGCGTCACGCGGTAGGCGTCGAACACCGACTCGGTGTTGCGCAGGCGGGTGACGGCGCTGCGCAGCGAGTGCGTGTCGGCGACCTCCACCACGAAGCGGTTCTTGACCATCGGCCCCATCGATAGGCAGCGCGCTTCGAGGATGTTGGCGCCCGACTCCGAGAAGGCGCGCGAGAGGTCGGCCAGCAGGTGGTGGCGGTCCCACGCGTCGATCTGGATTTCGACCACGAAGCCGGTCGACTGGTCGCCTTCCCAGGCCACTTTGGTGAAGCGCTCGGGGCTCTTGCGCAGCACCTGCGCGTTGGGGCAGTCCCCGCGGTGAATGGTGATGCCGCGGCCGAGCGAGATGTAGCCGACGATCTCATCGCCGGGCACGGGCCGGCAGCACTTGGCCAGGCGCAGCATCACGTCGTCCACGCCTTCCACGCGGATGCCGTACTGGCCCGAGGACTTGGTGGGCCTGCGCCGGGCGCGACCCACGCGCAGCAGGTCGGCGGCGGCGCTCTGCTCGCCGTCGGCGGCCTCGCCCTGCTTGAGGCGCTGCATCACCTTCCCCACCACCAGCTTGGGCGAGATCTTGGCGGCGCCGAGGGCGATGTAGAAGTCGTCGGCCTTGCGGAAGCCGACCTCGCGGATCACGTCCGCGAGCAGCGCCGAGCCGGTGATCTTCTGGGCCGGCAGGCCGGCTTTGCGCAGGTGCTCCTGCAGCAGCTCGCGCCCGCTGTGCTCGGTGTCCTGGCGGTTCTCAGCCTTGAACCAGGCCTTGATCTTGTTGCGCGCGCGCGTGGTCTTGACCGTGGCCAGCCAGTCGCGCGAGGGACCGCGCTCGCGCTTGGCGGTGAGGATCTCGACGATGTCGCCGGAGCGCAGCTCGTAGTGCAGCGGCACGATTTTCCCGTTGACGCGCGCGCCCACGCAGCGGTGGCCGATCTCGGTGTGGACCTCGTAGGCGAAGTCCAGCGGCGTGGCGCCGGCGGCCAGCGACTTGACTTCGCCCTTGGGCGTGAATACGTAGACCTCCTCCTCGAAGAGGTCGGTGCGCAGCGTCTCCATGAACTCGCGCGGGTCGGACAGGTCCTTCTGCCAGTCGAGCATCGAGCGCAGCCACTTGAGCTTGGCGTCCTCGCCCGCGGCCCAGCCCACCGCGCGGCGCTCCGCGCCCGGCTCGGGCTGCTTGTAGAGCCAGTGGGCGGCCACGCCGAACTCCGCCATTTCGTGCATCTCGTGCGTGCGGATCTGGATCTCCAGCGGCCTGCCCTCGGGGCCGATCACGGTGGTGTGCAGCGACTGGTACATATTGAACTTGGGCATCGCGATGAAGTCCTTGAAGCGCCCCGGCAGCGGCTTCCACAGCGAGTGGATCACCCCCACGGCGCCGTAGCAGTCCTTCACCGAGTCGACGATCACGCGCATCGCGGTGAGGTCGTAGATCTCGTTGAACTCGCGGCCCTTCTTGGTCATCTTCGAGTAGATCGAGTAGAAGTGCTTGGCGCGGCCCGCGATCTGCGCCTCGATGCCGACGTCGGCGAGCTCGCCCCGCAGGTACTCGCCGGCCTCGGAGACGTAGCGCTCGCGCTCCTCGCGCTGCTGCGCCACGAGGCCCTTGATCTCCTGGTACTTGCGCGGGTGCAGGGTCGCGAAGGCGAGGTCCTCCAGCTCCCACTTGATCGCGTGGATGCCGAGCCGGTGCGCGAGCGGCGCGTAGATGTCGAGCGTCTCGCGCGCCTTCTCGAGCTGCTTGTGTTTGGGCAGCGCCTCGATCGTGCGCATGTTGTGCAGGCGGTCGGCGAGCTTGATCAGGATGACCCGCACGTCGGTGGCCATCGCCACCATCATCTTGCGGTAGTTGTTGGCCTGCGCCTCGTCGCGCGAGGAGAAGGTGATGCCGGTGAGCTTGGTGACGCCGTCGACCACGCCCGAGATCTCCTCGCCGAAGCGCTCGCGCACCTCCTCGATCGAGGCCGAGGTGTCCTCCACGGTGTCGTGCAGCAGCGCCGCGCACAGCGTCTCGGTGTCGAGGCGCATGCCCGCGCAGATGCGAGCCACGCCCACGGGGTGCGTGATGAAGTCCTCGCCCGAGCGCCGGCGCTGGTCGGCGTGGTGCTCGCAGGCGAACACGAACGCTTCCTGCACGCGCGCGCGGTCGATCTCCACGGCCGAGTCCGAGGCGTGCTCGGAGACGATCGCGAACAGGTCGTCGAGCAGCCGCCGCTCGGAGGCGTCCAGCGCCAGCGGCGGCGCCGGCGGCAGCGCCGGCGGAGACGCGGGCGGGAGCTCGACGGTCGCCTCCGGGGACGGCCCGGCGGGCCGCGCGCGCTTGGGGTCTTCGGCGATGGCCATGGCTTAAGGGTAGGGGACGCCCGCGGCGGATTGAAGCTGCGCTCAGGGCAACGCGAACAGCACGAGCTCCTCGCCCTCGGCGACCGGCTCGGACGGGCGGCCGGGCGGGCGGGCGGGCGGACGCTCGGGCGGGCGCTCGCGGCGCTCCCGCGGCGCTGGCTCGAGCGCGCCCGCGTTGGTGCCGGCGCTCGTGACGTGCTGCGGCTCCGGCGTGCGTGCCTGTGCGCCACCTTCGATGAGGACCCGGCGCAGCACCAGGCGCGGCTCGCTGACGCCGTTCCACTCGTTGACCTCGAGCGTGAAGGTCGCCTGCAGGTCGCCGGCGCCGGCGGGTTCCTGCGCGAACGGCAGCGTGCCGCCGGTGCCGAAGGCGACGGCGCGCATGCGCGTGGCGCCCGAGTGGACCGTGAAGCGCACGTGGCGCCCCTGGCCCATCGGCCTCGCGTCGAGGAAGCTCGCCTGGCTGAGCATCAGCGACACGCCGGGGTTGGCGCGGCCGAACGGCGCCATCGCCTGCAGCTCCTCGGCGAGCTCCATGCCGAGCTCCTCGCCGCGCACGATCGCGTCGACGCGCTCGACGGCGAGCAGGTCGCCGGCGCCGAGCGCCAGCGCGGCGTGCTCGTCGAGGGCCTGCGCGAACTGGTCGAGGCGAGCGCGCTCGAGCTCGACCCCCGCCGCGGCGCGGTGCCCGCCGAAGCGCAGCAGGTGCGGCGCGCAGGCCTGCAGGCCGCCGAGCAGGTCGAAGCTCTCGATGCTGCGTCCCGAGCCGCGCGCCCGCTCGCCCTCGAGCGCCACCATCACCACCGGCCGTCCGCTCTGCTCGACCAGGCGCGAGGCGACGATCCCGACGACGCCGGGGTGCCAGTCCTCGCCTGCCAGCACGTAGGCGGAGCGCTCCCCCAGCTCGCGCATCTGCGCCTGCGCGGCGAAGCGGATGCGCTGCTCGAGCTCGCGCCGCTCGCGGTTGACGCGGTCGAGCTCCTGCGCGAGCTGGGCGGCGCGCGCGCGGTCGCCCGTCAGCAGCAGCTCGAGCGCGGCATCCGCGCGATAGAGCCGCCCGGCGGCGTTGATGCGCGGCGCGAGCGCGAACGCCACGGCGCGCTCGTCGACGCGCGCGGGGGCCACGCCGCCGACCGCCATCAGCGCGCGCAGGCCGGGCTTGGCGGTGGCGGCGAGCGCCCGCAGGCCGCGCCGCACGAGCGAGCGGTTCTCGCCGAGCAGCGGCACGAGGTCGGCGACGGTGGCGAGCGCGACCAGGTCGAGGTCGGCTGCCGGCGACTCGCTCTCCGGCAGCGCCCGCAGGCGCGCCGCGCAGCGCTCCCCCGCCGCGCCGGCGCTCGCCGCCGCCACCAGCGCCTGCGCGAGCTTGTAGGCGACGGCCGTGGCGCACAGGTCCGGGCAGGGATAGCCGCACACGCGCGGGTGCACGATCGGCGCGGCCGGCAGCTGCCCGTCGGCGCGCGGCGCGTGGTGGTCGGTGACGATCGTCTCGATGCCGAGCGCCTGCGCCGCGGCCACCTCCGCGACGGCGGTGATGGCGCAGTCGACGGTGATCAGCAGGCGCGTGCCGCGCAGGTGCAGGCGCTCCACGGTGGCCTCGCTCAGCCCGTAGCCGTCGGCGACGCGGTCGGGCAGGTGGAAGTCGACGTCTGCGCCGAGCGCGCGCAGCGCGCGCACGAGCACGGCGGTGGCGCACACGCCGTCGACGTCGTAGTCGCCGTGCACGGTGATGCGCGTGCCCGCGCGCACGTGCGCGAGCGTCCTCGCCACCGCCTCGCCGATCCCCGCGAAGGCCTGTGGCGGATGCTCCTCGCAGGCCTCGAGGAACGCGCGTGCGGCCTGCGGCTCGGCCAAGCCGCGGCGCACGAGGACCTGCGCGAGCGGTCCGCTCACCGCGAGCTCGCGCCGCAGTCGGCTGACCTGCTCGGGCGGGCACGGCGCGATCTCGAAGCGGCATCTCTGCACCGGCCGAGACTACGGCCGGTGCGGGACGGAACCCCGCTGCGACGGCGGCCGGCGCGCCCGTGAGCGGGGCGCCGGCCGCCGGCGCAGGCCGCGTGCACGGCCTCCGTGGGCGGGGCGTCTGCTAGGCCTTGGCGGTCACCTCGAAGACGGGCTGGAAGCCCGTCCACCCTCCCGCGGAGAGCGCGCCCCGTATGTAGACGTCTTCGGGCAGCGGGTCCGAGCCGACCCTGGGCACGCCGCCTTCGGCGGGCGCTTCAGCGAAGTATTCGCCGCCGGCGTATTCCTTGTAGGCGGCCTGCAGGCCGACGTTCACCACGTCGCTTGGAGAGTCGACGGCGGTGTTGGTGATCTCGATGATCGCCTTCTGCGGCAGCACCGCGGCGGGCGAGAAGTGCTTGAACTCGACCTGCGCGAGGTAGCCGCCGACATCGCAGTTGGGGCCGAAGCCCTTGCCTTCTCCGGTCGCCGGGCACGACACGTTGGTGGTGGGACGGTAGGGGATCTTGAACGTCTGCGTGGCGGTGGCGATCGGCGACCCGGCCGGTTCTTCGCCCGCGCCGACTTCGAAGATCTCGGCCTTCAGCGTGTAGTGGAACTTCTTGCTGGGACGCGCGGTGTAGCAGTTTTCGAGGTTGTACACGCCGTGTTCGCAGGTGAAGCTGTCGACCTGCGCGGTGAGCGTCTTGATCACGCCCGGGCGCGGGGAGAATTCGACCATGCCGCCGAACGGGAATTCGAACGGCGCCGCCGAGAAGGTGTCCTGGTCGGGCAGGCCGTTGACCGTCGCCGGCACCGTGTTGAGGTTGTTGTAGACGATGCTCCCGGCGGCGCTCGCCGTGGCGGCGCACAGCGCCGCCGTCAGACCCACCGTCACCACCGCCGCCGCCGCCCGCATGGCAGCGCCGGCCCTGACCTTTCTAGTCATCTTGCCTCCATCGTTCGCATGCTTGCTTGACCCGAGGCAGCGCCGCAGCCGCCGGTCGCGTGCGGCCGGTCTCGCGCGGCTCGCTCCCCTCGTGCTGCTCGGGCGCGCCACTCTATGCCAAAGCCGCAGCCTTTGTCGGCACGTTGGGACGAGTCCGCTATGTGGACAATTCGTACGGCCTGTATTTACGGCTAGAGCTTGATCGGGGCCGGCTGCGCGCCGGCGCGTTCGCGGCGCATGCCCTCGAGGTACACCAGCGCGATGCCGATCAGCGCGCCCGGCACGGCGTAGAGCACCACGCCGATGTCGGTGGCCCTTTCGCCGGGGATGCGCACGGCGGACACGCGCACGCCGTAGATGATCAGGCCGACCGCGATCGAGCCGATCAGGGAGCCGACGAAGGCGCCGACGATGCCGCCCCAGAAGCGGTCGGGCAGGAAGATCGTGAAGTGCCAGATGGCGAGGCCCATGATCACCCAGCCGAGCATTCCCATCAGCGCGACCTCCCGTGGCGTTTGTTGCGGCGCGGGCCCGAGCGCCTGGGCTTGTCGCGGCGCTTGGGCTCCTTCAGCACGAGATCCTCGGGCGTGAGGTCGGCGGCGGGGTCGCGCTCAGCCGCCGGCGGCGGCTCCACCGCCGGCGCCGCGGCGACCCCGGCCTCGCCGGCGCGGGCGCGACGCGCCCCGGCGCCGGGCGCCCCAGAGCCGTCGTCGACGTCCAGGTCGGCCACCAGTTCCTGGAACTCGTCGCGGGAGATCTGCTCTCCCGGCTCCTCTGGCGCGATCAGGCTGCCGCGGCGGGTGCGCCTGCGCTTGAGCGCGGGCTCGACGTCCTCGGGGGCGCCCGCCGCGGTCGTGGCGTACGCGGGCACCGCCCCGGCTTCGCGCAGGATGCGCGCGCGGCGCGCGCGGTAGCCGGGCTCGCGCTCCTTCCAGTGGGTCAGCACCGGCGAGGCGATGAAGATCGAGGAGTAGGCGCCGGAGGCGATGCCGACCATCAGCGCGAAGGCGAAGTCCTTCAGCGTGGGCCCGCCGAACAGCAGCAGCGAGATCACCGGCAGCAGCGTGCAGAAGCTGGTGGCCAGCGAGCGCGTCAGCACCTCGGACATGGAGCGGTTGACGATCTGCGAGAAGGCCGCGCGCGGCATGCGCGGCACGTTCTCGCGCACGCGGTCGAACACGATGATGGTGTCGTACAGCGAGTACCCCAGGATCGTCAGCAGAGCGGCGACCGTGGCCGTCGTGACTTCCCTCCCCGTGAGCGAGTAGACCCCTGCCGTGATCAGCAGGTCGTGCATCAGCGCGATCAGCACAGGGACCGCGTACTTCCACTCGAAGCGCAGCGCGATGTAGGCGCTGATCACCAGCAGCGAGGCGATGATCGCGATCACCGCGCTGTTGGCGACGGTCTTCCCGAAGGTCGGCCCGATCGAGGTCGAGGAGAAGTCCTTGACGCCCGGCTTGCCGGCGCTTTCGAACTTCTTGCTGAGCGCTTCTTCGACGTTCTTGACGTTGGCGGGGCTCAGTTTCTTGGCGGAGATCTGATAGCCGTTGCCGCCGACGCTGGCGTTGGTGAACTTCTGCACCTGCGCGTCCGGGTAGCCGGCTTCGGAGACCACTTTGGCCACTTCGCTCTCGGAGACCGGCTTGGTGATGGCGGTCTGGATGCGCGTGCCGGACTTGAAGTCGATGCCGAAGTTGAGGCCTTTGCCGCCGATCGCGAGCGCGCCGATCAGGAGGATCGTGCCGGACAGCGAGAAGAACCACTTCGAGGCGCCCATGAAGTCGAAGGTCCAGCCTTCGCCGCGGCGCTCGGTGCGCAGCATGCCGCGGCGCTTGACCAGGCCGGTGTGGCTCATCACGCCGAGCGCGGCCTGCGTGGCGAGCACGGCGGTGAACAGCGACACGAGCGTGCCGATGCCGAGCATGAAGGCGAAGCCCTTGACTTCGGCGGTGGCCAGCGCGAACAGGATGAAGGCGGTCATGAACGTGACCACGTTGGCGTCGACGATCGCGGCGAAGCCGTGTTTGTAGCCGGTGGCGATGCCGGAGACGATCGAGCGCCCGCCGCGTATCTCCTCCTTGACGCGCTCGAAGATCACGATGTTGGCGTCGGCGGCGACGCCGATCGTGAGGATCAGGCCGGCGATGCCGGGCAGCGTCATCGTCACGGGGATGGCCTTCACGAGCCCGTAGAAGTAGACGCCGTAGATGACCAGGCCGCCGATCGCGATCAGGCCGAGCAGGCGGTAGAAGGCGAGCAGGAACAGGCACACGATCAGGAAGCCGGCGAGGCCGGCGACCAGTCCCTGTTTGAGCGCCTGTTTGCCGAGCGTGGCCGACACCTGCGATTTGGAGATCAGCACGAGCTTCACCGGCAGCGCGCCGGACTGCAGCTCGTTGGCGAGGTTCTGCGCGGAGGTGAGCGTGAAGCCGCCGGAGATCTCCGAGCCGGTGGAGGCGTCGATGCCTTCGGGGTACTTGGTGAAGTCGATCGAGGGCACGGTGATGAGCTGGCCGTCGAGCGCCACCGCGAAGTGCTGCAGCGCGGCTTCCTTGGAGACGCCGGGGAGCTCCGCTTCCTGGCCGCGGTGGGCGATTTCCTTGGTGACGCGTTCAAACACGGACTTGCCGTGCGAGGTGAAGCCGAAGGTCACGTCGGGCTGCCCGGTGGATTCGTCGTTGCTCTGCGTCGGGCTGGTGATGTCCGAGCCGGTGAGCACGGGGTCGTCCTTGAGCACGTAGTAGCTGTTGGGCGAGGGGTTGGTGATCTTGCCGGTTTTTTCGTCTTCGACGGAGTGCGCCTGCAGCAGCACGGTGCCGGGGTTCACGCGCACGGCCTTCAGCTTCGCTCCGGGCTTGAGCTTCGAGCGGTCGAGGTCGGTGAAGAGGTTGCGTTCGACTTCTTCGGGACCGCGGACGACTTCTTCGTGCTTGGTGTCGAGCAGGTACCAGCTGCCGTACAGGCAGTCGTCTTCCTGCCTGGGCGTGCAGCCGCGCGCCCAGGTGGTGTCGCTGCCGCGCAGTTCCGGCTTGCGTTTGGCGGCCCGCAGCACCGCCTGGTACTCGGGCAGGCCGGCGGTGACGCCGCCGGGGCCGGTGGTGGTGGTGTCGCCCGTGACGGTGCCTTCGGTGGGCGCCGGCTGGCCGTTGCGCCCGATCACGTTCGGCTCCCAGTCGTAGAAGTACAGCTGGGCGGTCTTGCCGACCTCTTCCTGGGCGCGCGTGGCGTTGCTCACGTCGGGCAGCGCCACCGCGATTTCTTCGGCGCCGGAGCGCTGGATTTCGGGCTGGGCCACGCCGAGCTGGTCGACGCGCTTGCGCATGATGTTGATCGCGCGTTCGATCGATTCGGAGTCGACCTTCGCCTCGGCCGTGGGGCGCGCCTGGTAGGTGAGCTGCACGCCGCCCTTCAGTTCGAGCCCGAGGCGCGTCTTTTTGGTGGTGATCAGCACCGCCGAGACGGCGATCAGGCCGGCCACCACGAGCAGGATCAGCGTGTTGCGGCGACGATCGGACATGCTCGGATCAGAGTACTTGCTACTTGTCCGGGGTCAAAACCAGCAGCAGGCCGCCGTCGTCGTCGTAGGCGGGGAACATATCCGCGGTGGCCTGGGCGGCTACGTCGCGTTCGCCGGCGACCTGCACGGGGACCTCGAGTTTGCGCACGCCCCACTCGAGCACGGTGGCGACCGGGTCGTCGCCGTTGGCGAAGCGCAGGCCGAGCACCTGCGCGACCGGCTGGCCGATCACCTCTTCCTCCTCGAGGCCGGTGAAGGCGAACGAGTTGCGGCCGCAGCCGATCACGCGACCCTCCTTGTCGCACACGAAGAAGGCGGCGTCGGGGGCCGGGTAGTAGTCGTCGAGCAGTTCGAAGAGGAACGCGAAGCCGCACTTCTCGCAGCCCTTGCGCTGGCGCGTGAAGCCGATGTTGCGGTCGAGCTCCGAGGTGCGGTGCCCGCAGTTGGGGCAGATGAACGGGTGCGCCATGGCCATCCACAGACTACCCGCCGCCATCGTGGCGGGGCGCAGCGACGCGCCGGCGAGGCGCCTAGAAGAGCGCCCCGGCGAGCGCCGCCGGCGGCTGCATCCCCAGGTGCTCGTAGGCGGCCGGGGTGGCGGTGCGCCCGCGCGGGGTGCGCTTGATCAGCCCCTCCTGCAGAAGGTAGGGCTCGTACACGTCCTCGATCGTGTCCTGCTCCTCCCCCACCGCGACCGCCAGCGTGGACAGCCCGACGGGGCCGCCGGCGAACTTGGCGCAGATCACGCTGAGGATCTCGCGGTCCAGGCGGTCGAGGCCGCGCTCGTCGACCTCCAGCAGCTCGAGCGCGGCGTGCGCGGCCGGCGCGCTGACCACGCCGGACATGCGCACCTGGGCGAAGTCGCGCACGCGCTTGAGCAGCCGGTTGGCCACGCGCGGGGTGCCGCGGCTGCGCGCGGCGATCGCCAGCGCGCCGTCGGGCTCGAGCTCGATCTCGAGGATCGCGGCCGAGCGGCGCACGATGCGGGCGAGCTGCTCGACGGTGTAGGGCTCCACGCGCGCCTGGATGCCGAAGCGGTCGCGCAGCGGCGTGGTGAGCAGCCCGGCGCGCGTGGTGGCGCCGATCAGCGTGAACGGCGGCAGCTCGAGCGTGACCACGCGCGCGCCGGCTCCCTGGCCGACGGTGATCGGCAGCCGGCGGTCCTCCATGGCGGGGTAGAAGGTCTCCTCGAGCGTGCGCGGCAGGCGGTGGATCTCGTCCACGAAGAACACGCTGCGCGGCTCGAGCGCGGTGAGAAACGCGGCTATGTCTCCCTTGCGCTCGAGCGCGGGCCCGGCGGTCTGCACGAACGGCACCTCGAGCTCGGCGGCCACGATCTGCGCCAGCGAGGTCTTGCCCAGGCCGGGCGGGCCCGCCAGCAGCAGGTGGTCGAGCGCCTCGCCGCGGGCGCCGCACGCCTCGATCGCCACGCTGAGCTGCTCGCGCAGGCTCTGCTGGCCGACGAAGTCATCGAGCCGGCGGGGGCGCAGCGAGCGGTCGAGCTCGTCCTCGGCGAGCAGGTAGGGCGTCTGGATGCGCGCGGCGGTCTCGTTCATCGGCTCACGCGCCCGCCCGCGCCATCCGCAGCGCGCCCGCGATCAGCTCCTCGGCCGTGTCCCCCTCGACCCCGCCGAGCATCTCCTCGGCCTCGGCGGGCGCGTAGCCCAGCTCCAGCAGCCCCTCGCGCGCGAGCGCGCGGGGCTCGGGCGCCGACCCGCCGCCACGGTGGGCGAGGATCGGCGTGCGCACGCCGGCGGGCAGGTCCGTGGAGGCGGCGACCTTCTCGCGCAGCTCGACGATGATGCGCTCGGCGGTGCGCTTGCCGATGCCGGGCACCGCCTGCAAGCGCGCGGCGTCGCCGGCGGCGAGCGCAGCGAGCAGCTCGCGCGGCGCGCCGCCGGAGAGCACCGCGAGCGCGACCTTGGGGCCGACGGCCTGCACGGACAGCAGCATCAGGAACAGCTCGCGCTCCTGCTCGGAGTGAAAGCCGTACAGCGTGAGCGCGTCCTCGCGCGCGATCAGGTGGGTGTGCAGCGTGACCCGCTCGCCGACCGCGGGCACGTGCGCGAGCGTGTGCGCGGACACCGCGGCGCGATAGCCGACGCTGCCGGCGACGAGCACCACGTGGTCGGGGCGGCGCACCGCGACCTCCCCCTGCAGCAGCGCGATCACCCGAGTGCCCCGGCGCCCGCGAGCGCCTGCGTGAGCGGAGCGCGGTTGGCGTGGCAGATTGCCACGGCGAGGGCGTCTGCGGCGTGATCCGGGTGGGGTGGCGCGGCGAGCGAGAGCAGCGACTGCACCATGCGCGCCACCTGGTCCTTGGCCGCGGCGCCGCTGCCGCAGACGGCGGCCTTGACCTGCTGCGGCGTGTAGCTGTGACAGGCGAGCTCGCGCTGGCCGGCCGCGAGCAGCGCCGCGCCGCGAGCCTGGCCGACGGCGAAGGCGGTGCGCACGTTCTGCCCGAAGTAGAGCTGCTCGAGCGCGACTGCCTCGGGCCGGTGCTCGTCGATGAGCTCGCCGACGGCGGCGTGGATGTACGCCAGCCGCCGCTCCATGGAGAGTCCCGCGTCGGTGGCGATGACGCCGCCGTCGAGCGCCACGAGGCACCCGCCGCGGCGCGCGACGACGCCGTAGCCGGTGCTGGCGAGGCCGGGGTCGATGCCGAGGACGGTCACGCTCTGGGATTCTGCGGCGCGCGCCGGACGCCTGCCTCGCCCGCCCGCCTCGCCCGCCCGCCTCGCCCACCTCGCCCGCCCGCCCGCCTCGCCGCTAGGCTGCGGCGCGATGGACGCCCACGGGGTCGACTTCGCGGCCGAGGGCCTGCTCGACGGCTTGGAGGGCGCGGCGCGGGGCGAACGGCTCGCGCTGCTGGAGTCGCTGGCAGCCGACGGGGTGCCGTTGCCGGAGCTGCGCCGCGCGACGGCGAGCGGCACGATCGTGTACCTGCCGGCGGACCGCGTGGTGGGCGGTCCGGAGCGCTACACGGCGCGCGAGGTGGCGCAGCGCAGCGGCATCTCCGAGGAGTTCCTGGTGGCGGCGCGTCGCGCGATGGGCCTGCCGATCCCCGAGCGCGACGAGGCGGCGTACACCGGCGCCGAGCTCGAGACGGCGCGCATGACGCACGTGGCGCGCGAGGCGGGCATCTCCGAGGAGGAGCTGCTGGAGCTGTTGCGGGTGCTGGGCCGCGGTCTCTCGCAGGCCGCCGAAAGCCTGCGCGCGCTGCCGCTGAAACTGGTGCTCGAGCCGGGCATGAGCGAGCCCGAGCTGGCGCGCCGCTACGCGCAGGCGGCGGCCGGCCTGTACCCGCTGGTGGACCCGCTGGTGAGCAACATGCTGGCGCTGCACCTGCGCCACGCGACCCAGAGCACGGTGGTGAGCGAGCTCGAGCGCAGCGGCGGCCAGCTGCCGGGCTCGCGCGAGGTGACGGTGTGCTTCGCGGACCTCGTCGGCTTCACGCGTCTGGGCGAGGAAGTGCCGCCCGACGAGCTGGGGCGGCTGGCGGTGCAGCTGGAAGCGCTGGCGGCCGACGCGGCGCAGCCGCCGGTGAAGCTGGTGAAGACGATCGGCGACGCGGCGATGCTGAGCTCGCCGTCGGTGGCGCCGCTGCTGGACGCGTCGCTGGCGCTGATCGACGCCGCCGATGCGCAGGGCGAGCAGTTCCCGCAGCTGCGCGCGGGCGTGGCCAGCGGGCTGGCGCTGCCGCGCGCGGGCGACTGGTTCGGGCGCCCGGTGAACCTCGCGAGCCGCATCACCGGCATCGCCCGCCCCGGCACCGTGCTGGCGGAGCGCGAGGTGCGCGAGCAGGCGCGCGAGGACTACGCGTGGTCCTACGCGGGCGAGCGGCGGCTGAAGGGCATTCGCGAGCCGGTGGCGCTGTACAGGGCGCGCCGCCTGCCGGCCTGAAGGGCGGCGCGCTCCACGGGCGCGCCGCGGCGCGCCCGCCACGGCGGGGCCCCGGCGGCCCACAGGTCGTTGAGCGCGACCGCGTCCTTGTAGGTGTCCATGCACTCCCAGAAGCCGTGGTGGCGGAACGCGCGCAGCTCGCCGTCGGCGGCGAGCCCCTCCAGCGGCTCGCGCTCGAGCACGCTGTCGTGGCGCAGGCGCGCGAGCACGGCGGCGTCGAAGCAGAAGAAGCCGCCGTTGATCCAGTGCTCGGAGGTGGGCTTCTCACGGAAGCCGCTGACGCGCCCGTCCGCCTCGAGCTCGGTGACGCCGAACTGCAGCTGCGGGCGCACCGCGGTCATGGTGGCGAGCGCGCCGTGGCGGCGATGGAACTCGAGCAGCGCCTCGAGCTCCACGTCGGCGAGCCCGTCGGCGTAGGTGGCGCAGAACAGCTGCTGGCCGGCGAGCAGCGGCTCGAGCCGCTTGATGCGCCCGCCGGTGGGGGTGTCGAGGCCGGTGTCCACGCACTCCACGCCGACGCCGTGGGGCCACCGGTGCGCGCGCACGAAGCGCTCGATCATCTCGCCGCGGTAGCCGGTGGCGAGCAGGAAGCGGGTGAAGCCCTGGGCGGCGTAGAGCTCGATCACGTGCCACAGGATCGGCAGGCCGCCGATCTCGACGAGCGGCTTGGGGATCTCGCGGGTGTGCTCCTGCAGGCGCGTGCCGCGCCCGCCGCACAGGATCGCGACCGGGGGCAGCGCCGGCGCCGGCGCGCGCGGGCTGCTCGCCTCCCCCACCCCGTCTCGGCCCGCCAGCGCGCCTACCCCGCCACGCGCTCGAGCACGTCGGCGGAGACGTCGAAGTTGGCGTGCACGGCGCTGACGTCGTCGAGCTCTTCGAGCGCCTCGATCAGGTGCAGCAGCCTGCCGGCCTGGGCCTCGTCGACGGGCACCACGGTGGAGGGCCGGTAGGCGAGCTCGGCGCTGTCGATCTCCACGCCGGCGTGCTCGAGCGCCTGGCGCACGGCGGCGAAGTCGCCGACGTCGGTGATGACCTCGAACACGTCCTCGTCGGTGAGCACGTCCTCGGCGCCGGCCTCGACGGCGACCATCAGCTCGTCTTCGCAGTGGCGCTCGGAGTCGATCACGATCGTGCCCTTCTTGTCGAACAGGTAGGCGACGGAGCCGGGCTCGCCGAGGTTGCCGCCGTGCTTGGAGAAGGCGTGGCGCACCTCGGCGCCGGTGCGGTTGCGGTTGTCGGTGAGCGCCTCGACGAGCAGCGCGACGCCGCCGGGGCCGTAGCCCTCGTAGAGGACGCTCTCGATCGCCTCGGCCTCGCCGCCCTCGCCGGTGCCCTTGGCGATGGCGCGCTCGATGTTGTCCTTGGGCATCGACGCTTCCCTGGCCTTGCGGATGGCGAGGTCCAGCGCGGGGTTGCCCGCCGGGTCGCCGCCGCCGTCGCGCGCGGCGACGGTGATGGCGCGCGTGAGCTTGGAGAACTGCGCGCCGCGGCGCGAGTCGACGATCGCCTTCTTGTGCTTGATGGAGGCCCACTTGGAATGCCCGGACACGCCTCGAAGTCTAGGATGCGCCTCCGATGAGCGCCGTCTCCCCGGACATCTTCAAGGCCTACGACATCCGCGGCATCTACCCCGATGAGATCGACGGGGAGGTGGCGGAGCGAATCGGGCAGGGCTTCGCGATGGTGCTCTCGAGGCTGGCGGAAAAGGACGTGGGCGAGCTGCGCGTGGGCCTCGGCCGCGACATGCGCCTGAGCGCGCCGGAGCTGGCGGCGCGCTACCGCGCGGGGCTGCTGGCGGCGGGCGCGAGCGTGATCGACGCGGGCCAGGTGGGCAGCGAGATGCTGTACTTCCTGGTGGGCTCGCGCGGCCTGGACGGCGGGCTGATGTGCACGGCCTCGCACAACCCGAAGGCGTACACGGGCGCGAAGCTGGTGCGCGAGGGCGCGCTGGCGCTGTCGGGCGAGGAGGGCATCGGGGACGTGCGCCGCTGGATCGAAGCGGAGGCGGCGAGCATGCCGCTCGGCGGCGAGCCGCGCGGGACGCTCGAGCAGGTGGACCTCTACGGTGAGTTCCAGGCGGCGGCGCTGCGCTTCATCGACGCGGAGGCGATCCGCCGGCGCGGCGGGGACGGTGCGGAGCGGCGGCTGAAGGTGGTGGTGGACGGCGGCAACGGCATGGCGGGGCCGATGGTGGGGCCGCTGCTTGAGGGCCTGGGCCTGGAGCTGATCGAGACCTACTGGCAGCCGGACGGGAGCTTCCCGGACCACGAGCCGAACCCGCTGCTGGCGGAGAACCGCCGCTTGATCGTGGAGCAGGTGCGCGAGCACGGCGCGGACCTGGGCATCGCCTGGGACGGCGACGCGGACCGCTGCTTCTTCATCGACGACACCGGCGAGTTCGTGGACGGCGACTTCCTGACGGCGCTGCTGGCGCGCTCGCTGCTGCGCAAGAGCCCCGGCGAGGCGATCCTGTATGACGTGCGCGCCTCCTGGGCGGTGCCGGACACGGTGCGCCGCGCGGGCGGCACCCCGTACGTGAACCGCGTCGGCCACGCCTTCTTCAAGTCGCGCATGCGCGAGGAGGGCTCGCTGTTCGGCGGCGAGGTGTCGGGGCACTACTACTTCCGCGACTTCTACTGCGCGGACTCGGGCACGCTGCCGGCGCTGCTGGTGCTGGAGATGCTGAGCAGCGAGCAGGTGCGCATGTCGGAGCTGCTGGCGCCGTTTCGCGAGCGCTACTTCATCTCGGGCGAGGTGAACTCGCAGGTGAGCGACCCGCGGGCCAAGATGGAGGAGATCGCACAGCGCTACCGCGACGCGGACCAGCAGCGGCTGGACGGGATCTCGATCGACTACGAGGACTGGCACTTCAACGTGCGCCCGTCCAACACGGAGCCGCTGCTGCGGCTGTGCCTGGAGTCGCTGGTGTCGCACGAGGACATGGAACGCCGCCGCGACGAAGTGCTCGAGCTGATCCGCTCGTGAGCCCTGCGTGCTCACGAGCGGTGAGGTCGGCATCGTGAGCGAGGAGGAGCCGGCGGAGCGGCGGCGCGAGCGCGAGGAGGAGCAGGAGCGCGAGGCGCTGGCGCGGGCGGCGGCGGAGGGCGTGCACCGGCTGGCGATCCCGACGCCGTTCATGGTGGGGCGGGTGAACGCGTACCTGATCGAGGACCGGCCGCTGACGCTGGTGGACTCGGGCCCGAACTCGGCGAAGGCGCTGGACGAGCTGGAGCAGGCGCTGGCGCGGCTGGGGCACCGCGTGGAGGACCTGGAGCTGCTGGTGATCAGCCACCAGCACATCGACCACTTCGGGCTGGCGTCGATCCTGGCGCGGCGCTCGGGCGCGGAGGTGGCGGCGCTGGAGGCGCTGGCGCCGCTGCTGGCGAGCTACGGGCGGGAGGCGGAGCTGGACGATCTGTTCGCGGAGCGGCTGATGCTGCGCCACGGCATCCCGGCGGAAATCGTGACGGCGCTGCGCGCGGTGACGGCGGGCTTCCGCGGCTGGGGCGCGGCGGTGGAGGTGACGCGCCCGCTGGCGGACGGCGGCGAGCTGCGCCTGCGCGACCGCACGCTGCGGGTGGCGCACCGTCCGGGCCACAGCCCGTCGGACACGGTGCTGCACGACGAGCGGCGCTCGATGCTGCTGGCGGCGGACCACCTGATCGCACACATCTCCTCGAACCCGCTGCTAGCGCGGCCGCTGGAGGCGGGCAGCGACACCGACTACGAAGGCCCGCGCCCGCAGGCGCTGGTGACCTACATGGACTCGCTGCGCAAGACGCGCGCGATGGAGCTGTCGCTGGTGCTGCCGGGGCACGGCCGTCCGATCACCGAGCACGCGGCGCTGATCGACGAACGCTTCCGCATGCACGCGCGCCGCGCGGAGAAGATGCGCCGGCTGATCGCGGCGGAGCCGCGCACGGCGCACGAGATCGCGCAGGAGATGTGGGGCAACATCGCGGTGACGCAGGCCTACCTGACGCTGTCGGAGGTGCTGGGGCACGTGGACCTGCTGCTGCGCGAGGGAGTGGTGACGGAGGAGGAGCGCGACGGCGTGGTGCGCTTCGCGGCGGCGTGAGCGCGTGCGCTCGCGCGGCGCGGGCCGCGCGCTGCTGACGGGTCGGGCCGGCGGCCTAGTCTTCGCCGCCCGAGAGGTCGCGGGCGCTGACCTCGATGACGCCGTCGATGTCGCCGAGCGCGAGCGTGAGCGGCTCGACGGAGGGCTGGCCGCGGAGCTCGAGCGAGACGGCGACCGCGCCGGAGCCGGCGACGGCCCGGTGCTCGAGCTGGCGGGTGGCGACGCTGCATACTGACCGGCGTGGGAGCGGTCGAGCGGTGGTGGTCGCAGGGCGAGCTCGTGCGCGTGCCGGTGGCGGGCGCGCAGCGAGCGATCTTCGTGCGCAGGGCGGGCGCGGGGCCGGCGCTGACGCTGCTGCACGGCTTCCCGAGCTCCTCGCACGACTGGGAGGGGGTGCTGCCGGCGCTGGCGGCACGCCATCGGGTGCTGGCGCTCGACTTCCTCGGCTTCGGCGCCTCGGAGAAGCCGCCCGAGCACGACTACTCGATCGCCGAGCAGGCGGACGTGGTGGAGGCGGTGTGGGCGCACGAGGGGGTGGACGCGACGGCGCTGGCGGTGCACGACTATGCGGTGACGGTGGCGCAGGAGCTGCTGGCGCGCCGCGCGGCGGGCGCGCTGGTCACGCAGCTCGACCGGCTGTGCTTCCTCAACGGCGGCTTGTACGCGGACGTGTACCGCCCGCTGCCGGGCCAGCTCGCCCTGCTAGACCCCGAGCTGGGTCCGCGGATCAGCGCGCAGCTGGGCCGCGAGGCGTTCGTGGAGGGGTTGCGCGCGACCTTCGCGGAGGGCTTCGACTCGGCCGGCGCGCGCGAGCAGATGTGGGAGGCGCTGAGCCGCGCGCACGGACAGCTCGCGATCCACCGCCTGATCCGCTACATGAGCGAACGCCAGCAGCACGCGGGGCGCTGGCAGCGCGCGCTCGAGAGCGCCGACGTGCCGCTGGCGTTCGTGTGGGGGATGCTCGACCCGATCTCGGGCGCGCACATGGCGGCGCGCATCGGCGAACGGCTGCCGCAGGCGCCACTGACGGCGCTGGAGGACGTGAGCCACTGGCCGATGCTGGAAGCGCCGCAGCGCGTGAGCGAGGCGATCGCGGCCGGGTAGCCCCGGTTGGCGGCGTGCCCAGCGGCAGCGCCGCGGGCATCCCGGCGGGCGTCACGACAGCGCCGCGGGCATCCCGGCGGGCGTCACGACAGCGGCACGGGCAGTCCGGCGGCGGGCCTCACGGCATCGCCCCGGGCGGCGGCCAGGGCCCGAGCGGGCGCCCGATTTCCCAATGGTGCCCGTAGGGGTCTTCGAGCCGGCCGAGCCGCCAGCCGTGCTCGTCGGCGAGCGCGCGCACCTGCCTGGCTCCGGCGGCCAGGGCCTTGGCGACGGCAGCGTCGGGGTCCTCGACGACCAGCGCCAGCCGCGCGGTGGAGCCACCGAGCGTCTCGGGGCTGAAGTTGAGGTGCTCGGGCGACTCGTCGGCCACCCACACGTAGGTGTCGGCGACGAGCAGCTGCGAGACCACCGCGGGATGCGCGTCGCTGCCGCCGACGCGGTAGACCTCGACGGCGTCGAAGGCGCGCTCGTAGAACGCGACCGCCTCGCGTCCGCGCCTGACCGACAGCTGCGGCTGGGCGCCGCGGCGGGCGGCACGCGCGATCGCCTGCAGGTGCGCGACGTTGGCGCGGTCGTCGAGCTCCTCGCTGGGCGCGGCCTCGAACCACGCGTCGAGGATCTCCGACAGCAGCGCCTCGGAGGTGGCGCGCAGGCTCAGCGCGAGCACGTTGGCGTCGTTCCAGCGACGCGCGCCGGCGGCGGTGGCGGCGTCCACGCACAGCGCGGCGCGCACGCCGGGGACCTTGTTGGCGGCGATCGAGGCGCCGGTGCCGGTCCAGCAGCACACGATGCCCTGCTGGGCGCGAGCGGCGGCGACGTCCCGCGCCGCCGCCTCCGCGGCCCACGCCCAGTCGCAGCGCTCGCCCTCCGCCAGCGCGCCGTGCAGCAGCGCCTCGTGGCCCCGCCGCTCCAGCTCCGCGGCGAGCGAGCGGGCCACGCCGGCGAGCTCGTCGGCGGCGAGCGAGATGCGCATGCGCGCAGTATCGCCCACGCGTGGGCGAAGCTCAGCGGCCGTCGTCGTAGGTGCGCTCGGCGGCCGCCCGGAAGGAGGCCAGCGAGCGCTCCCAGAAGTGCTCGAGGTAGGCCCGCAGCTCGCTCACCCCGGCGGGGTCGATCTGGTAGACGCGGCGGTTGCCCTCGGCGCGATCGGTGACGAGGCGCGCGCTCTTGAGCACCTGCAGGTGCTGCGAGACCGCCGGGCGCGACACCGGCAGCCCGCGCGCGATCTCGCCGACGGAGCACGGCCCGGCGGCGAGACGCTCGAAGATCGTGCGGCGGGTGCGATCCCCGAGCGCATCGAAGGCCGACACTTTGTTAGCACGCACTTACGGTAAGTTAGCGCTAACGTACTGGGCCGTCAAGCGCAACGACGCGCGCTCTCGCGCGGGCGCGCCGCCGTTGCGACTCGTCGGCCTGGCGGCGTTGGCGGCGCTAGGAGCGTGAGCGCACGGAGCGCAGGAACGCTTCGTGCAGGCGGGGGTCCTCGCCGAGCTCGGCGTGGAAGGCGACGGCGAGCAGGCAGCGCTGGCGGGCCGCGATCGCGTGACCGTCGACCCGCCCGATGATCTCCACGTCGGGGCCGTGCTCGGCGACCCAGGGGGCGCGGATGAAGACGGCGCGCAGCGGGCCGCCCTCGATGCCCTCGATCGGCACGTCGGCCTCGAAGCTGTGCGTCTGACGGCCGAAGGCGTTGCGCCGGGCGCGCATGTCCATCAGCGCGAGGTGGTCGCGGTCGAGCATGATCAGCCCGGCGCAGGAGCCGAGGATCGGCGTGCCCGACGCCGCCAGCCGGCGCAGCGGCTCGGCGAGGCCCTCGCGCTCGACGCCGAGGGTCATCGTGGTGGACTCGCCGCCGGGTATCACGAGCCCGTCCAGGCCGTCGAGACCCGCCGCGGTGCGAACCTCGCGGGTGGACGCGCCCAGGCGCTCCAGCATGCGCTCGTGCGCCTCGAAGCCGCCCTGCAGGGCGAGCACGCCGATCAGCGGGGCGTCGCTCAAGCGGCGTGCTACCAGCCGCGCTGTGCGAGCAGCTGCTCGTCCTCGAGCTTGGCGCTCTCGAGGCTCTCCATGGCGGTGCCGAGCCCCCGCGAGGCCGCGGCGACGCGCTGCGGGTCCTGCCAGTGGGTGGTGGCTTCGACGATCGCCCGCGCCCGCGCCGGGGGGTCCTGCGACTTGAAGATGCCGGAGCCCACGAACACGCCTTCGGCGCCCAGCGCCATCATCAGCGCGGCGTCGGCCGGCGTGGCGATGCCGCCGGCGCAGAACAGCACCACCGGCAGGCGGCCGTCGCGGGCGACCTGGCGCACGATGTCCAGCGGCGCGGCGTGCGCCTTGGCGGCGCTCGCGAGCTCGTCGTCGCCGAGCATCGTCAGGCGGCGGATCTCGCCGGTGATCATGCGCATGTGGCGCACCGCCTCCACGATGTCGCCGGTGCCGGCCTCGCCCTTGGAGCGGATCATCGCGGCGCCCTCGCCGATGCGCCGCAGCGCCTCGCCGAGGTTGGTGGCGCCGCACACGAACGGCACCTTGAAGTCCCACTTGTCGATGTGGTTGGCCTCGTCGGCCGGCGTGAGCACCTCCGACTCGTCCACGTAGTCGACCTCGAGCGCCTCCAGCACGCGCGCCTCCATGAAGTGGCCGATGCGCGCCTTGGCCATCACCGGGATCGTGACCGCCTGCTGGATGCCGGCGATCATCTCCGGGTCGGACATGCGCGCCACGCCCCCGTCGCGGCGGATGTCGGCCGGCACCCGTTCGAGCGCCATCACCGCGGCGGCGCCGGCGTCCTCGGCGACCTTGGCCTGCTCGGGGGTGACGACGTCCATGATCACGCCGCCCTTGAGCATCTCCGCCAGGCCGCTCTTGACCCGGAAGGTGGCCTCGTCGCGCATGGACCTATCTTGACAGCAGCGCGAGCCCGCGGGCCCTCAGCCCTGCGGCTCGCCGGCCGCGCGCAGGCGGTCGCGCTCGCGGTGCTCGGCTGCGGCCCGCTCGATCGCCTGCGCGATCTCGGGCATCCGCCGGCGCACGTCGTGCATGAAGTGCGAGGTCAGCGAGACGGCCCGCAGCGGCGTGCTCGCGAGCACCGTGGCGGTGCGGGTGCCGCCGGCGTCGAGCACGGCGAGCTCGCCGATCAGCTCGCCCGCGACGACGGTGTTGATGGGCGTGCCGCCCTGGGTGACCTCGGCGGAGCCCTCCTCCACGAACAGCACCTCGTAGCCGTACTCGCCCTCGCGCATCAGCTCCTCGCCGGCGTCTGCGCTGACCTCGTCGATCAGCCGCGCGAGCATCTGCCGCTGGCCCTCGGACAGCCCCGAGAACAGATGGATGGCGCCCAGCCTCTCGGCGCCGTCGCGCCCGATCGATCGCCGCTGCATCGCGCGCACATCCTGTCAGAGGCGGCGCCTTCGCGCCGCTCAAAGCGCACGCGTGAACACCACGCGCGGCGATCTCCGCGCGCTCGGGCTCGAAGACGCCACCCACGCGGGCCAGCGTGGCCCGCGCCGCCCTACTTCAGCCGGAAGGCCTTGATGCGGTCGTCGTAGGAGGCGGTGTCGCGCGCGTACACGCCGTAGGCGAGCGCCTGGATCACGCTCAAGAGAGCGGCGTGGGAGCGCACGTAGGCAGGGCTGTTGGAGGAGTAGTAGAGCTTGATCTGCGCGAGCTTGGCGACCTCGGAGAGGGTCGCGTCGGTGATCGCCGCCGTCTGCGCCTGGCGGTGGCGCGCGAGCTTCATCGCGCGCACCACTAGCGGGTGCGGGCGACCGGCCGAGAGCCCGATCACGAGCGTGCCGGAGTCGATCCGGCCGAGCCGGCTGAGCGCCTCCTGGGAAGGGCTCGCCACCACCTCCACGCGCAGGTCGAGCAGCATCAGCAGGTGGCGCAGGTAGCTGGCGAAGAAGGCCATCTGGTCGGTGCCCGCCACCAGCACCCTCTCGGCGGCGACGATCGCCTCGATCAGCGCCTCCACCTCGCTGCGCGAGACCTTGCGCGCGGTGTCCTCCACGTTCAGGTGGTCCGCCGCCAGCGCCGCCTCGAACTCGTTCTGGTCGAGCGAGAACAGGGGCGCGGACGAGCTCCCGGCGTGGGCGTCGCCGTTGGTCTTGGCGTGCACGCGCCGGTATTCCTCGCGCGCCGCCGCCTGCAGCTCCGGGAAGCCCTCGAAGCCGAGCGCCTGGGAGAAGCGCACCACCGTGGAGCTCGAGGTGTTGGCCCGCCGCGCCAGCTCCTCGGCGGTCTGGAAGGCGGCCTCGTCGAGGTGGTCCACGATGTACTGCGCCACGTCCTTCTGCGAGCGCGAGCACTCGTCGAAGCGGGCCTGGATGTACTTCGAGAGGCTCTGGTGCTCGCCGGTCAGCGCGCCGGCGCGGTCGCTGCCGTTCACCGGGGGCTTCTCCGCGGTCTTCGTCGCTGCGCGCTTCATGTCGGCGCTTCAGTTCGACTTTCCGGCGCGCACTCCTCCCTGCCCGCGGCGCCGCTGCGCCGGCGCGGGCGCCGGTAGCCTGCTCGGGCGCATGCGACGCAGCCTGTTCGAGGACATCCACGAAGACTTCAGGGCGAGCTTCCGCACCTTCCTCGAGCGCGAGGTGGTCGGCGAGGAGGGCCGCTACGGCGAGTGGGAGCGCGCCGGCATCATCCCGCGCGAGCTGTTCGCCCACGCCGGCGCCGGCGGCTTCCTGGCGATGGCCGCGCCCGAGCGCTACGGCGGCGCCAGCGCCGAGGACTTCCGGCTGAACCTCGTGATCGGGGAAGAGTGCCAGCGCGCCGGCGTCGGCAGCTTCGGCCTCGGCGTCACCCTCCACAACGACATCGCCCTGCCGTACCTCCTGCGCTACTGCGACGAGGAGCAGCGCGAGCGCTGGCTGCCGGGGGTCGTCTCCGGCGAGCTGATCACCGCGATCGCGATGACCGAGCCGGGCATCGGCTCGGACCTCGCCGCCATGAGCACGCGCGCGCGCCGCGAGGGCGGGCACTACGTGGTGGACGGCGCCAAGACGTTCATCACCAACGGCGTCAACGCCGACCTCGTGATCACCGCCGTGAAGACCGACCCGTCAGAGCGCCACCGCGGCATCAGCCTGCTGGTGCTCGAGCGGGGGATGGAGGGCTTCGAGCGCTCGCGCAAGCTCGAGAAGATCGGCCAGCACGCCCAGGACACCGCCGAGCTGTCGTTCGCGGATGTGCGGGTGCCGGTCGAGAACCTGCTCGGCAGCGAGGGCGAGGGCTTCGTCTACCTCGTCTCCAACCTCCCGCAGGAGCGCCTCTCGATCGCAGCCTCCGCGGTGGCGGCGGCCGAGGCAGCGCTGTCGTGGACGCTCTCCTACGTGCGCGAGCGCCGTGCCTTCGGCCAGCCGATCGGCTCCTTCCAGTCCTCGCGCTTCACGCTCGCGGAGGTCCACGGCGAAGTGCAGGTGGCGCGCGCGTTCGTGGACCGCTGCGCGCAGGCGCTGAACGCCGGCGAGCTCACCCCCGAGGACGCCGCCACCGCCAAGTGGTGGTGCACCGACCTGCAGGGCCGCGCGATCGACCGCTGCCTGCAGCTGTTCGGCGGCTACGGCTACATGCGCGAGTACCCCATCGCCCGCGCCTGGACCGACGCCCGCGTGACCCGCATCTACGGCGGCGCCAACGAGATCATGAAGGAGATCGTCGGCCGCTCGCTGGGGCTGTAGCCGGCGCGAGGAACGGCGGCTGGCCGCACCGCGAACGCGCACACGCGCGGGGACGATTTCGATTTGTGCCCAGATTGCGTCCTTTCGCGACGCACGTAGCGCGTCATCTCGACATGCTGCGACCAATCGATTGCCGTGCTGTCAAGTGTGTGCGGGAGGATGTGGGGAGCATGACCGACGCTGTGTTCTTGACCGGGGGCACCGGGTTCCTCGGCATGGAGCTGCTGGTGCGCTACCTGGAGCGCACCGATCGTCCCGTGCACGTGCTCGTGCGCGCCGACAGCGACACCGCGGCGCAGGCCCGCCTGCGCCGCACGCTGGTCGAGCTGTTCGGCGCCGACCATCCCCACGACGGCCGCGTCACGGCCGTGCGCGGCGACATCACCCGCCCCGGCATGGCCGTGGCCGGCGGCCTCGACCGGCTCGCCGAGCGGATCGGCGAGATCGTCCACAGCGCGGCGTCGGTCTCGTTCGAGCTGGGCGCGCAGCAGGCCCGCGCGATCAACCTCGACGGCACCCGCCGCGTGCTCGAGCTCGCCGAGCGCTGCCACGCGCGCGGCTCGCTGCGGCGCCTCTCCTACGTGTCCACCGCCTACGTCGCCGGCGAGCACGCCGGCTGCTTCAGCGAGGACCAGCTCGACGTGGGGCAGAGCTTTCGCAACACGTATGAGTGCTCGAAGTTCGAGGCCGAGTGCATGATCGCCCGCTCCCACCGCGAGCTGCCGCTGACCGTGGTGCGGCCCAGCATCGTGGTCGGCGAGCGCGCGAGCGGCTGGACCGCGTCGTTCAACGTGCTCTACTGGCCGCTGCGGGCGTTCGCCCGCGGCGCCTACGCCGCCCTGCCGGCGCGAGGCGACTCGCCCGTCGACGTCGTGCCCGTGGACTACGTCGCCGACGCGACGTTCGCGCTCAGCCAGTGCCCGGAGGCGTGCGGCGCGACCTTCCACCTCACCGCCGGCCAGCACGCCAGCACCGTCGGCGAGCTCGTCGAGCTCGCCAGCGCGTTCTTCAAACGCCCCGCGCCGCGCCTGGTCGACCCGGCGCTGTACCGGCGCGTGGTGCACCCGCTGCTCGTGCGCGCCGCCGCCGACGAGCGCAGCCGCCGCGCGCTGCGGCGCAGCGAGATCCTGTTCCCCTACTTCGCCGCCCGCGTGCGCTTCGACGATCGCCGCTGTCGTGTCGCGCTGCGCGACAGCGGCGTCGAGACGGCCCCGCTGTCGAGCTACTTCGAGCGGCTGATGCGCTTCGCCGTGGCCGCCGAATGGGGCCGCAGGCGCCTCCCGCGCGCCGCGCTCCGCGGGCGCCCGTCGCGGCCGCGCACGCGCGTGCGCGCCGCCGTCCCGAGCGTGCCGCTGGTGGGCGCCGAGTGACCCGCCAGCGCCTGTCCGCGCTCGATGCGTCGTTCCTCGCCGTCGAGACGCCGACCGCGCACATGCACATCGGCTGGGTCGCGCTGTTCTCGCCCGCCGACGGCCGCCTGCCGAGCTTCGCCGAGCTGCGCGACCACATCGAGCTGCGCCTCGGCCACGCCCCCCGCTACCGCCACAAGCTCGCCTCGGTGCCGCTGGGGGTGCAGGCGCCGGAGTGGGTCGACGACCCCTGCTTCTCGATCGACCGCCACGTCTACTGGGCTCCCGGCTCGCTGGAGAAGCTGATCGACGAGACGATGTCGATCCCGCTGCGACGCGACCGCCCGCTGTGGGAGATGTGGATCTGCCATGACGCCGCCCACATGCGCTTCGCGATCGTCGGCAAGACCCACCACTGCATGGTCGACGGCCTTGCCGCGCTGGAGCTCGCCTCGCTGCTGCTCGACCCCACCCCCGAGCCCGTCGCCTACGAGCGGGCGCAGTGGCAGGCCGAGCCCGAGCCGCGCGGCGAGCGCATGCTCGCGCGCGGCCTGCGCGACCTCGTGGACGGGAACCTCGACCTGCTGCAGTGGCCGCTGCGCCTCGCGGGCGCGCCGGGCCCGGTCGCGCAGCAGACCACCCGCGGCGCGCTCCGCGCCCTGCGCGTGGTCGACCAGCTGCTGCGCCCCGCGCCGCCGAGCGTGCTCAACGAACCGCTCTCGCGGCTGCGACGCCTGACCTGGGTGCAGCGCCCGCTCGAGGACCTGCGCACGATCAGGCGCGCCTACGGCACCACCGTCAACGACGTGATCCTCGCAGCCGTCGCGGGCGGCATCCGCGCCTATCTGCTGCGCCGCGGCGAGGAGCCGGTGGCGCTGAAGGTGATGGTCCCCGTCAGCGTGCGCGGCGGCGGCGAGGGCGTCGGCAACCACATCTCCTTCGTGTTCGCCGAGCTGCCCTGCCACGAGCCCGATCCGCTCGCCCGCCTGTACGAGGTGCACGCGAGCATGACCCGCTGCAAGCGCGAGGGCGAGCCGGAGGGGTCGGATCTCGTGCTGAAGGCCGCCTCGCGCGTGCCCGCCACCGTGCAGCAGGCCCTCTCCAGGCTGTTTGCGAGCCCCCGCGCGTTCAACCTCGTGGTCTCCAACATCCCCGGCCCCACCGCGCCGATGTACATGCTCGGCTGCCAGCTGCAGGCGATCTACCCGATGGTGCCGCTGTCAGACCACCACGCGCTGTCCGTCGGCATGGTCAGCGTCGGCGGGCAGGCGTGCTTCGGCGTCTACGCCGACCGCGAGGCGCTGCCCGACGTCGAGCTGCTCGCGCGCGACATCGACGAGGCGGTCGACGAGCTGCTCGCCGGCACCTACCGAATGGCCACGCAGGGAGGGTCGTTGCTCGCCCGCGCGAGGGCCGCCGCCGAGCCCGGCTACGCCCCCCTCTCCCACAGGCAGCGCATCACGGACCCCTCGGCCCCCGCCCCCGGCATCACGGACCCCCCGGCCCCCACCCAGCGCATCGCAGGCCCCGCCGCCAACGACGCTCACTCGAACGCCCCGGACGTCAATCACGCCCCGGACATCACAGACCTCGCCGCCAACGGCCCCCGCCCCCGCGCGCCGGGCGTCACGGAGCCGGTCGCCGCGAATCCCCGGCCGGCGTCCGAGGCCGCCGCTCGAGAGGTCCATGCACCACCGGCGCTCGCGAACCCCGTCGCGGCCGCGTCGTCCCCGGAGGGGGAGCTCGCACAACTGGAGCGCCGACGCTACGCGCTCGAACTCGAACGCCTCGCCGACGGCCTGCCGCCGGACGACGGCGTGCCGCCGGCTCGGGCGAACACCTTGCTTGGCGATCCCGACGCAGGCGCCCAGCGCCCCGGCGACGAACCGGCTCCCGGAGGCGAACCGGCTCCCGTCGAAGCCGACGAGGGTGCTTGGCGGCGAGAGCGCGAACAGCGCGAGCGCGACGGCCGGTCCTGATCCTCCCCGCCCGGCTTTCGCGGGGCCTGGACATCCCGCCCCTGGACTCGCATACGATCCCGCGCGGTGGCGGGCGCGGAGCTCTACCTGTTCAGCAGCGGAACCCTCGGGCTGCAGGGGATCGAGGTGCCGGTGCCGTTCTACCTGATCCGCCACCTGCGCGGCAACGTTCTCGTCGACGGCGGCAACCCGCTCGCGGTCGCGCGCGACGCGCACGCGCACTGGGGAGCGCTCGCGGACGTATTCACGGTTCACATGAGCGAGGAGCAGCACTGCGGCGCACAGCTGAGCCGGCTCGGGATCGCGCCCGAGGCGATCGGCTGGATCGTGCAGACGCACCTGCACATCGACCACGCCGGCGCGCTCGGACACTTTCCCGCCGCCAGGGTTCTCGTGCACGCCGCGGAGCTGGAGAGCGCGCGCACGATCGAGCACGCGCTGGCGCACGGCTACGTCAGGGCCGACTACGAGCAGCCGGAGCTCGACTGGCAGCCGTTCGAGGGAGACCTCGACCTCTTCGGCGACGGCGCCGTGATGCTGCTGCAGACGCCTGGGCACTCGGCCGGCCACGTCTCGCTCCTACTCGAGCTCGAGCAGACGGGTTCCGTGCTGCTCACCGCCGACGCCGTCGACAACCGCGCGCAATGGGAGGGATCACAGAGCCCGCGAGCCCTGCACTCGGCCGACGAGGCCGCCCGCTCGCGCGAGCGCCTGCGCGGGATCGCCCGCGAGCTCGCATCGTCCCCGCAGGGGGAGCCGCTGCTCGTGTTCGGGCACGACCCAGAGAACTGGTCGCGGCTCGAACACGCGCCCGAGCACTACCACTGACCGCCGCGTGGCTGCCCTGACCGCCGCCCGGCTGCCGCGGCCGGGACCGCAGCCCGGCTGCCGGGACCGGGCTCAGCGCGAGCTCGTCGCGGCGCCCAGCCTGCGCGCAAGCTCCACGAAGTAGTCCAGCGAGCGCGGGTTCGCCAGCGACTCCACGCTCGCCGCCTGCTCCGGCGGCGCGCCCATCAGGATGCGCTTCACCGGCACCTCCAGCACCTTCCCCGACAGCGTGCGTGGCACCTCTGCGATCTGGCGCACCTCGTTCGGCACGTGCCGCGGCGAGCAGTCATCGCGGATGCGCCGCTTGATCGCGGCCGTGAGCTGCTCGTCGAGCTCGGCGCCCTCGCGCAGCACCACGAACATCAGCATCCACAGCTCGCCCTGTCCCCCGCCCTGCTCCTGCGGGCGCGTCACGTCCACCACCAGCGCGTCGAGAACGTCCGGGACGGCCAGCGCCGCGCGGTAGATCTCCGCCGTGCCCATGCGCACGCCCTGGCGGTTGATCGTGGAGTCCGAGCGCCCGTAGATCACCGCGCCGCCGCGCGGCGTGATGCGGATCCAGTCGCCGTGGCGCCACACGCCCGGAAACATCGCGAAGTAGCTCTCGCGCAGGCGCGAGCCGTCCGCGTCGCCCCACAGGTACAACGGCATCGAGGGCATCGGCTCGGTGATCACCAGCTCGCCCACCTCGTCCTCCAGGCTGTTGCCGCGCCCGTCCCACGCCCGCACCGCGCAGCCCAGCGCCCGGCACTGCAGCTCGCCCTCGTACACCGCCAGCAGCGGGCACCCCGCCACGAACGCCGTGCACACGTCCGTGCCGCCGCTCGTGGAGAACAGCCACACGTCCTCCTTCACGTGCCGGTACACCCATTTGAAGCTCTCCTGCGACAGCGGCGAGCCCGTCGCGCCCAGCGCCCGCAGGCGGCTCAGATCGTGCGCGCTGCCAGGCTCCAGCCCCGCCTTCTCGCAGCTCGCCAGAAGACCAGGGCTCACCCCCATGCACGTGATCCCCGCGCGCTCCGCCAGATCCCACAGGCAGTCGAGATCCGGGTGCGCCGGGCTGCCGTCGTAGAGCACGATCGCCGCCTGCGAGAGCAGGCACCCCACCAGGAAGTTCCACATCATCCAGCCCGTCGTCGTGAACCAGAACATGCGGTCGCCCGCGCGCAGGTCCAGGTGCAGGCGCTTCTTGCACTGCTCCAGGAGGATGCCGCCGTGGCCGTGCACGATCGCCTTCGGCAGGCCCGTCGTGCCCGAGGAGTACAGCACCCACAGGGGGTGCTCGAAGCCCACCTGCTCGAAGCGCGGGGGCGAGCCCTCGCCGGCGGTGAGCAGGCCGTCCCAGGTGACGACGCTGCGAACGCCTCCCCCGCCGCCGAAGGCGGCCTCATCAAAATCATCCTCGGACAGGTATGGGAGCACCACCACGTGCTCCACCGTCGGCAGCTCCGCGAGGATGCGCCGCACGTTCTCGGCGCGGTCGAAGTCCTTGCCGCCGTGGCGGTAGCCGTCCACCGCCAGCAGCGCCTTCGGCTCGATCTGCGCGAAGCGGTCGATCACGCTGCGCGCCCCGAACTCCGGGGCCGCGCTCGAGAAGATCGCGCCGATGCTCGCGCTCGCCAGCAGCGCGATCAGGGTCTCGGGGATGTTCGGCATGTACGCCACCACGCGGTCGCCGCGCTCCACCCCCAGCGCGCGCAGGCCGCCCGCCGCCGACGCCACCATCGCGCTCAGCTCGCCCCAGGTGATCTCCTGGAGCTGCGGGCGCAGCTCCGAGCAGTGCGCCACCGCCACCTCGCCCTCGCGGCCCTCGCCGTGCGCCAGCAGGTTCTCCGCGTAGTTCAGCCGCGCGCCCTCGAACCAGCGCGCGCCCGGCATCTCGCGTGAGCCCAGCACGCGCTCGTAGGGACGCGACGCGCGCACGCCGCAGAACTCCCACACCAGCGCCCAGAACGCCTCCAGGTCCGACACCGACCAGCGCCACAGCTCGTCGTAGTCCGCGAAGCGCGCCCCGCGGCGCTCGCCCGCCCAGCGCATGAAGCGCGTCATCTCCACCTGCTCGAGCTGCGCCGGCGACGGCTCCCACAGTGGCTGCTGCGGATCGGCGCTGCACATGCGGCTATTCTCGCGCACTGTGAGCCTGCCCGGGTTGCGCGAGGAGTTCCCCGTTCTCGGCACGCTCGCCTACCTCAACGCCGGCACCGACGGCCCGCTGCCGGCGTGCGCCGTGCAGGCCGCGCAGCGCGAGCTCGCGCGCGAGCTCGGCGAGGGTCGCGCGATCGCGCACTTCCAGCGGCGCAAGGAGCTAGCCGACGCGCTGCGCGAGGCCTACGCCCGCGTCCTGCGCGCCCGCGCCGAGGAGGTCGCGCTCACCACCTGCACCAGCGAGGGCATGGCGCAGGTCATCGCCGGGCTCGAGCTGCGCGCAGGCGATGAGATCCTCACCAGCGACGAGGAGCACCCAGGGCTGCTCGGCGCGCTGTCCGCCGCGCGCGAGCTGCGCCGCGTGTCCGTGCGCGAAGCGCCGCTCGCCGAGATCGCCGAAGCCGTCGGGCCGCGTACGCGACTGGTGGCCTGCTCGCACGTCGGCTGGGTAAGCGGCTCGCTCGCCCCCGCCGAGCTCGGCCAGCTGGAGGTGCCCGTGCTGCTCGACGGCGCCCAGGGCGTCGGCGCCGTGCCCGTCGACGTGCGCGCGCTCGGCTGCGCCGCCTACGCCGGCGCCGGGCAGAAGTGGCTGTGCGGGCCCGACGGCGCCGGCATGCTGTGGGTCAGCCCGCAGCTGCGCCAGCGCCTCGCCGTGTCCCGGCGCGGCTACGCCAACCTCGAGGACCCCGGCAGCGGCCTCGACGCCAGCCTGCACCCCGACGCGCGGCGCTTGGACACCATGTCCATGAACGCCGAGACCGCCGCCTGCGCGCTCGCCGCCTGCGAGGTGCTCGAGTCCGCCGGCTGGCAGGCGGTGCACGAGCACGCCGCCGCGCTCGCCGCGCGCCTGGCCGAGCTGCTGCGCGAGCGCCGCCGCGAGATCGCGCCGCGCGCCCACACCACGCTCGTCTCCTTCACCAGCGCCGACCCCGAGGGCGAGCGCGCCCTGCTCGCCGAGCACGGCGTGGTCGTGCGCAGCATCCCCGACCGCCCCTGGCTGCGCGCCTCCGTCGGCGCGTGGAACCACGAGGGCGACCTCGAGCGGCTGATCGAGGCGCTGCCCGCGTGAGGTTCCCGCTCGCGCGGCACGCCGGCCTGCCCGTGGCCGTCGCGCTCGCCGCCGTACTCAACACCAAAGCGCTCTCCCAGAACGGCTACGCCAACATCTTCTACTCCGCCGGCGCGCAGTCGATGCTGCGCTCGCTGCACAACCTCCTGTTCGCCTCCTTCGACCCCGGCGGCCTCGTCAGCGTCGACAAGCCGCCGCTCGCGCTGTGGCTGCAGGTCGCCAGCGCCAAGCTGTTCGGCTTCTCGCCGCTCAGCCTGCTGCTCCCCGAGGCGATCCTCGGCGTGCTGTCCGTGGCGCTGCTGTACGTGCTGCTCGCCCGCCACCTCGGCGCCGGCGCCGCCACCGCCGGCGCGCTCGCGCTGGCCGTCTTCCCCTCCTTCGTCGCCGTCTCCCGCGACAACGGCGTCGACCCGCTGCTGCTCGCGCTGATGCTCGGCGCCTGCGCGCTCGCGCTGGGCGCCTGCCGCTCCGGGCGCCTGCGCACGCTGCTCGCCTGCGCGCTGCTGGTCGGGCTCGCCTTCAACACCAAGACGCTCGCCGCCTACCTCGTCGTGCCCGGCATCGCCCTCGGCTACCTCGTCTGCGCCCCAGGCTCGCCGCGGCGACGGCTCGTGCAGCTGCTCTGCGCCGGCCTTGTCACGCTCGCCGTGTCGTTCGCCTGGATCCTGCTCGTCGACGCCACCCCCGCCGCCAAGCGCCCCTACGTCGGCAGCTCCACCGACAACTCCGAGCTGGGGCTCACCTTCGACTACAACGGCCTCGGCCGCGTCGAAGGGCAGGCCGGCGGCCCCAACAGCGTGGTCGTCAAGGCCGGCGCCTACGTGCCCGCCAAGCAGGAGCAGCGCGTCGACGCCGTCGCCCGCGCGCGCCACGCCGGCGAGCCGCCGCCCGCGCCCGGCGAGCGTGCGCCCGCCGGCGAGCCGCACTCCGCGCCGCGGACCGTTAGCGGGCGCGAACGCGACCCGATCCCCTTCGGCCGCTCGCCCGGTCCGCTGCGGCTGTTCCAGCGGGGCCTCGACGACCAGGCCGCCTGGCTGTTGCCGCTCGCCCTGTTCGGGCTGATCGCGCTGCTCGCGCTCGCGCTGCTCGACCGCCCGCAGCCCGCCCTCGGGGAGCCTTTGCCGCGGCGGCGCGACCCTCGGCTCGCGCTCGCCATCGTGCTCGGCGGCTGGTTCCTGGTGGAGGCCGCCGTGCTCAGCCTCTCCAAGGGCATCGTGCACCCCTACTACGTCTCCGCGCTCGCGCCCGGCAGCGCCGCCATGGCCGGCGCCGGCGCGCTCGCCACCGTTCAGCTCGCGCGCGCGCCCCAGCGCCGCCGGCGGCTGCTCGCGCTCGCGCTCGCCGCCTGCGCGCTGTCCACCACCGCGCTCGTGCAGGTCGTGCTGCTGCACCGCGAGCACTACGCCACCTGGCTCGGCGTGCCGCTCGCCGCCGTGCTCGCCGCCTGCTTCTGCGCGCTGCTCGCCGCCCGCCGCCTGGCCGCGCCCGCGCTCGGCCTCGCCTTCCTCGCGCTGCTCGCCGCGCCCGCCGCCTACGCCGCCACCACCTGGCTCGCGCCCGTCGAGGGCACCTTCCCCGTCGCCGGCCCCAACGCCTTCGCCGGCCCCGGCGGCTACGGCGTCAACGCGCGCGACGAAGCCATCGACCGCGCGCTCGTCGACTTCGCCGCCACGCACCGGCCCGGCTCGCGCTGGGCGCTCCTCACCGTCGCCTCCGACACCGCCGCCCCGATGATGCTGATGGGCCTGCCCGCCGGCGCGCTCGGCGGCTACAGCGGCACCGACCCCGCGCTCGACGGGCGCGGCCTCGCGCGCCTCGTCGCCCGCCGCCAGGCGCGCTACGTGCTGCTCGGCGGCGAGTACTCGCTGCGCGGCGGCAACCGCGCCACCGTCGCCGTGCTGCACGCCTGCCGCGAGCTCGCCCCCACGCAGTGGCGCTCGCCCGTCCCCTACCCCTTCGGCCTCGTGCTGTTCGACTGCGCCGGGCGCCAGCGCGCGCTCGCCGCCGCCGGCTGAGCCGTACGCGCGAGTCGGAGACATTCCCGAGCGATGCCGGTCCGGGGCAGACGAAAGGCGGCGGCGAAAAGCCCGCAACGTCCGGCAGAAACGGGGCGCCCGCACCGCATCGCTACATACAGGCGGTACATTTTCGAGCAAGTGCGGCTCGCTCGTGCGGGCTCGAAAAGCGGGAGGGCCTGCCCGGGCGAACGAGACAGACCCTCCCTGTCGGCCGGCCCCTCGCCGCCTGTCCGGCCCCGTGCCGGGAGCGTCGAGGCGGCCGTCCACGCGTCCTCGAGGACGGCTACACCGTACCGCCGATGCCCACCCCGGAGTGAAGCCGCGGCCCTCGCATCCTCGCTAATTCCGACTAAAAGGCGCGGCTCGGTGCAAGCAGACGAAATATTCGCCCGCCAAACCGTTCGCAGCCGCTGACTTTCGACTGCCGGCGCGGGGCGCGCGCCCGCACTCAGGCCGCCACCGACAGGTCGCGGTGGAAGGCGCGCGCGAACAGCTCGCGCTCGCGACCCGCCGCCCAGCGCGGCACCGCCGAGGAGCCCTCCGCGATCAGCCGCAGCTCCACCGAGCCGTTGTGGAGCGCGAGGCTCGTGTCGCGCACCAGCTGGTCGCGCGAGCGCTCCAGGTCCTCGGCCAGGCGCAGCAGCGTCGCGCAGCGGTCCAGCCGCGCCGCGTCGCCCTCGCCGAACAGCGCCGCCAGCGGCCCCGGCGTGGGCATGCCCTTGCGGTGGTAGCGCGCCGCCTGGGCCACGATCGCCGTCTCCACCGGCGTGAAGCCCGGCAGCGCGCCGTTGAGGATCAGGTAGCGCGAGTGCTTGTGATGGTCGTCGTAGTCGATCGACATGCCGATGTCGTGCAGCATGCAGGCCGCCCACAGCAGCTCGCGCTCCCTCGTGTCTCCCCCGTGCAGGCCCAGCCGCGCCAGCTCGTCGAACATCCCCAGCGCCAGCGCCGCCACGTGCTCGGTGTGCTCCATGTCCACCTCGTACTGCGCCGCCATGTTCAGCACGCTCGCCCGGCGCACGTCCGCGAACAGCGGCTGCCCGCCTGCGCCCTCCGCCGCCGTCCCCAGGAAGCGCTCGAAGAACACGCCCTCGCGCAGCCCCGCCTCGGTCGTCTCCAGCGCCTCGAACCCTCCGCGCGCGAGCACGCTGTGCACCGCCACCGCCCCTGCCAGGATCAGATCGGCCCGCGCCGGCTTGATGCCCGGCACGCTCGCCCGCTCGGCCGCCGGCAGCTCCGCCAGGCGCTCGATCAGGCGCTCCAGCGCATCGCGCCGCACCAGCATGCCCTGCACCCCGTTCGACGGCAGCCCCGCCGCCCGCTGCGCCGCCGCCGCCAGGTTGCGCACCGTCCCGCCGATCCCCACCAGCCGCCCGGCCACGCCCTGCTCGGCGTCGCTCGCCAGCCAGCGCGCCTGCGCCAGGCGCTCCGCCAGGAAGGCGCGCAGCTCCTCCAGCTGCTTGCGCTTGGCCGGGCCGTTCGGCGGCAGGAAGCGCTCGCTCATGCGCACCGTGCCCAGCGGCCACGAGCCCGACGCGTCCAGCGCACGCGCGCGCACGCGCACCAGCTGCAGCGAGCCGCCGCCGAGATCGAGCACCCCGCCGTCCGCCAGCGTCGTCGAGTTGACTGCCGCCAGATACCCGTAGCGCGCCTCCTGCTCGCGGCTCAGCACGCGAATCGGCAGCCCCAGGCACTCGCGCGCGCGCTCCAGGAACCGCTGCGCGTTCTCCGCGTCGCGGATCGCGCTGGTCGCCACCGCGTCCACCTCCCCCGCCGCCAGGCCGCTCGCCCGGCAGAAGTGCGCGAACACGTCCAGCGTCGCCAGCGCGCGCTCCATCGGCCGCTCGCCCAGGCGGCCGCTCGCGCTCATGCCTTCGCCGATGCGGACCGGCTCGTAGATCTCGTCGGTGCGCCGCCACCATCCCGCGCCCGCCTTGAACACCACCAGCCGGAAGGAGTTCGACCCCAGGTCGATCACCGCCAGGCGCTCGTTCGGCTTCATGCCCTGAGCGTATTGTCCGCCGCGGCTGGCTCCGAGCACGCGTCCCGCGACGCCGCTCTCAGTCGCAGCGCCTGGCCGAGCGCACCGCGCGGTCGGCCGCCAGCAGCGCCTGCTCGGCGCCCGCGCAACCGCGGTCGATCACGGTCGAGCCCACGCTCGGCGCCGGGCGCGCCAGCAGCCGGCCCACGTCCACCGAGCAGGCCAGCACCGCGCGCTCCACTCCGTCCGCCACCACCGCCAGCCCCTGCTCGTCGATGTGCGGCAGCAGCACCGCCAGGCGGCGCGCCCCGATCCGCGCCACCAGGTCGGTCTCGCGCAGCCTGCGCGTGAGCGCGCGCGCCACCGCCCCCAGCGCCGCCTCCTCCGCCGCCGGCGCCGCTCCCAGCCCCGGCAGGTCCACGTCCAGCACCATCAGCCCGGCCACCTCGCCGTAGCGGCGCGAGCGCGCCACCTGCAGTCGCAGGTCGTGCGCGAACAGGCGCGCGTTGCGCAGGCCCGTCAGCGGGTCGTGGTCGCTGAGGCCGCGCAGCTCCTGCTCCAGGCGGCGACGCTCGGACACGTCCTGGACCTGCACCGCGTAGCACAGCGGCGAGCCGCCGCGCTCGCGCACCAGCGACACCGAGGCGATCGTCGAGAGCGTCTCGCCCGCCGCGTCGTACACGCGCCAGTCGCGCCGGTAGGCCGCGCCTTCGCCGTCCAGCAGCCTTCTGCGCTGATCGCCGTCGGCGCGCGCGTCCTGCGCGTGCACGATCTGCTCCAGGCGACTGCCCGCCAGCTCCGCCGGCGTGTAGCCCGTGAGGTCGCACAGCGCGCGGCTCGCCAGCAGCCAGCGCCCCTCCATGTCCAGCAGGCCGAGCACCGGCGCGCCGCCCGCGCCCGTCAGCGCCTGCGGCGAGCGCCGCGCCCCCGCCAGCAGCTCCGCGCCGCGCCGCGCCGTCGCGTCCAGCAACAGCGCCACGCCCGCCGCGCCGTCCGCCGCGGCCGCGCGCGCCGGCCCCAGCTCGAGCTCCAGGCAGCGCCCGTCCTCCTCGAGCCACAGCTCGCGCGAGCGCGTCTCGCCCTCCAGCGCCGACTCGAACAGCGCCCGCGCCTCGCGCCACAGCTCCGCCGGCAGCGCCTTCGCCAGCTCCACGCCGGCGCCCAGCGCCCTCTCCTCGCCGACGCGATCGAGCGCCGCGCCGCCCGCGCGCAGCGTACGCAGGCGGCCGTCGAAGACCAGCACCAGCGCCTCCGGGAGCTCTCTCAGCGCCGCCTCGGCAGCGCGATCCGCGCTCGCCAGGAGCGGGTCCTCGGGGCGTGCCGGCGCGGACGTTACAGACACCCTCTCAGCATCGGTCGATCGGACCCCGGACCTGAGCCGGGGCCCGACCGCCGCGCCGCCCTACCTGATCGCGGTCCCGCCGGCGGACAGCGCATCCCACGTGCCGCCGAACTCCCGCTCGCCCACGTAGGAGACCTCGCCCGGCGTGTCGTCCGTGAACGTGTACAGGGGGTGACCCGCATAGGTCACCTGCCGCGCGCCGCCCGCCAGCCGGATCGTCGACAGCAGCGACGCCTTCACGCCCGTGCCCGCGCTCGGCTGCCCGCCGCTCACCAGCGCCGGCCACTCGCGCAGGCAGCCCGCGACCTTCGCGCAGCTGTCTTCGTCGCGCCGGTCGCGCGTGAACTCGTACAACGTCAGGCCCGACGCACTCGTCAGGATCGCGCCCAGGCGCGTGTGCCGCAGCTCCACCTTGGCCGCGCCCGCCGCATGCGCCGCCGGACGCGCCGCCAGCGCCCCGGCCACCGCCGCCGCGCAGATCACGCCCGTCGCGCCTGCCACGGCCACCAACAGGGAAACACGTTTGGTTCTCATCTGCACCTCTCAGCTGATCGCGGGATCCCGGTGATCCCGCGGGGGTCGTCCCGATCCCACGGGGTTGTCCGTAAGACCGCACGAAAGCCAAGACGCGCCGCACGCCCAGACCTTCCCGCTCGCGCCAGCCGTGCCTGCGCCGCCCGCCGCCCGCCGCCGCCGCATACCGTCCGCCGCCGTCCGCCGCCGCCGCATACCGTCCGCCGCCGCCGCCCCCGCCCCCGCATGCCGTCCGCCGCCGCCCAATGCCGTCCGCCGCCGGCGCTACGTTGCCTGCGCCATATCTCTCGTCCATCCCTCGAGGGGGCCGCGTCCCGGCGGCGCGGCCCTCTTTTTGCGTGTCAGAGCTCTGACACGCGCCGGGTCGCGCCGGTGCGCCCAGCGGCCGTCCGCGTCCCGCTGCGCCGCCTCGTTCCGCGCCGCTTCGCGCCTCGCCGCACGGCCCTTCGGCCTCGCTGCACGGACTTTCGCACCAGGGCCCCGTGCGCGCCCAATAAAACGTGAATTACCTGATTCACACACCACGAAAGGGCCGTGGCCCATAGTTATAAAACACGCGTAAGGTACTTGTCAAGTTCAAGAAAATATGCGTATAGTCTCGGTGCGCCGCAGCGGCGTTCTCGATTCAAGCGGTCCTCAGACCAGCACCAGGAGGAGATGGTTTCGCATGTCACGAAAGACTCGACGCGTGGCGCTCGTGCTCACGCTGATGGGCGCCCTCGCGGTATCCGCGGGCGCGTCGGCAACAGCTTTGGCGAGCGTCGCGTTCCCCTTCAAGAACTGGGCGGTATGGGGCTCGCTCACGCCGGCTAAGCTGAACGAACCGGTCACGCTTCCCAAAGGCTCCACCTTCAACGGCGAAGCGCTGGTGTCGTTGAAGCCGCCGTTTGAAGGCACGCTCGAAGGCGGCATCACGGTGCCTCCCTTCACCGCCTCGCTGAAACTTGTGGGCATCATCCCCACCACCGTCGGCACGACGTTCACGCAGGTCGGCACCGCCCAGGGCACGATCGTCCCGGCTCCTGCCGGCGATTGCCCCGAAGGCCGGTTCGGAGGCGAATGTGTGACATTGAAAGTCGCCACCAAGGCGATCCTCGGCATCACCGCCACGGGCATCTTCGGAGTTGAACTTCCCACCAAGTGTGAAACCGCTGAACCGCTCGACCTCAACCTGACCGACACGCTGACCTCCACCGAACTGGTCGAAGTCGGCACGCACTTCACTGGCGTGGTCACGCTGCCGCCGATCCGCTGCGAAGGGCTCTCGGTGCTGCTCGCTCCGGCGCTCACGCTGCTGCTGTCAGGCCCCAACAACCCCTATGACCTGCACATCACCCCGCAGGAACCGGGGCCGCCCACGTCGGTCACCGAACCGGCCAGCGGCGTCTCGCAGGTCTCGGCCAAGCTCAACGGCATGGTCAACCCCAACGGCGAACCGCTCACCGGCTGCGCCTTCGAATACGGCACCGGCACCGCCTACGGGCACAGCGTGCCGTGCTCCTACCTGCCGAAGGGACGCTGGTCGGACTACGCCCAGCTCAGCGGGCTGAGCGAAGGCACCACCTACGACTACCGCGTCGTCGGCACGAACCCGCTGGGAACCACCCAGGGCGAAAACCAGACGTTCACCACGCTGAGCGCGGCCGCCGCGCCCGAATACGGCCAGTGCGTGGCGCAGAAGAAGGGCAACTACGTCGACCCCGGCTGCACCCAGTTCGCCGAGAAGCACGGCCAGCCCGTCGAACACCGCGGCCACTACGAATTCCAACCCGGCCCGGCGCCGACGTGCGCGCCGCAGAAGAAGGGCGACTACACCGACGCCGGCTGCACCACCAAGGCCGCCAAGCCCGGCAAGGGCAGCTACGAAGTCGAGCCCGGCCCCGGCTACACCTCAACCACCGGAGCGGTCACGCTGCAGGCGCCGTCGCTGGGCAAGAGCGTGGTGTGCTCGGCCGGCTCCGGCGTGGGCGAGATCACCGGCGTCCACAGCGGGCTCGAGCGCTTCACGTTGACCGGCTGCCAGGCCAGCGGCAAGAAGTGCACGAGCGAAGGCGTCAACGGCACCGGCTCGCCCACGCCCGGCGTGATCGTCACCAACGAGCTGCGCACGCGACTGCTGGGACCGGTCGAAGGGCAGGTGTGGGTGCAGCTGAGCAGCGGCGAACACGAACCCTACCTGGCCGAATTCGGGTGCGAAGGCGTACGCGTGCGCACGGTCGGCTCGATCGCGGGAGTGCAGAGCGGAGACGTGGGCCTGCCGAGCACCAGCAGCTCCACCGCCTTCGAACTCAGCACCGGCGAACACGAACTGAGCGCGGGCGAACAGGCGCTGTTCAGCGCCTACTCGCTGAACGCCGGCAAGAGCTGGAGCTCCGCGTTCTCCACCATCGCGCTGGCCGCGTCCACCAACACCGCCGCCGCGGCCACCGAGATCAGGCCGTAGAGCCGGGCCTGCCGGCCGTGCCGGGGCCAGCCCCCGGCACGGCCGGCGCGGCGCCCGCGCGGCCCTCGGACCACGCCCCGACGCCGCCGGCCTCGGCACCGGGGACTGGTGCGGCGCGCTCGCTCGCGCAGCCCTGCGGCGGCCGCGTGGCCACGAGCAGGGCAATAGTGTTGAGCGCCCACGTGATCGCAAGGCGTCCCAGCATCGCTCCACGCCCAGCCGCGCAGGCTTGCGCGCAGCGCAGATGAGCGCGGACGCCGCCGCGGCGGGCGGGGCCGGGGACACGCGGGCGGCCTCGCCGCCGCTGTACTTCCGTCACCCCGCCTCGCTCGAGCACGATCCCCGCGCGCTGATGCCCGCGCACCCCGACACGCCCGAGCGGCTGCTGGCGATCGAGCGGCGGCTCGACGCGGTCGGCTGGCTCGGCTGGGAGCGGCGCGAGGCGCCCGCCGCCGCGGAGGACGAGCTCGAGCTCGTGCACACGCCGCGCCTGATCGACAGCGTCAGGGAGATGTGCCTGGCCGGCGGCGGCGCGATCGACGCCGACACGTGCGTGGGCGAGACCTCCTACCGCGCCGCGCTGCACGCCGCCGGCGGCGCCGTCGCGATGACGCGCGCGCTGCTCGCCGGCGAGACGCCGCTCGCGTTCAGCGGCGCACGCCCCTCCGGCCACCACGCCGAAGCGGATCGCGCCATGGGCTTCTGCCTGTTCAACAACGTCGCCGTCGCCGCCGAGGTCGCGCTCTCCAAGCTGGACGCGCGCCGCGTCTTCATCCTCGACTGGGACGTGCACCACGGCAACGGCACCGCCGAGGCGTTCCGCCGCCGCGCCGAGGTGCTGTTCGCGAGCATCCACCAGGCCGGCATCTATCCCGGCACCGGCTCGCTCACCGACGTCGGCTCGGGCGAGGGCGAGGGCTACACGATCAACCTTCCCGTACCCGCCGGCTCCGAGGAGGATCTGTGGCTGTCGCTGCTCGAGCACGTGGCGCTGCCGGCCGCCGCCGCCTTCGCGCCGGAGCTCGTGCTCGTCTCGGCCGGCTTCGACGCCCATCGCCTCGACCCGCTCGCCGGCTGCCGGCTGGAGAGCGGCTCGTTCGCCGAGATGGCGCGGCACGTGCGCGACCTCGCGCGCGCGGCAGGAGCTCCGCTGGGGCTCGTGCTCGAGGGCGGCTACCAACCCGACGCGCTGGCCGAGAGCGTGCAGGCCACGCTCGCCGCGCTCACCGACGCGCAGCCCGCCCGCTCGGCCGCGCCCGAGGCGATCCTCACATCGCGCGCCGCCGCCCAGGTGGGGCGCTACTGGGAGCTGTAAGACTGGGTCGCATGCGAGCCGTCAGATTCGACCGCTACGGCGACGTGGACGTGCTCGAGGTGCGCGAGGTCGAGCGCCCCTCCCCCGGCCCAGGGCAGGCGCTGGTGCGCGTGCAGGCCGCCGGCATCAACCCCGGCGAGGCGTCGATTCGCAAGGGCCTGCTGCACGAGCGCTGGCCGGCCAGCTTCCCCTCCGGCCAGGGCAGCGACCTGGCCGGCGTGGTCGAGCAGCTCGGCGACGGCGTCGAGGGTCTCGCCGTCGGCGACGAGGTGATCGGCTTCACCGACGAGCGCGCCAGCCAGGCCGAGCTCGTGGCGGTCGACGCCCGCAACCTCACGGCCAAGCCCGCCGGCGTTCCCTGGGAGGTGGCCGGCGCGCTGTTCGTGGCCGGCACCACCGCCTACGCAGCCGTGCGCGCCGTCGCGCCGGCGCCCGGAGAGACCCTGGCCGTGTCAGCCGCCGCCGGCGGCGTCGGCTCGCTGGCCGTGCAGCTCGCGCGGCTCGCGTGCGAGCCGCCGCCGCGCGTGATCGGCATCGCCGGCGAGGCCAACCACGCCTGGCTGCGCGGGCACGGGGTCGAGCCGGTCGCATACGGCGAGAGCCTCTCCGAGCGCCTGCGGGCCCTGCTCGGCGCCGGGCGCCTGGCCGCCTTCATCGACGCCTTCGGCGGCGGCTACGTCGAGCTCGCGATCGAGCTGGGCGCGGCCCCGGAGCGGATCGACACGATCATCGACCGCGAGGCCGCCGCCCGGTACGGCACGAAGACCGACGGCACGGCTGCGGCCGCCAGCGCGCACGTGCTGGGCGAGCTGGCGGGTCTGATCGATGCCGGCAGGCTCGAGCTCCCGATCGCCGCCACCTTCCCGCTGGAGCGAGTGCGCGACGCCTACAGCGAGCTCGAACGGCGGCACACGCGCGGCAAGATCGTGCTCATCCCCTGAGCCGCGTGCCCGCCATCCGCCTGATCCGCGCTCCCGAGCCGCCGCCCTCGCCGGCGCGCAAGCGCGCGCCGGCGCGCCCGCCGCTGCGGGTGGCGGCCGTGCAGGAGCGATGGCGCCCCGATCCCGCCGAGCACGCCGCCGCGCTGGCGGCCGCGATCAGGCTCGCGGCCGGCGAGGGCGCGCGCCTGGTGTGCCTGCAGGAGCTCACGCTCAGCCGCTACTTCGCCGTCGACCCCTCCGGCCCGGCAGCGGCCGGGGTCGAGCTCGAGGCGCTCCCCGGCGGCCCCACCCACCGCTTCGCCGCGGAGATGGCGGGTGAGACCGGCGCCTACGTCCACGCCTCCCTGTACGAGCGCGCCGAGACGGACGACGGGCTCGGCTACAACACCGCGATCCTGGTCGCGCCCGACGGCCAGCTGGCGGGGCGCACGCGCAAGCTGCACATCCCGGTCACCGCCGGCTACCACGAGGACCGCTACTTCCGCCCCGGCCCGGCCGACGGGGAGCACTTCCCCGTCACCGACGTGGACGGCGCCGGCGTGGGGCTGCCGACGTGCTGGGACCAGTGGTTCCCCGAGCTCGCCCGCGCCTACAGCCTCGCCGGCGCGGACGTGCTCGTCTACCCCACCGCGATCGGCTCCGAGCCGGAGCACCCCGACTTCGACACCGAGCCGCTGTGGGAGCAGGTGATCATCGGCAACGCGATCGCCAACGGCGTGTTCATGATCGCCGTCAACCGCACCGGCGAGGAGCCGCCGCTGCGCTTCTACGGCTCGTCGTTCATCTGCGACCCGTACGGGCGCAAGCTCGTGCAGGCGCCGCGCGAGCGCCCCGCGGTGATCGTCGCGGACCTGGACCTCGACCAGCGCGAGGACTGGTTGGAGCTGTTCCCACTGCTCGACACGCGGCGTCCCGACGCGTACGCGCCGCTGACCGAAGCGCGCGACCACTAGCCTCTGGCCGGATGGCACGTTTCGGCCTGTTGACCGGCGGCGGCGACTGCCCGGGCCTGAACGCGGTGATCAGGGCCGTCGTGCGCAGCGGCGCGCCGGCCGGGCACAGCTTCCTCGGCTTCCGCTACGGCTGGGGCGGCGTGATCGCGTGCGACGCGGTCGAGCTCACCGTCGAGAGCACAGCCGGCATCCTGCCGCGCGGCGGCACGATCCTCGGCACCTCGCGCACCAACCCGTTCGCCGATGGCGGCGACGGACTCGCCGACGTGCAGCGCACGCTCGCGCGCATGCACGTCGACGGGCTGATCACGATCGGCGGCGAGGACACGCTCGGCGTCGCGCTGCGCCTGCACGAAGGCGGCGTCGCCGTCGTCGGCGTGCCCAAGACGATCGACAACGACCTCGGCGGCACCGACGTCACGTTCGGCTTCCAGACCGCCGTGCAGATCGCGACCGACGCGATCGACCGCCTGCACACCACCGCCGAGTCGCACAACCGCGTGATGGTGATCGAGGTGATGGGGCGCAACGCCGGCTGGATCGCCACGCACGCCGGGATCGCCGGCGGCGCCGATGCGATCCTCGTTCCAGAGCGGCCGTTCGACGTCGAAGAGGTCTGCGCGCACCTGCGCCGCCGCCACCAGCGCGGGCGCAACTTCTCGATCGTGGTCGTCGCCGAGGGCGCGACGCCACGCGAAGGGACGCTGCGCGAGCAGCGCGAGCAGCCGCTCGCGCCGGCC